>NZ_QVTE01000001.1 GCF_003429095.1 Peribacillus saganii
GCCTAGCTTTTTTTAAGACTGTCCTTTACAAAGGGTACACTTTAAACGGCAGGGGATTTTTCGTTATAAAGAAAGCATTTGCAGATAACGAAAGTGGTAGAGATCCGAGGTACAGGACAAGGCACGGTACAGCATCAATACCCCCGCACGAAATTAAGCAGCAGCTTTTTGAGGGTGTTCTGGTGCCAACGTGGCCATAAGGCGTAGCGATTTTAGATGTTTTTCCGCTTTGATAATGAACTAACATCGTCGTTCCTTTTTTCAGGGCGGTATGGCTCCTATTAATTATTTAATTTTTTAAATCGGTCTAATTTATCCCAAGGCTCGTATAAATAGTAGTACAAACTGTCTTGGGAGGGATTGTAATGTCCAAAGTGACAAGAGGAACTATTGCTGGATCGATTCTAGCTTCTTCTGTGCTGCTGACTGGCTGCGGATTGTTTGGTGGAGAAGAGGTTAAGAAAATAGATCCGCCAAAAGCTGTTACGTATGTCGATGATGCTAAGGAACTGGATACGAACGGGGACAATGGTAAAACGGGACAAATAGCAAATAAGGAAGCTGGACAAGGAACTGTGAAAACGGAGCTTTATTTAATTGATAAGAATGGTTATGTAGTTCCGCAGACAATGGTATTGCCAAAGTCAGAAGGGATAGCTAAACAGGCCCTGGAATACCTTGTATCAAATGGTCCAGTTGAAGAAATGCTGCCAAATGGCTTCCGTGCAGTGCTTCCTGCTGGCACCGAGGTAGATGTGAATATAAAAGATGGAGAAGCAATTGCCGATTTCTCCAAGGAATTTTCAGAGTATAAAGCAGAGGATGAAGAACGAATCCTTCAAGCGATCACTTGGACACTGACACAATTCGATTCCGTGCAAAAGGTCAAGCTGAGAATCAACGGGCACGATGTAAATGAAATGCCTGTAAATGGCACTCCTGTGTCTGAAGGTGTATCGCGGGCACATGGTATCAACCTTGATGTCCAAAATGTTGCAGATATCACCAATACTAAAGCGCTGACTGTTTATTATATTGGTGGAGAAGAGGATAATTATTACTATGTGCCTGTCACACGAAGGGTCAGCGAAACAAAAAAGGATAATGTGGCAGCCGCGATTGATGAATTGGTAAAGGGCCCTTCATACGCTTCAAGCCTTGAGAATTTATTTATGCCTGATGTCAAGCTTGTCGATGAGCCAAAGGTAGCCGATGGCAAGGTTACATTAAATTTTAATGAGTCCATTACAGGGAGTTTCAAGGAAAAAAATAAAGTTTCAAATCAGGTGCTTGATGCTCTAGTGCTGTCATTAACTGAACAAACAGGGATTGAGAGCGTAGAAATTAAGGTGAATGGTAGGGCGGAACTGGTCAACGAAGAAGGAAAACCGCTATCCGAACCAGTAATGCGTCCAGAAAAAGTAAACACTGGTAGTTTTTAAAAAAATTTTTTTGATATACTATATAGAGAATAGCAGGGGTAGGCGAAAGCCGCCTCTTATTTGTTTGAGAAAAATTGTACCGGGAATAAGAACGAAAATCGGTAAGGCAGGAGGAATTTTTTATGCGAAATGATGGACGGGTACATAATCAACTAAGAGAGATACATATTGATACAAATTATTTGAAGCACCCTGAAGGCTCTGTTTTAATCACTGTTGGTGATACAAAGGTGATTTGCACGGCGAGTATTGAAGATCGTGTGCCGCCGTTTATGAGAGGCGAGGGGAAGGGGTGGATAACTGCAGAGTATTCCATGCTCCCAAGGGCAACAAACCAGCGTACAATCAGGGAAGCTGCAAAAGGGAAGATCACAGGGCGTACCATGGAGATCCAGCGGCTGATTGGCCGTGCACTTAGAGCGATTGTTGACCTGAAAGCCATTGGGGAAAAAACGGTATGGATTGACTGTGATGTAATCCAGGCAGATGGAGGAACAAGAACAGCTTCCATAACAGGTGCATTTGTGGCAATGGCGATTGCACTCAATAAATTACATACTGATAAAAGGATTGCAAAATTCCCGATAATAGATTTCCTGGCTGCCACAAGTGTTGGAATTCTAGATAATCAGGGTGTCGTTCTGGACTTAAATTATGTTGAGGACTCAGCGGCCCTTGTTGATATGAATATTATTATGACGGGAAGCGGTGAATTTGTAGAGCTTCAGGGGACAGGAGAAGAGGCAACTTTCTCCTATAGCCAGTTACAGCAATTGCTTGATGTAGCGCAGCAGGGGTTAATGAATTTATTTGAAATCCAGAGGGAAGCACTAGGTGAAATCGCCGATAAAATACAACCGGCTGCCGAGGGCCAGGCATGATGAAAACCGTATTGATTGCCACAAAGAATAAAGGGAAAGCAAAAGAATTCGAAAGCTTATTCTTGCCAAAGGGTTACAAGGTTCAAACTCTGCTGGATATAGAAGATTCAATAGACGTTGAGGAAACAGGCTCAACATTTGAGGAAAACGCCATCTTGAAAGCTGAAACAATTGCAAGGCAGACTGGCACTATTGTGATAGGTGATGATTCTGGATTGATTGTGGATGCTCTGGACGGCAAGCCAGGTGTGTATTCTGCACGCTATGCCGGAGAAGAGAAAAATGACGCTGCCAATACTGAAAAGGTCCTGCAGGAGCTGGATGGAGTACCAGAAAGTAAGCGAACAGCCCGCTTTTACTGTGCCCTGGCGCTTGCTTCACCCAATCAGCAAACCGTAACGGTTGCAGGGACGGTCGAAGGACGAATCACCGAAAAGCCAGCCGGAAAAAATGGTTTTGGATATGACCCGGTATTTTTCATTGATGAAAAAGGAAAAACGATGGCTGAACTGGTGAAAGAAGAGAAAAATGCCATCAGCCATCGGGCAGTGGCTCTTAAGAAGCTGGAAGGGCTGTTAGAAACTTTTTTGCAGAAGGAAGAGGAGAAGCAATGAAAGTTTTGATAATGAGTGACAGCCATGGCTTAACTCATGAAATAAGCAATATTAAGGAAAGGCACAGCGGTGAGGTAGAGGCAATGATCCATTGTGGTGATTCTGAACTGCCTTTTGGCAGTCCGGAGATGTCACGGTTTCTTGCTGTAAGGGGAAATTGCGATTTCGATAAAGACTATCCTGAGCAGCTGTCAGAGGACCTGGAAGGCTTCCGTTTTTATATTACTCATGGGCATCTGTACAATGTTAAAATATCACTGATAAACCTATCTTATAAAGCGGAAGAAGTGGATGCACAAATTGTTTGCTTTGGCCATTCTCACATAGCCGGATCAGAAATGATTAATGGGACACTCTTCATCAATCCTGGAAGCATTCGTCTCCCAAAAATGCGGGCTGAAAAAACATATGTTATTTTAGAAAACAGCGGCAATGAAGTGAATGTGAATTTTTATGATTTAGAAGGAAATTCTGTTGACGGACTGAGCCAAACGTATATTTTTAAGTGATATTGTAACAATAGACAGAAAGTGAAAATCTTTCTGTCTATTGTTCAAAAAATGGGGTTGACTTTCAATTTTTATAGTACTATAATCAAAAATGTCCTTGAAAAACATAAAATATGTCCCAGTAGCTCAGCTGGATAGAGCAACGGCCTTCTAAGCCGTCGGTCGGGAGTTCGAATCTCTCCTGGGACGCTAATTGAAAGGAAAACCTCTTTAGGGGTTTTCTTTTTTTGTGTGTAAAGAGAAATGCAACCAAAACTTTGGACTGACTTTCTCGCAATATTACCCAATGGGTACGATAGTATGATTATCTCATCCTTTACAGTTGCGAAGGTCGTGCGCAATAATCAGGAAGTCGATGAATATATGAAACAGAATAATGATGCTTATGATCCCTAAGAGATGGAATAAACGGTCATCTCTTTTTTAATTGTTCGAAATTTTGTCACAAAATAATGGCGTGTCGATATAAGTATTTCCCCATTGAGCAGGAAGGTAATTATTTAATAAATTTAAAAAATCAAAAAAATTTTTAAAAGGACTTTTGTTGTCCTGATGCATATGTAAGCGGATACAAAGTAATCGATAAATCAAAATAGTCAAATAATTCACGAAAATGGTATTGACTCTCCTGTAAAATGGGCGTAATATAGTCCACAAATAAGGGATGGCTGACCAAGAAAAACAGCCAGAGTTTAGCGAATTGCACAATAAAACTCACGCCCAGTCATGGTTTTATTTTTCCGCTTTATTGGTTTAAAGCTTTTCACTTAAAAGGAGTGTCTTTTTTGTCAGATCAATGGATTTATTTAAATGGCCACTTCGTAACGAAAGAAGATGCAAAAGTATCGGTTTACGATCACGGCTTTTTATACGGAGACGGAATTTTCGAAGGAATTCGAGTATATAGCGGCAATGTCTACAGAATGGAAGAACATATGGACCGCCTGTATCAGTCAGGAAAATCCATTTTGCTTCAAATTCCACATACACAGGAAGAATTGACTGGACTAGTTCTGGAGACAGTAGCACGAAATAATATTAAAGATGCCTATATCCGGCTTGTGATTTCCAGGGGTATTGGAGATCTGGGTCTGGACCCATATAATTGTAAAGCTCCAAGTGTTGTCATCATTGTTGAACCACTGGCCATATTCCCGAAACATCTTTATGAAACGGGAATTGAGATTGTAACTGTTGCTACAAGAAGAAACCGTCCTGACGTGTTAAGTCCAATGGTGAAATCGCTGAATTACTTGAATAATGTATTAGTAAGAATTGAAGCCCATCTTGCGAATGTTAATGAAGCATTAATGTTAAACGATCAAGGCTATGTAGCAGAAGGATCAGCAGATAACGTGTTTATTGTTAAAAAGGGCTGCATCTATACACCGCCTGGTTATATTGGAGCACTGGAAGGTATTACCCGAAGTGCTATTATCGAAATTGCCAAGGAATTAGGCTATGAAGTAAAGGAACAGGCATTTACAAGGCATGATGTCTATGTAGCTGACGAAGTTTTCTTGACAGGTACAGCTGCCGAGGTAATCGCTGTCATCAAGGTTGATGGACGAACGATTGGCGAGGGTGTACCAGGTGAGACAACAAAAAAGCTGCTTAAAGTATTCAGGAAAAAAGTAGTCGAAGATGGGGTGCCGGTATATTATCCGGAGGCTGCCCCGCAAGTCATATAATATCGAAAAACGTTGAAGAGGATAAGTAGTTTCCCAGAAAAGCAGGTACAGAGAGCCGGGTTAGCTGAGAGCCGGTCATGCAGCTGGGAAATGAACTCACCTCGGAGTTTCAGCTTGAAAGTAATCGAGTAGAGCTGGACGGGTGAATACCATCACCCGTTATCAAAACGGATAGCATAAGCTGTCCATAAGTGCGCGCACATTTTATTAGCGCGAATTAAGGGTGGTACCGTGGATTGGTTCCCAAAGCCTTTTCACCCCTTTTAGCTTGCTGCTTGCAGGCGTATGTGGGTGGAGGGGCTTTTTATATTGTTTTTTTTACAGTCAAAAAGCAAGTAAACCCTAAGGAAAGCCTATGGCCAGTTCCTGGAAAAAGATTTTAGATAATTTGCACAAATGATTTGTAAAAAAATAATGAAAAAGTTATTGGGGAGGCAAAAAAATGAATCAAAAGACAGTACTTCCAGAGAAGAAGGGTGAAAAAACAAAAAAAGCCGGTGCCGATTTTTTGATGGAAGCGCTACGAAATCATAAAGTAGAAGTAATATTTGGTTATCCAGGCGGAGCTGTACTCCCAATTTATGACAAGCTTTATGACGCTGGAATACCACATATCCTTTGCCGGCATGAGCAAGGATCAATCCACGCAGCTGAAGGATATGCAAGAATTACCGGAAAGCCAGGGGTGGTTATCGCCACATCAGGACCAGGAGCCACGAACATCGTGACAGGCCTGGCAGATGCGATGATCGACTCCATTCCTTTGGTAGTATTCACCGGCCAGGTTGCGACGAGTGTAATCGGGACCGATGCCTTCCAGGAGGCGGATATCCTTGGGATAACCACCCCAATAACAAAGCATAATTATCAGGTAAGAACAGCCTCGGATATCCCAAGGATTGTAAAAGAAGCTTTTTACATTGCTGCCAGCGGGAGGCCGGGACCGGTGCTGATCGATATTCCTAAGGATGTGGCTGTCTTGGAGGGGGAAGCGGATGAAAATCCAGAGCTTTATCTGCCAGGTTATCAGCCGAAAATCCAGCCGAACTATCTGCAGATTCGAAAGCTTGTCGAAGCAGTATCCGGCGCAAAAAGGCCTGTTATCCTCGCTGGAGCAGGGGTGCTTCACGCTAAAGCTTCCGAATCTCTTATAGCTTATGCTGAGCAACAGGGTATTCCGGTTGTCAACACTCTGCTTGGCCTTGGCGGTTTTCCGGCTGATCACAGACTTTTTATTGGAATGGCCGGCATGCATGGTGAATATGCCGCCAATATGGCTTTGTCTGAATGTGATCTATTAATTAGCGTTGGGGCAAGGTTCGATGACCGGTTGACTGGAAACCTGAAGCATTTCGCCACAAAGGCAACAGTCGCCCATATTGATATTGACCCGGCTGAAATCGGAAAAAATGTACCGACCAAAATACCTGTCGTCGGGGACGCTAAAGAGGCTCTCTCGCAGCTAGTTGAACAAAATGGCAAGAAGGCTGAATCTGATGAATGGCTGGATCAAATATCGAAGTGGAAAGCAGAATATCCGCTCTGGTATAACACCGAAAGCGACAACCTGAAGCCGCAAAGGGTAATTGAGCTGCTTCATGAATATACCAAAGGTGACGCAGTCGTGGTTACTGATGTAGGCCAGCATCAAATGTGGGCTGCCCAGTATTATACATTCAATAAGCCTCATGCCTGGGTAACTTCAGGAGGGCTTGGAACAATGGGGTTCTGTGTCCCTGCAGCGATTGGTGCCCAGATTGCTGAACCGGAAAAGACGGTAATCGCAGTAGTAGGAGATGCTGGCTTCCAGATGACAAGCCAGGAGCTGGCGGTAATAGCGGAGATGAAGCTTCCTATTAAAATCATTATCGTCAACAACCAGGCGTTAGGGATGGTGAGGCAGTGGCAGGAACTGTTTTATCAGGAACGTTACTCTCATAGCCTGTTTCCGGTACAGCCTTCATTCGTGAAGCTGGCGGACGCATATGATATCAAAGCGTTCCAGGCATCCACTGAAGAGGAGGCAAAAACAGTTCTCCAGAAGGCATTTGCCTTGAATGAGCCTGTACTTCTCGATTTACGTGTTGAACCTGGCGAAAATGTATATCCAATGATCGCACCAGGAAAAGGGTTACATGAAATGGAAGGTGTAAAGCCATGAAAGGAATAATCACTCTGACTGTACTTAACAGGCCAGGCGTACTTAACCGGATTACCAATCTATTTTCAAAGAGAAGCTATAATATTGAAAGCATTACGGTCGGTCATTCCGAGCAGGAAGACATCTCACGAATTACGGTTGTCGTCCAGGCAGAGGATGAAAAGGACATTGAACAGATTACGAAACAGCTAAACAAGCAGGTTGATATTTTAAAGGTTTCCGATATTACCGGACAATCCATTGTTGCGAGGGAGCTTGCCCTGATAAAAGTAGCAGTCAACCCGCAAACAAGGGCAGAAATATATTCACTGATTGAACCATTCAGGGCATCAGTGATTGATGTAAGCAAAGACAATCTGACCATTCAGATTACAGGAGAATCCGAAAAAATTGAAGCCTTTATTGAACTGCTAAAACCATACGGCATCAAGGAACTGGCCCGTACTGGAACAACAGCTTTCCTGAGAGGCATGCAGCGCAGCAGCCAGACAAATAAAGTGGTATCTATTTTATAATTTAAATAAATCCAATCAAACTAACAAATGGAAAAGGGAGAGATTTTAAATGGCAAAAGTTTATTATAACGCAGAAGGTAATACAGCATATTTTCAGAATAAAAGAGTGGCAGTTATTGGTTATGGTTCCCAGGGACACGCTCACGCACAAAATCTTCGTGACAGCGGCGTAGATGTAGTTATTGGGCTAAGAGAAGGAAAATCATGGGAGAAGGCAGTCCAGGACGGCTTTAAAGTTTACCCTGTCGGAGAAGCAGTTGAAGCTTCAGATGTTGTAATGATCCTGCTTCCTGATGAAATGCAGCCGAAGGTATATAAAGAAGAAATCGCTCCTGCTTTAAGAGAAGGCCATGCATTAATGTTTGCTCACGGATTTAATATTCATTTCCATCAAATCGTTCCCCCTGCTGAGGTAGACGTGCTGCTTGTTGCACCAAAAGGTCCTGGACATTTGGTACGCAGAACTTATGAGCAGGAAGCTGGAGTACCTGCATTATTCGCTATTTATCAGGATGTGACTGGGGAAGCAAGGGAATTGGCTCTTGCCTATGCGAAAGGAATTGGTGCTTTAAGAGCTGGTGCGCTTGAAACTACATTCAAGGAAGAAACAGAAACGGATCTTTTTGGAGAACAGGCAGTGCTTTGCGGCGGATTGACATCGCTTGTAAAGGCTGGATTTGAGACATTGACTGAAGCAGGTTACCAGCCTGAAGTGGCATACTTTGAATGCTTGCATGAATTGAAGCTAATTGTTGACTTAATGTACGAAGGCGGATTGGAAGGCATGAGGTATTCGATTTCAGATACAGCACAATGGGGTGATTTCGTTTCCGGGCCGCGAGTAGTAAATGAGCAGTCAAAAGCAGAAATGAAGAAGGTCCTGACTGATATTCAAAAAGGCGAGTTTGCTAAGGGCTGGATTTTGGAAAATCAGGCTAACCGTCCTGTCTTTAACGCAATTAATGAAAGCGAAAAAGAACATCCAATTGAAACAGTAGGACGCGAGCTTCGCAAAATGATGCCTTTCGTCCAGCAGCAAAAGAAGAAAGAAGTGGCAGCAGTTGCGAAAAATTAATATATTCGACACTACGTTACGTGATGGTGAACAATCAGCCGGTGTGAATTTAAATTTTTCCGAAAAAATAGAAATCGCCAGGCAGCTTGAACGCCTTGGTGTAGATATAATCGAAGCCGGGTTTCCGGCTTCTTCTAAAGGGGATTTCGCTTCTGTGCAAGAGATAGCAAGGATCGTTCGGAATTGTTCCGTAACAGGGCTTGCCCGTTCCATACAGAGCGACCTTGATGCAGCTTGGGATGCATTAAAGGATGGAGCTGAGCCAAGAATCCATACATTTATTGCCACGTCTCCTATCCATCGGCAGTATAAGCTAAAGAAATCCAAGGAAGAAGTAATTGAAATTGCAGTTGGGTCTGTTAAATACGCCGCACAGCGGTTCCCAATTGTTCAATGGTCAGCAGAGGATGCGGGAAGAACAGAGCTTGATTATCTAGCCGAAATTGTTGAAGCCGTTATCCAGGCAGGAGCCCATGTTATCAACATCCCGGATACGGTTGGATACCTGCCTCCCGCTGAATATGGAAACATCTTCAGATACTTGAGGGAACATGTTCCTTCTATTCATAAAGTAAAGCTTTCTGCCCACTGCCATGATGATCTAGGAATGGCTACTGCAAACTCGCTTGCTGCGATTGAAGCCGGGGCGGAACAAGTAGAAGGAACCATTAACGGAATTGGCGAAAGAGCAGGAAATGCTGCTTTGGAAGAAGTAGTGGTAGCGCTTCATACCAGAGCTGATCATTACCAGGCTAATACCCGTCTTAAATTGAATGAAATTTCGCGTACCAGCAGCTTGATCAGCAAGCTAACCGGTATGGTTATACCGGCAAATAAGGCTGTAGTAGGAAGAAATGCTTTTGCCCATGAATCCGGGATTCATCAGGATGGAGTATTAAAGGAAAAAACAACATATGAAATCATTTCTCCTGACCTTGTGGGAGTTTCCATTAACTCCATGGTACTGGGTAAACATTCAGGCCGGCATGCATTTAAGACCCGACTTGAAGAGCTGGGAATGAGCGTTACAGAGGAAGAACTGAACAGGCTGTTCGTCCAATTTAAGGAGCTGGCCGATAAGAAAAAAGAAATGACAGATGACGATTTGAATGCACTGGTCCTTGAAGAAAAGCTTTCAAAGGATCAAAGATTCTTTGAATTAGAATCAATCCAAGTTGTGTACGGCACAAGCCAGATACCGACAGCTACAGTTACACTTTCAGGGCGGGAAAATGAAGTAATTCAAGAAGCGGCAACAGGAGCTGGAAGTATTGAGGCTTTATACAATACGCTCGAAAGATGCATCGATGGAACGGTTAATCTTCTGGACTATCGGATCCAATCTGTTGGCGCAGGCAGGGATGCCCTTGCACAGGTGTTTGTAAAGTTGAAATTTGATGGTGTTGAAACAAGTGGCCGCGGGCTGGCCCAGGATGTTTTGGAAGCATCAGCAAAGGCCTACCTTCACGCTGTTAACAGAGTCATTTATTTAAATGATAGAGAAACGGTATTACAGCCTTAAATATATGAAAGGGGATGCTACGATGAAAAGGAAAATTGCAGTACTGCCGGGCGATGGAATCGGAAAAGAAGTGACAAGAGGGGCGGTCGAGATTCTCCAGGCGATTGCCGAAAGATACAACCATGAATTCGAGTTCCAATATGGTTCTATTGGCGGTGGGGCCATTGACGAAACAGGAAATCCCCTTCCGGAAGAGACAATTGAAATGTGCAAAGCCAGCGATGCTGTCCTCCTTGGAGCAGTTGGAGGTCCAAAATGGGACAATAATCCTTCCCATTTAAGACCAGAAAGGGGACTGCTTGCTATCCGGAAGGAACTCGACCTGTATGCGAATCTAAGGCCAATCAGCTATTATTCCAGCTTATCAGAAGCATCCCCTTTAAGAAAAGAAATCATTGAAGAGGTTGACCTGATCATTGTCAGGGAGCTGACAGGCGGCCTGTACTTTGGCAAGCCGAGCGAACGTACCACACATGAAGGAAAAGAAGCGGTAGTTGATACCCTATTTTATAAACGGGAAGAGATTAAGCGGATAATTGAGCTGGCATTTAAAGTAGCGAACGGCCGCAGAAAAAAAGTTACTTCAGTTGATAAAGCAAATGTATTGGAGTCTAGCAGGCTATGGCGTGAGGTTGCAGAAGAAGTGGCAGCTTCCTATCCAGAGGTTGAACTGGAACATATGCTTGTAGACAATGCAGCGATGCAGCTTATTAGAAATCCAAGACAATTTGATGTGATTGTGACAGAAAATATGTTCGGTGATATTTTAAGCGACGAGGCATCAGTTTTAACGGGTTCACTTGGAATGCTTCCTTCCGCTTCCCTTTCAATCGGAGGACCTAGCATGTACGAACCGATTCACGGTTCTGCTCCGGACATTGCCGGAATGAATGTAGCCAACCCGTTGGCAACTATTCTTTCAGCTGCCTCAATGCTGCGCCTTTCCTTTGGCCTTGAAGAAGAAGCAGAGGAAATTGAACGTGCAGTACGGGATGTGCTTGACGCTGGTTTCAGGACACGGGATATTGTCGCGGACGGAACAAAAGTTCTTTCAACAACAGAAATGGTAGCAGAGGTCAAAGCCTCCATTTTAGACAATGAAGCAATTATACAAATCATGGGTGCTTACGCATAAATATCAATGGCAACATACAGATGTCTAGCTCGGGCGCCTAGCTGCTTTTCTTAGGAAAATAAGATGGCGAAGGCGCTTCCGCTTTTCTGATAAGGAGGAATACCATGGGCAAGTCAATTATTGAAAAAATATGGGACCGCCATATTGTTTATAAGGAAGATAGTAAGCCTGATTTATTATATATCGACCTGCATTATATCCATGAAGTAACATCGCCACAGGCATTTGAGGGCCTCCGGTTAAAAGGCAGAAGCGTCAGGCGCCCGGACAAAACATTTGCAACAATGGATCATAATGTACCGACAATTAACCGCTACCTCATCCATGACGAAGTGGCACGTACACAGCTGGAAGCATTAAAAAAGAATTGTGATGAATTCTCGATATCTCTTGCAGATTTGGATAGTCCGGATCAGGGAATTGTTCATGTAATTGGTCCAGAACTTGGGCTAACTAAGCCAGGGATGACAATTGTTTGCGGAGACAGCCATACTTCTACACACGGAGCCTTTGGGGCGATTGCCTTTGGTATTGGAACAAGTGAGGTAGAACATGTTCTTGCGACACAAACCCTTTGGCAAACAAAGCCCAAGACATTAAAGCTGGAGATCAATGGCTCCTTAGGCCGGGGCGTTACTGCCAAGGATGTTATTTTATATATCATTTCTAAATATGGCGTAAATTTTGGAACCGGGTACATCATTGAGTATTGCGGTGATGTAATTAGAAATATGTCGATGGAAGAAAGAATGACTGTCTGTAATATGTCCATTGAAGGAGGCGCAAGAGCAGGGCTTGTTGCTCCGGATGAAACTACTTATTCATATCTGCTCGGAAGAAAGTACTCTCCAAAAGGGGACGATTTTGAAAAAGCCGTCACGGATTGGAGCTCACTTGTAAGCGACGATGATGCGGAATATGATCATTGCCTCGAAATTGACGGATCCGACATATCCCCAATGGTTAGCTGGGGTACCAATCCAGGCATGTGCAGTCCGGTGGACAGCAGCATTCCGACCGCTGGTGAAGTAAAAACAGAAGATAGCAAGAAATCTTTGCGTAGCGCGCTTCAATATATGGGTCTTGAAGAGGGCATGAAGATTACTGATATTCCTGTTCAGCATGTATTTATCGGTTCGTGTACGAATTCCCGCCTTGAGGACTTACGCCAAGCCGCTGATGTTGTGAAAGGACAAAAGGTGTCAACCGGTGTCAGAGCGCTGGTAGTACCAGGTTCTCAGCGGGTAAAACTAGCAGCCGAAGAAGAGGGGCTGGATAAAATTTTCACTGAAGCTGGTTTTGAGTGGCGTGAATCTGGCTGCAGCATGTGCCTAAGCATGAATCCTGATGTGGTTCCTCCTGGTGAACATTGTGCTTCAACGTCAAACAGAAACTTTGAAGGCAGGCAGGGCACTGGTGCGCGTACGCATTTGGTGAGCCCTTCCATGGCTGCGGCTGCAGCATTATTCGGCAAGTTCGTTGATATTCGGCAGATTAATGCTGCAGGCATTGCGGATGAGGCGGTTAAGTAAGGACAACTGCTTCGCATCAATTGTGGAAAAGAATATTTTACTTTTTATAAAGTGAGGTGCGCATGATGGAACCTATTCAATGCTTAACTGGAAAAGCAGCCGTTATGGACCGTTCTAACGTGGATACAGATCAGATCATCCCGAAACAATTTTTAAAGCGTATTGAACGGACAGGCTTTGGTGAATTTTTGTTTTATGACTGGAGATATGATGAAAAAGGAAATGAACGAGCCGATTTCGAGTTAAATAAACCTGAATCAAAAGGCGCCAACATTTTAATTGCCGGAGATAATTTTGGCTGCGGATCATCACGGGAACATGCGCCATGGTCGCTATATGATTATGGATTTCAAGCTGTAATAGCCCCTTCCTTTGCTGATATTTTTAAAAATAACTGTTTAAAGAATGGGATGCTTCCAATCGCTCTTTCGAGTGAGGACGTTAGTCGGCTAATGAAGGCGGCCGAAGAACCTGGGCATCAGCTTACAGTTGATTTACCGAATCAAACTGTTACTGATAATAAAGGGTTTCAGGCGTCATTTGACATCCATCCATATTGGAAGGAAATGCTCGTCAACGGCTGGGATGAGATCTCAATCACGCTGCAATATGACGAGCAAATCCGGCAGCATGAACAGAAAGATCAAGTGGTTTCTTCCTATTAAAAGAATTATTTGGTTTAAACACAGCCACCCTGCCGATCGATGCGGGTGGCTGGTTTTTTTTGCTTTTTATCTTTTCAAGTTTTTGCAGTATCGCAAGCTGATTTTAAATAAGGCTTGATTGAACGACTATATGCTTTGTTGAGGAAATAATTGATTAAAGCTTTAAAATACATCGCCTCATTCTTCTCTTAATTATCGAATGAGGAGCGTCACTGTTTTGATTGAGCGTTTAGGTAATTAAAGCAATATTTTGTTTTTCTGCAATTAACGTGCTAAACTGTGTTTTAAAACGAAGTTGATAGGGCGGTATATCAATGAAGGAAAAGCGGTCTGGCGGAAAAGAAGATAAAAAGGTTATTCCATTCCCAAAGCTGGCCAATCGTCTGGTGGAGATGGGGCTGGAATCGCTGTCAGTTAAGGATTTTAAAAGAGCTGCTGAATTGTTCAGACAGGCCAAGGAACTTGAACCGGAAGATCCCGATCTGAATGTTGGGCTTGTTGTATCTTTAGTGGAGCTTGGGTTTTATGAAGAAGCAAAAGAGCTGTGTAAGGAGCTGCTTCATAAGGGAATTGGCGATTATTTTCAGGTTGTAAATATTTACTTAATGATCCTTCTGCAGCTTAATGAACAGGAGGAAATGGCTTCTACGATTGAAGCGCTGCTTGATGACAATCAAGTTCCTCCAGATAAAGTGGATCATTTTGAAAAAATGCTCCAGTTCAGCAGGCGATCAGTTGCCGAAAAAGAAAGACAGCGGGAAGCGGCAAGAGAGCGTGAGGAACAAAGCTTTAATGAAAGTTTATTGTCCGGTAAAAGTGAACAGGAACTGCTTTTGACCATCTCAAGGTTATCATCAATGAACGCAAGGCCGTACAGGGACCAGATTAAAGAATTTTTTGAGGACGAAACGGGACACCCCTTTTTCAAGACTCTATTGGTCAATATATTGCGGGAACAAGAGTTTGAAATAGAGTTGATGATTGAGAAATTTGGAATGCAGAAGACGATTATACCCGCCAAGCTGCCCGAAATGAAAAGCAATCCTTTTTATAATGAAATTTCGAGGTTGCTTGAAAGGGAACTTGAGGATGTTAATCCGACCCTATTTGAGCTAGCTTCCGGGCTTTTGGAACGGCACCATTTCCTTTATTATCCATTTGATCCCGGGGGAGAAGCGTTTGAAGAATGGGCTGCAGCATATCATTACCTGTCAGAAGAATACCAAGGTTTCGAACCGTCATTATCTGTAATCGCGGAACACTATCAATGTGAGACTGAAGCCGTAAAGAAAATCGTTTCAAGGCTTAAGGAAATTGAAGAAATTTCTTACCCGATAATTTAAGGGATTGCTGTTGAAACAAAATCATCCTATGTTATAATGTAGTGGTTGTAATATATAATGCACCAGTAGCGACATTTCACGAAAATCCTGGCATGATCGGGTAATTGTGATTGAATGAGATGGCAGAATCATCACTCGCTTACAAATGAAGTATATAGATTTTTGGAGGGAAACAAATGTCTGTAAATTGGGAAAAGCAAGAAGGGAACCAAGGGGTTCTTACAGTTGAAGTTGATGCAGCAAAGGTTAACGAAGGCCTTGATGCAGCATTCAAAAAAGTAGTTAAACAGGTTAATGTTCCTGGATTCCGTAAAGGTAAAATGCCTCGCCAAATGTTCGAAAAGCGTTTTGGCGTTGAATCACTTTATCAGGATGCATTGGACTTCATTCTTCCAGATGCATATGCAAATGCAGTAGAAGAAGCAGGAATCACTCCTGTTGACCGTCCGGAAATCGACATTGAACAAATGGAGAAAGGCCAAAACCTTATCTTTAAAGCTACTGTAACTGTTAAGCCGGAAGTGGAATTAGGCGAGTATAAAGGCCTTGAAGTAGAAAAGGCTGATACTGAAGTAACAGATGAAGATGTTGAAAATGAAATCAACTCGATCCGTGATCGTCATGCTGAGCTAGTCGTGAAAGAAGAAGGACAAGCTGAAAATGGAGATACTGTTGTTATCGATTTTGAAGGCTTTGTTGATGATGAAGCATTTGAAGGCGGTAAAGGCGATAACTATTCACTTGAACTTGGTTCAGGTTCTTTCATCCCTGGATTTGAAGAACAATTAGTTGGTGTTGCTGCAGGCGAAGAAAAGGATATAAATGTTACATTCCCTGAAGAATACCACGCGGCTGAGCTTGCTGGAAAGCCTGCTGTATTCAAGGTTAAGCTTCACGAAATTAAATCAAGACAGCTTCCTGAGCTGGATGATGAATTCGCTAAGGATGCAGACGAAGAAGTAGAAACAATGGCTGAACTTCGTGAAAAAACAAAAACTCGTCTTGTTGAGAGCAAAAAGCATGCTGCTGAACATCAAGTTCGCGATGCAGTAGTTGAAAAAGCTGCTGAAAATGCTAAAATTGACATCCCTGAGGCAATGATTTCAAATGAAGTTGACCGTATGATGGATGAATTCGGTCAGCGCCTTCAAGCTCAAGGTATGAATCTTGACTTGTACTTCCAGTTCTCTGGACAGGATGAAGAAGCATTAAAAGGACAAATGAAGGATGAAGCTGAAATTCGCGTCCGTGCAAACCTTACATTAGAAGCAATTGCTGAAGCTGAAAATCTTGAAGCAACTGAAGAAGATGTAAATGCAGAACTTGAGAGCATGGCTTCAATGTATAATATGGATGTAGAAAACATCAAAAAAGCACTAGGAAATCTTGAGGGAATTAAGGGTGACCTGAAAATCCGCAAGGCTATTGATTTCCTTGTTGAAAACAGCAAAACAGCTGAATAATTTTTTTATTAAATAACAAGGCACGAATTATCGTGCCTTGTTTTGTAACATATAACAAGAAAAGCGAAAGCTATGCAGCTGGACATCTGTACTGGTTCTCAGTCTAACAAAGAAAAGTAAAACGCGGTCACGGTAAAGTGGCAGCACGCTCCTTGTACCATGTCCCGCATGAAGCCGGAAGCTGGCTGAAAGGTTATTGCTTGCGGTATTTTACATATCAAACTATACTATTTTTAATACCTTTTCTGACCCTGTTTTTGGGATTAAGGGATAGTTTGTCCCGAATATAGCATATACATAAAGAAAGAAAGCCTTTATTTTTATTAATCCTGGAGTTTGGGATTGATGGTAAAGGGCAAAATACATATTATTGATTTGGTTTTAAATACTGGATGGCTATTTCATGGAGAAGCATATCGTTACCTGTTTGACTGTGAACCGTGTTACAATACAGATTAAATTAAAATTGGTTTAATCTTTTGTAATCCGTCAGATCGAGACAGGGTAACTGTCTATGAATAGAGAATGAGTACTTAAAGGGGTGAGCGTTAATGTTTAAATTTAATGATGAAAAAGGGCAGCTTAAATGTTCTTTTTGCGGCAAAACCCAGGAACAGGTGAGAAAGCTTGTCGCTGGCCCTGGCGTATATATTTGTGATGAATGTATAGAGTTATGTACGGAAATTGTTGAGGAAGAGCTTGGCTCAGAGGAAGAAGTTGAATTTAAGGATGTACCGAAGCCAATGGAAATCCGTGAAATTCTTGATGAATATGTAATTGGGCAAGAACAGGCGAAAAAGTCTCTTGCAGTAGCGGTTTATAACCATTACAAACGCATCAATTCCAACAGCAAGATTGATGATGTGGAGCTTGCAAAGAGTAATATCTGCTTAATTGGACCAACTGGAAGCGGAAAAACTCTTTTAGCGCAGACACTTGCTCGTTTGTTAAACGTTCCATTTGCCATTGCTGATGCTACCTCATTAACGGAAGCCGGATATGTAGGGGAAGATGTTGAAAATATTCTTCTTAAACTAATCCAGGCTGCAGATTATGATGTGGAAAAAGCAGAAAAGGGAATCATCTATATCGATGAAATTGATAAAGTTGCTAGAAAGTCTGAAAATCCTTCCATTACCCGTGATGTTTCCGGTGAAGGTGTTCAGCAGGCGTTGCTGAAAATCCTCGAAGGAACAGTTGCCAGTGTTCCTCCGCAGGGTGGAAGAAAGCATCCCCATCAGGAGTTTATCCAAATTGATACGTCAAACATTCTATTTATTTGCGGTGGAGCGTTTGATGGAATTGAGCCGATCATTAAAAGACGTCTCGGCCAAAAAGTAATTGGATTTGGATCTGGAACTAAAAAAGAAGAAGTAAACGATAAGGCGCTGCTTTCAAAAGTATTGCCTGAGGACCTTCTGCGCTTTGGTTTAATTCCCGAATTCATTGGCCGTCTGCCAGTAATCGCAACCCTTACTCAACTTGATGAGGAAGCGTTGATTGAAATTCTGACAAAGCCAAAGAATGCTCTAGTGAAGCAATATCAAAAGATGCTTGAGCTTGATGAAGTGGATCTTGAGTTTGAAAAGGAAGCACTTGTAGAAATCGCTAAAAAAGCGATCGAACGCAAGACAGGTGCCCGCGGGCTGCGCTCCATCATTGAAGGCATTATGCTTGAAGTGATGTTTGACCTGCCATCACGGAATGATATCCAAAAGTGTATTATTACAGCAGAAACAGTTGCTGATAACAAACCGCCCAAAATGGTTTTAACGGATGGTTCCGTTGTTGAGAGCGAAGAAAAGAAAACCTCTGCATGAACAGAAAAGTGAAAAGCGCCCTCACAGAGGAAGGAAATAAGTGCGCCACGCCGTGTGGCAACACTGTCCTGAACTGCGTTCTGTGGCACTTCGGCACTAAAATGTCCTCACAAAACTACCGTTTTGCAGTTTAGTGCAACGCTGATGAAGCTCTTGTCATGTACTCTGAGGATTTAACTTCCTATTGGAAAAAGTTGCTTGGCGCTGAAGCCAGACAACAGTCCATATTTTATGTTTCAAAAAAAGGCTGTCCGCACATGCGGCAGCCTTTTTTTATGAATTACTTCTTCTTTTTTTATAGTTCGATTTAATTATATATGAGTTGCTTTGAACCGTTTTTTACTTTCCTGATTCGGTGATAAAAATTCCGGTTAATCCCTACCTTCAACGGAGATACTAGCAATAATTAACGAACTTGGGATTGCAGGAGGGATACATGTGAGTTGGACAGGAATAGCATTATTAATTCAGCTGTTTTTTGGGATTGTAATAGGATTGTACTTTTTAAACCTGCTAAAGGGGCAACGTTCCCAAAAAGTCACAATTGACAGGGAATCAAGAAAGGAAATGGACCAGCTCCGGAAAATGCGCGGGATCTCGTTAACTGAACCGCTGTCGGAAAGAGTTCGGCCGGCATCCTTCGAGGATATTGTGGGTCAAGAGGATGGAATCAAAGCTTTGAAAGCAGCTCTATGCGGGCCAAATCCTCAGCATGTTATCATCTATGGACCACCAGGAGTTGGCAAGACTGCTGCAGCGCGTCTGGTACTAGAAGAAGCCAAAAGATCGGCTAAATCACCCTTCAAATCTTCATCTGTTTTCGTGGAACTTGATGCCACAACGGCCAGGTTTGATGAGAGAGGCATCGCAGACCCGTTAATTGGTTCTGTACATGACCCGATCTACCAAGGTGCAGGTGCAATGGGACAGGCTGGAATTCCCCAGCCGAAACAAGGTGCAGTTACCAATGCACATGGTGGCGTATTATTTATAGATGAGATTGGAGAGCTTCATCCTATACAAATGAACAAACTCCTTAAGGTGCTAGAGGACCGGAAAGTTTTTCTCGAAAGTGCTTATTACCAAGAAGAAAATGTGAATATTCCAGCTCATATCCATGATATTTTCAAAAACGGCTTCCCAGCTGATTTTCGGCTTGTTGGAGCTACAACAAGAACTCCGAATGAAATTCCGCCAGCCATTAGATCTCGATGCATGGAGGTGTTTTTTAGGGAACTTCAGCAGGAAGAGGTTATAACGATTGGCCGAAAAGCAGCTGATAAGGTCAAGCTGCCAATTAGTGACAAAGCACTAGAAACACTATCGGATTATGCGCGAAACGGACGCGAAGCAGTTAATATGATTCAAATAGTGGCAGGGCTTGCTGTGACAGATAATCGCTCCTTTATTAAGGATGAAGATATTGAGTGGGTCGTCCAGAGCAGTCAGCTAAGTCCTAGGATGGAACAAAAAATTGCTGCAAAACCAAAGGTTGGTCTTGTCAATGGCCTAGCAGTTTACGGGCCAAACACTGGTACATTGCTGGAAATAGAAGTAACGGTTATGCCTGCTACAGATAAAGGAAGCATAAATATTACCGGTATCATCGATGAAGAAAGTATCGGCGGGAATGGAAAATCGATACGGAGAAAGAGCATGGCTCGCGGCTCTGGAGAAAATGTAATTACGGTTTTGAGGTCGCTGGGGGTGCCGGCTGACCAATTTGATATTCATGTGAACTTTCCTGGAGGAACACCTATCGACGGTCCATCTGCAGGAATTGCAATGGCGACCGGTATTTATTCAGCGATTTATAAGATACCGGTTGACCATACTATAGCAATTACAGGGGAAATTAGCATCCACGGGAATGTAAAACCTGTTGGCGGGGTATATGCAAAAGTAAAGGCAGCAAAAAAGGCTGGAGCCAAAAGGGTTATTATTCCGGCTGAAAACATGCAATCTATTCTCAAAGAAATTAAAGGGATCGAAATTTCACCTGTCATGAACCTGAAGGAAGTTTTTGATATTGCCTTAAAGAAAGAAGTTATGCCGGATCACATCCTTCCGTCATTGGATCTTACAAAAAAAGAAAGTGGTTGAACAGGCTACGACAATCAGCGGGGACTTTCTCGCTGATTGTTCCTTGTCTGACTAATGTAATCTATGCCTATTCAATTAAACCCTAATCTTTTTACGTGCTTTATGATTAAATTTTAGAGATAATACAATTACAATTCCCACATGGACCAAAATAGACACTTTTACCCAAATGAGATAGAATTGTACAAAGGTCCGCGACATATGAAAAATACATTTAAGAAAATATAGAAAATGGAGGTGTCCGGCTATGGCTGATAGGAAAGAATTCATTGTCCCCCTCCTTCCGCTTAGAGGACTGCTTGTATATCCAACTATGGTCCTTCATTTAGATGTTGGACGTGATAAATCTGTACAGGCACTTGAAAAAGCAATGGTGGAAGACCATCTTATTTTTTTGACAACCCAAAAAGATGTTTCTTTAGATGAACCTGGCGAAGATGACATTTATAAAATGGGAACCCTTACTAAGGTTAAGCAGATGCTTAAACTCCCGAATGGGACGATTCGGGTTTTGGTTGAGGGACTTAACCGGGCAGAAATTATTTCGGTATCTGATCACGAAACCTATTTCTCCGCTAAGGTTGAAGTTTATGAAGACAGCGCTGAAAAGGAAATTGAGCATCAGGCTTTAATGCGGACACTTTTAGACTACTTCGAGCAATACATAAAGATGTCCAAGAAAATTTCCGCTGAAACCTTCTCAGCTACTTCTGATATTGAGGAACCAGGAAGGCTGGCAGATATCATTGCCTCCCACCTTCCGTTAAAGCAAAAAGAAAAGCAGGAAATACTTGAAACGATTGATGTGAGGAAACGGCTGAGCCGTGTTATCGAGATCATTAATAATGAACGGGAAGTATTGAATCTGGAAAAGAAAATCGGCCAGCGGGTCAAGCGGTCGATGGAACGGACCCAGAAGGAATATTATTTACGCGAGCAGATGAAAGCTATCCAGAAAGAGCTCGGTGACAAAGAAGGAAAGACAGGCGAGATTGCTGATTTAACTGAAAAAATTGAAAAAGCAGGAATGCCGGAACACATTCAAGCTGCGGCTTTTAGGGAATTGGACCGTTATGAAAAAGTTCCGGCAAGTTCTGCCGAAAGTGCAGTTATCCGTAATTATATCGAATGGCTCGCTGCCTTGCCATGGTCAAACTCAACCAAAGATGATTTAGACATCCATAAAGCCGAAACGATTTTGAACAGTGAGCATTTTGGACTGGAAAAGGTGAAAGAAAGAGTACTTGAATATCTGGCAGTGCAGCAGCTTACTAATTCGTTAAAAGGGCCGATCCTTTGCCTTGCGGGTCCTCCGGGGGTAGGGAAAACAAGTCTTGCGAAATCAATTGCGACGTCCATGAACCGTAATTTCGTCCGGATATCGCTCGGTGGTGTCCGTGATGAATCCGAGATCCGCGGCCATCGGAGAACCTATGTCGGTGCGATGCCTGGCCGGATTATACAAGGTATGCGAAAAGCCGGTACAATCAATCCCGTATTCTTATTGGACGAAGTGGACAAAATGTCAAGCGATTTCAGGGGTGACCCATCATCAGCAATGCTTGAAGTGCTAGATCCTGAACAAAATCATAATTTTAGCGATCATTATATTGAAGAAACATATGATTTATCCAAGGTAATGTTTATTGCAACTGCCAACAACCTGGCTACCATTCCTGGGCCGCTCCGCGACCGGATGGAGATTATCACCATTTCGGGCTATACCGAGATTGAAAAGCTTCATATTGCCAAGGATCATTTACTGCCAAGGCAGTTAAAAGACCATGGACTGAAAAAAGCCCAGCTGCAAATCAAGGATGATGCGATGCTCCGAATCATCCGCTATTATACAAGGGAAGCAGGGGTGCGGAGTCTGGAAAGGCAGCTTGCCAGTATTTGCCGTAAAACTGCAAAAATCATTGTGTCAGGCGAGAAGAAACGGGTTATCATTTCTGATGGCGGTGTGGAGGACTTTTTGGGCAAAACAATTTACCACTATGGCCAGGCGGAGCTGGAAGACCAGGTTGGCGTTGCTACAGGACTAGCTTATACAACTGTTGGTGGAGACACTCTTCAAATTGAAGTATCCCTTTCTCCTGGAAAAGGAAAGCTAGTTCTTACAGGGAAACTTGGCGATGTTATGAAAGAATCAGCACAGGCAGCTTTCAGCTATGTGCGCTCCAAAGCGGCAGAGCTGAATATAGAAACAGATTTCAATGAAAAATATGATATTCATATACACGTCCCTGAAGGAGCAGTGCCAAAAGATGGGCCGTCTGCGGGAATTACGATGGCGACCGCTCTTATTTCAGCATTGACCGGCCGTCCGATCAGACGCGAAGTGGGCATGACAGGGGAAATCACCCTGCGTGGCCGAGTATTGCCAATTGGCGGCTTGAAGGAAAAATCCTTAAGTGCACACAGGGCTGGTTTAACTAAAATTATTTGCCCGAAGGATAATGAAAAAGACATAGATGACATTCCGGAAAGCGTCCGCAATGAACTGGAATTCGTTCTGGTATCACATGTCGATGAGGTTATTCAACATGCATTATTGGAAGGTGAAAGTAAGTGAAGGTAACAAGTGCGGATATTGTGATCAGCGCGGTTAAGCCTGCTCAGTATCCTGATGTTAACCTGCCTGAATTTGCGCTCGCAGGAAGATCTAATGTGGGAAAGTCTTCGTTTATCAATAAAATGATTAACCGCAAAAATCTGGCCAGAAAGTCATCAAAGCCAGGAAAAACGCAAACTCTGAATTTTTATATCATTAATGATATGTTCCATTTTGTGGACGTGCCAGGCTATGGATACGCAAAGGTCTCTAAAAGTGAACGTGAAGCATGGGGCCGGATGATTGAAACGTATTTTACCAGCAGGGAGCAATTAACCGCCGCCCTTCTTATAGTCGATTTACGCCATCCACCCTCCAATGATGATGTGTTGATGTATGAGTTTCTAAATCATCATAATCTTCCAGTAATTGTCATTGCAACCAAGGCTGATAAGATCCCAAAAGGGAAATGGCAAAAGCATATGAAGGTAATACGGGAAACACTGGATATGGAAAAAAACCATGAATTAATTCTTTTTTCAGGTGAAACCGGCCAGGGGAAAGATGAAGCATGGTCTGCCTTAAAAAGGCATATGCATGAATTCGCATAGATAATTCTTGTATAGCGGAAAAGTTCTGACTTATGACAGTTTGGCGCAACAGATCAAAAATGGCTTAGCCATTCTTGATGCAGAAGCTGCCCAAGTCATAAGTCAGTTTTTTTATTTAATGAAAGGTGGATACAGATGAAGAATCCTAAAACAAATGAGCTTACTGAAAGGATAAAGCATGCAAAAAATATTGCAATCCTGACTGGGGCCGGTGTAAGTACCGAAAGCGGCCTGCCCGATTTTAGGTCTTCTGAAGGCATTTATAAAAGGGAGCATAGGCTGGAATATTATTTGTCGCGTTCTTATTTTCAGCAGCATCCAGCCGAGTTTTGGAACCACTATATTGATATTTTTCAATTGCAGACCTTAAACCAATATAAGCCAAACGTCAGCCATCATGTATTGTCTGAGATAGAGAAGATAGGTAAAAACGTTACAATCATAACTCAAAATGTTGACGGATTTCATCAGGCTGCAGGCAGCACGAATGTAATAGAAGTGCATGGATCGCTTAGGGGTGCAACCTGTCCTGAATGCGTCCAATCCTATGAAATTGATTATAAAGGGCTGGAAAAAGCACCGCTATGCGTAAAATGTCAAAGCACTGGAAGCGGCGGACATGTAATTCTTGAGCCAAATATCGTTTTATATGGAGATGCCGTAATAGGATGGGAGCAGGCGGAAGATGCGATTGAAAAAGCAGACTTATTTATCGCCATGGGTTCCTCGCTGTCCGTATCCCCCGTTAATATGCTTCCTGCTTTCGCAGCGGAGGCTGATATTCCATCAGTTTTGATTAACAATGAACCAACGATCATGGATAGGTATTTTGATTTGGTATTACTGGGGCCGTTAGGAGAAATTCTAAAAGAGGCAGCTTCAGAAATTGAACTGAATATATGAGTCTTTACTATACGAAACCCTTGCCTCTTGGTATAAGCAAGGGTTTTTTTGAAATCCCCAAAACTATTAGACAGTAGATGTGGATAACGGAAAGAGTAAATCTCAAGCACCCAGGAAATTTTTCAGTAGGATGATAACATCCCGGTGCAAAGGACAAGGAACAATTCGGCAGCGATACATCGCACGGAAACATTGGGTTAGCCCATTTTTAGGGCGATCATGTACTAGCACCGCTTAGGATGAAGGTTCAAATCCTTTATACGGAGGCCTCACTTTCTTCATTATGTAATTATTTTTTTTTCAAAAACAGCAGGTAAAAACCTATTGCAATCAGTAATAAAGGCCAAAACTTCCAAATGGCCGATACGCCGGTTTCAAGAACACCGAGCCAGTTTACAAGCCTGTCATAAAATAAGATTATCATGGAAATGATAAACAAAAGAATACCATACATCATTCCTGTGTTTGTTTTTCTAGCGCGCAGCATAAATCCAAGTGAAATGATTGTGATGAACATACCTGTATGCTGCGGCCATTCAGAAAAACGGGCGGCCGCATGAAAATGGAGTCCTATGCCTGTAAATATAGTTCCTGGCAAAATGGATTCATGGTCCTTTGCGAAATAGGCCTGTCCTAAGAAAGCAATGCCGACAATGCAAAGTAAAGTAGGCCATGTAAACAATTCAGGCAGTACCGCCGGCTTCGTCTTTTCAAGGAAAAAGTAAAGTCCAAAGCCAGTTAAAACAATTCCAGGAAAATAGCGCTGTGATTTCATCTTGCCCTCCATACCGATTTCATTGCTTGAAGTGAAACGTATTTTTTGGTAAGTTACTTAAGTAGATATTTGTCGAAAAAGGCTCATTTATAAAAGAAAGTATAATTTCGTTGACTAGTATAGATGTCTAGCTTCAGCGCCCAGCAACTTTTTTTACGGAGTAAAATAAAGCCCCGACCCACAGGACGTGCCAGAACTTAGCCGACGTTCCTTTGTCAGGATGTGGGTGAGGACAGTGTTGCCACAGGACGCGGCGAAATTAGCCGTCGTTCCACTATCAGGGCGCTTGCGCTTTTCTTTAAATAATAACAGAATTTATATTTTCTGAACATGGACCAATATCAAACTGTCTTACATCGCAGGGGGCTAAAATGGGTACAGATAGATACATGCCATAAACAGGCTTTATCTTCTAACGTTTTCATCAACTGTTCATAATTTTTGTGAGATTATTAAGCTGTCCATGTTATAATAGAAGTCGTGAATTATTGACATAGTTGGGGGTGCGAATTTAGGGATGTTTATACTATCAGTAGGATTAAACTATAAAACTGCCCCTGTAGAGATTCGTGAGAGATTGTCATTCAATGAAGCTGAACTTGCAGATGCAATGGATGCTCTTAAAAATAAAAAAAGTATATTGGAAAATGTGATCGTTTCAACCTGCAACAGGACAGAGATCTATGCGGTTGTCGATCAGATTCATACTGGCCGTTACTATATTAAGGAATTTCTTTCTGAATGGTTCGAAATCGAGCAAGAGGAATTTTCTCCGTTTTTATTTATTTATGAGGGAGAAGCCGCCGTTGAACATTTATTCCAGGTTGCATGCGGCTTAAACTCAATGGTTCTGGGAGAGACGCAAATTCTTGGACAGGTCAGATCAAGCTACCAGCTAGCACAAAGTGAAAATACCGTTGGCACAGTGTTTAACCAACTCTTTAAACAAGCGATAACCCTGGCCAAGAAATCACATGCTGAAACAGAAATCAATACGAATGCTGTTTCTGTCAGCTATGCTGCGGTAGAGCTTGCAAAGAAAATCTTCGGCAGCTTGAAAGATAAGCATGTCCTTATTCTGGGTGCCGGCAAAATGGGTGAGCTGGCCATTCGAAATCTTCATAGCAATGGTGCATCAAAAGTGACAGTAATCAACCGTACTTTTGAAAAAGCAGTCGCACTTGCTGAACGATTTTCCGGAAAAGCAAAGAAGCTTGATGAACTTCAATGTGCTTTAGTTGAAGCAGATATATTAATCACTTCTACAGGAGCAAAGGACTTTGTTATTACAAAGGAAATGATGGATTCTGTAAATAAGCTGCGGAAAGGCCGCCCAATTTTCATGGTTGATATCGCGGTACCCCGTGATTTAGATCCTGCACTTGGAGAGATTGAAAGTGTATTCTTATATGATATAGATGACCTTGAGGGAATTGTTGAAGCAAACCTTCAGGAACGTAAAAAAGCAGCTGAAACAATCATGATCATGATTGAAGCTGAGATTGTGGAATTTACCAAATGGCTTAACCTTTTGGGTGTGGTTCCGGTCATTTCGGCACTGCGTGAAAAAGCACTGGCAATTCAGTCAGAAACGATGCACAGCATTGAAAGAAAACTGGCCCATTTAAGCGACCGGGACAAGAAAGTCATTAACAAGCATACAAAAAGCATTATCAACCAGCTGCTAAAAGATCCGATTCTTTATGCGAAGGAATTAGCTGGTGAGGCTGATTCAGCTGAAGCTTTAGAGAGATTTACGAAAATCTTTCATATCGAGGAATTGGTGGAAAAGCAATCGGCTAAGGAACAGCATGGAAATGCATCCAGGGCTAATCCAATTCCGTTTGAAGCATAAGAGGGTTGACTATGCTGGAATTAACCATTACAAGATTGCATGAAGCCACGGTGCTCCTGTATGCATTAAGCGTCCTTTTATATTTTATTGATTTTCTTAATAATAACCGGAAGGTAAATCGGATTGCCTTCTGGTTACTTGCAATTGTTTGGCTCCTTCAAACAATTTTTTTATTTCTATATATGTTGGAGACAGGCAGATTTCCAGTATTAACGATATTTGAAGGGTTTTATTTCTATGCATGGATACTAGTAAGCCTGTCATTAGCTATAAACCGCTTCCTCCGTATGGATTTTACAGTGTTCTTTACCAATGTGCTGGGATTTATTGTTATGGCGATCCATACATTTGCGCCAGTTCAAATAGAATCCGAAGTTCTGGCACAGCAGCTTGTTTCTGAACTGCTGATGATTCATATTACGATGGCCATATTATCGTATGGTGCATTTTCACTATCATTTGTATTTTCTTTGCTTTATTTGATTCAATATGATTTGCTCAAGAGGAAGAAATGGGGAAAAAGGCTGCATCGCCTCGGTGATTTATCCAAACTTGAGCACATGACCTATGTCCTTAATGCGATTGGGGTGCCGATGCTAGTGCTTTCATTGATCCTTGGTTTGCAATGGGCGTATTTAAAAGTACCTGATCTAATGTGGTTCGATCCGAAAATTGTTGGTTCTTTTATTGTTTTAATAGTTTATAGCATTTATTTATATCTGAAGGTACGGAAGCAGAGATTTGGAATTACTCTGGCATATTGGAATACAGCTTCTTTCTTTATTGTGCTGATTAATTTCTTTCTGTTTGGCAGTCTCTCGGCCTTTCACTTTTGGAATACCTAGGAGGATAACATGAGAAAAATTATTGTTGGTTCAAGAAGAAGCAAGCTTGCCCTGACTCAAACGAACTGGGTGATCAATCAATTAAAGAGCCTGGGGGTACCATATGAGTTTGAGGTTAAAGAGATCGTAACCAGAGGCGATCAAATTCTCGATGTGACACTTTCAAAAGTTGGGGGAAAAGGCTTGTTTGTTAAAGAGATTGAACAAGCCATGCTTAACAAGGAAATTGATATGGCCGTGCACAGCATGAAGGATATGCCTGCAGTCCTTCCAAAGGGGCTAACTATCGGATGCATTCCTCCAAGGGAAGACCATCGTGATGTACTGATTTCAAAAGATAATGTACCATTTGAAGAGCTTCAGCCAGGTGCGGTAATTGGAACGAGCAGCCTGCGCCGGAGCGCCCAGCTTCTTGCCAAGAGGCCTGATCTGGAAATTAAATGGATTCGCGGGAATGTTGATACCCGCCTTCAAAAGCTTAAGGATGAAGAATACGATGCTATCATTTTGGCAGCAGCAGGACTTGCAAGGTTAGGATGGAAATCAGAAGTTGTAACACAATACCTCGAGCCTGAACTTTGTCTTCCTGCAGTAGGACAGGGAGCGTTATCCATCGAGTGCCGTGAGGATGATGCTGAGCTGCTGGCAGAGCTTGCTAAACTTACTTGCGAAACCACGAAAAGAACAGTTGAAGCTGAGAGAGCCTTCCTTGATAAGATGGAAGGAGGATGCCAGGTACCGATAGCAGGATATGCTACTGTTACTGAACATGGAAATATAGCTTTAACTGGACTTGTTGCCTCACCGGATGGAAAGACCATCTACAAGGAACGTTTTGAAGGAACCGACCCAAAGCTTATAGGAAATGAAACTGCCCGACAACTGACTGAAAAAGGCGGCAAACAGCTGATTGATGATGTAAAAGCGGAGCTTGATAAGTAATGGATTGTAATAAGCCTCTTTTAGGGAAAAGAGTTCTCATAACAAGGGCTATAGAACAGTCATCTGCGATGATTGAAAGAATAACCGAACTTGGAGGGGTGCCGCTTGCGATTCCCCTTCTTGATTTTGCCTTGCCGGACCATATTGATGAAATAAAAGAAAAATTTTACGAACTTCACGAATTTGACTGGCTGGTCTTCACAAGTAAAAACGGGGTAGATTTCTTTTTTAAAGCGCTTAAACAAACGGAATATAGAGGTTCTATTCCTAGGATAGCCGTTATTGGCGACAAAACATGCGATGCTCTTCTGAAGTATGGTCTTAAACCGGATTTTATTCCGCGGGAATTCGTTGCGGAGGCTTTTATTCAGGAGTTCTTACCTGTCATCAGGAAAAAGGCTAAGCTACTTGCAGTGAAAGGAAACCTTTCAAGAGATATCATTACTGCTTCGTTAACGCAAGCAGGCTTTTTTTGTGAAGATATGATTATTTATCGGACGGTTTTGCCGGAAGGTAGTAAAGCGAAACTCGTTACTTTACTTAGAAATTGTGAAGCAGATGTGGTTACTTTTACAAGCTCCTCAACAGTTGAACATTTTATGAGCATAGTGAACCAATATAATTTGGCCGACGAAATCAGCCGGCTTTTGTATGCCTGTATAGGGCCCATTGCACGAAAGACAGCTGAAAAGTATGGTATTTCTGTAAAGGTATGTCCGGAGGTTTATACTGCAGAGGCGATGATTGAGGCTCTAGCCTGTTATTTAGCTGATAGTGTTTAATTGTGATAACATACAGTTGGGACCGGTAAAAATTTTACTGGAGACATTAACTTTATAGCTTATTTTCAAAAGAATTACCTAGGAGGAAGATGGATGGACAACCTTCAATTCAATAGACACCGGCGATTGCGCCAGAATAGTACCATCAGGGATATGGTACGGGAAACACATTTGCAGATTGAGGATTTAATTTATCCGATTTTTATTGCAGATGGGGAGCAGATTAAGAGAGAAGTACCTTCAATGCCTGGAGTATTCCAGCTTTCTATGGATAATTTGCGTGCCGAAATGGAAGAAGTAACTGCGCTTGGCATTAAATCGGTTATATTGTTCGGTGTGCCGCATGAACATGACAAGGACGAGCATGGTTCGGGAGCATTTAGCCATAATGGACTCGTTCAGCAAGCAACTAGAGCTGTTAAAAAGGATTTTCCTGATGTAGTCGTTGTAGCAGATACTTGTTTATGCGAATATACGAGCCATGGCCACTGCGGGATTGTTGAAGGCGGCAAGATCCTGAATGATCCAACACTTGATCTTCTTGCAAAAACGGCTGTAAGCCAAGTGGAGGCAGGAGCAGATATCATTGCTCCGTCCAATATGATGGACGGTTTTGTGGCAGCTATCAGAAAAGGCCTGGATGAAGCAGGTTATGAAGACATCCCGATTATGTCATATGGGGTAAAATACTCTTCAGCTTTTTATGGACCATTCCGTGATGCAGCAAACAGCACTCCGCAATTTGGAGATCGCAAGACATATCAAATGGATTCCGCTAACAGGCTTGAAGCCCTTCGCGAGGCAGAGAGTGATGTCCTTGAGGGTGCTGACTTCATGATCGTCAAGCCTGCACTAGCTTATATGGATATTATCCGTGATGTGAAAAATAACTTCAATCTGCCTGTTGTTGCCTATAATGTGAGCGGCGAATATGCAATGGTAAAAGCGGCTGCCCAAAATGGCTGGATTGATGAGCAGAAGATCGTTATGGAAATGCACACTGGATTCAAGCGGGCAGGAGCCGATTTAATTATCACTTATTTTGCAAAAGATATTGCGAGCTGGCTTAAAGGTTAACTGATCTGAGAAAAAACAGAACAATATGTTTTCTGACTAGATAAGTTTCTTAATAATACAAATGTCTAGCTCCAGCGCCCAGCCACTTTTTTTCGCAGGAAATTAAGCCCTAACGCACAGGACAAGAAACACTTTGGCAGCAATACAGCGCACGAAACAAAGCGATAGTGTTATGAACGTCGCCACAGGATGTGGCAATGATAGCCGTTCTTTCTTTGTGATATTCTGACATCGACGTTGGCACAGCAAGTGCGAGGACTTAGTGATTTTCATTGGCGCTGGCGCTTTTCTTATAAACAACCTATCTTAATAGGAAAAGAGGAAAACTTATGCGCTCATACGAGAAATCGAAACAGGCATTTTCAGAAGCTAAAAAACTGATGCCAGGCGGTGTAAACAGCCCTGTTCGTGCGTTCAAATCAGTGAAAATGGATCCTATTTTCATGGAACGCGGTAAAGGCTCTAAAATTTATGATATTGATGGAAACGAGTATATCGATTATGTGCTGTCATGGGGACCGCTTATATTGGGTCACTCCAATGATCGCGTTGTAGAAGCGCTTAAAAAGATTGCTGAAACAGGGACAAGCTACGGAGCACCAACAATCAGTGAAAACGAGCTGGCGAAGCTCGTCATTGAAAGAGTTCCTTCCATTGAAATGATTCGCATGGTTTCGTCTGGGACGGAAGCGACGATGAGTGCTCTTCGCCTGGCCAGGGGATATACTGGAAGAAATAAGATTTTGAAATTTGAAGGATGCTATCATGGCCATGGAGATTCCCTGCTGATTAAAGCCGGTTCTGGAGTAGCAACGCTTGGTTTACCTGATAGCCCTGGGGTACCGGAAGGAATAGCGAAAAATACAATTACTGTTCCTTATAATGATCTGGAAAGCGTGCGCTACGCTTTTGAACAATATGGAGAAGATATCGCGGGAGTCATCGTTGAACCGGTTGCCGGAAATATGGGTGTTGTCCCTCCGCTGCCAGGTTTCCTTGAAGGCTTGCGGGAGATTACGGCTTCAGCGGGAGCACTGCTGATCTTTGATGAGGTTATGACTGGATTCCGTGTTGGATATAACTGTGCCCAGGGACATTTTGACATTGAGCCAGATATAACATGTCTTGGTAAAGTAATTGGGGGTGGCCTTCCTGTCGGTGCTTACGGAGGAAAAGCTGAAATTTTGGAGCAAATTGCTCCAAGCGGCCCGATTTACCAGGCTGGTACACTTTCAGGAAACCCACTTGCTATGACAGCAGGCTATGAAACCTTAAGCCAGCTAACGCCTGGTACATACAAGGAATTCATCAGGAAAGGCGACATGCTTGAGGAGGGAATAGGACAGGCAGCTAAAAAGTATGGCATTCCGCATACATTTAACCGTGCCGGATCTATGATTGGCCTGTTCTTTACCAATGAAAATGTCATCGACTATGAGACTGCAAAGACATCAGATCTTGATTTCTTTGGCACCTACTATCGTGAAATGGCTAATCAGGGAGTCTTCCTGCCGCCATCTCAGTTTGAAGGATTATTCCTTTCAACCTCTCATTCAGATGAAGATATTGAAAAAACAATTCAGGCTGCAGAGAAAGCATTTGCTGTTTTAGCAAAATAAATTTTTATACTAAGAGACCCTTTCCTTTAGCTGGGAAAGGGTCTTTTATATCAAGCATTTAAATGCTGGGTCTTTTACATAATAAGTAATAAAATATCCTTCCACCTCATAGGCTGGTATTGGCATAATATTGCATTTCCGAAGAAGCGGAAGGAGGAATTTTGTTGTCTAAAGAAAATCAATCGTGTCTGCGATTTACACTAGAAGAGTCAATTTGGTTCCAAAACGGACAGGAAGTGGGTGAACTATATTCCCTTTCCCTTGATCCTAACGTGTCAATTGAAGAACTGGAACAGTATGTTATTATTCGAGGAACCCTGGATTTAGTGGGTGAATATAAGGGAGAGCCTCAAAACGGACACTCAGAAATCAAGGATTACACACAATCATTTTTGCCTAAAACAGTCCAAAGAGTTGTACCGAGAGAAAATGGGCTCCAGGAATTCATGCACAGATTTCCTGTTGATATAACAATACCCTATAACCGGATAAACTCGCTTGAAGAAGTAAACGTATCAATTCAGACTTTTGACTATTTGCTGCCAGAAAACAATTGCCTTAAGCTGTCTGCGGATCTGCTGATAACAGGGATTTATGGAGAGCAGCAGCATAGCTTCAGTCCTGAGGATGAAGGTAACCGGGCAGATAGCGAGGATGTTTTACAGCCGGAAGCATTTTACATTCCTGATGCAAATGATGATGACGAGACCGCTCCCATGCCGGATGAGCTATTGGCTGGAAGCCGTTTTGAAGAAGCAGAGGATGACAGCCCGGATTCTACTATCGCTGAAGATAATGTATACCAAGAAGCATTGTTCCGCTTAGAACCGGTCGAAGAGCAAGTTGAAGAGGAGCCAGCGGAAGAGCGGCTTGCTGATGTGCAGTACACTCAAATCTATGAAACCGGGCAATATAGTGAGGAATCATTAGAAACTGAGGCCGTAGAGGAACGAGCTGAAGAGCAAAATCTGATTTCCGGTTCTATTATAGCAGCAACAAATCCAGAAAATGTTCGGAATGAAGATGGGTCAAACGATGCTGTGTGGCCTGCTGCCCAGCTGCAAGGCGCTGTAGAAGACAGCAGCAATCAGGATGATAAAGTCGAGGATGGCAGTGACCTTTTCCTTCCTTTTGAAGCGGTTGCCAGAAAAGAACCTGTACAGGACGAGACCGTTGAAAGCCCGCAGCTTGAATTTTCCAGAGGTGAAACAACAAGTCAGGCAGGAATTCACCCGGCAGGAGAAATTCAGACAAAACCAGGAGGGCAAATAGAAGAAGATACAACACCATTCTATAATATCCCTCAGGAAACAACAGCGGTTTCCAGCCCGCAGCAAGCGGGTCCACAACTAATGCAAGAAGCACCTGCTTCAGAAGTCCAGGAAGAGGAGCAACCGGTGCAAGAGGTAAAGCAAGCAGAGCCTGTAGCTGAAGAAGAGTCCCCTGTTATGCCAATGATGCAGGTTCCGCAGGTTACGTATGGCCAGGAAAAAACAGCAGCCCCTCAATCTGCAAGTCAGGATGATTTGGCACAGGAGCAGCAGTCTAACAAGAAAGCTGATTATATTTCTTTGACAGACTTATTCGGTCATAAAGGGGAAGAACTGGCAAAGCTTAAGATTTGCATAGTTCAGCAGGGAGATTCTATCAACACATTGGCTGACCGGTATGATGTCAGTGTTCAGGCAATTTTAAATAGCAATGATCTTGATCCCTCCCAGGATGTAAAGGAAGGCCAAGTACTATATATCCCTCAGCTGGCCGCAACAGGAGGTAACAGAAGCGAAAAGCGCCCTGTTCAAAGAAGGTGAGTGGGCCTTGTGACAAACAAAGAAACGCTCAGTAGAGAAACACAATACATCCTTAATAACTACGGGCTGATTCCGAGGTATGTCGAGGAAAATGGAAAAATCAGGCGGGTTTACACAGATCAGGGACAATTTGCACTAAAATCAATACCGGCGCAAAATGGCATTGATTTTATTCGCAATGTCCAGTCATTGTATCAAAAGGGATATAACAGGATTGTCCCAATTTTTCCGACCCAAGACGGCCGATATGCAATACTTCAGAGAGATAGGTTATATTACCTGATGCCCTGGCTCTCAAATGAGGGAAGCGGGGAACGCTTTGAGAAGCATAATAAAATGTTCCGGGAATTGGCAAGGATGCATTCGATTTCTGCGAAAGAAATAACAATTGATAAAGAAAAACGGGAACATCACTTTGAAAAGATCTCAGGCCAATGGAAGAAACAAAAAGAATTCCTAAATGAATTCATTAAGCATTGCGAAAAAAAATGGTATATGTCCCCGTTTGAATTGCATTTTTGCATGTATTACACTGACATTATTCAGGCGTTGAATTATGCTGAGAAAAAGCTCGATGAATGGTATGAAAAGACAAAGGATTCTGAGAAGGTAAGAACGGTAATTACTCATGGGAAAGTATCTCTCCAGCATTTTATTCAGGACGATCGAGGATACGGCCATTTTATCAACTTTGAAAATACCAGAATTGTTCCACCCCATTTCGATCTTTTGCCTTTCTTGCGGAAATCAACAGCGGCCTATCCTCAGGCCTGTGATGATTGTGTTGGCTGGCTGTACAATTATTTTAATTACTTTCCATTAAAAGAAGATGAAATGCTGCTCTTTCAAAGCTACCTGGCTCATCCAGGCTCACAGTTTGCGATAGTGGAGAGCTATCTAGACAAAAAGGAAGACAAAAACGAACTAAAATACGTCACAAAACTTTTACGGGAATATTGGCTTTTAAAAAATACGGAATACATTGTAATGCAGGTAGAAGAGAGGGAGCAGCAAAAAAAGGCGGCTCAGGCGCAGGCGGCGGAATAAAGAAATGAAGGCAGGACTATGAAATTCCAAAATTTCAAAAAGCATCTTCATTTGTTGGGCGCATGCCCCATATGAACACTAAAAGCTGCCGGTATTGCGGTTCAGAGCATGATCTCTGAACCGAATGCCAGCAGCTTTTAATTATAATTTTTTCGTTAATGAACAATCTTTTTCATATCCATATGCATTAATGGTGAAAGCCTTTGGTTCATTATGGGTTCCGGCCCTCCATTTAAATCCACTCTAAATGAAGGGCGACAGTAATCAATATAAAAATAGCTAACAAAAACACATCAAATGTGGTCGGAAGGAAAAACGTCCGTAATCCCTGAAAAATACAAAAAGGAACACTAAGCTGGCAGCAAACCCCTCTGATATATCTGAGCCAGGGGGGCAAGGCATATGGGTTGTATCTTTTTCTCATTCTCATCCCCGCCTTCCTGACAGAAAGGAAAGAAGTTCTTTCCAATCCGCATAATTACAATCCGTTACTGAATCCGCTGATAACCGATGATATAATCCATTCTATGAAGGAAAGCAAGAAAATGTGTACTTTTTGGAAGGATACGGCAGACAACTGAATAAAATGTTGAAAAAATGTTAATGATTATTGACTACACAGGAAGCTTTTCTGTAATATAGTAAGGAAATATTTAATCGATATAATTAAAAGCAAAGATAGGGAAGAGTAAGAGAATAACTGCTTTTTAGAGAGGAAACCATTGCTGAGAGGTTTCTAAGCAAGTGCCTTCTGAAGTCGCCCTGGAGCTGCTTCTGTGATCCTGATGGTTAGCAGAGGCCGGTTAAAAGCCGTTATGGACATTTGAGAGCCGATTATAATAATCTTTTTAAGATTGTTTTTCGGAAAAAAGGTGGCACCGCGAACAACTCCCTTCGTCCTTTTGTGATGATGGGAGTTTTTTATTTGTACAAAGGAAGTATAATTTTTTAACTAGCACAGATGTCTAGCTCTAGCGCCCAGCCCCTCGAATGTTGTGACCAAAGGCCGTCACAACCCTGGTCATAAGCCAATCACTTCGGAAGGCAAAAAGCGCCTTCTGTCAGCGCTAGTCTTATGCTTGTCAGGGCTAAACAGGGCGCTTGCGCTTTTCTAATTAGGAGGAATCACAGATGGAAAACAATGAAACAAATTCAATTTCTATGCCGACAAAGTACGACCCTGCATCCATCGAAAAAGGCCGCTATGAATGGTGGTTACAGGGGAAATTTTTTGAAGCCGGGAAGAATCAGGAGAAAGAACCGTACACAATCGTAATTCCGCCGCCCAACGTAACAGGAAAACTTCATCTTGGGCATGCGTGGGATACAACGCTGCAGGATATCATTACACGGATGAAGCGGATGCAGGGCTATGATGTATTATGGCTGCCAGGAATGGACCATGCCGGAATTGCCACGCAGGCGAAGGTTGAAGAAAAACTGCGCAATGATGGAATTAGCCGCTATGACCTTGGCAGGGAAAAATTTGTCGAGGAAACATGGAAGTGGAAAGAAGAATATGCAAGCCATATCCGTGAGCAGTGGTCAAAGGTCGGGCTTGGCCTTGATTATACACGCGAACGGTTTACTTTGGATGAGGGTCTGTCAAAAGCAGTACGCGAAGTATTCGTATCTCTTTATCGTAAAGGCCTCATTTACCGCGGCGAACGTATCATTAACTGGGATCCATCCACAAAGACGGCGCTCTCTGATATTGAAGTAATTTATAAGGATGTCCAGGGTGCTTTTTATCATATGAAATATCCTTTGGCAGACGGTTCAGGACATATTGAAATTGCAACAACCCGTCCAGAGACTATGCTGGGAGATACTGCTGTAGCCGTTCATCCTGAAGATGACCGCTATAAGCATTTGATCGGCAAAAAAGTCAAACTTCCAATTGTGGGAAGGGAAATTCCGATTGTTGCCGATGATTATGTGGATATGGAGTTTGGATCAGGTGCTGTTAAAATAACACCAGCACATGACCCTAATGATTTTGAGATAGGCAATCGGCACGACCTTGAACGGATTCTTGTCATGAATGAAGATGGAACAATGAATGGTAATGCGGACAAGTATCAGGGTATGGACCGGTTTGAATGCCGTAAGCAGATTGTAAAAGATCTTCAGGACCAAGGGGTTCTTTTCAAAGTGGAAGAGCATCTTCATTCTGTTGGCCATTCTGAACGGAGCGGTGCTGTAGTTGAGCCGTACCTATCGACTCAATGGTTTGTTAAAATGCAGCCGCTGGCGGATGCAGCAGTTGAACTTCAGCAAAAAGATTATTCTGAAAAGGTTAACTTTGTGCCTGAAAGGTTTGAAAAAACATACCTGCACTGGATGGAAAATATCCGCGACTGGTGTATTTCCCGCCAGTTATGGTGGGGACACCGAATTCCTGCCTGGTATCATAAGGAGACCGGCGAAGTATATGTTGGCCATGAAGAACCTGCAGATATTGAAAATTGGGAACAGGATAATGATGTTCTTGATACATGGTTCAGCTCCGCGCTATGGCCGTTCTCAACAATGGGCTGGCCTGAAAACGAGGCTGCAGATTTTAAGCGCTACTATCCAACCGGTGCTCTTGTAACCGGCTATGATATCATTTTCTTCTGGGTATCAAGGATGATTTTCCAGGGGATTGAATTTACGGGCGAACGTCCGTTTAAAGATGTTTTGATCCATGGTCTCGTACGTGATGCTCAGGGCCGTAAAATGAGTAAATCGCTTGGCAATGGTGTTGACCCCATGGATGTTATTGACAAGTATGGTGCTGATTCATTACGCTACTTCCTGTCTACCGGCAGTTCTCCAGGTCAGGATCTTCGCTTCAGTATTGAGAAGGTTGAATCTGTCTGGAACTTTGCAAACAAGATTTGGAATGCTTCCCGTTTCGCATTAATGAACATGGAAGGCCTGACATATGAAGAAATTGATTTAAGCGGTGAAAAGTCCGTTGCCGATAAATGGATTCTGACGAGATTAAATGAAACAATTGAAACAGTAACAAGGCTTGCCGATAAATATGAATTCGGCGAAGTCGGCCGGGTACTATACAACTTTATCTGGGACGACTTCTGTGACTGGTATATTGAAATGGCGAAGCTGCCGCTTTATGGAGAAGATGAAGCTGCCAAGAAAACGACGCGCTCCATTTTGGCATATGTACTGGACAATACGATGAGATTGCTGCATCCATTCATGCCGTTTATTACCGAGGAAATATGGCAGAATTTGCCGCATAATGGCGAATCGATTACAGTTGCCCAGTGGCCGCTGGTCCGTCCTGAGCTGACTGATGAGGAAGCTGCAGAAGAAATGAAGCTGCTTGTTGAAATCATCCGCTCAGTCCGGAATATCCGTGCTGAGGTAAATACTCCGCTCAGCAAGAAAATAAAGCTGATTCTTAAAGCGAAAGATGAAACTGTACTTGGCAAGTTAGAGAAGAATAGCGCTTATATTGAACGCTTCTGCAATCCAGAAGAACTGACAATTGGCGTAGATGTACAGGAGCCTGAACAGGCAATGACTGCCGTCATTACCGGCGTGGAACTTATCCTTCCGCTGCAGGGTCTGATTAATATTGAAGAAGAAGTAGCCCGTCTAGAAAAAGAACTGGATAAACTGAATAAAGAAGTAGAACGTGTTCAGAAAAAGCTGGGCAATGAAGGCTTTGTAGCGAAAGCCCCTGCAAAGGTAATCGAAGAAGAACGTGCCAAGGAAAAGGATTACAGCGAAAAACGAGAGGCTGTAATTAGAAGAATTAGCGAATTAAAAGAACTATAAAAATTATATATAAAAGGCCCGTCGATTCATTAACGGGCCTTTTCCTGTGAAAAAAATTAAATTGTTTTTTTGATAAATGTTAGGTACTCCCTTACAATATTGAGATCTGTCAGCGCGCTTAATGTCCGGCTGCCGACCACATCTTCAATTTCGTTTAATAGCAGGCTGCCATCTTCATGAAACACAAAATCTATTCCTACCATACCAAAATCAAACGCAGCAATGATTTTTTCTGCCAAAGCGATTTCGCTTTTGGAGAGCTTATATATTGCTGCCCTGCCGCCCAAGGTATAATTGGATTTGAAATCTATATCTGATTGCCGTAAAACGGCGGCAATAATTTTTTGGCCGATTACAAAAATCCTGATATCCTTTCCAAAAACAGCTGGTTTTTGAAGCAGCCACGTACCCCTCAAATGCTCAATCTTCCTAATATCATCTTCCGATTTGATCATATAAACACGTTTTCCGCCGCGTCCGTGTACTTCCTTGACGATAAATGGATAAGGAAAAGGAAAAGCCAGTTGATCAAGTTTTTCACCATGATAAAAAATTGTATCAGCCATCGGTATGCCAAGCGGGGATAAAAATTGATGAGTTTTTGCTTTATTGTTGCAGATTTCAGACACAATGGATGAATTAAAAGTCCTTATCCCTATCATTTCAAGCTGCCGAGTGAATAGGGGGTCTATCGTCCGAACGATGGCAAAATCCGGATAGGAGATTGGCTCCCCATCATACAGTACTGTGAGTGAGAGGTTGAGATGTCCAATTGTCAGCCTATCCCTTAGCAGAAACTCTAGTTTGATGTCCGCTCGCTTTGCTTCATCGAGCATCCATTGTATATAAGCTTTGTTACTCTCAGCGTCAATGCTATTGTATATGAGCCAGCCAGTCTTCATCGGCCTTTCCTTCCCGCACCAAGAGCAAAATCCATCATATAATCCGCAACATTTATTCCTGTGGATTCGTAGATGCTTACTATATGAGTATTCGAATTTACCTCACAGACAAGCGGGCCATTGCTGCCGAACAAAAGGTCGACCCCGGCATAGTCCGTTCCAAGTATCCTGGCACACTTGATAGCCAGTTCCTTTTCCTCGTCTGTTGGAAAATATGCCTCTGTTCTCCCGCCAGCAGAGACGTTCGCCCGAAAATCAGTTTCCGATATCCGTTTCATAGACGCAACGACTTCGCCGCCTACAACATTTAAACGAATATCTTTCCCTCTGCTGTTTTCGATGAATTCCTGAAGTATGAAAGGCCTGTGGCTAAGTTCCGTTGCTTTTTCGATTAATTGCTGCTCATTTTCAATTAAATAAACCTGCTGTCCAAAGGATCCATATGACTCTTTAATGACAAGCGGATAGCCAAGCTCCTTTCCAATAACACGAAATGCATCAAAGTCTTTTCTTGCTATTCCTTCAAAGGTGAAAGGGGGAAAAACCGTATTTGGCATTGCTATTCCCTGATGAACGAGCGCTTGATGTGTCTTGGCTTTGCTATCGCATAATTCGATTGCTGTGCTGCTGTTGTATATAGGGATTCCCATTTGCTCCAGGTGGCGGGCAAGATGAATGTCTTTATCCATAAATAAAACAAAATCCGGCAATGTTGAATATTTGCCTTTTAAAAGCGGCTTACCTTCCGCGATGAATGGGATTACATCTGAATTAAATACGATCTTTGCATTTACACCCTTTTTTTCGGCTGCCCGCTGAATAAAAACAGCTAAATCGGAGAATTTTTTCTGATTCAGATACCCATTTACGATAATCCAGCAGAATAATTGCTTTTCCATATATGTAACACTTCCTTGTTTGTTGTAAAATCAAAAGGGTTAGTAAGCCTTGGTCTTTCTTTTACATACTATATCATCAATACATATTTGGAGGATAAAAATGAATATCCAGGAGATACATTTATTTTTTCAAAATAGACAGGTTGATCTTGGCATGGATTTTGGGCTGGACCGGATGGAACAGCTGCTGAAACTCGCCGGGAATCCTCATCAAGGTCTCAACTATATCCATATAGCCGGAACAAACGGAAAGGGGTCCACTTTACATTATATTAAAGAAATGTTTCTTGCTGAAGGACTGACAGTCGGAACATTTACATCGCCATATTTGCATAGCATGAATGAACAAATCTCACTGAACGGGAAAATGATCAATGATCAAGATTTCTCGTCTGTTTTCATGGAACTGTTTCCGTATATTAAGGAAATGGATAATGAAAAACGCAAGCCAACTGTGTTTGAAATTTTTACAGCAATGGCTTTAGTATTTTTCAGCAGAAGAAATCCGGATATTGTCATTATAGAAGCGGGGCTTGGAGGAAGGCTTGATTCAACGAATGTTATAATTCCGATATTATCCGTCATTACAAATATCTCACTTGAGCACACAGCGGTTTTAGGGGATACAATATCTGCAATTGCTGGGGAAAAAGCTGGGATCATTAAAGAAAAGATACCGATTATTACGGGGGCTAGGGACGCCGAAGCCATTGCTGTAATCAAAGAGAGGGCCAAGAGACTTAACTCACCGATAATGATATTGGATGAAGATATTATAATAACTGACAACACTATAAGGGATAGGCTTCAGTCTTTCTCTATGAAGGTTGGCAATTCAAATTATTTCGGTCTGCAAATATCAATGCTTGGCCGCCATCAGATTAGCAATGCTGCACTTGCCGTGGCGGCTGTGGACTGGTTAAACAGCACAGGCCTATTTTCGATCTCTGAAGCCAGCATTCACTTGGGCCTCAAAAAAACAATTTATAATGGACGGTTCGAAATGGTCTCTGAACAGCCGTTGATTGTTCTTGATGGTGCACATAATCCGGCAGGAGTCGAGGTTCTGGCCGAAACGCTTCAGAATTATTTCCCTGAAAGGAAGTATTATATCATTTTTGCTGCATTGGCTGATAAGGACTATCTGAAAATGAGTGACACTCTCGGACGGATCGCAGCAAAAATATGGTTTACAGAAATTAACCATGAACGCGCTCTGAAAGCTGAAGTGTTATTTGAAAAAAGTAAATTGAAAAATAAAGAGTTGCAGCAAAACTGGAAAAGAGCAATGGATCAAGCACTAGACTTAATGGAGAAGGATAGTGTGCTGGTAATAACCGGATCATTATACTTTTTGGCAGAGGTACGTCGGCTGTTAACCACTACTTAAAATTATTTTAGTGGTTCAATGAATGTTAGCTACAGGAAATATATCGAACTTTGATAGCAAAATAGAAAGAATGAATGACTATCTCTGGATTTTTTATAGCATCCCTAATGCAAAGATAATCTTGTTTAAATGTTCAACAAACCATGTATGTTTTTAGTATAATAAAGAGTAGGAATATTATAGCCGTATATGAAGAGGTGGCTTTAATGATATTAGGTTCTGCTGCAATACTCGCGATATGCATCCTTTCTTTGCTGATCATTTTTTTGCCATTAAAATTGAGCGGAAAAGGGAAACTGTTTGTGCTTGCCACCGGAATCCTTCTTAGTCTCATGGGTCTGCTTGGCTTTGGAATCCTTCCTTTATGGCAGATAATGATAATTCAAGTAGCCTTCTCAACTCTAATAGCTTACTTTTTTAATAAAAAGTTTCCATCATTTTTTTATTCCTCAGATAATAACGAAAAAGATGAGATAGAAGATATACCTGAAATTAAACCTATTTATTCACTTCCTGAGCTTGAGGAGAAAGCAAAGATGTTTGAAACGGTTGATGACTTTTTTAGTCCGATGAAGAAGAGAACACATTCTGACACTCGACCTTCCGACAATAGTCCATCCGGAAATATGGCAGGTTCTGTAGAAGCAGGCGGTTTTACTGAACCAGATTTGGAAAAGGCATACAAAGAAGTATACGAAAATATGGAGCTTCAGAAAGCCCAAGCAGGCGGTCACCTAGATGCTAATGTGAATTCAGAAACAAATCAAAACCCTTCATACTTTCAAACAGATATTCTCCCGGAAATACATAGTGCAGAGGAAAATATACTTTTTGATTGGGATGGAAAAAAGGAAGATCAAACTTCGGAAGACGAGAACGGCATTACAATAGAGAAACCAGCTCCTCTGGGAAATGAGCCGAATAAAGACTGGACAGATCTGCTTGAGGATATTGAAACACCGAAAAACATTGGATTTGTTGAAGAAGACAAGACAGATTTTATACAAAACCGGATTCAGCTGGAACGTAGTGACACTATCAAACCCCAGGTTTTTATAGGGTCGCCAGATGAGCTCAATTCCTCAATTGAAGATGAAAGCATTGATGACGCCGAGGCATTAATAAGAGCAAGGATGAAGTTATTTGCAAAACTGGATAGCAGTGAATCCGATAATATGGAGTTAATCGGTGATATTAAACCTGCGGCTATCCGCGCTGTTGCAGGAGAGTACCTCTCAAGTAAAACTGATACAGAGAGGAAAACAAAGGATTATCTTAATGAGATTTCTATGATGGAGAAAAGCACAGAAGAGAATCTTGCCGATATTGGTGAAACACATATAAAACCATTAGAAAATCTTTCTAATTTCCCTGAGATGGAGGTAGAATCAAAAGAGCATCTCACTAATAAGAATACAAAAGAGAAGTCTGACGTGTTACTTTCTGATATCGGAGGTCTTGAGGAAATACCTGATAAGCCTCTCACTGCTGTTCGTGATACTGAAGAAAAGCTAAAAGAGTCTCGTTCTTATATTACTAATCAGCTGAAAGAAGATTCTCTCACTAATATGGAAGAATTAGAGAGAAAATCGCTAGAACACAATGTTGAAAAATATTTGGGTATACAGCCGAAAACTCTTCATTCGCAAGAAAAGCGGCTTGAGGACATTTTTGATGACTTGGAAGAGCTTTATTTAAGAAAAAAAGGCAAACGCCAATAGGAAGGAGCTGTGGTGAATTGAAGCTTGGACATCCATTTCCGTTCAGGATATTTTTAATCATTTTATTTTGTATCTTATTTATCACAGCTTTTTCAAGGTTTGGTGCATATGCCTATGAAACTGTTTTTCTGGCAAAGGAGAATTTTAGCGAAGGAACAATGTTGGGCCCCGTTAATATAGAAAATCTCTCATATGATCAAGCTTTTTCAAAAGTAAACGGAGAAGTGGGTAATTGGAAAAAGAATTCAAATGTAGTATTAACCCTTTCTGACAGAAATGTGGCCATACCTTTGGATATGGTATATCTGCTGATTGAGGAATCTTTAGGGGCAGCAGTAAATGATCAAGAAAATAAACTGTATTCGACTATACAGCAATCGGATCTCGAAAAGCAGGTTCTGTTAATTGCGGATGAATCATTGGCGAAGGCGATTGATATCAAAAGATTAAAAGCCGAAATAGAAAATAGTATCTCTGCTCTCCCTGCAGGAAAACTGGAATTTAAACTTGCGGATTATATTGCTGAAGGTGCCGGTGTGAAACAGGATGTAATAGCGAGTTCAAAACTGAATATCATTGATACAAAGCATTTGGAGCAGTGGCTTAAAACGCATGGTGAATTGAACATTCCAGCGAAAATGAATGTGTCATTTTTACAGCTCGTTACCACAGAGCAAGGTGCAAAATACCCTGCTGTTTTTTTAAGTGAAATAGCTTCTGTCTTATATTCGTCAATTCTGCCGACCAATGTGCAAATACTTGAACGGCACACGAGCCAGGAACTTCCTAACGGCATTGAAGCAGGATACGAAGCAAAGGTAATACCAGGCGAAATGGACTTGCTTTTATTCAATCCAAATGATTTTGACATAAAGGTCCGCTTCAGCTCAAAGGAACCAGGAACTGTCACGGCCGAGGTGCTTGGACTTAACGTAGGGTTTACCTATAAAATTCGAATGGAAAACAAAAAAGAATATCAGCCAAAACAGATAATCCAATATGTTCCCGACATAAACATGATACAGAACCGTGTTAAACAAGAAGGAAAAAAAGGTTACTCAGTTTCAGTTTACCGGGATATCTTAGATTCACAGGGGAAGAAAATTGAGTCCATCATACTTGCTGAGGATTTTTATTTACCGGTGAATGAGATCGTGGTGGAAGAAATTGTTCAGCCAAGTACACAAGCTCCTGATCTTTTCCCAACAGGGCAAACGGATACATCTGCTGTCCAGGAAAATCAAACGGAAAGCCTTGATAATGAAAATGCTGATGGCACGATAGATGGACCAGAAAGTCTGGATCCTGGAATTATTAATCATAGAAATTAACAAAGGCTGTCAATCAAACTCATTGACAGCCTTTGTTCTTTCATTTAGTTATACTGATAATCTATAGCTGATGAATCAAAAGACCAGTCAAAAACAGCATCCCCTGGTGAAAGATCTCCGCCAACGTTACAATTTTCATTAAACTTTGCCTGATTAATAGTTGGAGAATAAATTTTATAATATCTTTTCCATGGTAAACCCGAAACGGTTCCACGCACACATACTTTTGTGGACATGCCAAATAGGTTGATATATTTTTTATTAAAATCAGCATTTCCATTTATGTAGATAGCGGAGTCGATCATGCTATTAATATATCCACCTTCATTAAAGGCGGCATCTCCCATTACAACAATGGTGGAATTAAATATACCGAGGTTTAAATTCTTAAATTGGGCATCTTCACCAATGAAAATTTTGCTTTTGACGATTCCATTAATTGGGCTATAAAATGCTGCGTTTTTTGTTACATACAATGTAGAATTAACAATTCCTTTATTTATTGGTTTGGATACAGCAATAGAACCATCTACCAAAATAGCCGCACTTTTTATGCCTAAGGGATGATTGATTTGGACATCGCCTTTATAAGAACAACTTGTTGAACCAAAAGTCTGAATGTTACAGAGGGGGAGGCTGGAGGGCCTTGGAATGATTGTTTCATACGCTCCTCCTCCACCACCTGTGCTCATTTTTATGGCACCTATATTTAAAGTAAGTGCAGAAGTTATACTTTTCTTTGGATAGTTACCAAAAGTTCCCACACTTTTAAAAGTTAGTTCGATTTTCTCTCCGGGAGCAGTTGTGCTGCAAGTAATGCATTTTAAATTGTTGGTAATATCGGCTATTGTTACAGTGAAATTTCTTTCTTGGTCAACAGTTTTATTGTAGACAATTGTCCCTGGCGCACTCGGAACAAGCGGTGATGTCTTGATTGCTCTTATTAGGAGGTCTGCCACCATCTTTTCATAAACATCTGCTGCTTTTAATTCCTTATTTTTATAATCTTCTGCAATTTCACTTTGTATAATTTTCCTTATAGTCTGTAATTTCCGATCGTAAAACTCGTTAAATTCTGTTACATAATACTTAAAACCCATTTCTGCAATATCAAGAGTGCGTATTTCTGATTCAGTTTTTTCTACCTGCTTCGTGTTGGTGATGATAAGTCCTAGTAGGGTCATCCCAATAATAGTGAAAACAGTTATCATTAACAGCACAGATACAAGGGTAATGCCTTTTTCATTTTTTTTTATTATGGAAGTATGAAGCTTCATTTTGACATCTCCCTATAATCTTGAGATTATCGTTTTCAGTTCAAATTGGTTCTTTGGATTTTTTGCATCCTGTATAACCAATTTGAAGGATAGGCTCTGCGCAGACGTAGAACTAATATCCACTCTTTGATCCATTAAAGTGTCTGTTCCTCCACTATTCTCGTATAGAGAGTAGCGATAATCGGAACTAGAAATTACCTGACTTGATCCGCTATCATCCGTAATTGTTATCATGCTCGCATTTGGATTGTTGTCTAGTTCAATTGTGTATGACTTTTGGGTCTCATGTTTCTTTGTGAGGAAAGTAACAATATAATTTGCTTCCTCATGAAGCATTACAGTAGACTTTGCCTTATTTGAATAACTAATCCCATTAATAAAAACCCCCGAAACCAGCAGGATCATAAAGGAAAGGATTGTCAGTGCAGCTAATAATTCAATCAAGGTAAGCGCCTTTTGATCTTTAAAAGTTCTTCTCATAATTTCCCCCGTTTTATAGGCCAGGACATGACACTGAAGGATTTGTTTCATAATCGAAATATGTATATGTGTCTGTTAGCTTTTTATCTTCCTGGAATACTTCCACAAACACTTTATAGAGAGACTTTGATTTATCACAAGTTACGAAATCTGCGTTCCCCTTTAAATAAATAAAAACCTTATATTTGGAGTCGTTCATTTTCAATAAGTAAGATGACTTCTTAGCCTCATCCGTTTCAGCAGGATTTGGCGGTTGAATGGCCTCAGCCAGCATTAATTCTGGATACGAAGATGCCGACAAATCAGCGGCATTCGCACCATCATTAATATTGTCTATAAATCTAGTTAATGCACTTTCCATTAAAGGATCTGCCTTAAACATGGCTTGTTTTTCCCGAGCAATATTCACAGCTTTTATACTATCGGAATTCATTGCGTTATATTGAAATGCATTAGTAAAAAAAGCAAAGAAAGTAGCTATAACAATAAATAGAATGGTAATTGACGCTAGTATTTCAATTAATGTTATTCCGTCTTCGTTATTTAACAGCACAGGTATCACCTCGTTAGGTTTACTCTCTTTCTAAAGTAAGGCATTATTTTTGGAATATTTAAAAGGTGGCGTGTTTAATAACCAAACCCTTATTATCCTTTATATTGATAATATTACATAATATAATTGAAATTGATAGTATCATGGCGAACTTTACAAAACTGCTAAATTAGTTCAATAACTTAGTAACTGCTGTTTGGAAAAGTCAGAACAAATACCACATTAACAGGTGAAAACATTATGTCAATCAAAAGAAAACGCTTAGGTGATCTTTTAGTCGAAGCTGGGATAGTAACGGATGAGCAGCTTCAGGACACGCTTCGGCTGAAAAAGGAAGGACAAAAGCTTGGTGACGCCCTGCTTGAGCGCGGTTTTATTACGGAGCAGCAGCTGATAGAAGTACTGGAGTTTCAACTGGGTATCCCGCATATTTCACTGTTTCGTTATCCGATAGATGCGAGCTTACTAAATCTCGTTGAAAAGGAATTTGCGTTTCGCAACAAGCTGATTCCGCTTAAAAAAGAGGGCAATCAGCTTGTCGTTGCCATGAACGATCCGATGGATTATTTTGCGCAGGATGACTTGAGGCTGGCTACCGGATTTCAAATTTCACCTGTCATTGCTACGAAAGATGAAATCCTGTCTGCTTTACATAAATACTATAATGCTGCTGAAACCTTTGAAGACTTGGATGTCGCTTCATTGGATGATGACGATATAGATAGTGAAGAAGCACCTGCTGTACGGCTCGTAAATCAAATCCTGGCAATGGGGCTTCAATTAAGAGCCAGTGATATCCATATTGATCCGCATGAGACAAAGATACTGATCCGCTACAGAGTGGACGGTATCCTTAGAACAGAGCGGACTTTATCAAGAAATATATACAGCCTGATGATAGCCAGAATAAAAATAATGGCCAATTTGAATATCACCGAAGCCCGTCTGCCTCAGGATGGAAGAATAAAACTTGAAGTGAATATGAAACAGGTTGATTTAAGGATATCACTTCTGCCTACTGTGTACGGAGAAAAGGTTGTTATCCGGATCCTGGATTTGTCCAATGTTATGATCAACTTAGCACAGCTTGGGTTTAATAAAGTTAATTTGCAGAAGTTTGTGCAAATGATTGAGAGGCCATCCGGAATGATTCTCCTTACCGGTCCGACCGGTTCGGGAAAAACGTCAACCTTATATGCGGCTTTGAATTATCTTAATACTGAAAAGGTGAACATTGTTACCATAGAGGATCCGGTAGAATATCAGCTTGCCGGCATTAATCAAGTCCAGGTCAACCCGGCGATTGGACTTGATTTTGCAAGCGGACTACGGTCCATTCTGCGCCAGGATCCAAACATTGTGATGATTGGGGAAATCCGGGACAAAGAAACAGCGGACATTGCCGTACGGGCCTCACTGACAGGACACTTAGTATTTAGTACCCTTCATACAAATAGTGCCTTGACAACAATCCCAAGGCTGATGGATATGGACATTGAGCCATATTTAGTGGTTTCCTCATTAACAGGGGTAGTGGCGCAGCGGTTAATCCGGAAAATATGCAAAGAATGCATAGAAACCTACGAACCAACGGAAATGGAGAAAAACCTGTTTCAAAGAAGGGGAATGAGAGCCGGAAAGCTTTATAAAGGCAAAGGCTGTCAATCATGCCAGAATACCGGTTACCGAGGAAGATTGGCCATTCATGAGGTGCTGGAGATTGATGAAAATATCCAGTCAATGATGATGAATAACAAACCGATAAACGAAATAAAGAATTATGTATTAAGATCCGGTATGATCTTTTTGATTGATGATGGCCTTTTAAAAGCAAAAAACGGTTTAACAACCGTTGAGGAAGTATTGCGGGTGGCTTTACAAGAGTAGGGGGGAATTTCATGAAAGAGAGACTGGATTATATTTTAACAGCTGCATTTGAACTCGGTACCTCTGATATTCACTTGACTGTAGGCGTACCGCCAATCATGAGGCTTCATGGCGAATTGAAGCAGTACGGAAAAGAGGCATTGACACCTGACGATACGGAAGCAATGGCAAGGTCAATCATTGCTGATAATTTATGGGATGTGTTTAAAGAAAAGGGTGAGCTTGATTTTTCCTACGGAATTCCAGGTGTGTCACGCTTCAGGGTGAATGCCTACCATCAGCGTTCGTGTGTCAGCCTGGCTATCAGGGTTGTACCAACAAAGATCCCAACCCTTGAAGAACTGAAATTGCCGAATGTATTAAAGCAAATTGCGGAAAAACCGCAGGGGCTTGTACTCGTTACAGGTCCTACGGGCAGCGGAAAATCAACAACACTTGCTGCCATAATTGATTTTATTAATAAGCATATGAAGCGCCATATTATTACCTTGGAGGATCCAATAGAGTATTTACATAAACATGGGTTAAGTATAATCGACCAGCGGGAGGTAGGATTCGATACAAAGAATTTCGCCAATGGCCTTCGGGCCTGCCTTCGTCAGGATCCTGATATCATTTTGGTTGGAGAGATGCGGGATCTGGAAACCATTTCAACCGCGATTACGGCAGCTGAAACAGGGCATTTGGTTCTTGGAACCTTGCATACGACAGATGCGCCTGCGACGATTGACCGGATTATCGACGTTTTTCCGCCAAACCAGCAGCCACAGGTGCGAATTCAGCTTGCTTCTGTATTGGGAGCAATCATTTCGCAAAGGCTTTTCCCGACTGTAGATAGGAATGGAAGGGCAGCCGCTATCGAAATCATGATCAACAATTCAGCCATTCGTAACTTGATTCGAAATGAAAAAATTCATCAGATTCATAGCGTAATGCAGACAAGCAGATCGTCCGGAATGCAGACCTTGGAAATGGCGATTAAGGAGTTGCTGGAAGAAAAGAAGATTGATGACCAAGCTGCCGCTCCTTACCTGATGGAGGGTATTAAATAATGCCAGTTTTCCGATACCAGGGCAGGGATAAAAAAGGAAGGAAGAAAGCGGGCAGAGTAACTGCCGAAAATCGGCGGGAAGCAGTGATAAAAATCCGGGAACAGGGTATTGCGGTCATATCCATCGAAGAGTTGACCGGGTTGCTGTATAAAGAGATTTCCGTTGGCCAAAAAAAGGTTAAAAATCAGGATCTGGTGATCTATATCAGGCAGTTTTCAACACTTTTAAAAGCTGGTATTACTGTGGTGGAGGCTACTAATATACTTGCGAGACAAACTGCCAGTAAAGTCTTAAAGAAAACACTGGAGGATGTTGCGGTAAGTCTTGATGAAGGTAAGCCATATTCTGAGGCAGCTGAGGCCCATCGGCACATATATCCGCCTCTGTTCATCAATATGATGCGGGCTGGAGAGGCCGGCGGTAATATGGATGAAATTCTGGAGCGTATGGCTGTTTATTTTGAAAAGCAATATCAGACCCGCCAAAAGGTAAAGTCAGCCATGATGTATCCGGCCACAGTAGGGTTCATCTCAATAGTAATCGTTATATTTCTTTTATCAACCGTCGTCCCTGCTTTTGCGGATATGTTTGCATCCTTTGGCGGTGAACTGCCATGGATTACACGGGCCATTTTGGGGATGGGAGACTTTTTTCAAGCTTTCTGGTGGTTATTTTTGCTCTTGTTCATAAGCGCTTATCTTGGTATTCAATATATTAGGTCCAACAAAAGAACGAAATATTATTTCGACCTGTTTATGCTCAGAGTTCCCCTTTTCGGCAAGCTTTTGCAAAAAGCGGGCATTGCCCGTATGACAAGAACGCTTAGTTCACTGTTTACCAGCTCTGTGCCGATATTACAATCGTTGGCTATTGTGGAAAAGGTGATCGGGAACGAAGTGCTTGCCAGAGTCATGAAGGAATCCCGTACCTCAATTGAAAAAGGGCAGTCAATATCGGTGCCAATGGAGAGACATTGGGCTTTCCCTCCTATGGTAACAAGTATGATTGCAATCGGGGAGAAATCAGGAACGATGGACCTAATGCTTGATAAAGTAGCTGATTTTTATGAAATGGAAGTTGACAATGCTACGGACCAAATCAAATCATTAATCGAACCACTGATGATTGTCCTCCTTTCCTTTGTCGTCGGCGGAATAGTCGCTGCTATCGCTGTTCCGATGTTCAGTATATTTGAAACGATAAAGTAAATTATTCATTAATTTAACACAAACTTTATGGAATTATATGCATAGATCTCATATAATAGGAAAAAAGATATGAGATTGGAAGCGATGATAGGTCATTTGTATTTGGGCACTTTAATGACCTGGAGCTAGTAGTGCAACCCGCCAATTTTTATGTTTTATTCAGTATGGTCTGAATGGATATAAAAAATTGGCCTTTTTTATTGAGGCAAGGATACAAAGAAAACATTCCAGGCCGATGATAGTAATAGGGATTATATTGGTGAAAACCAATCTAATAGTATTTCATTATATTATTTAAGGAGAGAAACAGATGCTTAAACGGGTAAGAGGAATTTTCAAGAACCAGAAGGGTTTAACACTTGTTGAATTGCTTGCTGTTATTGTTATTTTGGGAATTATTGCGGCGATTGCTGTGCCGAGTATTGGGGGAATTATAAAAAACAGTAAAACAGACGCACATATAGCAAATGCTCAACAGATGGTATCGGCAGCTCGTATGGCATCTGCGGGGGGACTTCCTACGGAAAATGTAAATGGAACTAATGTAGGGTATCATCTTGATGACTTAATTGCTAAAGGGTATCTTGAGCCTCTTAATGATCCAGACGGTGGTACAAGTGGTTCCGCACCATATATAGAAGCGAAATCCTATGTGCAAATAATGACTGCTAAAACTACAGGTAATTTCACTTACTTAGTATTCCTGGATGGAAACAAAAGGAATGTTGGTGAGGCGGATAGTCCAGTTCTGATAACTGGAATCTCTAGAGATAACGTTGAAGATAATCCTCCTCCTCCTCCTACTTCCCCAACTCCGCCAGCAGGAGGTTAATGATAAGCTAGATTGACAGTAGGAGAGCTCCTTTCACAAGGAGTTCTTTTTTTGTCTATCAATCTGCTGCAATTATTTTGTATAATAAAAGATAATAAATAAAAGGAAGTATTATATGGTTTTCATATACTTTTATCTGTTTGTGCTCGGTTGTGTGCTGGGTTCGTTTTATAATGTGGTGGGCCTGCGTGTGCCGCAAAATTTGTCGATTGTTCGGCCGGGTTCTCATTGTACTTCGTGTAAAAAAATGTTAGGGCCATTTGAGCTGGTACCGGTCATCTCGTATGCAGTTTTTTGGGGGAAATGCAAACATTGCGGCAGCCGGATATCCCCCATTTACCCGAGTATTGAACTGGCTACAGGGATTTTGTTTGTTTTCGCATTTTATAAGCTGGGGTTTACCTGGGAGCTATTGATTGCACTTACTTTGATTTCCCTTCTAGTCATTATTTTTGTATCTGATCTTGCATATATGCTTATTCCTGATAAAGTTCTGATCTTTTTTGCTGTATTGATAGCAGCTGAAAGGATATTTGTGCCGCTTGATCCATGGTGGGATATGCTGGCCGGAGCTATTTTTGGGTTTAGTTTACTGTTCTTGATTGCCTTGATCAGCCGCGGCGGAATGGGAGGGGGCGATATCAAGCTTTATTTCGTAATTGGCTTGGCACTGGGTTTTAAGCTGACCCTCCTTTCGTTTTTTGCTGCAACCTTGCTGGGAGCTTTGTATGGAGTCGGGGTAATTGTCGCAGGCAAGTTCAAGAAAGGACAGGCCATTCCGTTTGGTCCATTTATAGCCCTTGGAACATTGCTATGCTTCTTTTACGGTGAAAGAATTATGGAGTGGTATGTAAATTCATTTTTGTCATAGCGGGTGGTGAAGCGAATGTTTTCATTGGTTAAAACAAGGCATCAAAGAGTACACTTTTCTATTAAAGACCGCTATATTCGCTTTTTAGCAACAGGAAAGAATCGGACATTTCACTTTTATGGACAAAAACACCTTCCTCATGGTGTTATTGTCGAGGGACAGATTAAGGATAGAGAATCTCTGCAAATGATACTTGAAGAAATCATTGATCATTATAAATTAAAGGGCAGTAAAATTACGTTTTGCATTCCGGATGCTTTTGTTATTCTGAGGAAGGTGCTTGTTCCTTTAGAAATAACCGAGGCCGAAATAAAAGGCTATTTATACATGCAGCTTGGGGACAGTATCCATTTGCCTTTTGAGGACCCGGTACTTGAGGCTGTTTTATTGGGAAGGGCGGATGAGCAGAATGAGGTGCTGCTGATTGCCTCAAAGGAATCAATATTAAGGGATTTTACGGAAGTTTTTCAGGAAGCTTCATTAAAACCTGTAGTGGCCGATTTATCGATTTTATCCCTTTATCGGATGTACTATCATTTAAACCTTGCAGATAAAAACGAACACTTATTGATGGTCCATATCGGGCTTGATTCTATGGCAATGTCAGTTTTTTACGAGTATAAACCAGTATTGGTAAGGCATTTTCAGCTGCCTTTTTCCGAAACCTATTATGAACTTGCTGAAAGCAGAAGCGGCCAGCAATATTACCAATGGTGCGGTCCTGAGGAAGAAATAATGGGACAAGCCCAGGATATGACAACGGAAATTGAGCGATTTATGTCATTTTACCGTTTTAATTTGACAAGGGGTAAGCACCAAATTACTAAGCTTTTTATAACAGGTGACCATCCTTGCATGGCTATGCTCGAAGAAAATATCAGTAACTCATTTGAAATTGAAGTGCAGTCTCTTTTAAAGCCTTTATTCCAGACAAAAAAAGGAATAAACATTCCGCCGGTTTATGCTGATTGTATCGGACTTGCGCTAAAGTAGGTGTCATTTATGCTTGTGGATATTAATTTACTGCCGCAAAAAGAAAAGAAGCGATCCACAACGTTATTCTTTGTCTTTGCGTTCCTGTTGATCGTATTTGCGGCCGGAGCGTATTCGTGGTTTCTATATAAACAGCTGGCCCAAGAGAATATCAGGCTGGAGCAGCAGCTTGCATATACTCAAAAGCTGCGCGAAGTACAGGCAAATACGAAGGTGGAAAGTGCTGGCCAAACGGCTGCAAAACAGCTTGAAACGGCGATTCAGTGGGCAGAGGAATACCCGGTATCAACCTACTTGATCCTGAGGCATTTTGCCAGCCTGCTGCCTGAGCGCGGCTTTATCCTTACTTTTTCATACGAGGATAGCGGGAACGCTCAATGTTCAGTTCAGTTTGATTCTTCCAGGGAAGCAGCCTTCTATTTAAAGAGTCTTACCGACTCAAAGCTAATAAAAGAAGCTAAACTAAATAGTCTTGTTACAGAAGGAACTGAAGAAGAGAATAGAGCCCAAACTGGAACAGCCGGGAATATAGAAACACCTTTGCCGAGATATATCGCCCAATATTCACTCACTATCGATAAAGCCGAACTAAAAAAGGCTGAGGAAGAAGGGCGGGTGAGACAGCAATGATGGCTGGGAAAAAGCCCGTCCTGATTATATTGCTATTAATAGTCCTTCTTTTTGCTGTTTCTTTTTATGTATACTGGTTCCATTTTCTACTGGTAAAGCAAAATATAGAAACACTTAAGCAGACCATCGCCAGTGAGGAACAGCTGTTAGCAGAGATGGAAAGACAGCAAACAGGGAATAAAGGAGAAATTTTAATTCAAACGACCGAGTTACAGAAAAAGGTGCCGGTATCACCATTGGTGGATCAATTTCTTCTGGAACTCGAGAGGGCAGAGGTCGCTTCAGGGAGCTTGATAACCAGCATTAGCTTTTCAGAGGGGCAGGCAATGACAAATGAAACGCTACAGGGAGAGGGGCAAATTCCTCAACAAGCTGGTACAGAACAGACTAATCCCTTAACGGCCGGGGGAGCACAAAATCCTGGGCAGGAAGGAAATACTGGAGGAACACAACAAGACCAAGGGGAAACTTGGGAGAACTCTGAAGCAGCAGCCCCTGCCGTTTCTCTTCCCGAAGGAATTGAACGGATAACGGCGGCGATGACAGTGGAGTCGCCTACTTATTTTGAGCTTGAATCTTTCATTAAAGAAATCCAGTCTCTGCCTAGAATTACAATGGTGGATAATCTGGCTTTTACCGGTACAAATGAAGTAAGGCAAATCACAGATGAAGTGATCGATAAACTCACCTATAATGTTACGATTTCAGCCTTTTATTATCCCAATCTGGAAGAATTAAGAAGCCAATTGCCTAAGCTGGATGTACCAGCTCCGGGCAATAAAATTAATCCTCTGGCTCCCAGTATAGTTCCTAATCTAAAGACAGAGGAAGGGGAAACGACCCCTTCTGATGGAACGGCAGTGAATTCAGATGGAGAAATGGTCCAAGGGGTAAATGCTGATTCCGATGAAAATAATGGCGGTACTGTTACCAATGGAGACATGCCAACTTCGTGGGGACAGCCAAAGCAGGTTGAAAAAAATAATAAAAAATACAATGTCTATACGTATAAAGTGAAAAAAGGCGATACCATGTTTAGCCTTTCCCTAAAGTATTATAACAGCAATAAAGGAATAGAAATAATCAAAAATTGGAATGGCTTTACAAAGCTCCAGGCGGGAATGAAAATTGAAATCCCTATAGAGGCAGATGGCGAGAATTGACGAAAGCTATTGATAACAAGACGACAAAAGTCTTGTTATTTTTTTTTGACTCCGTGATAGGATGAAAAAAATGAAGTCGAAGGGAGGTAAAAAAAATGGACAAGCAAACTGATAGAGATAGGGTTATCACTATTAAAATTAATGGGGAAACGAAATCTTTCACGGAGGAAAATAATTCTTCTTTGAGTCCGTTGGATGAGACAGCAGCTGCTGTCGAGAACGCAGATGAAAGCTTTGATTGGATTCTTCCGGATCATGATGAAGCGAGCAATGAAACTGCTGAATCTATTTTCGACCCGGAATTAACAAAGAAGAAAACAGGGTTTACATTTGAGAGCGTAAAACAGACAAAAAACTTCAGCTTTTTTAAAAGGCCACTAGCCGCTTTGTTTTTAGCTGTTCTAATTGGGGCGTGTCTAGGCATTATTGTCTTGAAAATTATTACTGCAAAGGAAGAGGTAAAAGAAACGTCAGCCAGCGTTGTTAGTGTGGTACCATCTGAAGATGCCCCAAAAGCGGCCGCAGCGGTATCCTCACTGGAGGCTTTTGTAGTACAGGGGGGAGTATTCAGTACAGAAGAAGCTGCCAAGAAGGTACTGGAGGATATTGAACAAAAGCAAATTCCTGTCCGGGTATTTCCGCTGGAAGGTAAATATTTTTTGTTTCTTGGAACAGCACCAAGCCTGGAAGCCGGCAAAAAACTATCAGCCTATTATAAGGGATTTCAGTTGGATGTTTACTGGAAACCGGTAACCTTGGATTATTCCAATAAAATGACAAGCCAGGATCAAGAATTATTACATTCCCTTTCTTCCGTTTATAAGGATATGACATCAATTGTTACGTCACGAATGCTGCAGGAAGATCCCGGTATCAAGCCGGATGAATACCAGGGGATATTAACATCATTGAATAAGGAAGAAATGAAAAATAAACAGCTGAAAGATATGTATAAACAGCTGGTGCTTGCGGATGAATTTATTAAACAAACAGAGGAATCATCTCAGCCTGTTATCCTGCTTAAAGCACAGGCCCGGCTTTTGACATATCTTAGGTTAACCCAAGAATTATCAGCAGGTTAAAATTGTATGGAAGGATAATTCGTTTTCCTCCAGCTTTTTTATGAGGAAGTCCCTCCCTGGGCCTTCCTAGGCTGTGTTTTTTTAGTCCGCTCGCATTTCCCCGGCTACAAATCTCCGTTAAAAGAATACAATTAGGAAAACTAACCAATAAATCTTATCTTTCACCCAATTTGTATGTTTTAGAACACATTAAAAGACATAAGTGACACACTGATTATTTCTCCCTTATAAAATTAAATTAGCAACAGATAGTCCTGCATTGTGCCGAAAGGAAATATTTGTTACGATGAAGTTGTATCTTCTAATAAGCAACATGACAAGGTAAGGTGAAAATGAATGCAACTGATTTTGGCTTCTTCCTCCCCCAGACGCAAGGAACTTCTCCAGATGCTTAGAATCCCTTTTGACATTAAAACTTTAGAAACGGATGAAACGATTCTTCCGGGAATGAGCGGGAAAGAAGCGGTTGAGGATCTGGCTTACCGTAAAGCAAAGGCAGTCGCGGACAGCAATCAGGAATGCTGTGTGATCGGAGCTGATACTGTCGTTGTTTTAGATGGACAGATTCTTGGAAAGCCACTTGACAGAGAGGATGCTGCAAGGACGCTTAGCATGCTCTCAGGCAAAAAACACTCCGTGTATACTGGAGTGGCAATTATAGAAGGGCAAAGTTCCCTTGTATTTTCAGAAAAAACAGATGTGGTATTTTGGGAGCTTTCAAAAGAAGAAATCGAAACATATCTGGATAGCGGTGAACCGTTTGACAAAGCGGGCAGCTATGGAATTCAAGGCTACGGATCATTGCTGGTAAAAGAAATTTCCGGAGATTATTACACGGTTGTCGGATTGCCAGTTTCCAGGCTTGCCCGTGAACTGCAGGCCTTTTGCAGCGACATGGATTAACCGCTGCCACTCTTCTTTTCGAAGCTCTTAAGCCATCGAAAGGTGAGATGTAATTGTCAGACAATTTAATGATCCGCGATTTTCCCAAAGAGGAAAGACCGCGCGAACGATTTATTCAGGACGGGCCCGGCAGCTTGTCCAACCAGGAATTATTGGCCCTTCTCCTGAGGACCGGTACAAAGGATGAGTCCGTCCTGCAGCTTGCAAACAGGCTGATAAGCACATTTGAAGGTTTGCGGCTTCTAAAGGATGCCTCGATCGAAGAAATAACAGCGATTAAAGGAATTGGCGAAGCGAAGGCGATTCAAATTTTAGCTTCGGTAGAGCTCGGCAAGAGAGTCAGCTCGCTCAACTATCAGGATCGGTATGTCATCAGGTCCCCTGAGGACTGTGCCAATTATTGCATGGATGAAATGCGCTTTTTGTCTCAGGAACACTTTGTGTGTCTTTATTTAAATACGAAAAATCAAGTTCTCCACAAGCAGACCGTTTTTATCGGCAGCTTGAACGCCTCCATTGTACATCCACGCGAAGTATACAAAGAAGCCTTCCGCAGGTCCGCTGCGTCTATCATTTGCCTTCATAATCATCCTTCAGGCGACCCTACTCCGAGCAGGGAGGATATTGAAGTGACGAAAAGGCTGGTAGAGTGCGGCAAGATTATTGGGATAGACCTTTTGGACCATCTTATCATCGGTGAAAAGAAATTTGTCAGCCTTAAGGAAAAAGGTTATTTATAGCACTACCATATTCTTTGACGGTAGGATATAATATTGTTTATGATTTTTAGGGGGAATCTTTTTTTTTTGACTTCCATTTGATAAAGATTGAATGAAAAGGGACTTGAAACCTTACTATAAAAAAGCATCTTGTCTATGAAAAGGAGATACAGCGAATGTTTGGAATTGGTACAAGAGATGTTGGGATTGATTTAGGAACGGCTAATACGCTTGTATATGTAAAGGGAAAAGGGATTGCGGTACGTGAGCCCTCAGTAGTGGCGTTGCAGACAGATACGAAGCAAATTGTCGCTGTTGGCAATGATGCGAAAAATATGATCGGTCGTACACCTGGTAATGTCGTGGCACTCCGCCCGATGAAGGATGGCGTTATCGCTGATTATGAAACAACAGCGACGATGATGAAATATTACATGAGACAAGCCCAGAACAAAGGTGTGTTTGCCCGTAAGCCTTATGTCATGGTTTGTGTTCCTTCCGGCATTACGGCTGTTGAAGAACGTGCGGTAATCGATGCTACACGCCAGGCAGGCGCACGTGATGCCTATACAATCGAAGAGCCCTTTGCAGCAGCGATCGGCGCAAATCTTCCCGTCTGGGAGCCGACTGGAAGCATGGTCGTTGATATTGGAGGCGGAACAACTGAGGTAGCCATCATTTCCCTTGGCGGCATTGTAACAAGCCAATCCATCCGTATCGCCGGTGATGAAATGGATGACGCGATCATAACCTACATTCGCAAGAATTATAATCTGATGATCGGTGACCGTACAGCGGAAAACATTAAAATGGAAATCGGTTCTGCAGGGGATACTGAGGGCATTGATAATATGGAAATCCGCGGCCGTGATTTGCTGACAGGTCTTCCGAAGACGATTGAAATCACAGCTAAGGAAATTTCAAATGCACTTCATGATACAGTGTACGCAATTGTCGATTCCGTGAAAAACACTCTTGAAAAAACTCCGCCTGAACTCGCAGCGGACATTATGGACCGGGGAATCGTCCTTACCGGAGGCGGAGCATTGCTTAGAAACCTTGATAAGGTAATCAGTGAGGAAACAAAAATGCCAGTCCTAATTGCTGAAAATCCGCTTGATTGCGTAGCGATCGGAACAGGGAAAGCTCTTGACCACATCCATTTATTCAAAAGTAAAGCGCGTGACTCACGTTAATATAATATTTAGATTAAAAAGCTAGCCACAGGAAAGGAAACAGAATAAAATTTGCTTTTCTGTGTGGGTTATTTTCAAGATAAGACAGCATAATTTTTTAACAAGTCAAGATGTCTAGCTGCAGCGCCCAGCCCGGCGTACAGGAGGGAGGTTGAAATGGCCTTAAATTTCAACCATGCCCGGCCTTAGTCGACGTTCCTTTGTACAGGGCGCTTGCGCTTTTCTTATATCCACTGCGAAATTTGCCGAAAGAAGGCAGTAGTTTCAAAATGATAGAGGTGTAAACCATGCCACAGTTTTTTCTAAATAAAAGGCTCATTCTACTGCTTGTCAGCATTATCATTCTCGTGGCATTGATTGGGTTTTCTCTAAGAGAAAGAGAGAAAGTGAGCTGGCCAGAGCAGTTCCTTAGCGATACAATCGGCTTTGTTCAAAATGTTTTCCACAAACCAGTAACTTCTGTGGCCGGATTTTTTGAAAATTTGATCGATCTTCAACATACATATGATGAAAACAGAAAGCTGAAAGAGCGTTTGGATGAATATGTAACCCTGAAAACCCAGGTTCAAGGACTAGAAAACGAAAATAAGGAGCTTCGTGAAATTCTTGGCAAGAAAGATGACTTGCGCGAATATTCACCAATACAGGCTACAGTAATTGGGCGGAATCCTGATCGCTGGCACGAGATCATTACAATTAACAGAGGGACCAACCAGGGAGTCAAGAAAAACATGGGTGTTATAACCTCCCGGGGGTTAATTGGAAAGGTTAAAAATGCTAAGCCTTTTACATCCACTGTACAGCTGTTAAGCTCTAAGGATCCAAAAAATCGGATCTCAGCAGTTATACAGGGGCAAAAAGAAATTTACGGTGTAATTGAAGGCTACGATCAGAAACGGAAGCTTTTATTGTTGAAGCGCATTCCATATAATGAAAAAATCAAGATAGGTTCAGAGGTCGCCACCTCTGGAATTGGCGGGGTGTTCCCAGAAAGCCTTGCTATCGGAACAGTTGAGGAAGTTATAACGGACCAATACGGGTTGAATCAGACTGCTTATGTTAAACCTGTTGCAGATTTTTATGATATTGATAATGTAATGGTAGTGGAGCGACTCACTCCAAGTGTTGATGAAATGGATGAAAGCTTTAGCAATCAAGAGGGAGATGAAACACCGTGAGCAAGTTCATCCTTCCTCTTGTTGCTTTGCTGTTTTTCATTTCTGAAAGCCTTTTTGTGACTCTATTTTCTGGGGAATTGTACAATAGTGAGCAGATCTTTGTGCCGCGGTTCATAATGGTATTCCTTGTTTTCCTTACTATATATGGCTCTAGGAAAATGGGCGTTATTTATGGCTTTATCCTTGGTCTTTTATTTGATGCAGTGTATACAGAAATATTGGGAATCTACATGTTTCTTTTCCCAATATTGTGTTATTTGATTTCAAAAGCAATGAAGGTGCTGCAGACAAATTTATTCATTGTATTAATAGTTTCTGTGTTATTTATAGCTTTGCTTGAGGTTGCCATTTTTGAGGTTAACGTAATTCTGCATTTTGCCGAGATGAGTTTTTCTGAATTTGTTGAAGTTAGGCTTCTTCCTACACTGATTCTGAACTTAGCTTTTACCATTCTGGCAGCGTTTCCGCTAAAACTCCAAATGGAAAAGTTTGAACTCGAAACACGGGAGGACTGACTTCGGGTATGATCCTTTACAGAATTTTTCTAGGAAAAAGGATATCCCCTCGAAATGTCGAATTATAATATCATTGAGGTGAAATTTCGTCATGAGTAAGAGGAATCAGCAAAATGTTATGATTAAGGGGACAAAGGACGGGCTGACACTTCATCTCGATGATTCTTGTTCATTTCATGAGCTCATCAAAGAGCTTGAAACAAAGCTATCGGCCAATTATAATTTCCAGGAAAACGATCCCATAATTTCGGTTAAAGTACATACAGGCAACAGGTTTTTAACGGAAGAGCAGTATGAGGAAATCCAGGAGCTTATCCAGACAAAGAAAAAACTGTCTGTTGAAAGTATAACTTCTAATGTCATTTCCAAGGATGAGGCCCAAAGATGGAAGGAAGAAAACGAGATTACGACAATTGCAAGAATTGTCAGGTCCGGGCAGATATTAGAAGTTCCAGGTGATTTATTGCTGATTGGCGATGTGAATCCTGGCGGGACGGTATCGGCTGGAGGCAATGTTTTTATCATGGGTGTTCTAAAGGGTATTGTTCATGCCGGGTCTACGGGAAATTCGGGCGCAGTGATTGCAGCTTCTGTAATGAAGCCCTCACAGCTGCGGATTGCGGGAATGATGCATCGTACTCCGGACCAATATTCTGAGGAAGGCCAAGAGATGGAATGCGCCTTTATTGATGACAGTAATCAGATTATAGTAGATAAGCTGCAGGTTTTAAAGAAATATAGACCTAATTTTGATAGATTAGAAGGGGGACTCTAATCGTGGGAGAGGCAATAGTTATTACTTCCGGTAAAGGCGGGGTCGGGAAAACGACAACTTCAGCCAATTTGGGAACATCGTTAGCTCTTCTTGGCAAAAAGGTTTGCCTGGTTGACACTGATATCGGGCTTCGCAATCTTGATGTGGTGATGGGTCTTGAAAACCGTATTATTTATGACTTGGTCGATGTAATTGAAGGGCGCTGCAAACTTCATCAGGCTCTGGTTAAGGATAAGCGATTCGACGATTTGTTATATTTGCTGCCGGCTGCTCAAACTAGTGATAAGACTGCTGTGACGCCTGAGCAGATGAAAAAGCTTGTGGATGGACTGAAGCAGGATTACGATTATATTGTGATCGATTGCCCTGCAGGGATTGAGCAGGGTTTTAAGAATGCAGTTGCGGGAGCTGATAAGGCAATCGTTGTTACAACTCCTGAAGTTTCCGCCGTCCGTGATGCAGACCGGATTATCGGTTTGCTAGAGAAGGAAGAGAATGTGGAAGCACCTAAACTTGTCATCAACCGGATTAGGAGCCATATGCTTAAAAGCGGGGAAATGTTAGATATCGACGAAATTACTGCACATTTATCGATTGACCTGATTGGGATTGTGGTTGATGATGACCAAGTAATTAGGGCTTCGAACCAAGGTGAACCTATTGCCCTTGATCCGAATAACCGTGCGTCCATTGCTTACAGAAATATCGCGCGCCGCATCCTGGGGGAATCTGTGCCGCTAAAACCGCTGGAAGATGAATCAAAAGGCTTCATGGCAAAAGTAAAAAAACTATTTGGTGTACGCTAATTGATAGAAAGGCTCCACTGCTTTTTGCGGTGGAGCCTTTTTAGTTCTGTGAATCGGTAAAATTTGCAACCTATCTTTCAATTTGAGTACTCCAAAAACAAGTCTTTGGCCTTCCGAGCGGCTGAAAAAATCTTCCTGCCTATCCGCTTCTTATTAATCCCGGCATTAATCTATTTTGTCATAGCATGGACAAGTCGCTCATACAATGTGTAACAAAAGTACTTGTTCGAAGCAGGGGGTCGAGTGGAGATATGAAGGATAGACGAAAAGAGATACGGAATCGGATTGCGAAGCGGAAGAAGATGAGTGGGACACGGCCGTCAGGTTTTACGCCGCCCATTTATGATGAAGAGAAATACGGCTTTGAGCGGCTGCCGGCCTATGAGGGGACACCATCAGACCTTGATCATCCTTTATTTAAAAAGGAAGTCTTTTATTTTAAAATACTGGCTGCCCTGTGCCTGTTCCTCATCACGGCCGTTTTGTTCAAACATCCTTCGGAAAAGCTTGATGCAGCCCGGAACTTTGTCAGTAACACAATGGAAACGGAAATGCAGTTTGCGGCCATTTCGAACTGGTATGAAGAAACATTTGGAAAGCCGATTGCTTTTTTGCCCCCAGATACCGGGAAATCCGAACAGGCTGAAAAAACTATAGCCAATACCGAATATGCATTGCCTGCATCAGGAAGAATTATGGAGCCCTTTGAGGTAAATGGCGAAGGAATCATGATAGAGACTGGTCTGGGTTCAAAGGTGGAGGCAGTTAATGAAGGAATTGTTATTTTTGCTGGTGTGAAAGAACAGCTGGGCAAGACTGTGATTATCCAGCATTATGATAAGAGCGAATCCTGGTATGGCGGGCTGGAGAGGGTTGATGTACTGCTGTATGACCCTGTAAGCAAGGGGAAATCAATAGGAACAGTCGCTCCAAGTGAGGATGCTTCCAAAGGTTCCTTTTACTTAGCAATTAAAAAGGACGATATTTTTATCGACCCAAATAAGGTGATATCTTTTGAATGAATATATTCAGCTTCTGTTAAAGATGAGAATTCATCCTACCCTTTGGCTGGTTATCGGCATTTCGGTTGTTACCGCACATTTCATCCCTGTATTGATGCTTCTTTGCATTGTTTTCTTTCATGAAATGGGACACGCATTTGCTGCTCAGTTTTATAAATGGAGGATAAAGTCCATCGAGCTGCTGCCCTTTGGTGGTGCCGTGGTTACGGAGGAGTATGGGAACCGGACCCTAAAGGAAGATCTGATGGTGATCCTTGCGGGACCCATCCAGCACTTATGGCTGATTGGTGCAGCGTTTTTACTGTATTCAGCCTCGATCCTCCCGCATGTACTATTTGAACAATTCTTATATATGAATCTGGCTGTCCTCCTGTTTAACCTGCTTCCTATTTGGCCGCTGGATGGCGGAAAGCTGTTATTTTTGATTTTTTCCCTTTCCCGTTCGTTTTTGGACGCGCATAGGGTTACGCTTTTGTTTTCGATTGTATTTTCTATTTTATTTGTTTTTATTGCAGCTATTATTAGTCCCTTTAATTTAAATATATGGATTATCGCCGGTTTTCTATTTTTTTCACTCACCGTTGAATGGAGGCAGCGGCATTACGCGTTCATCCGCTTTCTGCTGGAGCGTCATTATGGGAGGATGGACAGTCCAGGAAAGCTGACTCCGCTTGCAGTTGATGAAAGTGAGAATATATACCATGTGCTGGAGAAATTTCGCAGGGGCTGCAAGCATCCAATCATTATCCTGCAAAATGGCAAAGAAAAAGGCGCGCTTGATGAGAACGAGATTCTTCATGCTTACTTTTCTGATAAGCTGACAAACATTAAAGTCGGAGACCTGTTATATTCATGGTAATTATGATATTCTTTTTTCAATAATCGGCTGTCTGTGCGCAGCAGTCATATTGGAGAAGGGATTTTTTTTATGAAAAAAATAATCATTAACATGATCGGCAGGGAAAAACGATATGCTGTAATCGAAGATGGTGAGCTTGTGAAGCTGGAATTGCTTCCGCCTCAACAGGCATCTGCTGTAGGAAATATATACACGGGTCAAGTAACTAAGGTATTACCGGGCATGGATGCGGCCTTTATCGATTATGGTGCAGAGAAGAACGGATTCCTGCATCGTGATCAGCTGCCGTCCTTTCAGCGCGCAAAAAGAGCCGGGAATCTGAGTGGGAACGAAAAGATCAATCAGTTCATCCGTCAGGGCGAGAAACTTCTGATCCAGGTGGTAAGGGATGGGAGCGGCAATAAAGGGGCTCGGCTTACCGGAATTATCGAGCTCTCATCAGACAATCTTGTTTATATGCACGGGATTGACTATGTTGGTGTATCCAAGAAATTTAGTGATCCAGCAAAACAGGAAAAGTGGAGAAAACGTGCTGCATCCCACAAAGAAGACGACGAAGGGCTCATCGTCCGCACATCGATGGAAAATCAGCCCGAAACGGCTATGATAAAGACAATAGAGGAGCTGCGGGCGGAATTTAAAGTAATAGAGCAGGCCCTTCGAATGGAAAAAAGGCCGGGACTGGTTAAAGCAGCAGATACGTTAATGGAATCGATAAAGTCAGAAATATCCACTGCCAACTGGGGAGAGGTCGTACTGGATGACAGCGCCGGTTACCGGCAGCTCGGAAAATGGCTTGAAAATCATGGCTCGGATTGGCAAATCCTGCTCCACAAAGGGCCGGAAAATATCTTCACTGCTTATAAATTACAGAATCAAATCGAGCAGGCTGGAAAAAAAATCGTTTGGCTTGAACATGGTTCCTATCTAATCATTGAAGAAACAGAAGCCTTTACCGTTATTGATGTAAATACAGGAAAATTCACCGGCAAGCGGGAAAAAGAAGCAACTTTGACCGAAACAAACCGGAACGCTGCTAAGGAGATTGCTAAGCAGCTAAGGTTAAGAAATATTGGGGGAATCATCCTGGTTGATTTCATTAACATGAAGGATGAAGCTGATAAACGCTCGGTCATCTCTATATTAAAGGAAGAAAGCAAGAAAGACGAAATGCGTGTACAAATCGGGAGTTTTTCTTCACTGGGAATTCTCGAAATGACTCGCAAAAAAACGACTCCTTCCCTTAGTGAACGAATGAACGTATCTTGTCCTGTATGCAAAGGTAGCGGAAAAGTCGAAAGCTCCGAATCACTTGCCTTCAGGCTGGAAAGAGAACTGCTAGAACACAAGCAGACCGATGGTGAGGCTGTGTGGATAGAGGCTCCGCAAAGTATCATTGATGTTCTTTCAGGGGACAAGGATTCCTTCCTTCCTACTCTGGAAGAGGCGATTGCAAAGAAATTGCTGTTTTCTGTAATGCCCGAAAATATAAATACTTATCGTATCCGCCATTTCGGCAGTATAGAGGAAATAACCGAAAGACAAAAAAAGTCTATCTAAATATATTTGTCTTATGTATAATACTTTGCAATAACATATTGACACCACATAGGTATTCATGATAGGATTTTAATGTTATGTTTGTAGCACCCGTGCTACAACCGCTCAGAACAGGTATTAAGCTTTTGCATAGATGCAGAACACCTGTGATTGGCGAGTCTGAGTTTAATAAGGAGGTGCAGGTATGTACGCAATTATCGAAACTGGCGGCAAGCAAGTTAAAGTAGCAGCAGGCGATGTGGTATACGTTGAAAAATTAGACGTAGAAGCAGGCGAAACTGTAACTTTTGACAAGGTTTTATTCGTAGGCGGCGACAATGTTAAAGTAGGTGCTCCATTGGTGGAAGGCGCTACTGTAACAGGTAAAGTTGAAAAGCAAGGCCGTGCTAAGAAAATCATCGTTTTCAAATATAAAGCGAAGAAAAATAACCGTAAAAAGCAAGGTCATCGTCAGCCATACACTAAAGTTGTTATTGATGCAATCAACGCGTAAGGCGTGATAAGATGATTAAAGTTACAATCGAGTATGAAAGTACAGAAGTGATCTCTTCGTTTACGTTAAGCGGACATGCTGACTTTGCCAAACATGGTTCAGATATTGTTTGTGCGGGTGTTTCTGCAGTTTCCTTTGGGACTGTGAACGCAATCATGTCGTTAACTGGCGTAGAGCCTGAGATTGAGCAGGGCGGTAATGGGGGCTATCTCCGCTGTGCGATTCCGAGAGATATTCCTATGGAAGCACAAGAGAAGGTCCAGTTGCTGCTGAAAGGCATGCTGATATCACTTCAAACGGTTGAACGTGATTACGGTAAATACATTCAAATTAACTTAAATAAATAGGAGGTGGAACATATGTTAAGATTAGATCTTCAGTTCTTCGCTTCCAAAAAGGGAGTAGGTTCTACTAAGAACGGTCGTGACTCAATCGCTAAACGCCTTGGCGCTAAGCGTGCAGATGGCCAATTAGTAACTGGCGGTTCTATCCTTTACCGTCAGCGCGGTACAAAAATCTACCCAGGTGAAAACGTGGGCCGCGGTGGAGACGACACTTTATTCGCAAAGGTTGATGGCGTTGTTAAATTCGAACGCTTTGGCCGTGACCGTAAAAAGGTGAGCGTATATCCTGTTGCTCAAGAAGCTTAATATTATGCAACTAAGAAAACTCTAACCCACAGGTTAGAGTTTTCTTTTTTAAAAGATCAGAAGGTATTACTTTTTTGAACAAGGTACAGATGTCTAGTTCCAGCGCCCAGCCCCTCGAGGTCATAAGCCAATCACTTCGGAAGGCAAAAAGCGCCTTCTGTCAGCGCTTGTCTTATGCTTGTCGGAGGCCCACAGGATGTGGGTCAGAACGGCGTTGCCACAGGACGTGGCGAATTTAGCTGTTCTTCCTCTAAAACAGGGCGCTTGCACTTTTATGTGATGTTTAGCTGCAGCGACCAGCCACTCGAGGGCGGACTTGCACAGGACAAGGAATGCTACGGAAGCGATACATCGCACGAACAAAGCGACAGCTTTGTGAGGACATGGCGTTTTTAGCCGTTCTTCCTCTAACCAGGGCGCTTATACGCTTTTCTTACGAAATAATACGCTGTTGCCCGCTTTTTTGATATACTTATTAAAAGCGAGGGCGGCGGCTGAAAATACTAAAGGCCAAACGTTGTTCAAATTACGAACAGAGGAATTTTATCCCCTTACATTAAACTAATTCAGGCGGCTTGACGAGGATAAGTTCTTTATTTTACTTTTGGGAGCTTATTAATGAAAAAAGAATGGAATACAGTGGAGATTCTTCGCCACTCAAGACATGACTGGTTAAATAAAATCCAGCTGATTAAAGGGAATCTTGATTTAAATAAGATAGACCGCGTCCGAATGATCATTGATGAAATCATCATTGAAACTCAGCAGGAAGCAAAACTTTCCAATCTTGCCATGCCAAAGTTTTCCGAACTTCTTTTAACATCAAATTGGAGCAGTAAACCATTTTTACTTGAATATGAGGTGATGGATACAGTTGCTGGCTGTTCATTATTGGATGATTGTATCTTTAGCTGGACAGAAAATTTTTTCCTTCTGCTTTCAGATACGCTTGATCCCATGGCGGAAAATTCCTTGCACATATTTATAAGTTACTGCGGTGAAAATATACGGTTTTCCTTCGATTTGCAGGGAAGAATAAGAAATGAAGATAGTTTGCGTTTCTTTTTTCAGGAAACGCCCTCTGAAAAAGGGGAAGTATCCGTAATAGTGATGAATGAGCAGGAGCTTTTCTTCCATATAGATGTCAACTGTAGCGAATTACGGAAATAATTCTAATGATATTTGGTAAGTAAACGGCATCAATGGACTACATACAAAGAAGGAAGTGATCAGGATGTTTGTCGATCAGGTCAAGATATACGTTAAAGCTGGCGATGGCGGTAATGGGATGGTTGCATACCGCCGTGAGAAATATGTTCCAAAAGGCGGTCCTGCGGGCGGAGACGGCGGTAACGGCGCTAACGTCGTTTTTGAAGTAGAAGAAGGATTGCGGACTTTAATGGATTTCCGTTATCAGCGCCATTTTAAGGCTTCCCGCGGTGAGCACGGAATGTCAAAGGGAATGCACGGAAAAAATGCTTCTGATATGGTTGTCAAGGTTCCGCCGGGAACAGTGGTACTTGATGAGGATACAAAGGAAGTTATTGCCGATCTTGTTGAGCATGGCCAGCGGGCTGTTATCGCTAAAGGAGGCCGAGGTGGCAGAGGAAATTCGCGTTTTGCGACAGCTTCCAACCCAGCTCCTGAGTTTGCCGAAAATGGAGAGCCAGGTCAGGAACGGAATGTGGTCATGGAGCTTAAATTGCTGGCGGATGCGGGGCTAGTCGGGTTCCCAAGCGTCGGTAAATCTACGCTTCTTTCTGTCATTTCTGCGGCAAAGCCAAAGATTGCAGATTATCATTTTACAACGATCGTTCCAAACCTTGGGATGGTTGAAACAGAGGATGGCCGCGATTTTGTGGTTGCGGATCTGCCAGGATTAATTGAGGGGGCCCATCAGGGTGTCGGGCTGGGCCATCAGTTTTTAAGGCATATAGAAAGAACAAGAGTAATTGTCCATGTTATTGATATGTCAGGATTGGAAGGGCGAGACCCATATGAAGATTACCTGACAATCAATAAAGAGCTTGAGGAATATAATCTGCGCCTTACAGAGCGTCCGCAAATAATTGCTGCCAATAAAATGGACATGCCGGATTCTGAAGAGAACTTAAAGAAGTTTAAAGAGAAGCTGCAGGATGATGTACCGGTATTCAGTATCTCCGCTGTTACACGTGAAGGGTTAAGGGATTTGCTTTTTGCTGTAGCTGATAAAATTGAAGCTACACCGGAATTCCCGCTTCAGCATCAGGAAGAGGAAACTGGCATCCACCGAGTTTTGTATAAGCACGAGGCTGCACAGGCAGGCTTCTCGATCACAAGAGATCCGGATGGGGCCTTTGTCCTTTCAGGTCCAAAGGTAGAGAAGGCATTTAAAATGACAGACTTTCAACGGGATGAGTCTGTCAAGCGGTTTGCCAGACAGCTGCGCTCTTTCGGTGTCGACGATGCTCTTAGAGAAAGAGGAGCCAAGAACGGTGACGTAGTAAGGCTTCTTGATTTTGAATTCGAATTTGTGGATTGATTTTGCCGCAGTAAATGAGGTGTGCGGATTTTGAATAAAACCGATCAAAAGTTTTATTTGGTTCGTGAAGATGTGCTTCCAGAAGCTATGAAAAAAACACTGGATGCCAAGAAGCTGATTGAGCGGGGAAAGGCAGGTTCAGTATGGGAAGCTGTCCAAACGGTCGATTTAAGCAGGAGTGCATTTTATAAATACAGGGATACAGTTTTTCCTTTTCATACGATTGTGAAAGAAAGGCTAATCACACTCTTCTTTCACCTGGAGGATCGCTCGGGAACGCTTTCGCAGCTTTTGGGTGTCGTGGCTACCGCGGGCTGCAATGTGCTGACGATTCACCAAACGATACCCCTTCAAGGAAGAGCGAATGTTACACTTTCTTTGAATACAAGCGGTATGGTAATGGAAATTGAAGACATGCTGACAAGGCTAAGAAAGATGGAGTTCGTAGAAAAAGTAGAAGTTCTCAGCTCAGGTGCTTAATTAACAAAAGGTATCCGTCAAGTGCTGCAGGCTGCCGTTAAAGTGTTGGCTATATGCCTGCTTATCCTGTCTTCGATTTTCATTTTTCACCAACTGTATATAGATATCCCTTTGAAAAAAGAAATTAGCAAACATTTTACAGCTGAGCTTTAGGTCAGATAACCTGATTCATCTTTTCTGGAAAAAAGCTTCAGTTGATGGATTCATATTCCTGCTGGAAATGTTATAATAATAAGAAGTAAACCGTGCAGGTCAATAATGCTGCACGGTTTTTGATTTTAAAAAAGGAGGAATTTTACATGAGACCGCTGCAAATATCACCCGCAACAGCTCAAAAGCTTGCAGAATCCTTAAAAGTGCCATTAGAACAAATCATGCATATGCCACAGCATATTTTGCTGGCGAAGCTTGCTGAAATTCAAAAGCAGGAAGAAAAGGATAAGTAAGGATTATCTGAATTTTTCAATTAATTGTTGAAATATTAGGAATAATGGTCTATTATAGATTTATTTTCAAAGTAGCTTATTGCTGACATTAATTTTAACAAAGAAAAGGAAGTGGGACCATGGCTCAAACAATAGCCTTTTTAGGGCCGCGGGCCACATTCACTGATTTGGCGGTATCTAGGCTGTTTCCAAAGGGCGAAAAGCTGCCGATGATGACAATTCCTGAATGTCTGGATGCAGTGAATGAGAATTACGCGGATATTGCTCTTATTCCACTGGAGAATGCCTTGGAAGGCTCGGTCAATATTACTCTGGATTATTTAATTCACGAAGTAACACTCCCGATTAAAGGGGAAATAATTGCACCGATCCAGCAGCATTATCTCATGCATCCCGGGCAGGCGGCTAATTGGAAGCAAACCGAAATGATCTATTCTCATTCACATGCGATTGCCCAATGCCATAAATTCATACATAAAGAATTGAAAGGGACCCCGTACGAGTATGCTACTTCCACTGCTGCGGCTGCAGAATTTGTGAGAGATAATCCAGGCCGGTGCATTGCTGCGATTGCAAACGATCTGGCGGCGCAGGAATATGGGCTGGAGATCGTAAGAAGGGACATTCACGACTACAGCCATAATCATACACGGTTCATTATCGTATCAAAAAAAGAACCTGATTTTTCAGGACATGAGACAGTTGAAGGCAATAATAAAACAACGCTGATTGTCATGCTGCCTGCAGACCATACTGGAGCCTTGCACCAAGTTCTATCGGCTTTTGCATGGCGCAAGCTGAACCTGTCGAAAATCGAATCAAGACCGCTCAAAACAGGCCTGGGCAATTATTTTTTTATCATTGATATTGATATGAAACTGGATGATGTCCTAATCCCGGGAGCAATGGCAGAGCTGGAAGCCCTTGGCTGTAAAGTCTCTTTACTTGGCAGCTATCCCAGCTTCACCATAGAAAAGACGGGATACCCGGCCCATGAGAAATGAAATAATCCCCTGGTGTCTGTGAAGGGATCCATAACTGTTAGCTCTAATTAAAGTTTTAGTAGCGCATGTAAAGCCGCGCAAGAGTCATGCCGTGCGAGGATTTTGGTTTTTAATAATAACAGTAATGAATTACAAAATGGGCTGCTATTAAATAAGCAGCCCTATTTTTTTTAAGGCAGTTTCCGCTTCGTCAAGTGCCTGTTCGGAGCGGGCGAGCAGTGTGTGAAAGTGGATGCCTTCTGTCAGTTCAGAAAGAAAGGAAGCATTTGTTTTATTGATTTTTGCGATAAATTGCTGAACCTCTCCCCGATTGCTGACCATAATGGGTGCTGATAAATTTCCATAAACCGGATGTTCGATTCTGACATCCTTTACAGTAATGCCGAGGTCTACGAGCAAGTTCAATTCTTCCTCTGTCCGATCAGGAGTATGGCTGCATCCAAGTGTTCGTTCGGCTTGTACGGTATTTTCCACCTGCTTCATAAATAAATAGCCTTGACTTGTTGCAATGATTGGTTCATTTCTTGCTTTTAAAAGCGTGATATCACCGACAATGACTTGTCTGCTTACATTGGAAATTTTCGCAAGTTCATTCCCTGTAACAGGTTCATTTCTATTTTTCAACAGCTCCAGCAGCTGGAGCCGCCTCTCTTCTCCAAGCAATTTTTTGTTTGTCTTCATTCATATCTCCTCATTTGTTCAGGTCATCCTTTTCAGGCAATAAACCGTCTATTATTGACACTTTATCACACAGCGGTCAGGATGTTAAAGCAGAAGCAGTGCCGATCTCTATTAACGCTTTGCTTTGCTCAACCACATCCAGGGGACTTGTTTGCCTGCCCAACGATATCCATATTATACTTTGCCTGTTCTGTCCCATAGACCTACTTTTTATGGCTTTACCAGCTAATGCTATCTGCTGCAAACACAATTGGATAGATCCATTCTGTCTCTGAATTAACATGTTTACAGGTTGCCAAGGCAGTTCTTTTTTATTGGATTCTGGAAATGCTTCCAATCAATCTTTCCTGTAAAGAATGTTACTTAGCCGCCTATCCCCTGAAATTTTTCCACATATTCACTAATTGAAGAGTGTTCGATCCTTGGAAGAAAAAATGTGTTTCTTTACCGGGGCATTAGGAAGCAACGTTTTTTAGAGATAGTTAAAATCGATTCCCCTGCCTCACTCGTAAAAATCATCCTGCTTCATTGAACCCCAGTTTTGGGCCAGATGTTCCAATGAAAACTTCAGTATGTGAGGACACGGTCCATGCATCATGGAGGCTGTTCGAGTTCCGGTAGTATTTCTTTGACCAGCAGCATATATTTTTTAGAGCAACCTCTGAAATCGTGTACTGGGTGGATAATAAAAATACCTCGTAATATTAAACTTATATTATTATTTATAAGGTTATGTTAAAGCTCACTCTTGTTTTTGCACTGGGTATGGCTAGCTGCAGCACCCAGCCCCTCGAATGTTGTGACCAAGAGCCGTCACAACCCTGTGTTGCGATCAAGTGCCATCGCAACCTTGGTCATAAGCCAATCGCTTTGGAAGGCAAAAAGCCCCTTGTCGGAGGCCTAAAGGATGTGGATGAGAACGGCGTTGCCACAGGACGCGGCGATGTTAGCCGTTCTTCCTTTTCAACAGGGGCGCTTTTGCTTTTCTATATTGGAGCGGAAGGTGCGAATCTCCTCGAAAATGCATCCGCATTTTCTCGTGCGGTGTTTATTCGAAGGAAGACTATACAACTTCCTGCGGGAAAGCGAGTATCTGGATCGGAAATCAACAGGCATGTTTAACAAAGCCATTTATAAAAAAGATTTTTCTTCAAGTTAAAAATGATTAAAAGAACTCCATAACCGCCCAGCACAAAAGGATTTCTGAAAAGATAAACATAAAAACGATTTTTGCCGCATAAGTTTTTGATGAAAAAGAGATAGCACTTTGCCCAAAGTTTCATAGGATATAAGGACATATGCACAGGAGGGAAACAGCGTGAAAATTCATATCGTCCAAAAAGGGGATACTCTTTGGAATCTCGCCAAAAAATACGGCGTAGATTATGAAGAACTTAAAAAATTGAATTCCCAGCTCAGCAATCCGGACATGATCATGCCCGGCATGAAAGTGAAAATTCCTGGAACAGCTTCAAATATAAAAAAAGAGACTCAAGTCCCGGGAGCTATTGTTCATTACGGAACAAAGAAGGAAGCGCCGAAAGAAGAGCAGCTTAAGCCATCCCAGCTCCTCCAGCCGGTAATGGAAACCCCGCCTGTTGTTAAAAAGGAAATGCAGGTGGCTCCTAAGGAACAACCGATTGTGAAGGAGCAGCTTAAAATGAAAGAGAAACCAATTATTAAAGAACAGCCGGCTCCTGTAATGCCAAAAATGAAAGAGAAGCCAACAATTTCTCCAACTTTTGTTGCAGACATTGATGTGAATAACTACCTTATGATGCAAAAGGTAAATACGCAGGTGCAAAAGCCCATGAAGAAGCCTGAGAAGAAACCGGAAATAAAGCCTATTCAGCAGCCGCAGATGAAGCCTATAGTGAAACCGGAGAAGAAAATGGAGGAATGCCCGGAAGTACTACCGGCTCAACAAGTACAACAAGCGATGGCAGAAGAGTGCATTCCGATTACACCAATTATGCCGGGAACTGGATTTTGCCCTCCGCTTCAGCCGTGGATGATGAGTCCGCAAATGTTCCATGGAAATATGCCAGGGCAGCTTCCAATGCAGCAAGCCCCAGGTTTATTTGAAGAATCGTCTTCATTGCCTTATACTCCTGGAACACAAGGAGTACAGGGAGTATGGCAGGCAGGCGTTCCAGATACTCAAGGATACTTACCGCAGCAAGCAGTATCACCTTCTTCATGGCATCAGCCGGAGCCGGGACAGTTTTGTTATCCCGACCAATCGCCGACTTATCAAGGAGTTGCCGAAACATGTGAAGGTATGGGCCAGTTTGGAGTAAGTGGAGCGATGGAGGGTATGCCGTCTATCCCAGCTCCCCCTTCATTTCAGCAGCCAGTATCGGCGATGGCGCCAGTTCAGCTGGAAAGCAGCGATTGCGGCTGTGAGAGTTCATCAAGCTCATCAAGTTCGTCAAGCTCATCATCCGCCCAGTTTCCTTTTGGGCAGCAAATGGGAGGAATTCCGTTTCCAGGATTTCCATCTATGCCGCACCAGAAGCCAATTCAGCAGCAGTCATTTCCACTTAGTCAACAACAGCCATCCTTAGTTCAGCCAAGCTCATATGGGCCACCAAAATTCTTCGGCCAGGCACCCTTGGCACAGCAGAAGCCACATGCCCAGCCGCAATTCCAGCAATCGCCATATTCCCAGCCGCAATACGGCGGTCACTCACCATATGGCCAGCCGCATTACGGGCAGCAGCCATTTGTCCAGCCACAATTTGGACAGCAGCCGTCATATGCCCAGCCGCCGCATTTCGGCCAGCAACCCGGATATAGCCATGCCTCGCCTTTTGAACAGAGTCAATTTATGGAATCACCAATATTTGCTCAGGGAGAGTCTGTGGATCAGGTATTTGAAGAATCACAGCCTGAATCGTTCTTTAATCAGCCGCTACAACCATATAGCCAGCAGCCGCAATACGGTCAGCAATTCGGATACGGCCAGCAGCCATACGGCCAGCAGCCGTTAACAGGGCAGCCCCCGTATGCCCAGCAGCCATACGGCCAGCAATTCGGATATGGGCAGCAGCCATATGGCCAACAAATGCCGTACGGACAACACCAGCAGCAGCCAACAGGCTCTTATCGGCAGTTCGGTCAACAGCCGCCTCCATTTTTGCCGCAAGGTCAAATGCAAGGTCAAATACAAGGTCAAATACAGCCATATGGTCAAAACCCCTATCAGCCAGGTAATATGCAAACTCGCGAAAACCAGGACCAGGCGGACTCAGAGCCATTTAATATGCCAGGTTATGCAGATGAAAGCAGTGAATTTTAAAACAGCGGGAGACAGTGAGTTTATCACTTGTCTCCTGTCTCATTTACAAGGTTCAGGATTCTCTTTGCAAAAGGCTGCAAAAATAAGAAACAATATTTTTTATATAGAAACCAATGGCTTTCGGAAATTTATTGCAAAAGGTTTTTCTAGTGAAAAAAAGCTGTTGCTCCAGTCAAGGCTAATTAACTTACTGAAGAATAACGGATTTGACAAGACTTACTCAATAAACGTTGATCTGCCGCCTATGCAAGTTGGAGGCCTTCATTATGCGTTTTTAGAATACTTGATGCCTCATCCAAATCCGTTTATTTTCTTGGGGAAAAGTGAAAGACAGGAAGGGCTGCAGCTGCTGGGACAGTTTCACGTGGCCTCCTCCCGGATAAGCGATGATTTTCACCTGGACTTATCCTCGTTTGACCAGACAGGGAAATGGTCGGAAAGGTTTCGCCGGTTTCAGCATAATCTTCCTATGGTCCGAAACTATGTATCTGATCATGTTCTAGAACAATGGCAGAAATGGGCTGATTGGTCGCTGGAAGGACTCACCCGCAATATAAGCTGGTTAACGCATGAAAAAATGGCTATCATCCATGGGGATGTAGCAAATCATAATTTCTTAAGAAAAATAACAGGCGAGCTTTGTTTAATTGATTTTGATTTAATCTCGATTGCACCCCCGGTCATTGATTATCTTCAATATGCAAATAGGATACTTCCTTATGTAAGTAAACCAGATGAGATTTGGGAGTACCCGGAACTTGCCCCTTATAAAAGGAATCCTGCATTTTTATATGCACTGGCATTTCCAGCGGATATTTTCAGAGAGTGGAACAGACTGGCCAAAGAACAGAAAGAAGCAAGGCAGCCACAGCTTCACGCAATATGGAAAATGACTGTAGAGCAGTTTATTAACCGGATGCATTTTAACCGCCATCTGGAACAATTAATATTATCTCTGAAATAGCAGGCCCGCTGGTCCCGCAAATACGGCACCATCAAATCTTCTTGGAAACACTCCGGCCACTGCAGTTACCCGGATGGGGAATGATATGTCACAAAACGGCAATGTCAGGGCCGGAATGCATACTTTTCGAAGGGATGCTTTTTTTCTGGCGGACATAGATGCAGATGGAATTCATCCTCACTTCACAGGAATAATCACAATTATTTTGATTCTGAGTAAAAACTAATGGAAATATTACAGTATACAAAAAGATGCCCCTTGCACGAATCGTTGCGGTTTGCCAAGGGGTATGTTTTAAAAAAGAAACAGCTTCAGCGAGATTGACTGCGCTCAAAATCTTCAAACTCCCCTCTTTTTTAAAATGTTCACAAATCCTCATTAATAAGTTGGTTAAAATTCCTAAGAGTAGGTGAAGCTATTCATAACAAAGTTCCACTTCCTTGGTAGGTGATAAAATGAGAAAACGTTTCAGCGTTTATGTCATAATGTTTTCCATAATGATATTTTTAAGTATTTTTGCCAGCAGCATGGATGAAGGAGCGGCGCGTGATAACAATAAGGCGGCACTGTTCATTTCGGCAGCTGGGCCTGATAATAGGGAAGAGGCACCCACCATTACAGGACCGCTAGAAAGAAAGGTAGTATTGCAACGTGTTTATGTAGATGGTGAAGTTAGTATAGAAATTGTAATGAATAAGATTCAGGCCATGGAAGATTTTTGGGCTGAGTATGAAGGCTGGCAGCTTGTGGACCAAAACGAAAAACGGATTATTTTCCGCAAGCAGGAGAATGATATTTCACCATTGTTGAAGGCGAATGGGTATTTCGGCCTTTCAAATGATGGAACATTATCAATTTTTAATGGGAAGCCGGATCAATCAAACATTATCCAATCTTTTTTCCAAATAGATGTCAGAAAGCTCGAAAGCTACAAACGCCAGGAACTGAAAGAGGGAATTCGCATTGAAAATAAACATAGATTTAAACAGGTAATTGAATCTTTTAAATATTACTCAGCATCCCGCGAAACCTGGTCGCCTTAATAAACTTAAAAGGGAATTGTGCACTAAAAGCAGCTAGAATGAAACCTGTTCATGTTCATCATGGCAGGTTTTTTCACTGCTTTATAAAATTCCTGAGTTATGTATAACAAAAATAGTTCTCTAGCTCCAGCGCGCAGCAGCTTTTTTTACATACTAAGAATAATGCAGCTTACTTCCCCGGGAAAATAATGCCCTTGCGGACAGGACACGGAATGCTTCGGCAGCGATACATTGCACGAATCAAACCGGCAGCTTTGTGAGGACGTGGCGACCATTGCCGATCTTCTCTAACGAGGGCGCATGCGCTGTTGTTCCTTCCTTAGCAAGAAAATCCGACAAAGTATTATACAAAGCGCATAGCTCACTGCGGACTACACCCCCTTTCGTTTCTTTTCCTTTCCTATTTCCTCATGGGCTGATAGGTGGGGCTGCGCTTTTTTACTTAATAAACCTTTTTCACACCTTCGGCGGTTTTATATGGTAAAATGGTTTACAGCAAATTCAGGGAGCGAACCTAAGTGTACGATTTTATTAAAGGGATTATTGATTATGTAGGACCGGAATATATAGTTGTCGAAAATGTCGGGATCGGGTATCAGATAATGACGCCTAATCCTTTTATTTTTTCGCAGGGCAGTGAGGTGAAAATTTTTATTTATCACTATGTTCGCGAAGATACTGCTGCCTTATACGGATTTAATTCCAGGGAAGAAAAGGCGCTGTATACAAAGCTGCTAAATGTAACCGGGATTGGTCCTAAGGGCGCACTTGCCATTTTGGCATCGGGCCAAGTCGGCCAGGTGGTTCAGGCTATCGAAAATGAAGATGAAAAATTCCTTGTTAAGTTCCCAGGTGTAGGTAAAAAAACAGCCAGACAAATGATTTTAGATTTAAAAGGAAAGCTTGAAAATGTTGTACCGGATTATTTTCCTAACTTATTTAATGATGGAGTCGAGCCTGCCAGCTCAGGGGCGCATTCTGATGAGCTGGATGAAGCTATCCAGGCTCTTCAAGCATTGGGCTATTCGGATAAGGAGCTGCAGAAGGTTGCCAGTAAGCTTGATTCCGAGCAGCTGACAACTGAACAGTACATCAAGAAAGCACTGCAAATGATGCTGAGATAGGAGTGGCACAATGGAGGAGAGAATTGTCAACCAGGACGCAGACCTGAGTGAACTGTCCTTTGAACAGAGCCTCAGGCCGCAGAAACTGGAGCAATATATTGGCCAGGAAAAGGTCAAGGATAATCTGAAGGTGTTCATTACCGCGGCTAAGCTCAGGGAAGAAACCCTTGACCATGTGCTTTTATACGGGCCGCCCGGGCTGGGGAAAACTACCCTTGCCGCTATAATTGCAAATGAAATGGGTGTGAATATCCGGACAACATCAGGCCCGGCAATTGAACGTCCCGGTGATCTCGCCGCCATCCTTAGCGGATTAGAGCCGGGAGATGTGCTGTTTATTGATGAAATACACCGTCTGCCGCGCGCTGTTGAAGAGGTTCTTTATCCCGCGATGGAGGATTTCTGCCTGGATATCGTAATAGGAAAGGGTCCCTCGGCAAAGTCGCTTCGAATCGACCTGCCTCCGTTCACTTTGGTAGGTGCAACTACCCGTGCTGGATCCCTCACAGCTCCGCTTAGGGACAGGTTTGGGGTTCTTAGTAGGCTTGAATATTATAACGAGGAACAGCTGAAGCAGATTGTCATCCGTACCGCGGAAATCCTGGATACGGAGATGGTTGGCAGTGCGGCTGCCGAAATTGCGAGAAGGTCCAGGGGGACACCGAGGATAGCGAACCGGCTGCTGCGCAGGGTCAGGGATTTTGCCCAGGTGAAAGGGGACGGCCGGATCACGATGGAACTCGCAGACTATGCGCTTGAATTGATGCAGGTCGACCGTTTAGGATTGGACCATATTGACCATAAATTACTTAAGGGTATTATTGAGAAGTTTCGTGGAGGTCCGGTTGGGCTTGATACGATTGCAGCGACTATCGGTGAAGAATCTCATACGATTGAGGATGTTTATGAACCGTATTTGCTTCAAATTGGCTTTCTGCAGAGGACTCCTCGAGGGCGGATTGCTACAGAGCTAGTGTACAAGCATTTTCAGATGGAAATGCCCGCTAAGAAGAAATGAATAAAATCTGATAAAATAAATGGTAAAACGAATATAGCAGGACAGGAAGTGAACTATTTTGAAGGTTGATATGTTTGATTTCCATTTGCCTGAGGAGCTGATAGCGCAGACTCCTCTAGCAGAGCGGGAACAAAGCAGGCTGATGGTGCTTGATAAACAAGCAGGAACCATTCAGCACGAGATTTTTAAAAACATTACAGAATACATAAAGCCGGGTGATTGCCTGGTTTTAAATGATACCAAGGTCCTTCCGGCCAGGTTATTTGGAAGCAAGGAAGATACTGGCGCTAAGATTGAGGTTTTGCTTTTAAAGCAAGAAGAAGAGGATACATGGGAAACTCTTGTTAAACCAGCCAAGCGGATAAAGAAAGGCTCCAAGATCATCTTTGGAGACGGAAAGCTGGTTGCGACATGTTTGGAAGAACAGGAACATGGAGGCCGGATTCTTCATTTTGATTATGATGGCATTTTTTATGAGGTGCTGGATGAGCTTGGGCAAATGCCGCTCCCTCCTTATATTAAAGAGCAGCTTGAGGACCGCGACCGCTATCAGACTGTTTACGCCAGGGAAAGGGGTTCGGCAGCGGCTCCGACAGCGGGGCTCCATTTTACTGAGGAGCTTTTAGCCGAGATCCGCGAAAAAGGAGTCCATATCGCTTTTATTACACTTCATGTTGGCCTTGGAACCTTCCGGCCGGTAAGTGTGGATGAGATTGATGAGCACGAAATGCATGCTGAATTTTACCAGATGACTGAAGGTACGGCAAAATTGCTCAATGAGGTAAAAGAACAGGGAGGAAGGATTATCACTGTTGGAACCACCTCAACGAGGACGCTGGAAACCATTGCTGCAGCAAATGATGGGATTTTTAAAGAAGCGAATGGCTGGACGAATATTTTTATTTATCCTGGCTACGAGTTTAAGGGGATTGACGGCATGATAACCAATTTTCATTTACCGAAATCAACGTTAATTATGCTTATCAGCGCCCTTGCAGGAAGGGAACATGTTCTGGCAGCCTATGAAGAAGCTGTAAAAGAAAGATACCGTTTTTTCAGCTTTGGCGATGCAATGCTGATTATTTAATAAAGAACAGGTGAGTTTCATCACCAAAAAGATTTGAAAGCTATGATCCCGTTCATTTGAGGGGTTGTGGAAGAAGGGAGTTATAACGTGACTGCTATCCGTTATGAACTGATTAAAACTTGTAAACAAACAGGAGCCCGGCTAGGTAGGGTGCATACACCCCATGGGTCTTTTGAGACACCTGTGTTTATGCCAGTAGGAACGCTCGCCACTGTTAAAACCATGTCTCCAGAAGAATTGGTGTCAATTGGGGCAGGGATTATTCTGAGCAATACGTACCACCTATGGCTGAGACCGGGCCATGAAATCATTAAAGAAGCGGGCGGACTCCATAAATTTATGAATTGGAACGGATCTATTTTAACTGATTCAGGTGGTTTCCAGGTTTTCTCTTTGAGTGAATTCCGGAAAATTGAAGAGGAAGGTGTCCATTTCAGGAATCACCTGAATGGGGATAAATTGTTTTTATCTCCTGAAAAAGCAATGGAAATCCAGAATGCTCTCGGTTCAGACATTATGATGGCCTTTGATGAATGCCCGCCATTCCCTGCAACACATGAATATATGAAAAAATCAGTGGAGCGGACGTCAAGATGGGCGGAACGCTGTATAGAAGGCCATAAGCGCCCGAATGACCAAGGATTGTTTGGTATCGTTCAGGGAGGCGAATATGAGGATCTGCGCAGACAAAGTGCCAGGGATTTAGTTTCGCTCGATTTTCCTGGATACGCAGTCGGAGGTTTGTCTGTTGGGGAACCCAAGGATGTAATGAATCGTGTCCTCGAGTTCACGGCACCATTGCTTCCGGCAAATAAGCCTCGCTATTTAATGGGGGTAGGTTCACCTGATTCGCTGATTGATGGAGCCATGCGTGGAATTGATATGTTTGACTGTGTGCTGCCGACACGGATTGCGAGAAATGGAACATTGATGACAAGCAATGGGAGATTGGTAGTGAAAAATGCAAAATACGCAAGGGACTTCGGGCCACTTGATGAAAATTGCAGCTGCCATGTTTGCCAGAATTACAGCCGGGCGTATATCCGCCACTTAATCCGGGCTGAAGAAACTCTAGGAATTAGACTTACGACTTACCATAACCTTCATTTTTTGGTAAACTTAATGGAGCAGGTCAGACAGGCGATCCGAGAAGATCGGCTGGGAGACTTTAGAGAAGAGTTTTTTGAACAGTATGGTTTCAATAAACCGGATGCAAAGAACTTTTAATTTTAAAATTGAAAGGAGTGAATTGAATGGAAACCTTAACATCCATCGCACCATTAATTATTATGTTTGTCCTGTTTTACTTTTTGCTGATCCGTCCGAACCAAAAGCGCCAGCGAGCTGTTCAGACAATGCAAACCGGGTTAAAAAAAGGGGACAAGATTGTTACAATCGGCGGGCTCCATGGGTTTATCGATTCTGTTGATGATAACAAGATTGTTATCAAATGCGGAGATGGAAGCCGTCTTACATACGACAAAGCAGCGGTCCGTGAAGTATTGGAGAGCGCACCTGAGAAGACAATATAAGTAAAAAGACGGCTGTCAGCATTGCTGATGGCCGTCTTTTATTTAGAGCTGTCAAGATTTTAGAAAATAACGAATTAATAATTTAGTTCGTCCGTGATCCGGACTTCAGATTTACTCCGAGAATGCCGCCCATCATGGATGTTAAAATTAAGCAGATGGACGAAATCCATTGTTTCATTGTGAAAAGTGCGTCATGACCAAGATAATGGAAAAGTAAAATTATCAATGTGTATAGAAGCCCAGTTCCTCCTCCAAGAACCCAGCCCTGCCTTTTTCCTTTTCCCCCAGAGATAAATCCCCCGATAAATAGGGAGATAAATGAGGCAGCCATAATTACATACGTTAAAGACGATTCATCCATGGATGAGAATCGAAGGAAAAGTGAAAAGATCAGACTCGTTGCTGCTCCAAAAATAAAAATCGATAAGACTCCATATACTACGGCGGTCCCCAATTTTTTTGTTTCGATGGTTATTCTCTCCCCTCTGCTATGTGTCATTACTATTTGTACAAGCATATTCGCAACCATGAAGATTTAGAATACAAGACAATCTTTTTTCTCCTGAACAGCAGCAATTCCAAACAAATATTTTATTAGAGGAAAGGTTATGATAACCGTATACGTGCCTGAAAAATGGGGGGCTTAAAGTGGAAGAATATTTCATGATGGTACTTAGAACAATTTTTATGTATTTTATTATCTTGCTGATTTTCAGGCTCATGGGCAAACGAGAAATAGGCGAAGTAAGCATACTGGATCTTGTTGTGTTTGTCATGATTGCTGAAATGGCAGTTGTGGCCATTGAGGACCGCAGCAGAAATATTAGCGAAGCACTGCTGCCTATGTTTGTGCTGCTGGTTATACAGGTTGGAATGGCAATGCTCTCAATAAAAAGCCAGAAGTTTAGGGAAATGGTAGATGGTAAACCGTCGCTGATAATTAATCATGGAAAAATCGATGAAAAAGTGATGAAGCAGCAGCGCTATAATTTTGACGATTTGCTTGTGCAGCTGCGTGAAAAAGGGATCATTCATCTTTCTGATGTTGAGTTTGCGATACTGGAACCCAGTGGAAAGCTCTCCGTAATTAAAAAGGACGAAGGAGAAAAAAATATAGCATTGCCGCTGATTCTGGATGGAAAGCTGCAAACACAAAACCTCGCTGGCCTGGGAAGAGATATTACCTGGCTAAAGGCTGAGTTAAAAAAACGAGGCTTTGATGATTTCGATTCCATTTCATTTTGCAGCATGGAGAATGGCAGATTATTTATTGACGCCATAGACTAAAACATGCCCGTATCAACGAAGGGCAAGTATCGATAGAAAGCGGCCAATGTAAGGGATTCTTCGCAGCTCTTCACGGCGCACAATTCCAATTAATGTAAGTAAGAAGAAAAAGCATAGCCCCATAGCCAAAAGGGACAGCAAAACACTAACAAGTTCAGACTGGACTTCAGCCATTTTTGAGAAAAGCAGTTTCCCGATCCAAGCCGATGAGCCCGCACATAAAAGTGTGTAAAGATAATGGCGTATGTGCAGTGTAAAAGGAAGAATTTTCATAATTGAAAAAAAGTGCAAAAAGGTAACCAGCACAATCCCGATGGCTGTGCCCAATGCTGCTCCCATAATGCCAAAGCTCGGTTTAGAGCATAGCAAAAACATGAAGAAAAGCTTGATGACATTGCCAACAAGGCTGTTGATCATCGCTGCATTGGCCTTATTTAGTGCCTGGAGAACGGATTGCAATGGGAACTGATAATAATAAAACAAGAAAAAAGGTGCCAGCACTTTTATAAATACCGCTGCATGAGATGAACCGTATAAAACCTGCATGATAGGCTCTGCAAGAACATATAGGCTCACAACCGAAAAACAGCCTGTAATGAAGGTGATCTTCAAAGATTGCTGGAGCCTGAATTCCATTAACTTGTAATTTCCAGTAGAATTTGCTTCACTGATTGCCGGAATCAGGGACGTGGATAAAGAAAATGTTACAAACGATGGAATCAGCAACAATGGAATTGCATATCCGGTCAATTCACCATATTGCTTTGTTATCATAGTTGTGGAAACCCCTGCGATTAAAAGGCCTTGTGAAATAACGATAGGTTCAAAAAACCAAGCAACATTTCCGATCATTCTGTTACCGGTTGTCGGCAGAGCTACGCTCATTAGCTCCTTTAAGGTACTCCTTCCCTCCTTAACTCCACCAATGAATCCCTTTCTCAGCCTAAAGCGCTTCTTAAGCTTGAACGTTGTTAATAGATAAATAAGAGATGCCAGTTCGCCGATTACGGACGCAGCCATGGCAGCGGCTGCCGCATACTCAATTCCATAGGGAAGGAAAGCCCCTGTCATTACGGCAATAAGGGTAATCCGGACTCCCTGCTCAATAATTTGGGAAATGGCGGATGGCTTCATGTTCTGCCTTCCCTGGAAATAGCCTCTCAGTACAGAGGAAACAGCAATAATCGGTATTATCGGGGCAATTGCCATCAATGGCCAGACAGTCCTTGGATCAGTAAAAAGCGTTTGTGACAGTGTTGGAGCCAGACCAATCAATGCAGGAGTGAAAAGGAACGATAAAGTAATCGTACAGCTAAGAGATACCACCAGTATTTTTTTTACTTTCTTAACGTCGCCTTTGGCATCTGCTTCAGCTACAAATTTAGAAATGGCAACAGGAAGCCCCATCTGCGTAATCGCAACAACCAGGAACAGTGTCGGCAATACCATCATATATAACCCAACGCCCTCTTCCCCGATAAAACGGGCTATCACGATACGGTTAATAAAACCGAGAACGCGTGTTATCAGGCTTGCGGCCAAAAGGATAATCGTTCCCTTTATGAACTTTGACATAGGAATTCCCGCCTTCTCAAAAAAGCTGTAATGCTATACAATTATCTATATGCGCCAAAGTGGACAAAGCATGACAAGGTATCTTCAAAATAATACGGATTGCGGGGAATAACGCATGATCAAAAACCATCCTTATGACGAATACCTGGCTTTGGTCAAGCCTGCCCTAAAAAGTAAGCGTGAGGAATTTGCCATATTGGGCCTTAAGACAGTAACAGATGAAGAAATCTGGAATTTTTTGGTCAAAAAGAAGTGGAAACGGCCGCAAGAGGATATTCATTTGCACTCCATTGTCAGCAGCATCATGTCCATACAGGCCGGAGAATATATGAATTTTGCGACGGTAGAAGCCTTTAAGTCTCCCAGCGTATTTGCCGATCTTTCCGAAGAAGAGCTGAAAGATTTATTGTCTAATTAAATTGAAACCCTTCTTCACCTTTTGTATAATAATTAGGTTGAGGAGTGAATGCATGTTACATTCAAGAACGCGCTGGGTTGCGAAGGCAGCCGATCAAGATGCAGTCAATAGGCTGACACAGGAACTAAACATAACTCCGCTTGTGGCTACATTGTTAGTTCACCGCGGTATAGATACCCGTGATGAGGCACGGTCTTTTTTATTTGTAAAAGAGCAGGAATTTCACGATCCCTATTTGCTTCCTGGAATGCAAATAGCAGTTAACAGAATCAGCGAGGCTATTAAAAATCAAGAAAATATCATGATTTTTGGAGACTATGATGCAGACGGCGTCAGCAGTACGGCTGTAATGCTGCTTACCCTTAAAAAACTTGGTGCCAGGGTTAATTACTATATACCAAACCGGTTTACAGAAGGCTATGGACCTAATGAACAGGCGTTCAGGAAGGCGGCCGAGTCCGGAGTAAACCTGTTAATTACAGTTGATACCGGTATTTCTGCTGTCCATGAAGCCAAGATTGCAAAAGAACTGGGCATGGATTATATCATTACGGATCATCATGAGCCGGGTCCTGTTTTACCAGAAGCATTGGCCATTATACATCCAAAGCTAGAGGAGGGTAACTATCCGTGTAAAGAACTGGCAGGGGTAGGTGTTGCTTTTAAAGTTGCCCACGCATTACTCGGAAAAATGCCTTCAGATTTACTTGAAATAGCGGCAATAGGAACAATAGCGGACCTTGTTCCATTAAAAGGAGAAAACAGGATGATTGCTGCGCTCGGAATCGAGGGCCTTCAGCGTACAAACCGGCCGGGACTAACGGCTTTGATGAAGGTAGCCGGCATCCAGCAGGAAGTCTTAAATGAAGAATCGATCGGCTTTGGAATGGCGCCGCGGATCAATGCAGCAGGCCGGCTTGGCTCTGCAGATCCTGCAATTGAACTTCTGCTTGCAGAAACCAGGGAAGATGCTGAGCAAATTGCTTCAGAAATTGATGCGATGAATAAAGAGCGTCAGGCATTGGTCGCTGAAATGGCACGTGAGGCTATCAGGGAAGTAGAAGAAAAATATCCACCTGAAGATAACGGCGTCCTGATCGTTGGAAAGGAAGGCTGGAACTCAGGTGTTGTCGGCATTGTTGCCTCTAAGCTTGTGGAACGCTTCTACCGCCCGGCCATCGTCCTCAGCTTTGATATTGAAAAAGGGCTGGCAAAGGGGTCTGCAAGGAGCATTGAGGGGTTTGACCTATTTAAGAATCTATCAACCTGCAGGGATATTTTGCCTCATTTCGGCGGGCATACGATGGCTGCAGGGATGACCTTGAAAATTGAAGACGTATCCGAGCTCAGGTCACGCCTGAATACTTTGGCATGTAAGCTGCTCTCAGAGGAGGATTATATTCCCGTTACCAACGTTGATGGACAAGCGGCGCTTAGTGATATTTCGCTCAAGACAATTGAGGAAATGGGGATGCTTGCCCCATTTGGTATGGGGAATCCAAAACCGAGAATACTAATAGAATCAACAGGTATTTCTTCCATTCGAAAGATTGGTTCGGATCAAAGCCATATGAAACTCCTATTGGAAGGAGACGGGCATTCGCTGGATGGGATTGGTTTTGGACTTGGACGGTATGCCGACGAAATATCTCCGCTTTCAGAGGTTTCTGTTGTAGGAGAACTAGCGGTGAATGAATGGAATAATATGCGGAAACCGCAAATATTCTTATATGATTTAGCAGTCTCACACTGGCAGTTATTTGATTATAGAGGAATGAAGCAGGCAAGAAAAATGCTGACGGCCATACCCGAATCAAAAAGGAAAATGGTAGCTTTTAATCCTGCCACATTGAGTACTCTAGGTTTGGAAGAATTGGACGCTTGCCTTGTAGCGGATGAAACCGGAGCAGCAGAAACGGATCTTGCCGGCAGTTATGTCGTTCTGCTAGATATGCCGCCGTCTAGGACCATTCTTGAAAAGCTGCTCACCGGCAAGCACCCTGAACGTATTTATGCCTGCTTCCACCATCAGCAAGAGCACTTTTTCAGTACAATGCCGACCCGTGATCATTTCAAATGGTATTATGCGTTTCTTGCAAAAAAAGGTCCATTTATCCTTGAACGGTACTGTGAAGATATTGCCAAGTACCGCGGATGGTCTAAGGATACAATCGATTTTATGTCGCAGGTGTTTTTAGAGCTGGAGTTTGTTACAATTGAAAACGGACTGATTTCACTCGCTAAACAAACAAGCAAGCGTGATTTGAACGAATCCATTTCATATAAGAGAAAGAAAGAACAGTTTGAACTGGAACAGGAGCTTTTATATTCTTCATATAAGCAATTATTTCAGAGGTTTGATATTTTAATTAGAGAAGCAGCAGATGCTGAGGAGGAAACAATCCTATGGACTTAAAGCAATATGTAACAATCGTAGAGGACTGGCCAAAGCCTGGTATAAGATTCAAGGACATTACAACATTAATGGATAACGGTGCCGCATACAAGTATGCGACAGACCAGATCGTAAGCTATGCACGCGATAAAAACATTGATATTGTAGTTGGGCCTGAGGCTCGCGGCTTTATTATCGGCTGTCCGGTTGCCTATGCGCTTGAAGTTGGATTTGCACCGGTGCGCAAAGAAGGCAAGCTGCCGCGTGAAACCGTGAAGGTTGACTACGGTTTGGAATATGGCAAGGACGTCCTTACCATCCACAAGGATGCGATTAAACCTGGCCAAAGAGTACTGATTACGGATGATCTTCTTGCGACAGGCGGAACAATTGAAGCTACTATTAAGCTGGTAGAAGAGCTTGGCGGAATTGTAGCAGGGATTGCGTTTTTGATAGAGCTTACCTACCTTGATGGAAAAAGCAAGCTTGATGGCTACGATATACTTACGCTGATGAACTTTTAATGCACGAGAGCACTCTATGTAACAGTAGGGTGCTCTTTCAGTTAACACTGTGAAAAACTTTTGAATAATTTGCCGGCTCTTAAGTGGAAATGGGAGCATTATTTGGCAAACGGCATAATTAGGGCAATAATTCTTTACATTATCCGCGTTTTTCTCGATAATAGTAACAATAATGATTTTTTCATAACCATTCTGGATATGAACGATAAAGGTGATAGCATGGCGAATGATCAAATATTAACCGCAGAGCAGGTCGTCGGGCGGGCGAAGGAATATCTTCCGCAGTCCGATGCCGATCTTATTTATAAGGCATTTCAATTTGCCGAGCATGCCCATAGGGAACAGTTCCGGAAATCCGGAGAGCCCTATATTATCCATCCTATCCAGGTTGCCGGCATACTGGCTGATTTGGAAATGGATCCTTCTACCATTGCAGCAGGATTCCTTCACGATGTAGTGGAAGATACTGAAGTGACACTGAAGCAGATTGAAGAAGCTTTCAGTGAAGAAGTGGCGATGCTTGTCGACGGTGTGACAAAGCTCGGTAAAATTAAATATAAATCCCAGGAAGAACAGCAGGCGGAAAACCACCGGAAAATGTTTGTTGCTATGGCTCAGGATATTCGTGTTATCCTGATCAAACTGGCAGATAGGCTCCATAACATGAGGACCCTTAAACATCTTCCTCAAGAAAAGCAAAGAAGAATATCCAATGAAACACTGGAAATCTTTGCTCCCCTCGCTCATCGTCTGGGTATCAGCAAAATCAAATGGGAACTTGAAGATACCGCTTTACGTTACTTGAACCCGCAGCAATATTACCGAATCGTCAATTTAATGAAGAAGAAACGCGCCGAACGTGAACAATATCTCGATGAAGTTATCGGAGAGGTACGTGCACAAGTAAACGAAGTAAATATAAAAGCAGAAATATCAGGGCGCCCGAAGCATATTTACAGCATTTATCGGAAAATGGCACTGCAAAACAAGCAATTCAGCGAAATTTATGATTTGCTTGCGGTCCGGATTGTTGTAAACAATATTAAAGACTGCTATGCAGTTCTAGGGATCATCCATACATGCTGGAAGCCGATGCCAGGCCGTTTTAAGGACTATATTGCTATGCCGAAGCCAAATATGTACCAATCACTTCATACGACCGTAATCGGTCCAAAGGGAGATCCTCTTGAAGTGCAGATCAGGACTTTCGAAATGCACCGGATCGCGGAGTTTGGTATCGCAGCGCACTGGGCTTACAAAGAAGGCAAGGATGCAGCTCAGCCTTCTTCCCTCGAAGATAAGCTAACATGGTTCAGGGAAATCATTGAATTTCAGGACGATGCTACGAATGCAGAAGAATTCATGGAATCATTAAAGATTGATCTGTTCTCTGATATGGTCTTTATTTTTACTCCTAAAGGGGAGGTTATTGAGCTGCCCGCAGGCTCTGTGCCGATCGACTTCGCTTACCGGATCCATTCGGAAATCGGCAACAAGACCATCGGTGCAAAGGTGAACGGCAAGATGGTTCCGCTTGATTACAAGCTCAAAACAGGAGATATCATTGAAATTCTTACGTCCAAGCACTCATACGGTCCAAGTCAGGATTGGCTGAAGCTCACCCAAACATCACAGGCAAAAAATAAAATACGCCAATTCTTTAAAAAACAGCGGCGTGAAGAAAACGTAGAAAAAGGGAAAGAGCAGGTTGAAAAAGAGATTAAGAACCTTGAGTTTGATCTTAAAGAGGTGCTTACCCCTGAAAACCTAAAACGAGTTGCGGAGAAATTTAATTTTGCCAATGAAGAGGATATGTATGCTGCAGTTGGTTATAACGGTATCACTGGTCTTCAAATAGCCAACCGGCTAACCGAAAAGCTCCGAAAGAAAAAAGAGCAGGAACAGGAAACGAACATTAGCGAATCTGTTTCAGAATTGAAATCTTTCCCATCAAATAAGCGGAGGGAATCTGGCGTCCGGGTACATGGAATTGATAATCTGCTGATCCGTCTCTCCAGATGCTGCAATCCAGTTCCTGGGGATGAAATTGTCGGATTCATTACAAAGGGCCGTGGCGTTTCTGTTCACCGCTCTGATTGTCCAAACGTTGGCGGAGAGGAATCGGAAAGCCGCTTAATCACTGTTGAATGGGAAGGCGGCCTGAATGACCGCAAGGAATATAATGTTGAAATTGAAATAAACGGCTATGATCGCAGAGGCCTGCTGAATGAAGTATTACAAGCAGTTAATGAAACAAAAACCAATATTTCAGCTGTTTCAGGAAAATCAGACCGGAATAAGATGGCAACGATCAATATGTCAATATCGATCCATAATATCAGCCATCTTCATAAAGTAGTCGAAAGAATTAAACAAATAACCGATATCTATTCAGTAAGAAGAATTATGAATTAAGAGGGATTTTGAATGCGTGTAGTTGTACAGCGGTCAAAGAAGGCCCAAGTAACGGTTGAAGACACGGTCACTGGCTCCATTGAGCAAGGGCTTGTACTACTGGTTGGGTTCACCCACGGCGATACAAGGGAAGATGCTGTCTATCTCGCAGATAAAATCGTAAACCTGCGTATTTTTGAGGACAGCGAGGAAAAAATGAATCGTTCACTGCTGGATGTGGGAGGTTCGATCCTTTCGATATCACAGTTCACATTATACGGAGATTGCCGTAAAGGAAGGCGCCCGAACTTTATGGATGCCGCCAGGCCAGAGGAAGCAAATGTCCTGTATAATTCCTTCAACCAGGAACTTCGAAACAAAGGAGTTCAAGTAGAAACCGGTACCTTCGGGGCGATGATGCAAGTTGAACTAGTGAATGACGGACCTGTTACGCTGATTGTGGAGAGCAAAGAGAAAAAATAATATTTTATCTTAAAAAACGCATGCAGCTATTCCATGCGTTTATTTGTTTTGGCAGCCAGCAGGGCTTCTAATTCCCGGCCAATGCAAGAGTGATATTTTTAAATAGAAAGGCCACTCTTAACATTCTAGAATGGCCTTTTTTGAACTAGCTCGTAAATAAGTAGCTCCATCAGCAGTGTTTTTGCATCAATATGACGAGATTATCATCTTCACATATTCGCTTTAAAATGTCTGGCGAGCCCGGTAAAGATTGCTCCCGAAACAGTCTCCTGATAACTACTGCTTGTTATCGTCATTTCTTCTGCCGAGTTGCTCAGATATCCTAGTTCAAGCAAGATGGCTTTTCGTTTATTTTCCCGGATTACGTGATAATCCCCGAAACGGTACCCTCTGTCCTTAAGATTGATTTGGGCTGTAAGGGAGTTATGGATATCAGAGGCTAAGTCCTTTTGGAAGGCATGATAGTAATAGGTAGTAACCCCCCTGGCACTTTTATCCTTGGCTCCGTCATAATGGATGCTGATAAAAGCATCAGCTTCACGAAAATGGGAGGTACCCACTCTGGCTGGAAGTGAGGCATACGAATCGCCTTCCCGGGTTAGGATTGCTGTTGCACCCGCTGCGTTCAATTTATCCTGAAGTAAGCGAGCAGTTCTATATGTCAGGTTTTTTTCAAGGGTCCCCATTGTCCCTGTTGTTCCATTATCCCGTCCGCCATGGCCCGGATCAATGACTATTACCTTGTTTGAAAGATACTTTTGTATCCCTGCCTTTTCCAGCTGTGGAGCATCCCCGCTTACAGTTACAATCCAGCCTGCGACATAAGCTGGGCTTCCATCCTCTAGTTTGACTTTATACCAATTGCCATCGAGGGATAGAATTGGGAAGCTTTCACCTGCATTTCCAGAATAAACAATAGGAGAACTGCCTCCGCTGCTGCTTCGGAAGTTTGTGCCATTATGTATTACATGGACTTTGCTATCCTTTAGCTCTATTTTGGATTCTGAAGGTTTTTTATCTGTTTTCTTAAGGTACCAGTCCGCCGCCCAGCCGGTTTCGCCTTTTGCTATCTCTATTTGTACCCAATTGCCTTTCTCTTTTAGGATTGTATATTTTTCGCCTTCATGTATCCTAGCAACAATTCTGCCATCGAGGGAGGGTTCTTTGCGGACTGATAAGGCTGAGGCCGTTACTGTGGCCAGGGTATCTGACTCATTTTTCTTTTTGGAGTCATCGTTATTCTTTATTACTATGTATTCCTCTCTTACCCAGCCTGACTCCCCTTTAAATTCAATTTCTATCCAGTCGCCTTTTTTCGAATAGACCTTTACTTCAGTATTTTTGGCTAGCTTCCCAGCTAAAGTTGAACTTTTTTTAGGCTCTGTCCTGACATTTAACAGTTCAGCTGATATCACTCCTTTTTTGGAGTTGGTTTTCTTTTGCTTTTTTTTCTTTTCATCCTTTACCTTCTTGAAGCTGACAAACTCTGAGGAAACCCAGCCTTCCTTATCCCCGTATTGAATTTTTACCCAGCTTTCATTCTGCTTCATTACCTGAAAGGTTACCCCTTTCTTAAGGGATCCGGTTATTTGAAAATCCATGCCTGGGCCTGATCGAATGCGGAGATTGTCGGTTTCTGCTGTTCCTTCCTTTGTTCTTTCTTCTTTGGATGCATCGTCCTTTTGTACCAGCCAATTGGCTACCCAGCCGGATTGTCCCGCTCCAGAGCTTATTTCAATCCAATCTCCTTGCTGATTGATGACTTCACAGGAGTCCCCTTTTTGCAGCTGCTGAACGATAGGGTAGCTTAAACCCGGTCCCTTTCTGACGTTTACAGTACTGGCTTTCACTATTATTTCCTCATCTGATTCCGCTTTTATTGGAATAGCGGGAGATGTCAGTGAAGATACCAAAAGGAAGGAAACAGCCAATTTGCAGATTGTATTTCTCAAAACTAATGACTCCTTTGTTAAAGATTTGGCTGCAGCCTGTTAGCAATTCTTCTTGATTCGTGAAGTGAAAATGTAGAGGTGAAGAATTGGCGGCATGCATTGCCGCAAAATATTAAATTCTCTATAAGAAAAAAATTCCCTCTTAAATTCTGAAAAAAATCACAGATTAAGGACAGAATAGGAAGTAAGTAACGGTGATTAAGGGAGGGGCACACAAATGCGATTCAGTGAAAAGGGCAATACAATCCACAATGGGCGGCATGATCTCTTTGGTGTGGATTTTCACGATTTCATTCAAAAAGAACAAAGCTCCAATATGGTGGAGCTTGCTTCAGAATTCGGCTTACACGTAAGGGACGTCAGGATGTTGAAGAAACGGCTTGAAAGATCATAATGATAAAGTGATTTTTAGACTGTTTGATTAGGGATTCCGAATTCGGACAAAATATTAAAAATTTCCCAGTATTATGAAGTAATCTGCAGGAATATTTCAGAACAGCCTTGACATTTTTCGGTTCCATCCGTATGATAAAAAAATACATAAATACCTTGATAACCATTGATGGAGAATAGTAACTGGGAAACACATGAAAAGAGAGAAAATGGCACAGGCTGAAACCATCTTCACATGATGACCTAATGAAAGAACACTCCGTAGGCTTCACTCTGAAAAAGCTATAACCACTTTAGTAGGAGATGGACGTATACAGGCGTTAACTGTTTTTGAGCGGAAGCATGTTTTTTTGTGCTTCAACTAGGGTGGCACCACGGGAATATAACTCTCGTCCCTTTGTAATGTATTTTACAAGGGACGAGAGTTTTTTTATTTAAAAAAGATTGTTTAACTCTCTTAACAACTGCAAATATCTAGCTGCAGCGTCCAGCCCCCTCGAATGCTGCGATCAAGACCCATCGCAACCCTGGTCATAAGCCAAGCACTTCGGAAGGCAAAAAGCGCCTTCTTTCAGTACTTGTCTTATACTTGTCGGAGGGCCACAGGATGTGGGTCAGGACGGCGTTGCCACAGGACGTGGCGCACTTAGCCGTTCTTCCTTCAACAGGACGCTTACGCTTTAAAATAAAGGAGGAACATAGATGTCCATTCAAGCTCCGAGAGGTACTCAGGATATCCTTCCTGGACAATCAGAAATATGGCAGTACATTGAAAATACCGCCAGAGAAATATGCAGAAGGTATCAATACCATGAAATCCGTACACCTATATTCGAGAATACGGAACTGTTTTTAAGAGGTGTAGGCGACACGACCGATATCGTGCAGAAGGAAATGTACTCCTTCCAAGACCGTGGCGGACGTGATATCACGTTGAGGCCAGAGGGAACGGCACCAGTTGTGCGTTCCTTTGTCGAGCATAAAATGTTCGGTCTTGCTTCCCAGCCAGTTAAGCTGTTCTATTTCGGACCGATGTTTCGTTATGAGCGGCCACAGGCAGGGCGCTTCCGCCAGTTCGTTCAGTTTGGAATAGAAGCTTTGGGAAGCTCCGATCCTGCCATTGATGCAGAGGTATTGGCATTGGCAATGGATTTATACAAAGGACTTGGCCTGAAAAAATTAAAACTGATCATCAATAGCCTGGGAGATAAGGAGAGCCGGACCAGCCACAGAGAGGCATTAAAGAATCACTTTGAACCAAGAATAGGAGAATTCTGCAGTGACTGCCAGAACCGGCTCGAAAAAAATCCGCTGCGAATCCTGGATTGCAAAAAAGACCGTGACCATGAGTTAATGGCAACGGCACCATCCATCTTGGAATATTTAAACGACGAATCAAAAGTTTATTTTGAAAAAGTTCAAAAGTACTTGACCTCGCTCGGAATTGAGTTTGAAGTAGATCCGACACTAGTTCGCGGTCTTGATTATTATAACCACACGGCCTTTGAAATCATGAGTGATGCGGAAGGCTTTGGAGCTATCACTACTTTGTGCGGCGGCGGACGCTATAATGGGCTGGCCGAAGAAATTGGCGGACCGGAAACGCCTGGAATCGGAATGGCCCTTAGCATTGAGAGATTAATTGCAGCTCTCGGAGCGGAGGGTATAGAGCTTCCGCGGGAGCAGGCAATCGATTGTTATCTTGTATCACTGGGAGACGCAGCAAAGGATTATACAGTCAAACTGGCCTATCAGCTGAGAGGCGCAGGTTTTACCGCTGAAAGAGATTATCTGGATAGAAAGGTTAAGGCGCAGTTCAAGGCGGCGGACCGCTTAAATGCAAGATTTGTAGCCGTTCTCGGAGACGACGAGCTAAGCAATAATAAGATTAACCTTAAAAACATGGAAACGGGTGAGCAGGTAGAAATGAACCTGGAAACCTTTGTAGAAGAATTTAAAAAGACACAACGCTAAGAGGAGGAAATGGAATGTTGGGCAGAACTTATTTCTGTGGCGAAATCACAGAAGCACAAATCGGCGAAAAGGTTACTTTAAAAGGATGGGTACAGAAAAGGCGGGACCTTGGGGGACTGATTTTTATTGACTTAAGAGACCGCACAGGGATTGTACAGGTCGTTTTTAACCCTGATCTGTCAAGTGAAGCACTTGCAATTGCTGAAAAGATCCGCAGCGAGTTTGTACTTGATATCCAAGGATTGGTTGTCGCACGGCAGGAAGGAACGTTTAATCCGAATCTTAAGACTGGCAGAATTGAAATACAGGCACAGGGAGTTACCATCATTAATGAAGCAAAAACACCTCCTTTTGCAATTGACGATAAAACGGAAGTTTCAGAAGATGTCCGGCTTAAATACCGTTACCTGGATTTGCGCCGCCCAATGATGTTTGAAACTTTCCAAATGCGCCATAAAACGACGAAAGCAATCCGTGAATATTTGGACACAGAAGGATTCCTTGATATAGAAACGCCAATTTTAACAAAAAGCACTCCAGAAGGTGCACGTGATTATCTAGTGCCAAGCCGCGTGCATGAAGGGGAATTTTATGCGCTGCCTCAATCACCGCAGCTTTTCAAGCAGATGCTGATGGTATCAGGATTTGAGCGGTATTATCAAATTGCCCGCTGCTTCAGGGATGAAGACTTGCGTGCTGACCGCCAGCCGGAATTTACCCAGATCGATATCGAAACCAGCTTTATGAGCCAGGAAGACATTATGGCCCTTACGGAAAAAATGATGGCAAAAGTTATGAAAGAGGTTAAAGGCATCGAAGTTACACTGCCATTCCCGCGCATGACATATGATGAAGTGATGGGACGCTATGGTTCCGATAAACCTGACACTAGATTTGCGATGGAGCTTACCAATGTCTCAGAATTGGTTAAAGAGAGCGGCTTTAAAGTATTTTCAGGTGCAGTGGAAAGTGGCGGAGAAGTAAAAGCAATAAATGTTAAAGGCGGAGCTGCCGATTACTCCCGTAAAGATATTGATGCTTTAGGCGAATTTGCAGCTGTTTATGGTGCCAAGGGACTTGCGTGGCTGAAGGTAGAAAGTGACGGATTAAAAGGGCCGATTGCCAAATTCTTTGATGAGCAGGAGCAAAAGGCTGTTATGGAAACTCTTGAGGCCGTTGAAGGAGATCTGCTGTTATTTGTTGCTGATAAGAAAAGCGTTGTTGCAGGTGCACTCGGTGCTCTTCGCATCAAGCTTGGCAAAGAAAGAAACCTGATTGACACAAGTAAGTTCAATTTCCTCTGGGTTACAGACTGGCCGCTATTGGAATATGATGAGGATGCAAAGCGTTATTTTGCGGCGCATCACCCATTCACAATGCCAGTAAGAGAAGACCTTGAGAAGCTTGATAGCGATCCGGCAAATGTTAGGGCCCAGGCTTATGACTTGGTTCTAAATGGCTATGAGCTTGGTGGCGGATCATTGCGTATTTATGAACGTGATATACAGGAAAAAATGTTCTCAGTTTTAGGTTTTACAAAGGAAGAAGCAAATGAGCAATTTGGGTTCCTGATGGAGGCATTTGAGTATGGAACACCGCCGCATGGAGGCATCGCCCTTGGACTTGACCGCCTTGTCATGCTGCTGGCAGGACGCACAAATCTAAGAGATACCATTGCATTTCCGAAAACAGCAAGCGCCAGCGACCTGCTGACAGAAGCTCCTGGTGAAGTAAGCCAAGCGCAGCTTGAAGAATTGCATTTAGCTCTAAAATTGAGTGAAAAGGTATAATTTTCCAAAGATAACATCTTGAATCCTGCACCCAAAATATGCTATTATACTTTTAACAAGTAAGAGTCCTGATGTGTTCGTTCTTTAACCTATAAGTTTTGACCGAACACTTATAGTTACGGGAGCTCTTAGTTTCCAGGCTGCGTAAATGCCTCCCTAGCGTTGAGGACTTGCAAATGCAAGGAACAGGGCACCCACCTGCGGAGAGCGGGTTCAAAACAAAGGCATAAACGGCACAATCGGGACTCTTACACCCAATATGAGTATATATTCCTGCACCTCGTGTGCGGGTTTTTTTATGGGGAAAATATATAATAAATGGTATGTAAAAAACCAGTGCCTATAAAATGGGCATACCATTTTTGAAGAATGAAATAAGACCATGACAGGGCAGCACTTCCATGGAAGTCCAATTGCCGTCTTAGGAGGAAACCTAACCCTCTGGAGATCCCCAAAAATGCGCATGCACTATTGCATATAGAATTACTTGGTATAAATATCGGTTTATGATATATTCAGGAATGGGAATTGTAGTAGTACAAAGATTTTTTACTGGAGTTGAAAAAGATGCTTCATCAATTTTCTCGAAATGAACTGGCCATTGGAAAAGAGGGCCTTGATTTACTAAAAAACACTACGGTCGCTATTTTAGGGATTGGCGGGGTAGGCTCCTTCGCTGTTGAAGCTCTTGCAAGGTCAGGGGTTGGAAGACTGATCCTTGTCGATAAAGACGATATTGATATAACAAATGTAAATCGCCAGCTTCCTGCACTTCTGTCAACAGTGGGCCAGTTTAAGGCGGATTTAATGAAGGAACGAATTAGAGACATTAATCCAGATTGTGATGTCATTTCGCTAAAAATGTTTTATACCGAGGAAACATACGAGGAATTTTTCCAATACGGAATTGACTATGTTGTAGATGCCTCTGATACAATTGTGTATAAGATACACCTTATGAAGGAATGCCTGAAACGCAACATCCCGATGATATCAAGCATGGGGGCAGCCAATAAAATGGACCCAACGCGTTTCATGATTAAGGATATATCCAAGACCCATACGGATCCGATTGCAAAAGTAATTCGCACCCGATTAAGAAAAGAAGGCATTACAAAAGGAATTCCAGTTATTTTTTCTGACGAGAGCCCAATTGTTATTCGGGAAGAAGTGCGCAAAGAAGTGGGGAACGATGCCGCTAAAATTCGCAAGGCGAAAATGCCTCCTTCGTCCAATGCATTTGTCCCTTCCGTTGCCGGCCTTATCGCAGCAAGCTGGGTCGTTCGTGAGATTTTGAAAGATATCCGCATTACCCGCGTCAATGAAGAAAATAAGTAATGATGGCAAAACCGCTGTGTTCAGCGGTTTTTTAGATTGTCGGGAAAGTGAATAGACTTAATATTTTTACAGGAATAAAAATTAAAACTAAGATTTAGATATTCCGCTAACGCGACAGTTTTACTTAAGAAGGAAATAATGTTCCAGATTGGGGTGATAAAAATGATTTTAGTAAGTTCATGTTTAGCGGGGTTAGAAGTAAGATATAACGGTACTCATTGTTTAAACCAAAAGATACGTCAAATGTTAGATGAGAACAAAGCAAGAACTGTATGCCCTGAATTGCTTGGTGGTTTTTCAACCCCCAGAGAACCTGCTGAGATAATAGGCGGTGATGGGGGCGATGTCCTTGATGGAAAAGCCAGAGTAATCGAAAAAACGGGTAGAGATGTAACTGAACTATACATAAATGGAGCTTATATTACTCTAAGAAAAGCTCAAGAGCTCAATGCAACCGCAGTGGTGCTAAAGGAATTTAGCCCGTCCTGTGGAAGTTCAAAGATTTATAATGGTGAGTTTCTAGGAAAGAAAATGTCTGGAAATGGGGTTACATCCGCCTTACTTAAAAGAAACGGAATAAGGGTGGTCTCAGAAGAAGGACTAACTGATTTATTCCCAGAGGAAGATTAATTTCTCATTGGGCGCGAGAGAAACAAAGAAAAGTAGATAATTATTTCATGAAGATGTCCCTGACAAAATATTTCTATTTATTAAAGGCGTATTTCGCGTGAAAAAAATAAATTCCAGCAAGCACAAAAAAGGCTTTTCTCCTTTGAGAGAAGAGCCTTTAATGCTATGCCTCCTTTTTCCAAAGAGAAGGCAGATAAATCAAAATTGCGATAAGGACAGAAATAGACGAGCTAATATAGATGGTCAGGTAACCGAATGCGTGGCCAATTTGACCAAAAAAAATCGCACCAACCCCGACTCCCAGGTCAAAGAAGGAAAAGAAAGTGGCGTTGGCCATTCCTTTTCTATTCATGGGCGCATTCTCAATTGACCATGTCTGCAGGGCAGGCTGTAATGATCCGAAGCCTAAACCATAAAGTACTGCCGCTGTATATAGGATAGCACTGTTGGGCATCCAGGCAAGCAGCAGCATGGCAATAAAAATCATCGTTGCACCCGGCAGGAAGAGGAAGCGATGGCCTTTCAGGTCATACAGCTTACCGGCAAAGGTCCGGCTCAGTAATACTGCCATCGCATACAGGAAGAAGTACCATTGGATGCCAGGGATCCCTTTTTCGGCAGTATATAAAGGTAAAAAGGATGCTATGCCACCAAAAGTAACGGTAATGAAAAATAACAATATCGATGGCTTTAAAGCGGTCTTTTCGTAAACATCCCATCTTTTTGGTTTAACCAAAGGTTTTTGGCCTTTGACATAATGAATTCGTGCTGATAAAAGAAAAGCAAATAAGCCCAGTATGGAGCAGATGCCAAAAAATAATGTAAATGAAATAGTGTCTACTAAAAATAGCCCTAGTGAAGGGCCAAAGGCCATCGCCAGACTTCCCGATAAACCATAATAGCCCATTCCTTCGCCGCGTCGTCTCGGAGGGATTAAATCAGTTGCAATTGTTCCCGCAGCAGTTGTGGAAAATCCCCACCCAACTCCCTGTACTAGCCTCATTCCAAATAAAAAAAGCAGGCTGGCCACAAATCCGTAAGAACCTATTGAAATGACAAAAATGCCTAGTCCAAGCAAAAAGACAAAGCCTCGCCCCTTTGTTTCCAGTATCCGTCCTGCATATGGGCGAATGAGAAGAGCAGAGAAGGTAAAAACACCGACAATCATTCCAATTAATTGATCATTTCCTCCAAGGTGCTCCACAAACAGCGGCAATGTTGGCAAAGTCATCTGGAAACCAAGAAAAATAAAAAAGTTGGCCAAACATATCAGTGTAAAATCTCTGGTCCAAATTTTATCTGAGGTATTTGGACCTGTTTTTGCTATTGATTGACTCATAAGGTCCTCCTCTTGGGTTTTATGCATATATTTTACAGCAAATTATTTCGACTTGCTAACTAAATTGTAAAAGACTTCACTCTTTAAGGGAATTTTTAGAAACGGCAGGGAGGACTGTAAATAGTGTCTATCGCGTTAAAATAATCTATACATTTCCTTAACCGAATGAAAACATCCATTTAATTCAATAGTTAATGGTGAACCTTTAATCGAAGGAATGACATTAACCTTAATCACAATGCTTGTTATTTACTTTTTCAGTTTCCATGCTATAGCTTTTCTGGCCTGTGTTTAACGAGATGCGGCAGTTTAAGAGGAAGTTGAATGACTTAGTTAAAACAAAAAAAGCTCACACGAAAAATAACGTGTGAGCTTTTATGCTAAAACTTATGAATACTATACTAATCGCTATGCTTTCGAATGTTATTAAGCTATTTCTTTTTCCTGAACTCTTCCAGCTTCTGATAAATGGCAGCCAAGCGTTTTTCTTCGCCGGCTTCGATTGGACGGTAATATTTGGTGCCTTTTAAGTTGTCAGGAAGGTAATCCTGCTGAACCCAGCCGCCAAACGTTCCAATGGGATAATCATGAGGATATTTGTAGCCAACATGGCCGAGCACCTTTGAGCCTGCATAATGTCCATCTCGAAGGTGTTTTGGTATATCACCGACATGCCCTGTTCGAATATCGTTAATTGCCATATCCAATGCCTTGTAAGCTGAATTTGATTTATAAGATAGGCACATTTCAACGACTGCTACAGAAAGCGGGATTCTTGCTTCCGGTAAGCCAAGGCGCTCACTGGCAGTAACAGCTGCAAGGACATTATTTCCTACAGCTGTATTTGCCAGCCCGATATCCTCATAGGCAATGACCAGCAATCTGCGGTTTACCGCTGTTAAATCACCTGTTTCAAGCAAATGGGCAAGGTAGTAAAGCGCGGCATCAACATCGCTTCCCCTTATGCTTTTTTGAAGGCTTGAAAGCAAATTGTAAAAATTGGAGCCTTTTTTATCCCCGTATACGCCTACATTGCCGATCATGTCGTCAATCGTTTCATCTTCTACAACATATATATTGCCTTCTCTTGAAGAAGAATAAATAATAGATTCAAGCAAGGTTAATGATTTTCTGGCATCGCCATTGGAACCGAATGCAATTTTCGTGATTTGCTCGTCCGAAATCTGCACATTTTCTTGTCCAAGGCCCTTCTTTTCATCATGCAGCGCCCGTGTTAACAGTTCTTTAATATCATCCACCGGCAGGCGCGTTAATTGCTTTATCTGTCCGCAGCGGCTGCGAATCGCCGGGTTGACATCATGAAATGGATTTTCTGTTGTTGCGCCTATTAAAATAATATCCCCACGTTCGACATGAGGCAATAAATAGTCCTGCTGGGCTTTATTAAAGCGGTGTATTTCATCCAAAAACAAAATCACTTTTCCCGTCAGTCTGGTTTCGTCAACCACAGCTTCCACATCCTTTTTTCCGGCAGTGGTCGCGTTAAGAGCAAAAAAAGGAATCTTAGTGGTTCCAGCTATCGCGTACGCAATAGACGTTTTTCCAATGCCAGGCTCCCCATATAAGAGCATGGAAGGGACATAGCCATTTTTTATCATTTTATATAAACTTGTATGTTTACCGATAATTTCTTTTTGGCCGACAATTTCATCAATATTTGTCGGACGCATTCGAAATGCAAGCGGTTCCCCATTCAATCTGATAACCTCCATTACATTACGTCCTTCTATTAATTATATAGAGTTCATACAAAGATTCCAATGAAAGTGCCCTTTAAGTATAACGGGACTAATCAATATTAGTGTCGAGAGTAATGGCTTTTAAATCAATCGGTTTTCTATACTTTATGAAAAAGGTATAATATATGAAGTGGTTACCGTTCTGTGTTATAATTTCAAAACATTTTACTCACACGAATGGATGGAAACGGATAGAAGGGTTGATTATATAAAATAAGCAGGAATTATAGAGGTGCAGTTTATGAAAATCTCGACTAAGGGCCGGTATGGCTTAACAATTATGATTGAGCTGGCACGTAAGCATGGAGAGGGACCGACCTCCCTAAAATTGATTGCCCAAAACAACGATTTATCAGAACACTACCTTGAGCAGCTTATTGCTCCATTACGAAACGCCGGTCTTGTAAAGAGTATAAGAGGTGCATATGGCGGTTATGTCCTGTCAAGGGATCCTGATAAAATAACTTCAGGTGATATTATTCGGGTACTAGAGGGCCCGATTTCTCCTGTTGAGGGAATCGAAGATGAGGAACCGGCTAAAAGAGAGCTCTGGATGCGGATCAGGGACGCCGTTAAGGATGTTTTGGATAATACCACCCTTGAGGATCTGGCAAACTATAAGGATACCGGGGAACATGATTCCTATATGTACTACATTTAAAAGCGGCGATGTGGAAAAACTGTGAATATAAAGAAGGCGATAAAATGGAAAGAATCTATTTAGACCACGCGGCTACTGCACCAATGCATCCCAGGGTTATCGAAACAATGACAGATGCTATGCAATCAGAGTTCGGCAACCCTTCAAGCATTCATTCATATGGGCGAAGTGCACGGCACTTGCTTGATACGGCCAGAAGTGAGATAGCGAGAAGTATTGGAGCTGCCCCAAATGAAATCATTTTTACAAGCGGCGGGACGGAAGCTGATAATATGGCACTCATTGGGATGGCAGAGGCGCTCAAAGATAAGGGCAAGCATATTATTACTACTGAAATAGAACATCATGCTATTCTCAATACATGCCATTTTCTAGAGAAATCCGGATATGAACTAACGTATTTGCCAGTTGATGAAACAGGAATGATATCGTTGGAACAATTGAATTCTGTGTTGCGGGACGATTCAATTCTGGTTTCAATCATGTTCGGAAATAATGAGGTTGGTACTGTGCAGCCGATCCGCGAAATTGGTGCGCTTTTAAAAGAGCATTCAGCTTTTTTTCATACGGATGCTGTGCAGGCATACGGTCTGCTCCCATTTGATGTAAAGCAAATGGGCATTGATCTTCTTTCTGTATCCGCCCATAAAATTAACGGTCCGAAAGGGATAGGGTTTCTTTATGCAGGAAACAATGTTCCAATATTGCCGCGCACATATGGAGGAGAGCAGGAAAGAAAAAGAAGAGCGGGAACAGAAAACGTTCCTGCAATTGCCGGTTTTTCAGAGGCTGTAAAAATTTCTAAAGAATCAATGGCGGAAAAGACTGAACAATATGCAGGATTCAAAAGAATCGTTATTAATATATTTGAACGTGAAGACATTGAATATCAGGTAAACGGAAACGCTGAGTCATGCCTGCCGCACATTCTAAATGTAAGCTTTCCTGGCGCAAATGTGGAGTCAATGCTGGTTAATCTCGATTTAGCTGGAATCGCGGCATCAAGCGGCTCTGCCTGTACGGCCGGTTCAATAGAACCATCCCATGTATTGGTATCCATGTTTGGCAAGGGCTCGGAACGAACCAGAAATTCAATCCGGTTTAGTTTTGGCTTTGGCAATTCTGAACAACAGGTTGAAAAGGCAGCTTTGGAAACAGCAAAGATTGTCAAAAGACTAGTAAATAAATAAGTAAAGAAGGAATAAATAATGAATAAAGCACCGAAAGATACCCGTGTTGTCGTCGGAATGTCAGGAGGCGTTGACTCTTCGGTTGCGGCTTTGCTGTTAAAGCAGCAGGGATATGATGTCGTGGGAATTTTCATGAAAAACTGGGATGACACCGATGAAAACGGAGTATGTACCGCAACGGAAGATTATAATGACGTTATTGCAGTTTGCAATCAAATAGGAATCCCCTATTATGCCGTCAATTTTGAACAACAATATTGGGATAAAGTATTTACCTATTTTCTAGATGAATATAAGGCAGGGAGAACACCGAACCCGGATGTAATGTGCAATAAAGAAATCAAATTCAAGGCATTTCTTGAGCATGCAGTCAGTCTGGGAGCTGACTATCTGGCAACTGGCCACTATGCACAGGTTGAGTTCAGAGACGGTGAGTATAAAATGCTCAGGGGCATCGATGAAAATAAAGATCAAACCTATTTCCTTAATCAGCTTACCCAGGACCAGCTTGAAAAAGTAATGTTTCCTCTGGGCGGGATGGATAAAAGTAAGGTCCGGGAAATTGCAAAGGAAGCCGGGTTAGCCACAGCGGCTAAAAAGGATTCTACAGGTATTTGTTTTATCGGAGAAAGAAACTTTAAGGAATTCCTCAGCAATTATCTGCCTGCGCAGCCTGGCACCATGCAAACTCTTGATGGTGAAGTTAAGGGGAAGCATGACGGCTTAATGTACTATACAATCGGACAGCGGCAGGGCCTTGGAATCGGCGGGAGCGGGGAGCCTTGGTTTGTAGTAGGCAAAGATCTGCAGAAAAATATTCTCTACGTTGGCCAGGGATTTGATAATAATCTCCTCTATTCTGACTCGATTACCGGTGTGAATGTAAGCTGGGTTTCGGATCGTGAAATTCCAGCAGAATTTGAATGCACAGCTAAATTCCGCTATCGTCAGGCAGACAATGAAGTAAAGGTGAAAATTCTTCCGGACAACACTGTGTCCGTCATATTTAAGGAACCGATCCGTGCCATTACCCCTGGACAAGCTGTTGTTTTCTATAATGGTGAAGAATGCTTAGGCGGCGGTACAATTGACGAAATCTTTAAATCTGAGGAAAAGTTAACATATGTTGGGTAACTGGAAAAGCGAAGCTTGAACAGGAATCTGCATGATCAGGAAAAACCTTGCCTTCGATGAATGGAGGCAGGGTTTTCTTAATATAACCGATTATTATTTTAAAATTCAGACTAATGTCTAGCTGCAGCGCCCAGCCCCTCGAATGTTGTGACCAAAGGCCGTCACAACCCTGGTCATAAGCCAATCGCTTCGGAAGGCAAAAAGCGCCTTCTGTCAGCGCTTGTCTTATGCTTGTCGGACTTGCACAGGATGTGCTGGCGTCGACTTTTGGCACAGGACGTGCCAGATCTTAGTCGACGTTCTTTTATGAGGATGTGGGTCAGAACGGCGTTGCCACAGGAAGTGGCGAATTAAGCCGTTCTTCCTCTGAAGCAGGGCGCCTGCGCTTTTCTATGATGTCTAGCTGCAGCGCCCAGCCCCTCGAATGTTGTGACCAAAGGCCGTCACAACCCTGGTCATAAGCCAATCGCTTCGGAAGGCAAAAAGCGCCTTCTATCAGCGCTTGTCTTATGCTTGTCGGAGGCCCACAGGATGTGGGTCAGAACGGCGTTGCCACAGGACGTGGCGAATTTAGCCGTTCTTCCTCTGAAGCAGGGCGCCTGCGCTTTTCTATGATATACTTGCTATTAGAATATGGAGTGTGGTAACGATGGACAAAAATCAAATAGGTATTCAATATATGCAGGAAGGCAAGATAGAGGAAGCTGTTAAAGTGTTCTCAGAGGCCATTGAAGAAAATCCGGTTGATCCGGTAGCTTATATCAATTTTGGCAATGTGTTAAACCACGTTGGTGAAAGCGAAAAGGCGGTTACTTTTTATCAGAAGGCAATAGAAATTGATCCAAATGCAGGAGCTGCTTATTACTCGCTGGGCAATTTGTTTTTTGGCAAAGAAATGTTTAATGATGCAAAGGAAATGTTTGAGAAAGCGATCCAGACCGGTTTGGATACCGGCGACAGCATGTTTATGCTGGGAATGACGTTCCTGCAGCTGGAACAGCCTGTTAAGGCCATGCCTTATTTTCAAAGAAGCGTTGAACTAAACCCCGAAGACTCAGAAGCCAGGTTCCAGTATGCCCTTTGTATTGCCAATGTTGAGCTTTATGATGAATTGATTAAACAGTTAAAACTTGTTATTGAACATGATCCGCAGCATGCAGATGCTTATTACAACCTGGGAGTAGCCGCAGCAGGACATCTGAATGACCCAAAGCAGGCCATAGAATATTTCGAAAAGGCGCTTGAGATTCAGCCGGACCATATCCTGGCGGCAAACGGTAAGAAACTTGTTCAGTCAATGGAAGAAGGTAAGCAAGAGTAAGCCACCGGATAAGCGATTAGAACTTGGGTTCATACCTTGTATTTTACGTGTTTTGTACAGGAATTGAGCTGCTCTGACTTCTATTTGCCGCTTTTTGCTTATTATGTTGGATTTCGATTAAAAAAAGCAGCTTTCAGAATTAATCAGAAACCGCTATATACAAGGCTTGAAAGTATCAATAATTAAAAAAGGAGGGAAGGGAGCCCATGCAGCAGGATCTATTTTCAGAAGAAAAATTGTATATGAAAGGCCGTCATCTCGTAACTATTTTTCATAATGAGCAAAATCTTTATTCTGTAGTCAGAATCCGTGTTGATGATACAAATGTGAACTATGATGAAAAAGAAGCTGTGGTCACAGGCTACTTCCCTCGTATTCACGAACAGGAAACCTATATTTTTTATGGACAAATGAAAGATCACCCTAAATTTGGACTGCAATTCCACGTGGAGCAATTTCGAAAAGATATGCCGCAGTCAAAGGATGGCATTGTTGCCTACTTGTCGAGTGAACTATTTAAGGGTATCGGTAAAAAAACTGCCGAAAGTATCGTTGAAGCGTTGGGAGAAAATTCTATCACCAAGATTTTGGAACAGCCTTCCATATTGGATAGCATCCCCAAGTTAAACCCTGAAAAGGCAAAAAGCCTGTATGATACCCTTATCGAACACCAGGGACTAGAACAGGTAATGATTGCCTTAAACCAGTATGGATTCGGGCCGCAGCTTTCCATGAAAATATACCAATGCTACAAGCAGGATTCACTTGATATTATCCAGAAGAATCCATACAAGCTTGTTGAGGATATTGAAGGGATAGGCTTTGGCCGCGCAGACGAGCTTGGCTTTCAGCTGGGTATTAGCGGCAGCCATCCCGACAGGATAAAGGCAGCATGTTTATACACTTTGGAAACACAGTGCCTTCAGGAAGGGAATGTATATCTTGATGCCGACCAGCTGCTGGAAAGCGTGAAGAAACTGCTCGAGGAAAACAAACGGGACAATATCGAATTTGCTGCAATCTCTGATGAAATAGTTAAATTGGGAGAAGAAGAAAAAATTCAGGTGGAAGAGCGCAGAATCTACCCGCCTTCTCTTTATTTTTCCGAAAAGGGGATCGTAACTCATATAAAGAGGATTCTCTCCCAAACGGAGTATAAGGAACAATTCCCTGAATCTGAGTTTTTGCTTGCCTTGGGGGAGCTTGAAGAAAGAATCGGTGTTGAATATGCACCGGCTCAAAAGGAAGCTATCCAAACAGCTTTAGAATCCCCGATGCTGATTATGACGGGCGGGCCGGGAACCGGAAAGACAACCGTTATCAAAGGAATTGTTGAACTTTACAGTGAGCTGCATGGAGTATCGCTTGATATTAATGATTATAAAAAAGATGAGCCATTTCCTTTTATCCTGGCAGCCCCAACAGGCAGAGCCGCAAAACGCATGGCTGAATCCACTGGACTTCCTGCAGTGACGATACATAGACTCCTTGGCTGGAACGGTTCAGAAGGGTTTTCGCATGATGAGGAAAACCCAATCAGTGGTAAAATAGTGATTATCGATGAAATGTCGATGGTTGACACGTGGCTGGCAAATCAGCTTTTTAAGGCGCTGCCAGACCAAATTCAGGTTATATTGGTAGGGGATGAAGACCAGTTGCCTTCAGTTGGACCAGGCCAGGTTCTGAAGGATCTGCTTGGATCCCAGTGTGTTCCCATCGTAAGTCTTGAGCAAATCTACCGCCAGGCTGAAGGATCCTCAATTATTGAACTGGCCCATGAAATCAAAAATGGCAGGCTGCCGCATGACATTCAAAAGCAGCAGATGGACCGGTCTTTCTTTAGCTGCGGGACATCCCAAATAGCAGAAGTGGTGGAAAAGGTTGTGTTGAATGCCCGGAAAAAAGGCTACACTTCCCGGGATATCCAGGTGCTTGCTCCAATGTATAAAGGGCCTGCAGGGATTGACAGTTTAAATAAAATGCTGCAGGAAATTTTTAATAGCAACCGTGATGGAAAACGAAGGGAATTATCATTTGGTGATGTTACCTATCGGGTAGGAGATAAAGTGCTGCAGCTGATCAATCAGCCCGAAAGCTCCGTATATAACGGAGATATGGGAGAAGTCATTTCTGTGTTATATGCTAAGGAAAACACGGAAAAGCAGGATATGCTGATTGTTTCCTTCGAAGGAATAGAGGTTACCTATACGAGGCAGGATTTATCACAAATTACCCATGCTTTTTGCTGTTCAATCCACAAATCGCAGGGAAGTGAATTTCCGATTGTCATTCTTCCGGTCGTCAAAAGCTATTATCGGATGCTGCGGCGTAACCTTATTTATACAGCGATCACCCGGAGTAAAAGCTTTTTAATTCTTTGTGGAGAAGAAGAAGCATTGCGTATGGGTGTAGAACGGAATAATGAGCTTCAAAGGAGAACCACGCTACAGCAAAAACTGCTGGAGGCATTCCAGGAGAAAACCTTAGATGAAGCTAAGACGGGGGCAGATGTTGACTATCTATCAGAGTTGTTGAAAACTGACCCGATGATAGGCATGGAAAACATCACACCTTATGATTTCATGGGGGAAGCTAAGTAATATTCATTGACACTCCAAAGAAATACCCCCAATCAAGGATGCTGGCCAAAAACAAAAAAGGGACGGTTACGGGCAGGGTGTCCGGGAACCGTCCCTTTTTAATTTTGATGGAAAACGTTACTCATCATGATTTCTTTGGAAAAGCCAAATAATAATACTGTTCAAAAAGGCGGGATTACTTTGAGAGCTTTGTCATTATTAAAGGCTGTTTCTGTTTTTACCGAAAATGGAACGAAACTTGGACAAGTACATGACCTGGCCATAAATGCAAACGGTACTGTTATCGGGCTAATTATTTGCCGGCCGGCCCTATTTCGTTCTTCCATTTTTGTGCCGCTGGAGGACATCCTATGTTTTGGGCGGGATGAAGTGATGATTGCGGAAAAGGCTGGGAGGGGCAACAAATTCACTGGTTATACATTGTACAGCCATGAGCCTATAGCCGGTAAAATACTGCTTTCCAATTCAGGTGAAGAACTTGGCTTGCTCCATGATGTATATTTTGATGAAAAACAGGGCACAATCGTAGCATATGAAGCGTCAGACGGTTTTTTTGCTGATATATCGGTAGGGACAAAAGTGATTCAAACTTCTTGCCCGCCCATTTTCGGAAAGGATGCCGTTGTGATATCTGTCTATGATCAGTGAGGTGGCCCTTTCATGGAAATGACATGTCCCAATTGTCGAAGCAAGGATATCGGAAAAATAGGTGTAAATCAGTACTATTGCTGGAGCTGTTTTATTGAATTATCTACATCAAACGGTTTGATTCATACCCATCAAGTTGAAGAAGATGGAACCCTGAGTTCCCTCGATGATTTATTTGATGAACAAGACCGCAGGCTAGGTTAAGTAGAGCCTTTAAGCAGCAGAAACGAAGTGCAGTCACAGGGCCAAGCCACGTGTGCTGCACTTTTTTATTACCCCAAAAAAAATAATATAGCGAAAACAGTAGATCTATCAGTTCCTCCATAACCCCCAGTCCCAATGCACAGAACGCTATCACAGTATTGCATCGGCACGAAACAATGGCTAGCTGGCGATGCGCAAAGAAAGTGACAGAATCGACGTTCCAATTTAACAATGTGGTTTCAACGGTGTTCTCAGGACGAAGATTTAACCTGGGTTAAGCTACAACAGTGCGATTTTGAGTCTTTTTTCTCATACCATCGGGCTTCGCTTTTAAGTATGAAACAATGCTTTTCCACGAACACTAAATTTGAGGTGAAATTCGTGGATGTAAGACTTAAATGGTATTACAGGCTTGGTTTTTTACTGCTATTGTTTATCGTTGCCTACATTTTTATAAAACTTAAACCGCTCTGGCTGCCTGTACTAGATACCCTTGTATCTGTTCTGATCCCATTTCTTGCGGCAGCTTTTATATCGTATCTTTTGCATCCAGTCGTAGAGGTCCTTCACGACAAGGGTGTCAAAAGATGGCTGGCCATAACAATTATTTACATTTTGTTTTTTGGCGGACTGGGATTGGCCATATACAAAGGCATACCTGCAATAGTAGAACAGATTCGAGAGCTGTCTGACAGTGCTCCAAGAGTCGCCGAGCAGTATAGAGGCTGGCTCAAAAAACTTGATCATAAAACCTCTCATTGGCCGTTCGGACTTCATGAAAGGCTGGAGGAAGGTATTGAAATGATTGAAACAAGTCTTAATGGCCTGCTTTCCAACGCAGTTATGTATGCCATGCAATTGTTTAATTTTATTGTATATTTTGCACTCATACCTTTGATTGCTTTTTATATTCTGAAAGATATTGAAGCAATAAAAAAGATGTTTTGGTATTTGACTCCTCGCACCTGGAGGAGCCAGAGTAAAGCATTTATTAGGGATGTAGATGCATCCCTCGGCGGGTATATTCGGGGCCAGCTGACTGTTTGTGTGATAATCGGAGGCCTTTCATCCTTGCTGTTTTGGATTTTTGATATGAAATATCCTTTACTGCTCGGCATCATTATTGGCATAACAAATGTTATCCCATATTTCGGGCCTTTCTTCGGCGCAATTCCGGCAGTGGCAATCGGGGCAACCTATTCCCCTAAAATGGTTTTAATTGTAATAGTCATCATTTTCGTACTCCAATTTTTGGAAGGGAACATTCTATCACCTCTGATAGTCGGGAAGAGCTTGCATATGCACCCATTATTCATCATGTTTGCCCTGCTGACCGGCGGGAAAGTGGGAGGGGTCATCGGGATGATTACTGCAGTTCCGATGTTGGCAATCGTGAAGGTTGCCTTGCTTCACTCCAGAATCCACTTCCTGAAGCTTAAATCACCAAAAGATCTGGTGCGAGAATAAAGAAATCCTTTTTATAAGTTTCCTTCCATAGTAAGAGAGTATAACTTGTATAGCGAGTACGAGATGTCCAGCTGCCCTTAGCCCTTCTTCCTTAAGCAGGGCACTTGCGCTTTTCTCAAGGCCGATCGTTATTGACAAAATCTATTGATGTGAATATAATCCTTTACATAGAATGATTCTAATATTGAATTCGAAGAAGGAACAAGTACACTGCAGACCATCTGAGTGCGAAACGGCACTATAGAGAGGGATTTCCAAGGCTGAAAGAAATTCCAGATGAAGGGCAGAGGAAAGCTAGTCCGGAGTGCAGCTAATCACTGCCGTTCGCCGCGTTAAGGCAATGCTAAGGTGATGGGTGTCGTAAGTCTTTGATACCCATAATCAGGGTGGTACCGCGAGACAACTCCTCGTCCCTGTTTTTGGGACGGGGATTTTTTGTGCTCAAAAACGGTAAGTATACGGCAATTGCCTGAAAATAAGGAGGATTTACATGAAAAAGTTAACAGGATCACAGATACGCCAAATGTACTTAGACTTTTTTAAGGAAAAAGGCCACACAGTGGAGCCAAGTGCTCCGCTTGTGCCGCATGATGATCCGTCATTGTTATGGATCAATTCAGGTGTTGCTACGCTGAAGAAGTATTTCGACGGTCGTGTTATTCCGGAGAACCCTCGGATTACAAACGCACAGAAAGCTATCCGTACCAATGATATTGAAAATGTTGGAAAGACAGCTCGCCATCATACTTTCTTTGAAATGCTTGGAAATTTCTCCATTGGGGAATATTTTAAGGAAGAAGCCATCACTTGGGCGTGGGAGTTCCTTACCGATGAAAAATGGATCGGCTTTAACCCGGAAAAATTGTCAGTAACCATCCACCCAGAGGATGAAGAAGCATTTGAATTATGGAATAAAAAAATCGGCATCCCAGCTGGAAGAATTATCCGTCTGGAAGAAAACTTCTGGGATATTGGTGAAGGCCCGAGCGGACCTAACACGGAAATTTTCTATGATCGAGGACCTGAATTTGGTGATGATCCTAGCGACCAGGAGCTATATCCAGGTGGAGAGAACGAGCGTTACCTTGAAGTATGGAACCTTGTTTTTTCACAATTTAACCATAATCCCGATGGCTCTTATACTCCTCTGCCAAAGAAAAACATTGATACTGGAATGGGTCTTGAGCGTATGGCTTCTGTTATTCAGGAAGTTCCTACAAACTTTGATACAGATTTATTTATGCCAATCATTGCAGCGACTGAACAAATTGCTGGCATGAGCTATGGTGAAGATAAAGAACGAGATACTGCTTTTAAAGTAATTGCTGACCACATCCGCACAGTAACTTTCGCGGTGGGTGATGGAGCACTTCCATCAAATGAAGGTCGCGGCTATGTACTGCGCAGACTGCTTCGTCGTGCTGTAAGATACGCTAAACATATCGGAATAAACCGCCCGTTTATGTTTGAGCTTGTGCCTGTCGTCGGTGAGATCATGCATGAATTTTATCCGGAAGTACGTGAAAAAGGTGATTTCATTGCTAAAGTAGTTAAGAATGAAGAAGAACGTTTCCACGAAACACTGAATGACGGCCTTTCCATTCTTGCTGAAGTTATTCGCAAGGAAAAGGAAAAGGGTAGCAGCACGATCCAGGGGGCAGATGTATTCAGACTTTACGACACATATGGCTTCCCGGTTGAGTTAACGGAAGAATATGCTGAAGAAGAAGCTATGAGCGTGGACCATGAAGGGTTTGAACGTGAAATGGAAGCACAGCGGGTACGGGCCCGTGCTGCACGCCAGGATGTGGATTCCATGCAAATTCAGGGCGGTGTCCTAGGAGACGTGAAGGTAGAAAGCAAGTTTGTGGGATATAACGTGCTGGAAGCAAAGGGAACAGTGGCTGCTATTATTAAAAATGGAGAGTTAGCTGATGAAGCAACCGAGGGTGAAGAGGTACAGGTTATTCTGAGTGAAACTCCATTTTATGCAGAAAGTGGCGGACAGGTAGCCGATAAGGGAATCATGGTCAGCGAAGCTGTTAAGGTGTCAGTAAAGGACGTCCAAAAAGCTCCAAACGGACAAAACCTCCATAGGGTAACGGTAGAAGCCGGCACTCTTAAACAAGATGCTGCAGTAGTTTCCATCGTGGATAACGAATCAAGAAGCCAAATTATCAAAAATCATACAGCTACACACTTGCTTCATCAAGCTCTAAAGGATGTACTTGGAGATCATGTTAACCAAGCCGGTTCACAGGTAGCTCCTGACCGTTTGCGCTTTGACTTCTCCCACTTTGGACAAGTTAAACCGGACGAGCTTGAAAAAATCGAGGAAATCGTTAATGAAAAGATCTGGCAAAGCATTGGGGTAAATATAGAAAACAAAAAACTCGCAGAAGCAAAAGCAATGGGAGCTATGGCATTGTTTGGCGAAAAGTACGGTGAGATCGTACGGGTCGTTCAGGTTGGAGATTACAGCCTTGAGCTTTGCGGAGGATGCCATGTACCAAACACGGCTGTAATCGGCTTATTCAAAATAGTTTCAGAAACTGGTATCGGTGCAGGAACACGAAGAATTGAAGCTGTAACCGGATCTGCAGCATACAAGCAGCTTACTGATCAAATCGGAATTCTCAAGGAGGCTGCCGCTAAACTGAAGGCAAATCCGAAAGATCTGCCTGAAAGAGTAGAAACGATCCTTGCTGATATGAAAGAATTGCAGCGCGAAAACGAATCACTATCTGCAAAGCTTAACAATATTGAAGCATCAGGACTTGTCCATAATGCCCGCGAAATCGGCAGTGTAAAGGTCCTTGCAGCAAAAGTCCAGGCTGCAGATATGAACAGCCTGCGCAGCATGGCGGATGATTTAAAACAAAAACTTGGTTCTGCTATCATCCTGTTAGGTTCTGTTCAGGGAGAAAAAGTCAACCTCATAGCAGCCGTAACTAAGGATTATATCGAGCAGGGCTACCATGCTGGCAAGCTCATCAAAGAAGTGGCGTCACGCTGCGGCGGAGGCGGAGGCGGACGTCCAGACATGGCTCAAGCCGGAGGAAAAGATCCAGAGAAATTGGATAACGCTCTAGGATTTGTTGAGGAATGGGTTAAATCCATTTCATAATCTAAAAGAAATGTTGTACAATAAGTGTAATAATTGGAATCCGTTCACTAGATCAGTGAATGAGAGAAAAGAGGTGCACGACGAATGAGTTCCTTTGATAAAACAATGCAGTTCAACTTTTCTGAAGAGCCTTTTGAAAGAGATGTAGAGGATGTCTTGTTTCAAGTCTACCAGGCTCTTCAGGAAAAAGGGTATAATCCAATCAATCAAATAGTGGGTTATTTGCTTTCCGGAGATCCTGCTTATATTCCCAGACACCAGGACGCGAGAAATATTATCCGCAAACTGGAGCGGGATGAAATTATTGAGGAATTAGTCAAATCGTATTTAAAGCACCGTCGTGAGGAACGTTAATGCGCGTAATGGGACTAGATTTAGGATCAAAAACAATCGGCGTCGCAGTTAGTGATGCGATGGGCTGGACGGCCCAGGGAATAGAAACGATAAAAATTGATGAAGCAAAAAATGAATTCGGCTTTAACCGTCTGGGGAAAATTATTAATGAGCATGAAGTTTCCAAAATCGTTTTGGGCCTGCCTAAGAATATGAATGGCACTCTGGGCCCACGGGCAGAGATAAGCCAGACATTCGCCAGCAAGCTGGAAAAGAAGTACAAGCTCCCCGTAATCCTCTGGGATGAAAGGCTGACAACGATGGCGGCAGAACGTGTGCTGCTGGAAGCCGATATGAGTCGGGGAAAAAGAAAAAAAGTAATTGATAAAATGGCAGCTGTCATGATCCTTCAGGGATACTTGGACAGCCAAACTAAATCTTAAGAGGTGACTGAAATGGAACACGGAGAAAACAATATTACAATCGTAGATGAAAATGGAAACGAGCAGTTATGTGAGGTCCTTTTCACATTTGACTCAGATAAATTCAATAAATCATATGTGCTTTACTATCCGATTTCTTCAGATGATGACGACGAAGAAATAGAGATTCACGCATCCTCATTCGTACCAAGCGAAGACAACCAGGACGGCGAGCTTTCACCGATCGAAACCGAAGAAGAATGGGATATGATTGAAGAAATGCTTAACACATACCTTGACAACGAAGAAGAAGACGATCAATAATCACGTGCAGAACAGTCTCCCTTGGGAGGCTGTTTTCTTTATTAAATAAGAAATATGTCGAGTTCCAGCGCCCAGCTCCGACGCACTGGACGTGCTAGTGCCGACGTCGCCACAGGACAAGGAATGCTTCGGCAGAGGTACATCGCACGAAACAAAGCGACAGCTTTGTGAGGAGGTGGCGAACTAGCCGTTCTTCCTCTGCCAGGACGCTTGCGCTTTTCATATGTTGGAAATTGTAATTATTGTTCGATATTTGTAGTTATTTTTGATATTCTTAGTATAATGACTTGAAGTATGGTTACATTCATTCTTGACAGGTCAATAAAGAGTTGTGAATTCATGCCATATCACTGGGCATGAAGGGGGTAGAAAAGGACATATGAGTGAGAAGGTATCAAAAAAAGCTATCGTGAGGGAAAAATTGCTTGAGCGCCAAAAGGACGCTAAAGTGATCAGGAAGATCCTGTTGATTTCAACTTTGATATTTATCCTGATTGCGGGCGGATTGGCACTGGGCGGTTATCTTTATGTAAAGTCAGCACTGCAGCCATATAATCCGGAAGATAAAAAAGTCAGGAAAGTGGAGATTCCGATTGGATCCTCCGTAAGCGGAATAGCTGCAATTCTTAAAGATAATAAAATCATCAAGGACGAGAGGGTATTTAAGTATTATATTAAATTCCGTAATGAGGCTGGATTCCAGGCGGGTACATATGAGTTGTCTCCTTCAATGAACCTCGGGGAAATAGTCAGCAGCATTAAAACGGGAAAGATCATGCAGGAGGTTGCGCTGAAAATTACGCTTCCGGAGGGCAAGACACTTCAGCAAATCGCAGGCATAATTGCAGAAAAAACGGATGAAAATCCAGATCAAGTATTTAAAACGTTAAATGACAAGGCTTTTATCAGGAAGCTGCAAGACTTATATCCTGAGCTGATCACTGACGAAATTTACAATGAAAATATCAGGTATCCGCTTGAAGGCTATTTATTCCCTGCGACTTTTTCATTTTACGAGGAAAAGCCAGGAATTGAAAAAATAGTAACTGAAATGCTGTCACAAACAAATAAGGTACTAAGCCAATACCATGAAGATTTGACTGCTAAAAATCTTACACCGCATAAACTTCTTACATTTGCTTCTTTGGTCGAGGAAGAGGCGACCGAGAAAGTGGACAGGGATAAAATTGCTTCTGTCTTTTATAATCGCATGAAGATAGGAATGCCGCTTCAAACAGATCCAACGGTATTATATGCAAAGGGTGAACATAAAGCAAAAGTATATTATAAGGATTTAAAAACTGAGTCTCCTTACAACACTTATACTAATGTTGGGCTGCCGCCGGGGCCAATTGCCAATGCGGGAGTCATGTCCATAGAAGCTGCGCTGAACCCTGCAGAAACAGATTTTTACTACTTCCTGGCAACATCAACAGGAGATGTGATTTTTACAAAAACTCTTGATCAGCATAATCGTGAGAAAGCACGGTATATCACAAGTCAAAATTAACATGCATTTCCTTGGAAGAAGAGTTCACTTTCTCCCTGTTTTTATGGTAAAATAGTCAAAGTGTAAAATATGACATAGTGAAATGCTGTATTTAATCTTAGTATGTAGTTACAACTCGGCGATTGCCGAGTTTTTTCTTGTAAGGTAATAAAGTATTACGTTTCTAACAGCTAGAGACGTCTAGCTTTATCGCCCAGCAACTTTTTCTTAGGAAAATAAGGCCCCGAGTTAAGGACAAGCTACGGCAGCGATACATCGCACGAAACAAAGTGACAGCTTTGTGAGGACTTAGCCGTTCTTCCTCTTATCAGGTCCTTGCGCATTTCTTTGATGTTTAGCTCCAGCGCCCAGCCCCTCGAATGATGCGACCAAAGGCCGTCACAAACCCTTTGACGGACGTACACTGGAAGTTCCGCTCTCAGGGCGCTTCCGCTTTTCTTATGCTTCCGTTTTTCAAAGCAATATCTCTTCTGGAGGAAGTCTATATGAATAATGAAATGAATGGATATTTACAGAAATTGCTCTATTCACGCAACTCGTTTTTTTCCGAAATGGAAGAGTATGCGAAGGATAACGGTGTCCCGATTATGGAACCGATTGGAATGGAAGTATTATTACAGCTGTTAAGGCTTCATCAGCCTAAATCTATTCTGGAGGTGGGCGCTGCAATCGGCTACTCCGCGTTACGAATGGCAGATGCCCTTCCTGATGCAAGAATCGTTACAATAGAAAGGGACGAAGATCGGATTGCACTTGCAAAGCAATATTTTGCAAGTGCGGAATCCAGTGACCGTATCACACTTTTAGAAGGTGATGCCCTTGAAACAGCAAAAGCCGCAGGTGCATTTGGACCGTTTGATGCCATTTTCATTGATGCTGCCAAGGGCCAGTATAAACGCTTCTTTGAGCTATATGAGCCTTATTTGCAGCCAGCCGGCGTAATCATTGTGGATAACGTCCTTTTTAAAGGGCTTGTTGCCCAGGATATAGAGAAAATTGAACCGAGACGCATTCGCAGCCTTGTCCGAAAAATAAATGAATTCAATACGTGGCTGGTCAGCAATCCCAAGTATGACACCACCATATTGCCATTGGGCGACGGTGTTGCCATCAGTAAACGAAGAGGTGAACAATAATGAAAAAACCTGAATTGCTTGTTACACCAACAAGTGTGAATGATATCCTGCCGTTAATAGAGGCGGGTGCAGACGCTTTTGTGGTAGGTGAACAGCGCTATGGCCTTCGCCTTGCCGGAGAATTCAACAGGGATAATATTAAAAAAACATTAGAAGTGGCGCATCAGCATGGCAAAAAAGTATTTGTGGCGATGAATGCCATTTTTCATAATGATAAATTGGATGAGCTTGAAGAGTATGTGGCTTTTCTTAGCAAAGCAAAAGCAGACGCGATCATTTTTGGTGACCCGGCTGTTTTAATGGCAGTTCGTGCAGCTGCACCTGATATGCCGCTCCATTGGAACACGGAAACAACAGTTACTAATTGGTATACTTGCAATTACTGGGGCAGACGCGGTGCAGTCCGCGCAGTTGCTGCACGCGAATTAAGCATGGATGAAGTAATTGAAATGAAGGAAAATGCAGAGGTTGAAATTGAGATTCAGGTTCAAGGCATGACTTGTATGTTCCAATCAAAGCGTCCATTGCTCGGTCACTACTTTGAATACCAGGGGAAAGCAATGGAAATAGAAAATCGCAAGCAGCAGACTAACATGTTCCTTCACGATAAGGAAAGGAACAATAAGTATCCGATTTTTGAGGATGAAAACGGAACTCACATTATGAGCCCTAATGATATCTGCATCATTGACGAGCTTCAGGAATTGATTGAAGCCGGTATGGATTCCTTTAAAATTGATGGGGTATTAAAAACTCCTGAATACATCATTGAAGTTACAAAATTATACAGGAAGGCAATTGACCTTTGTGCCTGTGACCCTGACCAATACGACAAAATTAAGCATGAGCTTCTAGAAAAAATAGAAGAAATCCAGCCGGAAAACCGTTCTTTGGATACAGGATTTTTCTTTAAAGAAACTGTATACTAAAACGCCATATAAGGAGGAATAGCCTTGGAAGCTATTGCTAATAAAATTTCCCAAATCGTTGATGGCAAACGTGTAATTATAAAGAAACCAGAACTATTAGCTCCAGCAGGGAATCTTGAAAAATTGAAAATAGCAGTCCACTATGGCGCTGACGCTGTTTATATCGGCGGCCAGGAGTTCGGTTTGCGCTCAAATGCCGGAAACTTTACGCTTGAAGAAATGAAGGAAGGCGTAGAATTCGCCAACAACTATAAAGCTAAAATCTACGTTACTACAAATATATACGCTCACAATGAAAATATGGGTGGGCTTGAAGAATATTTAATGGGACTTCAGGATGCTGGCGTAACAGGGATTATTGTTGCTGACCCTCTAATCATTGAAACATGCCGCCGAGTGGCTCCAAATGTTGAAGTACACTTAAGTACGCAGCAGTCCCTTTCGAACTGGAAAGCAGTTCAATATTGGAAGGAAGAAGGCTTGGACCGCGTTGTTCTTGCCCGTGAAACCGGAGCCGAGGAAATCCGCGAAATGAAGGAAAAGGTTGATATCGAAATTGAAACCTTTATTCATGGAGCAATGTGTATCGCCTATTCAGGACGCTGTACATTATCAAACCATATGACTGCCCGAGATTCCAACCGAGGCGGCTGCTGCCAATCATGCCGCTGGGATTATGACTTATATGAGCTTGGTGAAGGTGGAGAAAATCCGCTGTTTAATGAAAATGATGCACCTTTCGCAATGAGTCCTAAGGATTTGAAGCTGATTGAATCAATTCCTAGAATGATTGAACTTGGAATTGACAGCCTAAAAATTGAAGGCCGGATGAAGTCCATTCACTATGTTGCAACAGTAGTCAGTGTATACAGAAAAGTAATTGATGCTTATTGCGCTGATCCAGATAATTTTACAATCAAGAAGGAATGGCTGGACGAACTTGAAAAATGCGCCAACAGGGAAGCAGCTTCAGCTTTCTTTGAAGGCTTGCCAGGGTATAAGCAGCAAATGTTTGGGAACCATAGCACAAAGACTACATTTGACTTCGCAGGGTTAGTTCTTCATTATGATGAGGAAACAAGAATGGTTACTCTGCAGCAGCGTAATTTCTTTAAACCTGGTGATGAAATTGAATTTTTTGGCCCGGAAATTGAGAATTTCACGCAGGTAGTTGATAAAGTGTGGGATGAAAAAGGAAATGAGCTGGATGCAGCACGCCACCCGCTACAAATTGTCCGCATTAAGGCAGATAAACCTGTATTCCCTAACAACATGATGCGAAAGGAGAACTAACATGAAGAATAAGCCCGTCGTTATCGGCGTAGCAGGCGGCTCCGGTTCAGGAAAGACAAGTGTAACGCGAGCTATTTATGAAAGGTTCAAAGGTCATTCGATCCTCATGTTGGAACAGGACTTTTACTACAAAGACCAGAGTTCTCTGCCGTTAGAGGAAAGGCTGAAGACAAATTATGACCATCCGCTTGCATTTGACAATGATTTGCTCTTTGAACATGTCAATCAATTGCTGAGCTATCAGCCAATTGATAAGCCGGTATATGATTATGCTCTTCATACCCGTTCAGACAAAGTTGTACATGTAGAACCGAAGGATGTTATTATCCTTGAGGGTATCCTCATATTAGAGGATGAAAAGCTCCGCAGCCTGATGGATATCAAGCTATTTGTCGATACGGACGCCGATATTAGGATTATTCGAAGGCTGCAGCGCGACATTAAAGAGCGGGAACGGACACTTGATTCGGTTATTAATCAATATCTCAGCGTGGTTCGGCCGATGCATAACCAATTCATTGAGCCTACAAAACGTTATGCAGACATTATCATCCCGGAAGGCGGCCACAATCATGTAGCTATCGACCTGATGGTAACAAAAATACAAACCATTCTTGAACAAAAGTCATTTTTATAATATTATTGCATAGATAATAAGTAAGAAAGCATTTACATTTTGTTTACAATTTCCCTTAATATTTTAAGGAAACACTGGACAAATCCGGCAAAAGGACATACTCTATTTGAAAGACTATAAAAGGCCGGCATAAACCAGTCCGGTTATATCCGGGGATAGAATGAATTTTCATTTTGAAAAGAATGCGCGCCCTTTCCATAAGGACGCGCACTTATCTATTCACCTGAGAAAACAAATGTAATCTACATAATATATCACTTTCCTGCAAGATCGGAAGTGAAGGAATTGAAGGAGTGAAGGGTTTTGGCAATCGAAAAGGTATTTCCGATGACTCAAGAAGGTAAACAAAAGCTTGAACAGGAACTGGAGCATTTAAAAAGCGTTAAACGTAAAGAAGTGGTAGAGCGGATTAAAATTGCACGAAGCTTTGGAGATTTATCTGAGAACTCTGAGTATGATTCTGCAAAGGAAGAACAGGCATTTGTGGAAGGGCGTATTACAACTCTTGAAAATATGATCCGTAATGCAAAAATCATTTCAGAAGATGATATGAATTCCGATGTGGTTTCACTTGGTAAAAAGGTAACGTTTATTGAGCTTCCGAACGGTGATGAAGAAACATATTCAATCGTGGGAAGCGCGGAGGCTGATCCTTTCGAAGGTAAAATATCAAATGATTCACCTATCGCCCGCAGCTTGATCGGAAAGAGTGTTGGAGAAGAAGTAACAGTAGTGACACCTGGCGGAGAAATGAAAGTTCGCATTACATCCATCAGTTAATTTTTGATCGAAGAATTTGCTTTAGCCAACGCCGGATGGTTTTATTTTTATCATATCTATAGTAAGGGTTTTAAAATCCTGCACCTCGTCGACACTGTTAACGAGGTGTTTTTTTATGATCCAAAAAAGAATGAAATCGCTGGCAATTTTACTTGTTTTATTACTTCTTTCTTTGACAGGCAGGCTTGTGCAAATCCAATTGGTCAGTACGGAGTCCTTTTCAGACCATAACGTGAACTTAATAGAATCCAGTGTAAAGCAGCGGACGCAGGTAATGAAAATAGATGATGGCAGAGGAGATTTTTATGATAAAAATGGGAGGCCCCTCAGCCATGAAGTGATTCCTGTACTGGTGCTATTTCCTTTTCTCAATAAAATGGATTGGCCGGCAGAAAAGGTCGCAAATATTATCAACGAACCTGAATATCTGCTTCGGTATGAGCTGAAAGCAGCCAAAGAGCCATTTGCATTCGGCGGAAAGACACCGTTAAAATTAACCGAAGAACAAAGCCAGGCTATTAACGATTTGAAAATACCTGGGGTTTTCGCTGTTAAACAGAAATTAGAGCACGATGGGACTATGGCCGAGCATTTAATCGGTACACTCACCAAGTCTGATGAACTGAAAGCAAAAAGTTATCCGAATCGGGGACTCTCTCCCGATACATATATTGGCATTACTGGTCTGCAGCATACATTCGATGAATTTCTGCTGTCAGAAGGAGAATCTAAGCTCGTTTTTCATGTTGATGGAAGCGGAGGACCTTTATTTGGTGTGGATGTAAAGTATGTGGAACCAGCTAATCCGATGTATCCTGTCAAGGTAATAACAACGCTGGATAGCGATATACAGGCAGCTGCGGAGAAATTAGTAGATCGTCACGGCATAAGGAAGGGGGGGCTAGTTTTAATAGATATTGAAAAAAGTGAAATAGCAGCTATTGTTTCCCGCCCCAAAATTAATCAGCGCAATCCTAATGAAAATTCAGGTTCAAAAAACAGAATGCTAATGCAGGATACCCCCGGTTCCGTGTTCAAGACGGTTACCGCGGCAGCTGCAATTGAACATGACTTAGTGCCGCCCGGAAGGACATTTAATTGTGATGAAACCATTGATGGCAAAAAAGAACCAAAGAAAAAGCTTGGTACGCTTGATTTTGAAAAGAGCTTTTCCCAGAGCTGCAATAGGACTTTTGGAGACTTAGCCAAAGAAATGACGGACATTGACCCTGATTTCCTGCTAAGCTATGGCAGCAAACTCGGATTGATTGGCCAAACAGGCTGGCAGGGTGAAAAATATCATTCAAATTTTAAACAGCTTGATAAAGAAGAATCCGGAAGAGTCTGGAATGATAAAGCTGTTAAAAAAGATAAAAAACTAGCCGCCCATGCTGCTATCGGACAGCAGGATGTCCAGGTTACTCCTTTGGCAGTTGCTAATATGATGGCAACAATAGCAAGAGGCGGTGAAAAAAGAATGGTAACCGCGGTAAGAAAGGTTAGTTTTAACAATGGAACGACCGCCATCGACTTTCCGGCTAAAGAAATGGAAGGAGAAAGAATATCTCCTTATACTGCAATGAAACTGCAGTCTCTGCTCCGCAGTGTGGTAACTGAACCAAAAGGAACAGGTGCCTCACTTAGCCAGCTGCCATATGAAATCGCCGGAAAGTCAGGGACAGCGCAGACAGGCATTGATAAGCGCGAATTGAATAAATGGTTTGCAGGTTATTTTCCATATAAAAATCCTAAGTACGCCCTTGTAACGGTCAAGCTGGATTCTAATGATCAAGAAGCAGGAGTTACATCGCTTTTTAAAGAAATGGTAGAGGAAATCTACAGGATTGAAACTAGTTCTCCAGTCCCCGATTAGCCTTAAGTACGGAAGAGAAGGCGGTTTTTGCTTCAAACTAAAAAAGGAACATGTTAAAATAAGGGGGATTATCAAGGTTGCCTGCGGCTTTAGGTGCAACCGTCTGGAGGGGAATATAGAAAATGGCTAGTTCTAGATCGCGAATTGATCATAAAGGGAAGCAGAGAAAAGTAAATAGGCTCTATAACATTTTAATTACTGCTGTTATTTTATTAATCATAATTGTCGGGACATCAATCTTTATGGGCAAGGAAGATTCTGCGGCTGAGAACAGTGAAAATAAAACGGCATCGGTAAATGTGGATAAAAATCAGGCTGGGAATCAAGACGAAAATGCAGAAGAGGTTTCCCTCGAAGAAAAGGGTCAAACAGAGGATGAACAAGCATCCGTTCCATCGGACGAAAATGAAAGCGAAGAAACTGATGGTGATACTGCTGAAGGAGAAGACACAGACGGCACTCAAACAGGTGAAGCAGCTGGAGAAATCGTTGAACATGAAGAAACTGATGATCCGAATATCACAAAAAGCTACTCAAATGACGCATGGGAGCCAGTTGGCACCACCCAGAAGGGAAAACACCCTGCCGCAACTTTTGAAAAAGGATCGGCCGACTGGCAGGAAATGGAGCGTGCAGTGGCATATGGTGCAGGCCTTGATCCGGGGAATATGACAGTTTGGTTTCTAGGTAACGGAGGCTCTCCTAATACTGCCGTTGGAACTGTGTCTCCAAAGGATAACAGTGGAACTTACCGTGTTCACATTCAATGGGTAGACGGACAAGGATGGAAGCCGGTCAAAGTTCAAGAGCTAAAGAGTAATGACAGGCAGTGATAAACTGGCATGATTGCCAAATGAAAAAAAGCTTGGGATTTTCTCAAGCTTTTTTGTTTACAGTGTTTTGAACCAGTACGGATGTCTAGCTACAGCGCCCAGCAACTTTTTTCTTAGGGAAAAAAGCTCTCGGGTGTTGTGACCAAGTTGCGATCAAAATCCCTCGCAACCAAGTGCCGTCATTAGCCAAGCACTTCGGAAGGCAAAAAGCGCCTTCTGTCAGTACTTGTCTTATGCTTTTGGGGCTAACAAGTGCGCTTTTGCTTTTCTTAATTCTTTGCCTTAAAGTGAACCACTGCCGAGTAAAATCTTCTTCCATCCTCTGAAACATACATTTGATGTGAAACGGAATGCACCTCAAGCAGGATGGCTTTATTTACCTCAATCTGGCTCTGGATTTTCTGTTCAAGCTTTTCCAGGCTTTCCGCTTCAAAAAATTCAACTTTGTCCTGGATGATATCAAGTTGGAAATTCATTTTTGCTCCCCCGAAATATAGGTTATTGTACTATTATGTTATCAAAAAAAAGGCTCTTTCATCAATGGTATGTATGCTTTTCTGCTTTTGACAGACAATGTAAAAGAAGATGCTGAAATTCAATATGGAAAGTAAATGAAAAATGATGGTAAAATAGTTTCTGCTGGTATAACTTTACGAATATAAAAATGTGTCAGGTAATGAACATTGGTATTTCAGACAGGCTTCACTATCAAGGGATTTTGCAGTAAGAATTTTATTTTTTATAATAATGGGGTTCCATAAAAAGCTGCAAATGAATTTATATGAAGTATGGAAGCCAAAAAAACTATAGCAGAAATGAAAGAGGTTAGACTGATGAAACTAGCGATTATCGGAGCAATGGAAGAAGAAGTTACTATCTTGCGCAATAAGATGGAGAATGTTGAGAAAGTAATAATAGCAGGCTGTGAGTTTAACTCGGGAACGTTAAATGGCGTAGAAGTGGTTCTGCTAAGATCTGGAATTGGAAAGGTTAATGCCGCCATGTCAACAGCTGTGCTGCTTGAAAGATTTCAGCCGGATATGGTGATCAATACAGGTTCAGCAGGTGGATTTTCACCGTCGCTTAATGTAGGTGATGTGGTTATATCTACGGAAGTACGCCATCATGATGTGGATGTTACTGCATTTGGATACGAATACGGGCAGGTACCACAGCTTCCGCCAGCTTTTGTTGCTGATCAAAAGCTTGTAGATGCTGCAGAAAAGGCTATTGAAGAAATGCAGGGCATTCAGGTAGTGAAGGGTCTGATAGCGACTGGGGATTCCTTTATGAATGATCCTAAAAGAGTAGAAGCGATCCGTGATAAATTCACTGACCTTTATGCAGTAGAAATGGAGGCAGCAGCTGTTGCCCAAGTGGCGCATCAATTTAATGTTCCATTCGTTATTATCCGGGCCCTCTCAGATATTGCCGGAAAAGAATCTGATATCTCATTCGAGAAGTTTTTAGAAACGGCGGCAATTAATTCCACTGAACTCGTTATAAAAATGATTGACCGCCTGAAGTAAACCAGGCTGTTCTGCAGCAAAAAAAATAAAATGGAAACTTTTCCATAAGACAACCTCAGGCTTCCACAATGATTGTTCCCAACGGTTTCCTGAGATTCTGCATTTGCTTGTATGTTACCATTACTATTGTAATAGTTTCATTGAAAGCAGGTGGACAGCATGAAAAACGGAAGAATGGCCGTATCGAAAATAGTCGCAAAAGAAATAGATTATAAACGGTTTGGTTTTTCTCTCCTTTTTGTAGGAGTGTTCTTTTACCTGGGATCGGTAATCCCAAAGGAAGGAAAAACAATGCTTGATACGTATGCAATGATGGGTACCACATGCTTGATGCTTGTTGTATCAGCCATATTCTTTTCCCTGTCAATTAAATATAAAAAACTCCGATCCGAAATTAAGGAAGATGACTCAATTTAAATCATAGTTTTCCGGTCAAATCTTTAGACGATAGCGGATTTTAAAAACCTTGGCATGAGTTATGTCAGGGTTTTTGCTGTTTTGCAAAATTTGTAGAAAAAAATAGGCAAAACAATGGTTTACAAAGTGAGATCATCTGGATATACTTACCATGTAAGAGAAATTCTGCAAGGGAGGTCGAAGAAAATGAGCAATACTAAAGCATCGACATGTAAAAAGCCTTTACAACTTAATATTGAGAAAGAACACAAATTCGACCTGTATGGTGCAGATTCTTTTTAACCCAGATTTTGTAAATGAATTGCAGACTAATACATAAACGGCCGCAGGATGAATCGTGTTTTCCCTGCGGCCTTTTTATGCTCTGGCCGTGGGGATACGTGACACCCGCGGCCTTTTTGTGTTCAGCAGCCGTCTGCCACACTTAAAGGAGGTGATAGTATGACTTTGAATATACTCTTTTTTTCCATTACTTTTAAACGAAAGCAAATGACAGTTGAGGAATTTAACCATCAAGAACAAATCGAGAGGATTCGTGAGGAATATAGATTACGTTCATCAGCACAGGAACTTTTGTAAAATTAAAATTATTAGGAAGGTGAGATCGTCAGAATGATAAAGGGACAGAATAATGGTTTCTGGGAAAACGCTTAGCCAGCAGCACAAGGAGGTGATAATTTATGACACTGAATATGCTATTTTTCACTATCACTATTAAATTCAAAAAGATGACAGCTGAGGATTATTTGCATCAGCAGCAAATCAAGAAGCTGCGTGACGAGTATATCGACCGTGCCATACAGTACAGGAGTTATATGTAACTAATTTAAATTGCCGGCAAAAGAAAGGTGGAGGTTAATATGATAAAGTTGATGAATAATGGTAAGTGCGGAATTTGGGATTTGAAGGATACCGGCTAACTAACTTTTCGACTTGCAATGGATAAAGTTTGCTGCGCCAGCCACAGTAAGCGAGTTTCTTTCCATCATAAGCAGTAAGAAATTAAGCTGTAGCGGGTTCACATTATTGACATTCTTTATATGAAAAATGTTCATAACCTCATGATATTTAATGGCTGCAGACATGATATCCTTTTAAGTAAGAGGATGCGAAAAGGAGTGTCGTTCCATGTTTACAATCGTTATCGCTTTAGTTTTTACTGCAACCATTGGGATTGTTATTGGATCTGAAGTTGGCGTAGAGGAATAGTTATTCTTCGTCATGCCAGCCTCATAAAAAAATGCAAATGCATATTCAGCCGAATGTTAGCGATCTGCAATGCAATGTACAGCGTTACTATAAATAAAATAGATAGATAGATAGAAAAAAACCTTGTCTTAACTGAGCGACAAGGTTTTTCATTATGAAATAAAAAGATCCCCTATATCCTAGAACTCATTATTTTACTTAAACTCTATCAGGATAGCTTTTTTAGTATTTTTAATTTGTGGTGACTGTGAGGCCGCGCCCTATGACTTGGTCAAATACTGCGATAGCCATCTAACAGCCCGTGTATATCAAAAAGCTAGCCTTATAAAGGGAAGCCGTTAAAATTAAGGTGTACAGACACAAACGATGTTTCGGCTGCATAAGTATAAGTATAGGCAAACGTCCAGAAAAAGCGGGGGTGGAAAAATGCCGGACATCTTAACCGCAATAGGATATTTGGTTAAAGAGCTTTACTTGTTAGTTTCATACGTAAAGAACAATGCCTTTCCTCAACCATTATCCGCGAAAGAAGAACGGAAATACCTGCAGCTCATGGCAGAAGGAGATCCAAATGCTCGTAATATGCTAATTGAGCACAACCTTCGTCTTGTAGCTCACATCGTCAAAACGATGTGAACATAAACCAGCGTCAGGATAACCGAACAATCAAGTATAATCGAATCGATAAATTACATCAAAACGCAGAGAAGCTGTTTAAATGGAGGTAGACAAGCCAAGCTTGATGATTGTTTAACCGATGAACTCTTGTTATTGCAAACTTAATGCCACCAAATCATGCAGACTACACTTATGGCAGCAGAAAAAAGTGAGCCCATATGAAGGCTCGCTTTTCGATTCTTTCGAAGGTTTTCTTAAATCAGCCTAGGTTTTTGTACCCTCTGCAACTACCACTCTATTTCTTCCTTGTTGTTTGGCTTTGTATAAAGCTTGGTCGGTCAAATTTAATAATTCTGAAAACCGATGGGCTGTAGATGGTAAATTTCCAATTCCAATGGAGATTGTAATCGGCTTACCAGTTGGACTAATTGTTTCTTCAGTAGTTTTCCTTATACGTTCTCCAAAGGATTGAGCGAGAGGTAAATCAGTTTCTTGAAGAACAATCAAGAACTCCTCTCCTCCTAAACGGAAACACAAATCACTTTCCCTTGTTTCTCTTTTAATTAATTCTGATAGATATTTGAGCACTTCGTCACCAACTTGATGACCGTACTGGTCGTTAACATTTTTAAACCGATCTATATCAAACAATATGATAGAATAATCTCCTAAATCTTTAATCTTTCTTTCTAGAAAGCGGCGGTTATAGAAACCTGTCAGTGGATCTTGATTAGATTCACTCTCAACGAACGTAATTTTTTTCTGGTAAAAGTCAACGGCTACCAAAATAGCCCGTTTTAGTTCCTTTAATTCAAAATACCACTCTGGAATTAGAGGCTTTTGTACAGATGGGTCTAGTGTGATTTGTTTTGCATAGATTGCTAAGTTTCGTATTGGAGTCACAATTTTTTTTAATATAAGAAGGGAAATTATAAATACAAAAATCATAAAGGGGATTGCTATTAAGCTAACTTGCTTTGCCATTTGAGCAGTTGGTTCTATAACTGAACTTTTAGGTGTCTGGGACACAATCCCCCAATTAGTTGTTGATCCAGCAGAGGCGAAACCTGCCAGCATAGCAATCCCCTTTGTATTAATAACTTCTTGGCTTCCATTTTTCCCTTTCAATACTTGCTTCACAATTTCGTTTTCTTTAACGTTATCGTTAATTCTATTTTTATCTGGGTGATAAATAACATTACCTTGTGAATCGACAACATATACATATGAATTATTTTCATGTTTTGGATGTTGACCAAGAACTCTGGTAAGGCTGTTTATTTCATGTAAATGGATAGTTCCGCCAATAAACCCCTTATACGCCCTATTTTCGTCAAAAACAGGTACAGAAATAAGTAATATTAGGTTCCCTGTGACTCCAACATATGGCTTAGATACAGTGGGTAATTTCTTTTCTAAAGCTTCCTTTGAACCGATACTATTAAGTTTTTTATCTACTAGTTCCATATGAGGTGCTGATGCAACAACACGTCCTGATTTTTCCACAAAAAGAAGTGAATTAAAAAACGTAGTGGACTCTAACGTTTGTTCTAATTCATCATGTATTTCCTTCGGATCAGCCGTTAAATATTCACTTTCTTCAGACTCCATTATTAATCTTTTCATCATATTTCTAAAAAGAGAATCCGTTGTAGCGGCTAATTTTTGAGCGTAATATTGATTCTCTATTAAATAATTTTTTTCAAGATTTTGCTTACTGACCAAAATGCCTGAAATAGCAGTTCCAATGAATGTTCCGACCATAGCAAAAACCAATAAAGTCAATATAAGTAAATGAATACTATATTTCTTTTTTTTCATCATCTTTCTTCACCTAAACATTAAGTGCTATTTTTGGGATCTAATAGCCCACTAAAATATAACATGTCATTCCTGTCAGCTTCAATAGTTTCCAATATTTGAAATAAATAACTTTGGTTAGATGTGATAATGCTTGTATTTAACTTTCCTAATTTATCTGACATTTAGAATATTTTTGTTAATGTTGTATCTTAACACTCTATTAATCCACGATCGAATCGGACTCGTATCTACAGGCTCTTATGTCAAAGAAGTGTCCTCAAATTAAATTTAAACTAACCTAACATAGGACAATCTGTTTTCCGCATACGTTAGTTTGAGGTGACCCGTCATGGCAAAGAAACTCGATTTTGTCTATCACCCAAAAGCAGAAAATAAACTTGATGAAGATAAAGCAAGGGAAGCAAAACAGTTGATTGCTGAATTTTTGGTTAAAAAAGCACTACAAAAAGCCGCAAAGTAATATTTGCGGCTTTTTACATGTCGTACGGTATTTTCATCACAAAAAAGCAGCTTTTAAAACAGTTTCTTTCCGAATGCTTATTTATACTGTTCAGAACTTAAAAGCCAGCTAAATGTTAGCTAATGGAATTTGGGTTAATCGTGTTTTAAATCTTTAACGATTTATCGTTATTGGCACATAAAATGTCAGATGCTAAATGTCATTACAGGTAAAGAGCTGTTGACATAAACAAGAAATGATCACCAAAATCATTAAAAAGAAAATTACTTACTTCTACTAGGCTGCTGCGGCAGTCCTTTTTACGTTACTTTTCAATTTGTCCCTACAAATTCCGACAAATTATGACACTTTTGTAGTACAATGGTAAATTAATAGAAGGACTTAGCAAAAGAAGGAAGTAAATCGGTGACTTTTTCTTGTTAAAAAAAGTTTATTTTTTAATAAGAATAATTTGGAGGTTAAACGGGTTGTCAATCAAAAAGAGTAAATACTTACTACTTTCTGTAATATTAATTTTAAGTTTAAAAGCAATACAAGAAACCTTAAATTTCATTTTTGGCTGGCAAAACTGGCTATATATTTTTGACGTATTATTTATAATCTCAATATTTACAGTCATCTTTGTATTATTTAAATATGTTTATTCTTATTCAGAAGAATTATCTGATACAGAATCGTTTTTACAGATCATACTTGAAAATATGAAGGCAGGTGTCGTAGTAACGGATTCAGAAGGGAATATAATGTTTGTAAATGATCTTTTTGCTAACCAGTGGAGAATTAATAATTTTAAATATCCTATTTCTCTAAAAACCTGGGCTAGCAATTATGAATTATTTCATATTGATGGTACATTTATGCAATGTCATGAAACTCCGTTAGCCCAAGTTCTGGCAGGGAAAGAGGTTGCGAACATAGAATACTTGGCTAAAGATAAAGATTCATCCCCCGCATACCTATTAGCAAACGGAAGACCCCTGATTGACAAGACAGGTAAAGTAACGGGAGCAGTTATGGTCGTAAACGATATTACAGATCGCAAGCAGGCTGAATTAACCATTAAACATATGGCTTACCATGATTCTTTAACAGGATTGCCAAACAGGGACTTATTCAACAAGAATCTTGTTCAAAAAATAAACCTGGCGAATCATAATAACCAGGAGTGTTTCGTGATGTCTTTAGATTTGGACGGCTTTAAAATGGTTAATGATACCCTTGGGCACAAAATGGGAGATTATTTATTGAAACAAGCAGCTAATCGGTTGAGCAGCTGTGTGCGTCTTGGGGATAAAGATATGGTAGCCCGTCAAGGAGGAGATGAATTTATTATTTTCCTCAATGAAGCTAAGCTTAAAGACACCGAGACAGTTGCCAAAACAATTCTAAAAACAATTAATTATCCATTTATACTTGGAGGTAAAGAAATCGTAATTACAACAAGTATTGGTATTAGCAGGTTTCCTCAAGACGGTATAAATGCTGAAACATTAAAAAAGAATGCAGACACAGCTATGTATCGCTCAAAAGAAATAGGGAAGAACAATTACTGTTTTTTTCAAACGGAATTGGATGATATAAATAAAAACCGATTAGAAATGGCAAGCAGTCTTCGTAAAGCAGTGGGTAACGAGGAGCTATATTTAGTCTATCAGCCGAAGATCAATCTTTCTTTAAACCGGATAGTTGGCGTCGAAGCATTGTTACGATGGAACAGTCCTGATTTTGGTATGGTATCTCCTGCGGTTTTTATTCCTTTGGCTGAAGAAACGGGGATAATTGTGGAAATAGGTGAATGGGTTCTGAGTACCGCCATTAAACAAAACAAAAAATGGCAGGATAAGGGCTTCTCCCCTATTTCTATTAGTGTAAACCTCTCTGCTCGCCAATTTCTTCAAACCGATTTAGTTCAAAAAGTTGAAATCATTTTACAAGAAAGCGAATTGCATCCTTCACATCTTATACTTGAATTAACAGAAACAATGGCTATGAATAATTTAGAGCATTCGATTGAGAAATTAGAACAATTTAAGTCCTTGGGCATTGGTTTATCGTTAGATGATTTTGGAACAGGCTTTTCATCACTCAGTTACTTAAAGAAGTTTCCAATCAATGAGTTGAAAATTGACCAATCTTTTATTCGGGATATGATAATAGATTCACAAGACGCTTCTATTGTAAAAGCAATCATTTCCATTGCAAAAAGTCTTAATCTCACTGTTGTTGCTGAAGGAGTAGAAACGGAGAAACACGTTAATTTCCTGCATCAGCAACAATGTGATCAAGCTCAAGGTTATTATTTCAGTAAACCTGTACCAAGCAGTGAAATTGAAAACATCCTTAAAGAGTCTGTTACAAACGAAAAAAAGACTGTGTAAGAGCAAAGAAAATGCTTTAACTGAAAATTGTTTGAACTGGAAAAGCAGCTATTGTTTTCTTCGTAGAAACAGCGCCCAAAATTAACTGGGCAATGTTTCTTTTTTATGTATTTTTGATTTTTCTGTTGTTCATAAGTCTTTGCTTTGTTTAAACATGAATAATGATGAAGTGACATCCATAATTGAAGACCAATGAACTTTTGAATAACATTCGTTAGCTCTATGTATCAAGAAATCTTAACGATTGATATTGCGTTTATCTTCCTTTCACAAATTACACAAAAACTACATCGCAGTTTAGGCAGTTTAAATTCCAGAAGGGTGGGTAAACAGATAAGTGGTCCGTTCAATATATAAATGAAGGAGATCACTAATGTAAATTACTAGGTCTGATAAGCAAATCATTAAAAGGAGCTCATATTCTATATTGTTTTGATGAGCTAGAACAGTACATACGGAACGCTATTTTCTTTATTACCTCAGGTATAGAAAAAGGAGAACAGATTATTTTCATTGATAATGTTAAAATTATTCGTCTGTAACATTAAGAACCTTCAACAGTTATAAACACCGAACAATTGGTGAAGGTTAATTATATCAATAACTTTGATTACTATTGCAGCGGAGGTATATTTCATCCACCCACCAGCATGGATTATTTCTGGAAAGCTGTTTAGCCCTATGATCAAAAGAATATTTCTTTCCGAATATGGGGTCATGTGAGTGGGGAAAACAAGAAGACATTTTGCAAACATTAGAAAAGTTCGAGAGTGAGATGAAAGATATAATAAGCAGAAAGGGAATGCTTGCGGTTTGCGCTTATGATGCTGTCAGAGTACAGGTATTCTCAGATCTAAAATCATGATTAATCATGATTATTTATTGACAGACTCTGGACTCGTTCCTTCCCCCTTTTATCAAAAGTCAATAACGTAAGTGTTTATTACTTGATGAACTAAGAATTATTCGAAATACTGTATGTAACAACAATTTTTCTGCTAGAAGGAGACCTTTTGATGGATACAAATTCAAACATTAATATAGGTGGACTAGATTTCAGATGGGACTTGAAAAATGGACAATTTACATTTGAAGGACAAGATGCGGTTCTCTTCTGGATTTCTAGTGCAATGAAAACTTTCTTCGATACGATTGAGGAAGTATCAGGAGAAGAATCCTCAAACTTGGTTTTTGAGGCTACAGGATTTAGACAGGGATTAGTGGTAGGGGAATATTTTGAGAAAATGAAGGATGTAAGTGTCACTGAAGCGGCAGAATTAATTACTAACACTTATGCTTCTGCTGGCTGGGGCCGGACCGTTATTCGTGATTTGAACTTTGAAACAAAGACACTCACGGCTGAACTTAAGGACAGTTGGGAGCATAAAATTAACGTTGCACAAGGAAAATCAAAAGGGGGGAATTTCCTGCCTGCACACTATGCAGGCATATTTTCAGGGCTTTTTGGTACAAATATGTGGTACAAAGTAGTCCAGTATCAACTAGAGGGGCATGAGTGCAGTGTAATTCAGTATTTCCCCTCAGAAGTTACCGTTTCAAATAACATTCATCAATTAGCTAGAAAAAAAGAATCAGAACAAATTCTTCAACTAGAAGCTCTTGTAGAAGGAAAAACTAGAGAATTAAAGGAACTTGTTAAAAAATTGTCTTCACCAATCATCCCTGTGCTTGAAGGAGTGGTTGTAGTTCCATTAATTGGAGAGTATGATGAAGAACGATCAGAAGAATTAGTTGTAAAAACATTGAATAACTTACCTTCGTATAAAGCGAACTATCTAATTCTTGACCTAACAGGACTAGATAAAGACATTAATGAGCTTGTTGTACATCTTATTGAAAAAATTGGTTCTGCAGCTTCTCTTATTGGAACTAAAACCATTCTTGTGGGAATTTCTGCTGAATTAAGTATAGTGATTTCTCAATCAGAATTAAATTTGTCTAAATTTGAATGTTTTCAAACTCTGCAGCACGGAGTTCATTATGCCTTAGGGCAGATGGGACGAAGGTTACTTTAAAAACGGCCTAGATGACAAAAAGGCGATACTTCAGTTTAATGAAGTATCGCCTTTTTATGTGCACTGCACGTACTATTATTAATATGTCCGTCACGTACATTACCCTTGGAGGAACTTCTACAGACAGAAGTATCACTCGTTAAATGATAAAGCCACACATCTAGGGGGGTTTTCTTTCTTTTGATATAAAGAAAGTAGAAATTGTTATTGGGAAATTCAACTTACCGAATCCTTTTACCTCGATTCATAAAACCTAAAGGCTTCAATGCAATAGTTTTAATAGCAGGTGAATTTATAACCCTCATGCATCTGTCAATTTCCTCATACTCTTATTATACGAACCTAATAAGAAAAAAGGGGTACATCACATGATTGGGATATACTGCCGTGTAAGTACACAAACACAGGCTGAAGAAGGTTACAGTTTAGAGACGCAAGAAGAACTATGTAAAAAACGTGCAATTCAGCTTGGTTATACAATTTCAGATATTAAGGTTTACAGGGAAGAAGGAAGAAGTGGGGAAGATATTGACCGCCCCAAAATGAATGAACTGCGGGAAGATATTTCAAACGGCTTAATCACTAAGGTGATTATTACGGATCCAGACCGCTTAACTAGGGACTTAACAGATAAACTAATCGTTTGTAAGGAATGGGACCGCTATGGGGCAGAAATTATTTTCATCGATACAGAATATCAAAACACTCCTGAGGGCCAGATGTTTTTTAATATGCGTTCGGTATTTGCTCAATATGAACTTTCTCAAATCAGAAAACGTACAATTAGAGGAAGGCTTCGCGCGGTTGAAAAAGATAACAAGATTATGCCGATGCGTGTTCCACCATACGGATACGATTACGAGAAAGGTTCCCTTATGATAAATGAGCATGAAGCTCAGTTTGTAAAAAAAATCTACAATTGGTATTTATCAGGTTCATCACTTCGGGAAATTGGAGAAAGACTGTTTAAAGAAGGTGCAGTTCCAAAACGGGCTGAAAGCAAAAATTTTGGTGCAACTTCAATTCGAAGGATCCTTACTTCGGAGATATATATAGGAAGATATGTATATAACAAACGAGCGACTAAAAAGGTTTGGGGCGAGAAAACGGAATCAGGTAAACAGAAAAAGACCTATCACATTCGTGATGAATCAGAATGGCTGACAGTGATAGTACCTTCAATTATTGATGAGGAAACATACAATCTTGCCCAAATTCAGAAAGAAAAGAATAGAAAAAAACGGGGAAATGTGAAAGTGAATTATTTGTTTAAGGGCTTAATTCGCTGCAATCATTGTGGTCGAATCTGGGAATGTACAACATTCAACGGAAGACTGGATAAGACAACTGGCATAAAGAAACAGTATGCCGTTTACAGATGTCCCAACGTTAATCCTAAAAGATACGGGGATGGAATTGAAAAATGCAACTCTTTAAGCATTCGTGTTGAATTATTAGATGAGTATATCATGAAGTTGATAAAGGATACAATGACTGATAGAAAGATATTCGGACGGGTGATTCTTAACCATTTAAACATTCAAGATGAGACTTTTGATGCTCAGATTGAAGAACTGGAAAAACAGTGTAAACGTAAAGAAGATGAACGTGAGCGTGTAAAACGAATGTATGTAGTTGCCCAAGTTATCACTGAACAAGAGATGCTTAACGATATGAAACTCATCAACGAACAGATTACAACAATTAATGACGAAATCAACTTATTACATAAAAAGAAAATGAATCGGGACAGCAGGAACCTGTCGGATGAGACTGTAGATTTACTCATAGCAAATATTGAGAAGATGTTGGTTGGCGATGAAATGTCCTTTGATATTAAACGCGAATTGATTGAGCTTTTGGTTGAGGAGATCACCATCGATGCTAAATGTGAGCAGGTTGGAATCAGTGTAAAAGGGCTGCTCGATCACATTGCTTCATGGTCACATCGTCAAAAAATTTGAAAATACCGGAGAAGACACAGAAGATCTGATTTCAATCGGGACAATTGGACTCATTAAAGCAATCGAAAGCTATTCAGAGGGAAAAGGAACAAAGCTTGCAACTTATGCGGCACGCTGCATTGAAAATGAAGTTCTCATGCATTTGCGTGCGACTAAAAAAACAAAGAAGGACGTATCTCTCCATGATCCGATTGGCCAGGATAAAGAGGGGAATGAAATAAGCTTAATTGATGTGCTTAAATCAGAATCTGAAGATGTTATTGATACGATTCAGCTGAACATGGAAATAGAAAAAGTTAAGCAGTATATCGATGTACTCGATGATAGGGAAAAGGAAGTCATTGTCGGCAGGTTTGGATTGGATTTAAAAAAGGAAAAGACCCAGCGTGAAATAGCCAAGGAGCTAGGAATATCACGGAGCTATGTATCCCGGATAGAAAAAAGAGCACTGATGAAAATGTTTCATGAGTTTTATCGAGCGGAAAAGGAAAAGAAACGCGGATAGTTTTTCGGTTTCAGAACTTGAGTTGAATTTATAGCGGCAAGAAGGCGGTTCTTACAAAAGAATCGCCTCTTTTACGTTTTTTTAGAGAATCACCTGGCCTTCAAAAGACACATCCAATCATTCCCGGGATGTCGCCGCTTCAGCTGAGGAACAGCTCGCTTCAATGGAGCAAATCACTGCTTCAGCAGAAGCGTTAACAAAAATGTCCTTACACATGCAGGAGCTTACTGGAAAATTCAAAGTGAACTGAAGAGTCCGTTTTTTCATGAAAATAGAAAAGTGTGGGAAAAACAAATATAATAAAAGGAGATTCGGTAAGGGGGAAACCAAATGGCATATTCATTAACATGGGACTTGGATGTTTTCTTTGAGGGCGGAGGCTCATCTGTAACATTCCTTGAATATATTAAAAAACTTGAACAGGATATTTACCACTTCGATAAGTATGTGTCAGATTGGAAGGTTAAATCTGATGAGAAGGACAGACACCTGCTAGGCAATATTATAGAGCTCTTTGCCCAAACAGGGAGAAAAATGCGCCAGGCAGGGGCTTTCGTAAGCTGTCTGGAAGCTCAAAATACAAAGGATTCGAAAGCCCATGAACTGCGTTCCCAAGTGACAAAACTCAGTGCTGCGTTCCAGACAGCGCTTACTAAGCTGGACCAAAAGCTGGTTATGATGGAGGAAGAGTTTTTTCAGGATGCCATAAAAGTTGACCCTATCCGCGAACTGAAATTCATTTTGAACGAGAGACGTGACAGAGCAGCGGAAAGGCTCTCCGTTGAAGAGGAATCATTGATTAACCAGCTGGCGATCGACGGATACCATGGCTGGAGCCAATTGTATGATACGATCGTAAGCAGTATACATATACCGTTTGAGGGCAGCCGCCTGTCGGTAGGCCAGGCCGCTAACAAATTTGCAGATCCGGATCGGGAGACCAGGAAGACCGTTTTTGAGGAATGGGAAAAGGCATGGGGAGAAAAGAGCGAATTGCTGGCTAATACGTTAAACCATTTGGCAGGATTCCGTTTAAGTGTATATAGTAAAAGAGGCTGGAGCGATGTGCTTAAAGAGCCCCTTGAGATCAACCGCATGAAAAAACAAACACTCGATAGTATGTGGGGAGTGATTGCGGAAACAAAGGAGCCGCTTGTCAGGTTTCTTAATCGAAAGGCAGAGCTGCTAGGAGTGGACCAATTAAGCTGGTATGACCTGGATGCTCCTATTGTTGAATCGGGCTCTTCCAACAAGATGCCTTACCAGCAGGGTGCAGAATTTATTGTCAAGCAGTTTTCCAGGTTCGGAGCCGAATTATCACAATTTGCTGAAAAGGCGTTTGAGGATAAATGGATAGAAGCGGAAGATCGGCCAAATAAGCGGCCGGGGGGATTCTGTACATCGTTTCCGGAAAGTGGCCAGTCCCGAATATTTATGACATACTCCGGAACACCTTCTAATGTTTCCACTCTTGCACATGAACTTGGCCATGCCTTTCATTCGTTCGTTTTAAAGGACACTCATCAGCTTAACAGGGGTTATGCGATGAATGTGGCAGAAACAGCATCAACCTTTGCGGAAATGATCGTTGCTGATGCGGCAGTCAAAGAAGCAGGAACTGAGAAGGGAAAACTTGCTCTGCTTGAGGATAAAATTCAGAGGACCGTTGCATTGTTAATGAACATTCATGCGCGTTTCCTTTTCGAAACACGTTTTTACGAAGAACGGAAACACGGAATGGTCAGCGCTGCCCGTTTAAATGAGCTTATGGTTAAGGCGCAGCAGGAGGCCTATGGGGACGCACTAGCTGAATACCATCCGCATTTCTGGGCGTCTAAACTTCATTTTTATATTACTGGTGTACCGTTTTATAATTTTCCGTATACCTTTGGCTTTTTATTTTCACTTGGCATCTATGCCCGGGCGCTGGAAGAAGGCGAAGGCTTTGAAAAACAATACATGGCCCTGCTTCAGGATACCGGTTCAATGACCGTTGAAGATCTTGCCAGGAAGCATTTAAATGTGGATTTATCAGCGAGAGGATTCTGGGAGAAAGCTATTGGAGCATGTATAAACGACATTGAAGAGTTTTTACAACTAACTGAGTCACATTCTAGAAAAGCATAAAAGAGTTAAATATTTAAGCAATTGAATGTAAGTTTGAAACTAAAAAACGAAAAGCTAGAAGCCCGGCTTCTAGCTTTTCGTTTTTGGGCCGAGGTTTAAACTTTTTTCAATTTAAAAGGACTAATCATTAAAAGTGAAAGCACAATCATCATGAAAAGAAAAAATACGGACGATATATGAGGAATCGCCAGAAAGCTTAACGTTGCAAGGCAGCCAGCGGCCGTAATTGGAAGTCCCGTAAAGTATCCGTTGCTTTCGGTGATATTGAATTTAGCCAGGCGAAATGCTCCGCAGCCAATATAAAACACGGTAAAAAAGGTTCCAGGTGCACCGAATTCAAACAGAATGCCTTGATAGATCAGCAAGGCTGGCGCAACGCCAAATGAAATAATATCACTCATCGAATCAAGCTGTTTTCCAAGATCCGATTCACAATTGAACTTTCTGGCAATCATCCCGTCAAAACGGTCTGCAAGAGCAGCTAGAAAGATAAGGAGCAGGCTTAAATTCAACTGGCCGTTTATACCGGTGATTATAGCAAATCCTCCGAGGGATAAATTAAAAAGGGTTATTACATTTGCTGTCTGGGCTTTAAGTTTCTTAAGGGTATAATCCAGTACGTCAGATAAAAACAATCTTTCCCCCCCTTTAAGGACTGGATATGAAATTTATTAACATTTATTATATAATAATATTTTATCCTATTCATTTTATGCAAGGGGAGAAACGGAATATTTTTTTGCATTGGTGATAAGGTAAAGCCTATTACTTAAGATTACTCCCAGCGCATGCAGCAACTCTTGCAAAGATGATGGTATAAGCGTATATGTATTTTAAGGAGGAAGTTCTTTGCTTCAAACAATTTACCGAATCTTGATTGAACTGACCAATGGAAGAGTCACATCGGAAGCGCTAAAGAGATTTGCACAATCAAGGTGGAGCCGGCCGTTCATTTCTCCTTTCAGCCGGTTCTACAATATAAATATCGGGGAAATAGAAGGAGATCTTCTGCAGTTCGCAACACTTCATGATTTGTTTACCAGACGTCTTAAAGCAGGCATGCGAATTGTCAATGATGAATCTCATACAGTGACCAGCCCGGTTGACGGGGTTTTAGAGGATATTGGAGAAATTACTGAAGAAAAACATATTGTTGTAAAGGGTAAAGAATATTCAATTGAGGAAATGCTCGGTGATCATGAAATTTTACAGAAGTATCTTGGCGGAACATATATGGTGTTATACTTAAGCCCGAGTCATTACCACCGTATTCATGCTCCAGTTACGGGCATAGTCACGAAGCGTTGGGTACTTGGCCAAAAATCTTATCCAGTAAACAAGCTTGGAATGAAGTACGGACGGGCTCCATTGTCAAAAAACTATCGAGTACTGACAGAAATAAATCATGGCAATGGCCATATCGCTGTGGTCAAGGTTGGCGCTATGTTTGTCAATACAATCATTTTGACAGATGAATCGGATGGATTAGAAAAAGGGAAGGAAATCGCCTATTTTAGTTTTGGTTCAACTGTTGTGCTGCTTTACGAAAAGAATACCTTCACAGCAGTAAGCGAACGCCGAATGCCTTCAGAAGTGAGGGTAGGGGAAGTACTGGGGTATTTAAAGCGTGAACAGGAACTTAATGGGAAAAATGGACAGAGTGATGGGGAGAGGTATGAATAATCTGGCTCCCGTGCTCCGTTGATTTTATATAAACAAAAAGCCCTGGATTTCCAGGGCTATATCAATTATGATGATACTTTTATTATATGTGTCAATGATCTTCTGTGGATTTCTGTTTCAATAAGACGGATGAATTCTTTGCTCAATTTCAACTTTTGCGCTTTGTAATAAGATTCAATTAATAGTTCGTCTGAGAGTTTATTCATAGGAGCAGCCCTTAAGGCGATTCACCTCCATTTAATTTATGCCTGTAGGAATGAAAATCCGGTTTACTGCATAAAATGATATGTTACCTTGATGTACCCCTACTTTAACAGAAATAAACTCACAGAACAACCGTTCTGTTATCCACAATTGTTGGTGGATAAGTTGTGGTTAATTTGTTTATAACTTTACACTTTTTATGCCCATCAATGGGTATAGTGTGTATAATGTTATCCACAACAGGGGATACAATCAGATTTTGTCGAAAATTATTTAAAGTTGAGCTAATTTTAAGCTAATTGTTCAACTTTCTTTTGAAAGGTTAAGAAAAATTCGTTATGATTGAAACGGTAAATTTTATGAAAAATATAGAGGTGCAGCCACTGTGTTAAAAAATTTTTTGCCAAGTCAACATGTGAAAAACATTTTTGATATAAAACCGGAAGATTTAAAAAAGCAGGGAATCAAGGGCATAATTACCGACTTGGATAATACCCTCGTTGAATGGGACCGGCCCAGTGCAACACCCGAGCTCATTAAGTGGTTTGACAAAATGCGGGAACATGGCATTTTAGTTACGATCGTATCAAATAATATTGAAAGAAGAGTAAAATCCTTTGCAGATCCTTTACAGATTCCATTTATTTATCAGGCGAGAAAGCCGATGGGAAGGGCGTTCAGAAAAGCCCTCAGGGATATGGGACTAAAAAAAAGCGAGGTTGTGGTCATCGGGGATCAGCTGCTGACTGATGTGATCGGGGGAAACCTGAACGGGTTCCATACGATTCTTGTGGTTCCCGTTGCCCAAACGGATGGCTTCATAACAAAATTTAACCGTAAAATTGAAAGGCGGATTCTCAACTGGTTCAAACGTAAAGGAATGTTAGATTGGGAGGACAAAAAGTGAACGAACAACCAGAAATTATTTGTATTGGCTGTGGAGTGTCAGTTCAGAGTGAACGGCCAAACGAGCTCGGGTATGCCCCTAAATCTTCGCTTGAGAAAGATCAAGTTATTTGCCAACGATGCTTCAGGCTGAAGCATTACAATGAAGTACAGGATGTTTCTTTAACAGATGATGATTTTTTAAAGATATTAAATGAAGTCGGCAGGCAGGATGCGCTGATCGTAAAGATTGTAGATATTTTTGACTTTAATGGCAGCTGGCTGCCCGGGCTCCACCGTTTCGTGGGCGGAAATGATGTATTATTAATAGGAAATAAAGTGGATCTATTGCCGAAATCAGTTAAACATAACAGGCTTGTAAACTGGATGAAAGATTCTTCGAGGGAGCTGGGGCTAAAGCCAATAGATGTATTATTGGTGAGTGCTTCAAAAGGAACATATGTCCGGGAGGCTGCACAATTAATTGATGAATACCGCAATGGCAAAGATGTGTATGTTGTTGGCTGCACGAATGTCGGAAAGTCCACTTTTATTAACAGGCTGATAAAAGAAGTCAGCGGAGAAGGAGATATTATCACCACTTCGCATTTTCCAGGAACGACACTTGATATGATTGAAATCCCTCTTGATGACGATAAAGCATTAATAGACACTCCGGGGATTATTAACCATCATCAAATGGCCCATTTTGTGGATAAGCGGGATTTAAAGGTTATTACCCCTAAAAAGGAAATTAAGCCTAAGATCTATCAGCTGAACGAAGGCCAAACACTATTTTTTGGAGGATTGGCACGGTTTGATTATGTTTCAGGCGGGCGAAAATCGTTTACATGCTATATTTCGAATGAACTGGAAATCCACCGTACCAAGCTGGAAAACGCTGATGATTTATACAAGAATCATGCAGGAGGCATGCTTGCTCCGCCAAGGCCAGAGCAGCTCGAGGAATTCCCTGCTTTACAGCCTCATGAATTTACGATAAGAGAAGGAAAAATGGATGTTGTCTTTTCCGGGCTGGGCTGGGTTACCATAAACGAGCCCGGAGTAAAAGTAGTAGCTCATGTGCCTAAAGGTGTTAATGTGTTATTGAGAAAATCTTTAATTTAATTTGGGTGAGGAAAATGAAAAAGATATACGGAGTTATTGGTGACCCAATCAGGCATTCCATGAGCCCTGATATTCACAATGACGCTTTTGCAAGGAATGGGATAGACGCCTGTTATCTCCATTTCCATGTAAAGGCCAACCAGCTTGAGGAAGCTGTAAAGGGAATGAAGGCAATTGGTGTGGAGGGGTTTAATGTCACGGTGCCGCATAAGACGGCAATATTGCCTTTGCTGGATGAAGTAGACGAGATGGCACTGGCCATGGGGGCAGTAAACACTGTGAAAAAAGTTAATGGGCGATATATAGGGTATAATACAGATGGGGCTGGATTCGTAACAGCATTACATGACAAGATTGGCAGAGAGTTAACATCTCTGAAAACCATTATGATTGGTGCTGGCGGAGCGGCCCGGGGCATTTACTACGCACTCTCCCGGGAGGGGCTAGCCAAAATTGATATTTGTAACCGAACTATCGAGAATGCTGAACACTTAATAGCCGATTGCCCGTACCATAATGTTTCCGAAGCCTTATCCATTAAGGAGGCAGAACTAAGGCTTGGGAAATATGATTTAATAATCCAGACCACATCAATCGGCATGAGTCCTAATGTGGATTCATCGCCTTTGAAGCTCGATCTGCTAAGCGAAGATGCATTTGTGAGTGATATCATCTATAATCCGCTGGAAACCAAAATAATGAAAACAGCAAGGGAGAAGGGTGCTGCGGTCCAAAATGGCGTAGACATGTTTGTCTGCCAGGCAGCACTTGCCTTCCAGATTTGGACAGGCATTTTTCCTGACATCAGCAAAATGAGAGACATTGTATTGGACAAACTAGGAGGAAGCTAATGTTAACTGGTAAACAAAAAAGATTTTTACGATCCAAGGCGCATCATCTTAACCCGATTTTTCAGGTTGGAAAGGGCGGGGTCAATGAGAATATGATAAAGCAGGTTGCTGAGGCTCTTGAAGCGAGGGAATTAATGAAAATCAGTGTACTGCAAAATTGTGAAGACGATCGTGACACAGTTGCCGATGAGCTTTCGAAGGGAGTAAGGGCGGAAGTTGTCCAAATTATCGGAAACACAATTGTATTGTATAAAGAATCACGGGAAAACAAACAAATCCAGCTTCCATAAGGGGTAATAGCATGAAAAAAGCTGCGATACTTGGAGGTACCTTCAATCCTCCCCATATTGGCCATCTATTGATTGGGAATGAAGTCCTTCATTCGTTACAGCTTGATGAAGTGAGGTTTATGCCGAATCATATACCGCCTCACAAAGCACAGCCTTTGGATGTATCTGATGACGATCGGGTAAGGATGCTTGAACTATCGATTGAAGGAAACAGCTGCTTTACAATAGAAAAGGTGGAGCTTGAGCGGGAGGGGCCGTCTTATACGTATGATTCGATAAAGATGCTTCGCAAAATCGAACCTGATACGGAATTTTATTTTATTATCGGGGCCGACATGATTGAATATCTTCCCAAGTGGCACCGGATTGATGAACTTATGGAATTAATTCAATTTGTCGGGGTGAAACGTCCTCAATACATGGAACACACAGATTATCCAATCATCATGGTGGATAGCCCGCAGCTTTTGTTATCTTCTTCGCTGATACGAGAGAGAATTAAGGACGGAGTGACGATACGTTATTTGGTCACAGAAAAAGTAAGAAATTATATTGAGGAGAAAAAGTTGTATGGATCGTGATGAGGCTTTAAAACTAACTAAAGCTCAAATGACTGAGCATCGGTATCAGCACACACTTGGGGTTATGGAAACCGCACTGAGCCTTGCAAACAGGTATGGTGCTGATCGGGCCAAAGCAGAATTGGCAGCCATCTTTCATGATTATGCGAAATTCCGGCCTAAAGATGAGATGAAGGAAATCATCCGAACGGAAGGGATGAGCCTTGATTTATTAGACCATAATCCCGAATTATGGCATGCGCCGGTGGGGGCATTTCTGGTCAGGACAGAAGCGGGAATTAACGATCAGGAAATTCTTGATGCCATCGCCTTCCATACATCCGGGAGGGTTGATATGCCTCTTCTGGATAAGATTGTTTTTCTTGCCGACTATATCGAACCGGGAAGAAATTTCCCTGGGGTGGCCGAAGTAAGGGAAACGGCAAAGAATAGCCTTGATGGAGCTGTTATTATGGCACTTCGCAATACAATTATTTTTCTGATGAAGAAGAACCAGGCAGTATATCCAGAAACTTTTTACGCATACAATGATCTTATTATGAAAACTAAGGAGCAGATGCAATGAATGAACGCGAACTTCTAATCACAGCCGCAAAAGCTGCGGATGATAAAAGAGCAGAAGATATGATTGTCTTAAACATGAAAGGAATCTCCCTAGTGGCTGATTATTTCCTGATTTGCCATGGCAATTCTGATAAACAGGTACAGGCCATTGCAAGAGAAATGAAGAATAAGGCAGAAGAACATGGGTACGATGTAAATAGAATGGAAGGCTTTGACGAAGCTAAATGGGTGCTTGTGGACATGGGAAATGTAGTCGCACATGTATTTCATCGGGATGAAAGAAGCTATTACAACCTTGAACGCTTATGGGGCGATGCTCCCATTGAAAATGTTGAAAGCGAAATCCAGTAATGGCATACGATAGATTCGCTTATGTTTACGATGAATTGATGAAGGAAGCCCCTTATGACAAGTGGCTTTCTTTATTGCTTTCCAGGATGTCTGCCTATCATATTCAGGGAAATGAGGTGCTGGATCTCGCTTGCGGAACCGGTGAATTCACTATAGAACTTGCCCGTCACGGTCTTGCCGTGAAAGGGGTGGATTTATCGGCGGATATGCTTTCAGTTGCGCAGGAAAAGGCGGTGCGGCACGGATATAATATTCCCTTTTTTCAGCAGAATATGGCTGAACTTGAGGGGCTTGGGAAAAATGATTGTGTAACTATTTTTTGCGACTCCCTCAATTATCTTCAGCAGGAAAGCGATGTATTGTCAACCTTCCGCCAGGTTCATGCACACCTTAAAGAAAATGGACTGTTCATGTTTGATGTCCATACAGTTTACAAGATCGAACAGATTTTTAAAGATAATACCTTTACATTGAATGAAGAAAATATTGCTTATATTTGGAATTCCTATGGCGGAACAGAGCCTTTTAGTGTTGAGCATGAGCTGACTTTTTTCGTACAAGATGATGTTTCGGGACAATATGACCGTTTTGATGAAGTGCATTATCAGCGCACCTATCATGTAGAAGTCTATGAAAAATGGCTAAACGAGGCTGGTTTTGAAGTGATGGAGGTAATGTCTGATCTTGAAGAAGTACCAGTGCACAGAACCACAGAAAGAGTTTTATTCGTAGCCCGCAAAATTTAAGCAATGACATATCCTCAACTGAAAAACGCCCTTTATTTTGAAAAATCCGCCTGCAATTATTCATATTGCGGGCGGATTTTTTTAAAAAGTTGGCAGGAAAATAAAAGAAACATATCGAATTATTTTAAGGCACCGAATTGCTTCTCCACCTTCTCAATTTCTTCTGCAAACTTCTTTTGCGTTGCCTGAAATAGCATCTCGAATATTGCTTCTGTTTCTGCTGATTCCATCACATTGATTCCCTCGCCTGTGATGCCACCCTTGACACAAACCTTTTCCTGCAGGGTTGGAAGCGTATAAACACCTTTCTTCAGCAAATCACCCAGCCCTATAAGCATTGATTCTGTTAGCAGTGTTGCAGTTTTCTTGTCAATTGGTGTCACTTTGCAAGCTGCACTAATAAACGACTGTGCAAGAAAACTGAAAAACGCGGGGCCGCAGCTTACGATGTCTGACGCTACCCGGGTAATATTGTTTTCTATCGAGACAGGCGTTGATATCTTGGCAGCGATCTTCTGCAGCTCTTCGTGCCAGCCTTGCACGCAGTTGTTCCCAAAAGTGAGCAGTGTTACCCCTGACAGTACCCGATTTGTAATGCTTGGAATAAACCGGGCACAGGAACAAGGCATTACCGACTCTAGCTGCTCTACAGAAATCGGACTGGTAATGGAAACAATACATTTGCTTGTATTGACGAAAGGCTTTATATCTATAAGCACATTAAAAATGTCCCCAGGTTTAACGCAAATAAAGAGTAAATCCGATTGTTTTGCCGTTTCGGCGGCAGTGTCCGCTACGGTAATTCCGGGATATATCTCTTGAAGCCTGTTTGCCTTTGAGAGGGTCCGGTTAGTAACCGTCAGGCAATCAGGTGAAACTGCTTCAGAAGAAAGAAGCGCTTCTATTAGAATCGTCCCCATATTTCCTGTTCCAATCACACCGATTTTCAACTTTTCCACCCCTTCCAAGGCTTAATCGATTCAAAAAAACATAATTTCTGCAAGTAATACATCTTACCTAGTTAAAAACCTATGATTCTCATCCCTTATTTATGACTTTCAATTCTAAGGAGTGTGTACCTTTATGAATATTGTTTTGAAATATAAAAAGGCCCTTATAGGGGGCGCTGCCCTAGTGTTCTTGTTTGTAGGCTATTTTTTATATCAAGGGAAGGAGAATGAGCCTGAAACAGGAATGGATGATATGGTTTTCCCCATGGCTGCCCCGCAAGCTGAAAAGGAAAAAACCGTTGAATACAAAAAAGAGGAACCGCCTGCAGTTATAAAAGTAGATGTGAAAGGAGCTGTTCATAAACCGGGTGTTTATGCGGCCGACCCAGGGGACAGGGTTATCGATCTGATTATGGAAGCAGGGAGTTTCTCAGACAAGGCGGATAAAGACAAGGTAAACCTCGCTCAGGCAGTTGCCGACCAGATGGTTATATACGTTCCTGAAGCAGGCGATGATTTACCACAGCTCACTGCTGCTGCGGGTTCAACTGCTGAGATCACTGGCGATTCCGGTACCGGAAAGTCGAAGGTGAATTTGAATACCGCAGAACAGGCTGACCTAGAAACCTTGCCTGGCATCGGACCTGCAAAGGCAGCTGAAATTATAGCGTATCGGAACCAAACCGGGTTTAAAACAATAGAAGACCTCCGGAATATCTCGGGTATAGGGGATAAAACCTTTGAAAAACTGAAAGATTTCATAATGGTTCAATAGCTTTCCATAAGTTACTCTACACAAAAGAAGCAATTGCTTGTAAAATACAGTCATACCAAGTCGAATAATGGACAGGAGCCACATATGGAAAGAATAAGCTGGAATCAATATTTTATGGCACAAAGCCATATCCTTGCACTGCGAAGCACATGTACAAGGCTGGCAGTTGGTGCCACGATTGTAAGGGATAAACGGATTATTGCGGGGGGCTATAATGGTTCGATTGCTGGTGATGAGCATTGTATCGATACTGGTTGTTATGTAATCGATAATCATTGCATCCGTACTATACACGCAGAAATGAATGCTATGTTACAGTGCGCGAAATTTGGGGTTCCGACTGAAGGGGCAGAAATCTATGTTACCCATTTTCCATGCCTTCAATGCTGTAAATCTCTGATTCAGGCAGGGATTAAGAAGGTATTTTATGCTAGTGACTATAAAAACCACCCCTATGCTATTGATTTATTTAAAAAAGCAGGTGTTGAAACAGAGAAAGTTGTTTCTGAACCAATTATGGTTGAAGTAAATGGAATCGAAAAGCTTCAGTTTGTCAGAAACCTGATTGATCAATTGAAGAGTAATGATGGAGATAAAGAAAAAATTCAGGATCTTCAGGAAAAGGCTGAAAAGCTTTTTAGCTTGAGTCTTAAAGAATGAAGATTCAGCTCTTGCTCGTAGCCGTTTCGGCAATCCTTGGCGTGACGGCTTTTTCTTTACTAAACTGGAAAATACTCTGCTGCATTACCCTCTATATTTTGTATATGCGCTACCGGTGTAAACCTTGTCATCTCCTTATTCAATTGTTTACAATTCTGCTTTTTTTCCTCGCGGCCGCTTTATCGCATTCTATTCATAAAACCTCACTTTCCGGTAATGAAAATCAATTTCTCGTCAGTTTCACTGAGATACCAGATTTCAATGGCAATATGCTAAGTTCCAAAGTAGATATTTTAAGCGGTGAAAAATTCCAGCTGCGTTATAAAATTTCTTCTGAGCCTGAATTGTTTAAATTAAAGTCGAATATAAAACCCGGAATATCCTGCCATATATCTGGTACGCTTTCCATCCCTGAACGTAACCGAAATGAAAATGAATTTGATTATCGTGCTTTTTTAGCTTCACAACACATCTATTGGATTTTAACACCTGACAACATTGATACATCCAGCTGTATGGAGAGGGGGGATAGTTTATCAACTTCACTCAAACGTTATCGTATGGAGGGAATAGAATACATAGATAGCCATTTTCCCGAGTATTCAAAAGGATTCATTTCTGCTCTCATTTTTGGGGAACGCAACGGCATAAGTGAGGAAGACTTACTTGCCTATCAGAGGCTGGGCCTTGTCCATTTGCTTGCAATATCAGGATTGCATATCGCTGCCCTAACCGGATTTGTTTACTATCTGGGAATCAGATGCGGTGTTACGAAAGAGAATATGAAAATTGCTTTGATAATTATCTTGCCTGTTTATGGGATTCTGGCCGGCGGGAGCCCGTCTGTTTTGAGGTCAGTATATATGGCTATGGGGTATTTTGGATTGTCTTTATTTAGAGTTAAGCTGTCAGCATTAAACTCTATTTGTGCGGTTTTTCTTCTCCTGCTTCTTTTAAATCCTCAGAACCTATTTGATATTGGCTTTCAGCTGTCTTTTTCCATTGTCTTCTGCCTGGCCATGTCGAAGGAACTGCTTCTGCGCAGTAGAAATAGGCTACGGGAAATGATATTGATAAGTCTTGTGTGCCAACTAGGTGCGACTCCGATATTACTTTTCCATTTTTATGAATTATCAATTCTCGGCATTCTTCTGAACATAATATTTGTTCCTCTATATTCCTACCTCCTGCTTCCACTTTCGATAATCTCCTTTTTCATCTCTTTTCAATTTCCTAAGCTCGCTGATATTTTACTATCGATCCTGGACAAAATATTTCTGATTTGCAATGCATTTGCACAGACAGCGGAAAATATTCCTTTTGCTTATTTGACGTTTGGAAAACCATCCTTTGTTTTATTATTATTCCTGTCTTTGGCGCTGTTTTACTCCTTTATAATATGGGATGGTTTCTCGTTTCGGAAGAGTATAAAACCGTTGCTTGCTGCAGGGATACTATTAGTTATTCAATATCACATGAATTCCTTCTCACCATATGGAGAAATCACTTTTATCGATGTAGGACAGGGGGATTCGATCCTTATCAGCCTGCCTTATGGAAGAGGCGATTACCTCATAGATACAGGAGGGCAAATTTCGTTTCAGCAGGAAGACTGGAAGAAGCGGCGGAAGATTTTTGATACTGGAAATGATATTGTTGTGCCGTTATTAAAAAGTAAAGGAATCCGTCAATTGGATAAGCTGATCATAACCCATCCTGATGCAGACCATGCAGCAGGTGCAGCAGGCATCATTAAAGGGCTTAAGGTTAAACAGATTCTGATAGGAGAAGGAAGTGAAAAAGATTTTATGGAAAAAGGGTTCCTGGATGAGGCCGTGAAAAAAAGTATTCCTGTCTTTTCTGTTAAAAGGGGAGATAGCTGGAAAGCGGACAAATTGGCATTTTATGTTCTTAACCCTGATAGACAGTTAAGTAATACAAATGATTCTTCCATTGTAATACTGACAAAAGCAGGTTCGCTTAAATGGCTTTTTATGGGGGATGCCGGGGAGGAAGCGGAAAAAGAACTTATTGAGGTTTTTCCGGGCTTGAAAGCGGATGTTATCAAAGCAGGGCATCATGGCAGTAAAACATCATCCTCGGAAGAGTTTATTAAGACAGTTAACCCGAAAGCAGCGATTATCTCTTCTGGAAAGGATAACCGATATGGCCACCCGCACAAGGAGGTATTAGATAGACTTCATTTAGAAGGTACCGTGATCATGAGGACCGATAAGAAAGGGGCAATAAAGTACAGGTTTACGGAAAAAGGAATGGGAACCTTTTCAACCGTTCTGCCATAGTATGTTAGCATAACAGGGGATGAGGAAGGTCTTTTGTAAATTATACCATTGATGCTGCATGCTGCAGAATTGACGAGTAATCGCTTTCTTTCTTTATCTCTCAACTTACGGTACATGATAGGATATTAAATTAGGGCAAAAAAAACCGCCCCAGAGGGCAGTCTTTTTGGTTGGCAGCCAGTGTGCCGATCTAGTCTTGCGAATACTGCGCTTGTAAGCCTATGTATGGCTCTTGATCAGGACCCAACGAATTGGATGACGGTAGCAATGATAAACATCGTTGCAAAGAAGCCAAAAGAAACAATAAATCCTACTGCTGAGTCAATAGCGTCATTACCTTTGTATTGTACGGATTTTTCAAAATCGTTCACTTCTACCCCTCCTATTTCTTTAATAGTATAAGCGATTACATTAAAAAAATCTATAGTTCGCGTCCATCCAAGAGAATGGAAAGGTAAAGTTTTTTGAACATTTACAGCTGTTCAGCAGCCTAAAGCGTTATGTCCAAAGAAAAGGATGAGGAACTCTTCGACAGCCAAAATGCACGAAACAAAAGGCGTTGACATAAAACATGGTCACTTAGGACTTTACGCTTCCTATTTTCGTTTTCCTATACTGACAAGAGTTGTCACAAATACTTTGGATTTGCCAGAGCAAAATATATGTACAAAGAGGCGGTACCCACAACCGCACTCCCCGCTGCGAAGTAAGTAACCCGGGCCTTGCTTTGACAGCGTTCATATAGATCGGGAATTGGCAAAATACTTGCCAGTTCCCTTTTATAACTTGTCAAATAGTCCAGGCAACTATACCATTAAAGAATGAAATACATAAGATTGAGGCGAATAGAGTGGTATTGGATGTCTGGAAAAGTATACGCAAAAAGCAATTTGCACCGGTATACTTATTATACGGAACGGAAGCTTTTTTAATAAATGAAACAAAGCAGCTCCTGCTCGAGCATGTGCTTAATGAGGAGGAACTTGATTTTAACCTTTCTGCCATTGACCTGGAAGAAACGCCTATAGATATCGCTTTAGAAGAAGTAGAAACCCTCCCCTTTATGGGAGAAAAACGATTGGTTTTTTTGCAAAATGCTTCTTTTCTTACCGCGGAAAAACCTAAACAAAAGATTGACCACAATGTTAAAAAACTCGAGGATTATTTGGCGAATCCCGCACCGTATTCAATAATTGTCATAACTGCTCCATATGAAAAACTGGATGAGCGAAAAAAAATCACAAAGGAATTAAAACGGAAAGCTGTTGTAGTGGAAGCCAAAAAACTGACGGATCAGGAACTAAAGGTATGGGTCAGAGAACGTGCTGCTTCCTCGCTGGTGCAAATCGATGAGGATGCTATTGATTTGATGATTGGCATGGCTGGGACTAACTTAATGCTTCTAACAAATGAGATCGATAAAATTGCGCTGTATGCAGAAGACAGTAAGAGGATAACGGCAGAAATCATCGAAAAGCTGGTGGCCAAATCGTTTGAACAAAATGTATTTACACTGGTTGACAAGGTACTGCAAAGAAATGTTGCAGAGGCGATCAGGATCTATCATGAGCTGCTAAGGCAAAATGAGGAGCCAATAAAAATTCTAGGACTGATGGCAAGCCAGGTTCGGACATTATATCAGGTAAAGGAATTTACGAGACTGGGCTATGGACAGCAAAAAATTGCGGCGGCCTTAAAAATTCACCCATACCGTGTAAAACTGGCTAATGAAAAAGCGGGCAAATTTAATGAACAGGAATTACTGGAATTAATCCATCAGTTTGCTGAAGCTGATTATCGCATGAAAACCGGGCAGGCTGACAAAGTGCTAACCCTGGAACTGCTGCTGTTAAAGTTTAATCGTGCTCAATAATTGAAAACCCCCTGCCAAATCCCGGCAGGGGGTTACTTATTGTATTCTAATAAGAAGTTTCGTGTTTTAAGAAATCATCGCTTGATTGCCTGTATAATCGCTTAAAACATGATTGACCTGTGTTCCGCTAAATTGAAGGTTTTCTGCACATCCACCATGCCGTCCGCAAGATTCCGAGAACTGTCAAGTTAGAAACGCCTTTAAAAACGAAAAAACGACCCTAAAAGGATCGTTGAGTCATTAAGCGTTTAAAGAGTTAAGCTGTTTCGTTAAACGTGATTTTTTACGGGCTGCCGCATTTTTGTGGATTAATCCTTTAGATGCAGCTTTGTCTAACTTTTTAGCAGCTGTTAAAAGAGCTTCTTTTGCAGCAGTTGCGTCGTTGCTAGCTAGTGTAGCTTCAACGTTTTTCACAGCAGTACGCATTGAAGACTTAACAGTTGCGTTGTGAGCGCGGTGCTCGTCGCTTGTTTTAACGCGTTTAATAGCAGATTTAATGTTTGGCATGCCGTTCACCTCCTACCAAGAAATCGAGATTATATAACTCGATTTTCAATTCCAAATGGCAACATAGGATATTTTATCAGACTGTATCAAAGAAAGCAATACTTGAAATGAGAATCAGTAAACTATCAATTTTTATATGCCATTACATGATATTGTATCAAATTCATGAATAAGAAAAAAGAAAAATCACCAGAATGATAATTAAGGATTTCTTGCCTAGTTAATTGGCGAGTCCGATAGAGGCAAGGCTGGCGGTAGTGAGTGCAGCCCGAGGAGGAACAAAACAGGTGTGTTCTCATGTTTTGTTGCATCTAGTCTGTTTTCTGCAATGTGGAATTACAACAGACATTTTTATTTTTCTATCGCAAAAATATAGAATCAACTGGAGGATACTATGAACAAAAAACTGGATTTAAGCAGCTATTCAATCCGAACAGATCTTGCCATTGAAGCAAGCGAAATGGCATTGGCGGAAAAAAGTGTCTCTTCAGGAAAAAACATTTCCCAAATCGAGGGAGTAATTATAAAGGAAAAAGAAGTAGATGATGTTAAGGTCTCACTGGTAGAGGTGACCGGGAAAGGTTCCGAGGCTATCGGAAAAAAACCGGGCAGTTACCTAACCATTGAGGTCCAGGGAATCAGACAGCAAGATACAGAAACACAAAGGAAAACAGAAAAAATATTTGCAAATGAATTGTCCTATTATTTTCAGAAGCTAAAAATATCAAAATCAGCAAGCTGCCTTGTAGTTGGGCTGGGCAACTGGAATGTAACTCCAGATGCATTAGGGCCGGGTGTGGTAGAAAATCTGGTTGTCACCCGTCATTTATTCGAACTTCAGCCTGAGAGCGTCGATGAAGGATATCGTCCTGTTAGTGCCATCGCTCCAGGTGTAATGGGCATAACCGGAATTGAGACTAGCGATACCATTATGGGGATAATTAATCAAACAAAACCGGATTTTGTTATCGCAATTGATGCTCTTGCAGCTAGATCGATAGAACGAGTCAACTCTACGATACAGATTTCAGATACCGGTATCCATCCAGGTTCCGGAGTAGGCAATAAAAGAAAAGAACTGAGTGAAGCGACACTAGGTATTCCTGTAATTGCAATTGGAGTTCCTACAGTTGTAGACGCTGTGTCTATTACGAGCGATACAATCGACTTTATCCTGAAGCATTTCGGAAAAGAAATGAGAGAAGGAAACAGGCCGTCCCGCGCGCTTGCTCCGGCCGGTTTTAATTTTGGCAAAAAGAAAAAGCTGACAGAAGAGGATTTGCCGGAGCAGGAGCACCGCCAGACCTTTCTCGGGATTGTCGGCACGCTGCCTGAAGATGATAAACGGCAGCTGATCCATGAGGTACTTTCTCCGCTAGGCCACAACCTAATGGTGACTCCAAAGGAAGTCGATGTATTTATCGAAGATATGGCCAACTTGATTGCCAATGGATTGAATGCTGCGTTACACGAAGCAATTAATCAGGATAATACCGGCTACTATACCAGATAGATTTGAACTTCACGTTCTACTTTTTCTAGCAAAGTCATAGGAATTAATAGACGAGCTTAGGAAAGGGTGGAAAACTTGAAGAGAAACCGAAATGCTGGAATCGTTGCTGTGGTCCGTGGCTCTACTATCATAAAAGGAATGCTGTCAATATTTGTACTCCTTCTCTTTATCTTTTCTGTGAGTGGCATTATGACCTCTTTGAAGCCGGAATACAGGATTGCTTCCCAGTCAGTTAATACGGTGGCAAACCAGTTTTCAGGCAAGGTTTTATTTTCATTGCTGGCGAATGAAAATCACCATTTTTTCCAGGCGCTGCCGGAGGGGAAAAATACACCTGATATTTCTGGGCAAATGCTGAAGCTTTCAGCAAATATTTCGCTTGATGATCCGCGGAGTCTGCTTGGCAGGGAGCTTCCTGGGTTTTCCATTTTTGATAGTCAAATTCTTGTCGCTGGGGAAGGGACAAACTATACAAATATGCCGTACGAGTCTGCACCTCCTGTAGATGTGCTGAAAGCTGAGAGGGAGGCGGCCCTGCAAAATCTTGAACAAATTGAAGAGCCTCAAAAGCCCGAACAGCCGGCGCCTGCACCAGCCAATTCAACGAATGGAAGAAAGGTTGTCCATATTTACCATACGCACAATAGAGAGTCCTTTTTGCCTTATTTGAAGGGAGTAAATGATCCGAACCGTGCATCCCATTCAAAAGTTAATATTACCCGGCTTGGTGATAAGCTCGCAGCGGCTCTTCACGAAAGGGGTATCGGTGCTTCTGTTGACAAAACAGACATTCAGGGGAACTTAATCAAAAAGGGATTAAAGTACCCAAAATCCTATCAAGAATCGCGGGGACTTGTGCAGGCAGCAATGGCTTCCAATAAGGACCTCGAATACTTTATCGACATCCATCGTGATTCCCACCGCAAGGATAAAACAACCATGAAAATAAATGGGAAAACCTATGCGAAAATAGCCTTTGTCATTGGCGGCAAAAATGCGCAGTTTCAGAAGAATTTTGCCCTTGCAAAGAAGCTTCATACTGCTATTGAAAAGAAATATCCCGGACTTTCGAGAGGTATCATTAAACATAATAGTGCAACAAATAATAGCGTGTATAACCAGGATTTATCCGAAAAAGCAATGCTCGTAGAAGTTGGCGGCGTAGATAATACGTTTGAAGAAATGAATGTAACTTTGGATGCCTTTGCTGAAGTGTTCAGTGAATATTATTGGGATGCTGAGGCAGTGTCAGCCCCGGCAGCGGGAAAAGAGGCTAAGTAAGGAAGGAGAGTACCCAATCATGATTCGTTTCTATTTAAAGTGCTTTTTATTATTGGGTGTGCTGTTTTTCGTTGTAATTTTCGGAATGCAGCATGCAAATCAGGGGATGAAAAAAATGAAAGGGTATGATGATCCTTCTTTATACGGCGCCTTCACTGTGGAGGAATACGGCAAAGGTGGGGTGGAGGCCTCTATTCTCGGCCAGAAGGTGACTTCACACGATATTGAAGAAAAGAAGAAAACACTTGAAGAAATGAAAGCTTACAATTTTTTATCTCATTTAGGAAAAAAACTATCAGGCACCATTTCCGGTGGAATTAAAAAAATGCTGGATATGATAGAGGCCTGAAAGATAAAAATATTTGTTATGCCAGCCTTTGCCTCTTATGGGAGCAAAGGTTTTTGTTTTGGCAGGGGTTGAAACCGGGATTTTAATTGAATCTTGCATTCTGTACTGATATAATCAAAAATAGTGTATTTGTGGACTAGTAGGAGTGAACGTTATGAATAGAGAAGAGAAACTGAATAGGCAGTCAAGAATTCGTAACTTTTCCATTATCGCTCATATAGACCATGGAAAATCTACGCTGGCGGATCGTATCCTTGAAAAAACGAACGCCCTGGCCCAACGTGAAATGAAGAGCCAGCTGCTGGATTCCATGGATTTGGAGCGTGAACGGGGTATTACGATTAAGTTAAATGCTGTTCAATTGAAATATAACGCAAAAGATGGAGAAGAGTATATTTTCCATCTGATTGATACACCGGGACATGTCGATTTCACGTATGAAGTCTCCCGAAGCCTTGCTGCATGTGAAGGTGCAGTCCTAGTAGTCGATGCGGCACAGGGGATTGAGGCCCAAACGTTAGCAAACGTCTATCTTGCGCTTGATAATAACCTTGAAATCATTCCGGTAATCAACAAGATTGATTTGCCAAGCGCGGATCCGGAGAGAGTCAGAAACGAAATTGAAGAAGTGATCGGACTTGATGCATCGGAAGCTGTACTGGCATCTGCGAAAGCGGGAATCGGAATCGAAGAGATCCTTGAACAGGTGGTCGAATTGGTCCCTCCACCTGAGGGCGACCCTGATGCTCCACTAAAGGCGCTTATTTTTGACTCGCTTTATGATGCATACCGTGGTGTGGTTGCATATATCCGTGTAGTTGAAGGTTCAGTCAAGCCTGGAGATAAGATAAGGATGATGGCCACCGGTAAGGAATTCGAAGTAATCGAAGTCGGTGTTTTTAACCCTAAAACGGTACTGTGCGATGAATTGACCGTCGGAGATGTAGGTTTCCTTACAGCCGCAATAAAAAATGTAGGCGATACACGTGTTGGTGATACAATAACAAACGCAAAAAGTGGAGCGGCAGAAGCACTCCCGGGTTACCGTAAGCTTAACCCGATGGTTTATTGCGGTTTATACCCAATCGATGCATCTAAGTTTAACGATCTTCGGGATGCACTTGAAAAGCTGGAGCTAAATGATTCTGCGCTTCAGTTCGAACCTGAAACTTCCCAGGCCCTTGGATTTGGATTCCGCTGCGGATTCCTTGGCTTGCTACATATGGAAATTATTCAGGAACGGATTGAACGTGAATTTAAAATCGACCTCATCACTACGGCTCCAAGTGTTATTTACGATGTGATCTTAACAGATGGCTCTTCCATAAAGGTGGACAACCCGTCAAACATGCCTGACCCGCAAAAGATTGACAGAATTGAAGAGCCATATGTAAAAGCTACAATGATGGCTCCAAACGAGTTCGTTGGGGCGATTATGGAGCTTTGCCAGGATAAACGAGGTATCTTTATTGATATGCAGTATATGGACGAAACGCGGGTAAGTATTGTTTATGAAATTCCGCTGTCCGAAATCGTATATGATTTCTTTGACCAATTAAAATCCAATACAAAGGGCTATGCCTCTTTCGATTACGAGCTGATTGGCTATAAGGAATCCAAGCTTGTTAAGATGGATATCCTCCTTAACGCTGAAACGGTTGATGCTCTAAGTTTCATCGTCCACCGTGATTTCGCTTATGAACGTGGAAAGGTAATCGTAGAAAAACTGAAGAAATTAATCCCGCGCCAGCAGTTTGAGGTGCCAATCCAGGCAGCAATCGGCCAGAAAATCATTGCCCGTTCCACGATCAGTGCTATGCGTAAAAACGTTCTTGCAAAATGTTACGGCGGCGACATCTCCCGTAAACGAAAGCTTCTTGAGAAACAAAAAGAAGGCAAAAAGCGCATGAAGCAGGTCGGCTCCGTTGAAGTTCCACAGGAAGCATTCATGGCTGTACTAAAAATGGATGACACTACTCCTAAAAAATAACTTTTCAAAGAGGTTAGAAGGATTCAAATCCCAATCTAGCCTCTTTTTCTATACGTTAAAGGACGTGATTGTATGATTAAAAGCGCCTATATTCATATTCCCTTTTGTGAACATATTTGCCACTATTGTGATTTTAATAAGGTATACCTTCAAGGGCAGCCAGTGGATGAGTATCTGTCCATGTTAAAAAAGGAATTTCAAATGTCTGTAATGGAATATCCCGTTGAAAGCCTTACTACTATTTTTGTCGGTGGCGGGACACCCACTTCGCTGAATGAAAAGCAGCTTTCTTTTTTGGTTAGTTCCATCCGGGAAGAATTGCCATATGACCGTAATTCTGTAGAGTTTACTTTTGAAGCAAACCCGGGAGACCTTTCAGAGGGGAAATTGGCCATTCTCCATGAAGCTGGGGTAAATCGGCTTAGCTTTGGCGTTCAGAGCTTTAATGAGGAATTATTGAGGAAAATTGGCCGGACACACAAGATAGCAGATGTTTATGATTCTATTGAAAAGGCAAACAAGGTAGGGTTCGATAACATCAGCATTGACTTAATTTACGGGCTGCCGGGCCAGACAATGGAGGATTTTGAGGATACTCTGAAGAAAGCGCTGGAATTGAAAATGGAGCATTATTCCAGTTATTCTTTAATCGTTGAGCCAAAAACGGTTTTTTATAACCTGATGCAAAAAGGACGGCTTTCGCTGCCACCTCAGGAGATCGAAGCACGGATGTATGAGTGTGTGATGGAAGAGATGGCAAAGCATGGCTATATTCAATATGAAATCAGCAATTATGCAAAGCAAGGCTATGAAAGTAAGCATAATTTGACGTATTGGAACAACGAAGAATACTTCGGATTTGGGGCGGGTGCTCATGGATATGTAGAAGGAAAGCGAACAGCCAATTACGGTCCGCTGAAAAAATACATCACTCCTCTTCAGGAGGGTCGCTTGCCATTAATAGAAACACATGAAGTATCAAAGCAAGAAAAAATGGAAGAGGAAATGTTCTTAGGCTTAAGAAAAATGGAAGGCGTGAATGCACAAAGCTTTGAAGAAAAATTCGGAACTCCGATTTCCGACATTTTTGGACAACAGCTAACGGAACTTAAGGAAAAGGGACTGCTTGAAGAGTCGGCAGGAACATATCGGCTTACCTATAGCGGCAAACTGCTCGGGAATGAAGTCTTCCAATCATTTATTGCTGTTTAAAACACTCTGCCTTTTGGAATTAAACCTTTGACATCATTGGCCGCATTTGTTAATTTATTATTAGTATTAGCACTCAATAACTAAGAGTGCTAACAGGGGTGATACTACATGTTAACTGAGCGTCAATTACTAATATTGCAGGTCATTATTGATGACTTTATTAGATTTGCACAGCCGGTTGGTTCGAGAAGCCTGTCGAAAAAAGATGAAATCACCTTCAGCTCTGCTACGATACGCAATGAAATGGCGGACCTGGAAGAACTGGGCTTTATTGAAAAAACTCATACATCTTCGGGAAGGGTTCCCTCTGAAAAAGGATACAGGTACTATGTCGACCATTTGCTGTCTCCTCAGACGCTGAAAAAGGACGATTTACAGCTTGTAAAATCCATTTTTGCTGAAAGGATTTATGAACTGGAAAAACTTGTGCAAAAGTCAGCGAAGATTCTTTCAGAACTGACAAATTATACCGCCATTGCGCTGGGTCCTAAGGTAAAGGACAATAAATTGCGCAAGATCCAGATAGTTCCTTTAAACAACGAGACGGCAATTGCAATCATTGTTACCGATACTGGCTACGTTCAAAATAAGATGATTCAGCTTCCGCCTTCTTTTGACATAAACGAGCTGGAAAAAATGGCTAATATATTGAATGACCGGCTTGTTGGTGTTCCTTTGACAGATCTAAAAGACAAAATATATAAAGAAGTTGTTACACTTTTAGGGCAGCATATCCGCAATTATGATGTAATATCTGCGTTGCTGGCAGAATCATTAAACAATGTATCAAAAAATGAAAAGCTGTTTTACGGCGGTAAGACAAACATGCTAAGCCAGCCTGAATTCCATGATGTTGACAAGGTTCGGTCACTGCTCTCGGTTATCGAACATGAACCGGATATGTACAAAATGATGAGGCAGAACCCTGCTGGGATCACTGTTAAAATTGGCAGGGAGAATAATAATTCCGCACTGGAAAATTGCAGCTTCATTACTGCCACATATTCCATTGGCAAAGATCAGGTTGGAACTATCGCGGTTCTTGGACCAACAAGAATGGAATATTCAAGAGTCATTTCGCTGCTTGATATGTTCTCACATGATTTAACAGCACTTCTCACGAGGCTGTATCAAAATAATTAGCACTGGCAATATTGGTAGGGTGATGGAAGCGCTGCTTTCCATCCTCTTTTCATGGCAATTCCGGTGTTTATAATTAGTTTTATATTTTTGGGCTGTATCTTTGTTTATCCCTGATTGGCCATTCATTGGTATAGTTCAATTCAAATTTTTTATCATGTAAGTCTGGCTTTATGGCTTACGAGGGCGCTTACGCATTTCTTATAGGGAGGTGAAAATGGTGACAGAAGAACAAAATAACGAAAGAAATGAAAGCATGCAGGCTGAGGAAACAGAAGCGAATGTGGAAGCAACTTTTGCTGAAGAAACTCCAGTCAGCGGGGAAGGCGAATCTGTGGAACAATTTCAGGATGCAGCTGAAGATACTGTCGAAAAGATCGCAGAATTGGAAGCTAAATTAGCTGAGATGGAAAATCGCTACCTTCGTTTACATGCTGACTTTGAAAATTCCAGACGCCGTGCTCGATTAGATTTGGAAGCGGCGCAAAAATATAGAGCCCAAGGCCTTGCCGGCGATTTGCTGCAGGCACTCGACAACTTTGAAAGAGCTACAAAGATAGAGGCTGACAATGAGCAAACGAAAACCTTGCTGCAAGGCATGGACATGGTTTATAAAAGTATTTTAGAAGCGCTGAAAAAGGAAGGCGTGGAACCGATTGAAGCGGTTGGGAAAGAATTCGACCCGCATTTGCATCAGGCAGTTATGCAGGTTGAGGATGAGAACTTCGCTTCCAATTCGGTAGTGGAAGAATTCCAAAAAGGTTATATGCTGAAAGACAGAGTCCTTCGCCCGGCGATGGTAAAAGTGAATCAGTGAGCACCTACATATAATTAGGAGGGAAATCATACTATGAGCAAGCTTATTGGTATCGACTTGGGAACAACAAACTCTTGTGTATCTATTCTTGAAGGCGGAGAGCCTAAGGTAATTCCAAATCCGGAAGGCAACCGTACGACTCCTTCTGTTGTAGCATTTAAAAATGGTGAACGCCAGGTTGGGGAAGTGGCAAAGCGTCAGGCCATCACAAATCCTAACACTATTATTTCAATCAAACGCCACATGGGTACGAGCCATAAGGTAGAGGTGGAAGGCAAAGAATATTCCCCTCAAGAAGTTTCAGCAATTATCCTTCAGCACTTAAAATCATATGCTGAAGAGTATCTTGGCGAAAAAGTTACGAAAGCGGTAATTACAGTACCAGCGTACTTTAATGATGCTGAACGCCAGGCTACAAAGGACGCTGGACAAATTGCCGGTTTAGAAGTTGAACGTATCATCAACGAACCGACAGCTGCAGCTCTTGCATATGGTCTTGATAAAACAGACGAAGACCAAACGATCCTTGTATTTGATCTTGGCGGCGGTACATTTGACGTATCGATCATGGAACTTGGAGACGGTGTTTTTGAAGTAAAAGCCACTGCCGGTGACAATAGACTCGGCGGAGACGATTTTGACCAAGTTATCATTGACTATCTAGTATCTGAATTCAAAAAAGAAAACAGCATCGACCTTTCAAAAGATAAAATGGCACTTCAGCGTTTGAAGGATGCGGCTGAGAAGGCGAAAAAAGACCTTTCAGGTGTAACTTCTACACAGATTTCTTTACCGTTTATCACAGCTGGCGAAGCTGGTCCGCTTCACCTTGATGTAACGCTAACACGGGCGAAATTTGATGAGATTTCTGCTGGCCTAGTAGAGCGTACAATGGGTCCTACTCGCCAGGCGTTAAAAGATGCAGGTCTTTCTCCTTCTGAGATTGATAAAATAATCTTAGTCGGCGGATCTACTCGTATTCCTGCTGTTCAGGAAGCAATCCGCAGGGAGATTGGCCAGGAGCCTCATAAAGGTGTTAACCCTGATGAAGTAGTTGCAATGGGTGCAGCTATCCAGGGCGGAGTTTTAACTGGAGACGTTAAAGATGTGGTTCTTCTGGACGTTACTCCATTATCATTAGGTATTGAAACAATGGGCGGTGTGTTCACAAAGCTGATCGACCGCAATACAACAATTCCAACAAGCAAATCTCAAGTATTCTCAACGGCTGCTGACAGTCAAACAGCGGTGGATATCCATGTTCTTCAAGGGGAACGCCCAATGGCAGCAGACAACAAAACACTTGGACGCTTCCAGCTTACAGATATCCCGCCAGCACCACGCGGAATTCCGCAAATTGAAGTTTCCTTCGATATCGATAAAAATGGTATCGTAAGCGTACGTGCCAAAGATCTTGGCACAAACAAAGAACAGGCAATTACTATTAAATCTTCTTCAGGTCTATCTGATGAAGAAGTAGAACGCATGGTTCGCGAAGCAGAAGAAAATGCTGAAGCTGACAAGAAGCGCAAAGAAGAAGTAGAACTTCGCAACGAAGCTGATCAGCTTGTGTTCTCTACTGAAAAAACGCTTAAAGACCTTGAAGGTAAAGTAGATGAAGCAGAAGTGACAAAAGCAAATGAAGCGAAAGATGCTTTAAAGGATGCCATTGAGAAAAACGAGCTTGATGAAATCCGCGTAAAGAAAGATGCGCTTCAGGAAATCGTTACTAACCTGACAATGAAACTTTACGAAGAAGCTCAAAAAGCACAGCAGGCAGCACAGGGCGGTGCAGAAGGTTCTGCTGAAAAGAAAGATGATAATGTTGTTGATGCAGAGTTTACTGAAGTAAATGATGACGATAAATAAAATATAAAGCATGCAGATAACCCGGAATCACTAATGCTTTCCGTTTATCTAAAAAGGAGTCAAAGCCAGGGTTTCTTGGCTTTGGCTTTTTTTAAGCAATAGGAAAAATATTTATTAATAGCTATCTGCTCTTTCCGGTAACAAGCTTTTAAAGCATTCTGTATCATAGTCTGGCAGATCTGCAGATAAATTAGGAATGGCAAGTGCGGATGCCGGCTGTGAATGCTTTTAATCTTAGATAAGAAAGCATTTCCCTGTTAACAAGTGTTGATGTCTAGCTCCAGCGCTCAGCCCCGACGCACAGGACGTGCCAGACCTTAGTCGACGTTCATTGTCAGGTGCTTGCGTTTTTCGTATTGCGCTGCGACTTGTAAAAGTGTTAAAATTGTCTTTATGTGAAACGGATCGGGAGTGAAGAAACTATGAGTAAACGCGATTATTATGAAGTGCTTGGAGTAGCGAAAACTGCCTCAAAAGATGAGATTAAGAAGGCATATAGAAAGCTCTCGAAGCAGTACCACCCTGATATCAACAAAGCGCCAGATGCAGCAGATAAATTTAAGGAAATTAAAGAAGCTTATGAAGTGTTAAGTGATGATCAGAAGAAAGCGCACTACGACCAGTTTGGTCATACGGATCCGAACCAGGGCTTTGGCGGTGCAGGAGATTTTGGCGGCTTTGGCGGCTTTGAAGATATATTCAGTACCTTCTTCGGAGGGGGAGGTGGCGGAAGGAGGAGAGATCCAAACGCACCGCGCCAGGGAGCAGATCTTCAATATACGATGACTTTGAAATTTGAGGAAGCGGTTTTCGGGAAAGAAACTGAAATTGAAATACCTCGTGAAGAAAATTGTGATAACTGCGATGGATCAGGAGCCAAGCCAGGAACAAAAACTGAAACTTGCTCACACTGTCATGGTTCAGGCCAGCTGAATGTCGAACAAAACACACCGTTTGGAAGAATCGTTAACCGACGAGTTTGTAATCATTGTAATGGAACAGGAAAATACATTCCTAACAAATGTTCAACTTGTGGAGGATCAGGCAAGGTTAAGAAGCGGCGCAAGATCTCCGTTAAAATACCAGCCGGTATCGATGACGGGCAGCAGCTTCGAGTATCAGGACAGGGAGAACCAGGTATAAACGGAGGCCCATCTGGTGATTTATATGTCGTATTCCGAGTACGCGAGCACGAATTTTTCGAGCGCGAAGGTGACGATATCTATTGCGAGATGCCGGTTACATTCGCCCAGGCGGCGCTTGGTGATGAAATTGAGGTTCCAACTCTTCATGGCAAAGTAAAGCTGAAGGTTCCGGCAGGCACTCAAACAGGGACCCGCTTCCGCCTGAAAGGAAAAGGAGTTCCGAACGTCCGCGGCTATGGCCAGGGAGATCAGCATATTGTGATTCTGGTCGTAACGCCAACGAATATCTCAGAAAAACAAAAGCAGCTTCTAAGGGAATTTGCCGACATAAGCGGTCAGGTTGTGCCAAATGAGCAGGAAGAAAGCTTTTTCTCTAAAGTAAAACGTGCTTTTAAAGGTGACTAAAAGGAGCTGTCAGCAATGAAATGGTCTGAAATTGCCATCCATACGACAAACGAGGCAGTTGAACCGGTATCTAACATCCTCCATGAGGCAGGGGCCAGCGGTGTTGTCATCGAGGATCCAAACGATTTAATTAAAGAACGGGAAAATGTTTTTGGTGAGATTTATAATCTTAATCCTGCTGATTATCCTGACGAAGGCGTTATTATTAAGGCATATTTACCAGTGAATAGCTTCCTGGGCGAAACGGTTGAAGGCATTAAGGAAGCTATCAACACACTGCTTATCTATGATATCGACCTTGGGCGAAATGCAGTGTCTATAAGTGAAGTGCATGAGGAAGAATGGGCTACTGCCTGGAAAAAATACTATAATCCTGTTAAGATTTCTGAAAGATTTACAATCGTTCCCACATGGGAAAATTACGAACCGGTCAGCAGTGATGAACTGATTATTGAGCTTGATCCAGGCATGGCATTCGGAACCGGTACTCATCCAACTACAGTTATGTGTATCCAGGCTTTGGAAAGAACTGTGAAGCAAGGCGATTCAGTTGTTGATATCGGAACTGGTTCGGGTGTTCTGAGTATCGCTGCTGCCCTTTTGCAGGCGGAAAAAGTACATGCGCTTGATCTGGATGAAGTTGCAGTGGCATCAGCAAAGTTAAACGTGAAGCTGAATAAAGTACAGAATGTGGTCTCGGTTACACAAAATAACCTTCTTGATGGGGTTAGTGAAACGGTAGACGTAGCGGTTGCCAATATACTTGCAGAAGTAATCATAAGATTTACCGATGATGTTGCCAAAGCTGTAAAGCCAGGAGGTTATTTCATTGCCTCCGGAATTATCCAGCAGAAAAAGCAGGATGTTAAAGAAGCCATTGAGGTATCCGGTTTCACCATTGAGGAAACGTTGTTAATGGAAGACTGGGCAGCAATCATTGCGAAAAGAAACCTTTAAAAAAATCAGGCGCCGATAAGTCACAAATCAAGTTAATAAAGCAAAGTGGCCGGCGCCATTTTTCCTAAAAAACTAGTAAGCAGGTGTCAATGTGCAGCGTTACTTTTTATCAGATGATGGTATAAATGGCACAGAGGTCAAGGTATCAGGTGAAGACTTTCATCATATTGTCCGAGTTATGCGAATGGGTGAAGGGGACCGTATAATCTGTGTTACCAGGGATGGAAGATCGGCACTTGCCGAAATCACAGAAGTTTCCAATGAAATGGTAACGGGAACCGTTATAGAATGGTATCTTGAAGAAAAAGAATTGCCTGTTAAAGTGACAATCGCGAGCGGGCTGCCTAAAGGGGATAAATTAGAGTATATCATTCAAAAAGGCACAGAGCTTGGTGCCCATGAGTTTATCCCTTTTATTGCGGCTCGTTCAGTAGTGAAATGGGATAGCAAAAAGTCTTCGAAAAAGACGGAGCGCCTCCAGAAAATTGCCAAGGAGGCGGCTGAACAATCACACCGTACAATGCTCCCATCCGTTAAAGAACCGATGCCACTGAAAGAATTAATCGCTGCCTCGGCTGCTTATGATCATAAACTTGCTGCTTTTGAAGAATCGGCAAAACAGGGGGAATCTGCCGTTCTTGCTGCAGTCCTTAAAAATGCCGAACCAGGGCAGTCAATCTTATTTGTTTTCGGACCTGAAGGCGGGCTTGCTCCAGAGGAATTGGACCTGCTTATTCAAGCGGAATTTACTCCTTGCGGGTTAGGACCTAGAATATTAAGGACGGAAACTGCTCCGCTTTATGCACTTGCGGCTGTTTCCTACCAATTAGAACTATCGAGGTGATGATAATGGCAACTGTAGCGTTCCATACGTTAGGCTGTAAAGTAAATCATTACGAAACAGAAGCCATTTGGCAGCTTTTTAAAGCGGATGGCTATGAACGTACTGATTTCGAAGCGGCTGCAGATGTTTATGTAATTAATACTTGTACAGTTACAAATACAGGTGATAAGAAAAGCCGCCAGGTAATCCGCCGTGCCGTTCGCAAAAACCCGGATGCAGTTATTGCGGTTACTGGCTGCTACGCCCAAACTTCCCCGGCTGAAATTATGGCCATCCCTGGAGTTGACATAGTTGTTGGCACACAGGATCGTACAAAGATGCTAGGGTTTATTGAACAATTTAAAGAAGAACGCCAGCCAATCAATGGCGTTGGAAATATAATGAAAACTCGTGTGTATGAAGAGCTTGATGTGCCAGCTTTCACTGACCGTACCCGAGCTTCTCTTAAAATTCAGGAAGGCTGCAATAATTTCTGTACTTTCTGTATTATTCCGTGGGCACGCGGGCTTATGCGTTCACGAGACCCTCAGGAGGTTATCCGCCAGGCTCAGCAGCTTGTTGATGCCGGGTATAAGGAGATCGTCCTAACAGGTATTCACACTGGAGGATACGGGGAGGATATGAAGGATTACAACCTTGCCATGCTTCTTCGTGAGCTTGATGAAAAGGTTGTCGGACTGAAAAGAATCCGAATTTCTTCTATTGAAGCGAGCCAGATTACTGATGAAGTAATTCAGGTTCTGAACGATTCCGATAAGATTGTAAGGCATCTTCACATTCCGCTTCAATCTGGCTCCAATTCAGTTCTTAAACGTATGAGACGGAAATATACAATGGAATTCTTTGCTGAGCGCCTGCAAAAGTTAAAGCTGGCTTTGCCAGGATTGGCTGTAACATCTGACGTGATCGTAGGGTTTCCAGGCGAAACGGAAGAAGAATTCATGGAAACCTACAATTTCATTAAAGAGCACCAATTTTCTGAGCTTCATGTTTTCCCATATTCTAAGCGTACAGGCACGCCTGCTGCCAGAATGGAAGACCAGATTGATGAGGAAGTCAAGAATAACCGAGTTCATCGCCTGATCAGCCTATCTGACCAGCTTGCAAAGGAATACGCATCACGATTTGAAAATGAGATTCTGGAAGTGATTCCAGAAGAACGCTTCAATGAGGATGAAGAAAGCAATTTATATGTCGGATATACGGACAACTATTTAAAAGTTGTTTTCCCTTTATCAGAAGATATGATTGGAAAGATTGTAAAAGTTAAAATTACGAAAGCAGGCTATCCGTATAACGAAGGGCAATTCGTTCGCGTTGTCGAAGATTCTCCTCTTGAGGCACAAGCTATTTAATAACAAGCAATCTGCGTTTTTTCAGCAGATTGCTTTTTTTGTTTTGGGTAAAGTGAAAGTCGGATCACATAAAGACGGAAGGCTGTCAGGGGATTATTTCCACTTTCACAGGAAAAAACTTAATTTTACGGAAGTAATCCACTTATTACGGAATTTAATTCATTTCACGGATTCAATTACTTTTCGCGTAATTAATTGAATGAATTTCATAATTTCAATCCCTTGTCGCCCATGTGGTTCAAGACATGAAAAAAGTAGTACCTCCCCAAATTCTTGTATAATGTAAGTGACCAAACAAACAAAGACAGGAATAGAAATGAGGTTGACTCCCATGTCTGTTATACGACAAGGAAGCCTTGTTTGACATGCAGGATTTTTAATTAATTGATTTTTTACAGAAAAAAGTTAAATTGACGAATTAATTTCATGCAGGCAGTAAAGGTCCTATCAAATGAAATTTATGTTTATTCACAAGGAATTTTGTTGACCCGCATCAGCTAAATAATAAATCTTATGCAAAAAGAGATACTAATCTCTATAATTGCAATCGAGTTTTACGTTTAATTGATAAGTTGCTCGTAAATCAGTACTGAAAATGCTAAGATACAGAGGTACGGACAACTTTAAATTGTATTGAAGGAGATGTAACGATGGTACAAAATGTAGCAGGAATCATCGATCATACATTATTAAAGGCTGATGCGACCAGCGCTCAGATCAGAACGCTTTGTGTGGAAGCGAAGGAGCATCATTTCGCATCGGTTTGCGTAAATCCTACTTGGGTGAAATTGGCGGCTGAACTATTGCAAGGCTCTGATGTAAAGGTGTGTACCGTCATTGGATTCCCTTTAGGGGCGAATACACCTGAAACAAAAGCATTTGAGACAAGAAATGCGATTGAAAATGGAGCACAGGAAGTTGATATGGTTATCAATATTGGTGCCTTAAAAGAAAAGAATAATGAACTTGTGGAAAAAGACATTCGCGCAGTAGTGGAAGCTGCCAAGGGAAAGGCGCTGACAAAGGTCATTATTGAAACTTCTTTATTGACGGATGAGGAAAAAGAGAGGGCTTCTCAGCTTTCAGTGAAGGCTGGTACTGACTTTGTCAAAACATCCACTGGTTTTTCAACAGGAGGCGCCACAGTTGAGGATGTTCAGTTAATGAGAAGGACTGTTGGCCCGAATATTGGCGTTAAAGCTTCAGGAGGAGTCCGGAATACGGAGGATGCCGTAAAGATTATCAATGCTGGAGCAACACGTATTGGCGCAAGTGCCGGCGTGGCGATTATCAAGGGGCTGACTTCAGATTCAGATTACTAAATAACAGTGAAAACCCTGACGAATTTTTGAGCAGGGTTTTTCATTTAATGTTTCTGCTAATTCTTTCGCCTGTGGACATGCATAATAAATCGGGCAAATGCGCCTGCAAATGGCAAAACTGCAAGCGAGGTGATTACATTAAACAGAACGCTGGCATGTGCAAGCTGTACGTCAGGCTCCCCGGTAAGCATTCCGGCAACTTGGGCAAGATCATCGATAAAAGGGTAAAACAGTGCAACGCCGGCAATGTTGAGCCAAATATGGGCGTATGCGGTAAAGCGGGCTTCAGCTCCAGATCCGATACTTGCCAGATAGCCTGTAATGCATGTCCCAATATTTGCCCCCAGCATAACCGCAATAGCAGCTGAAATAGAAAGTTCACCACTTGCAAGAAAGCTCATCGCAATCCCAACCATTGCACTGCTTGAGTGAATGATGGCAGTAATTATAATGCCAGTGAGCAGGGCAAGGATCGTATTGCTGTCCATATTCCCTAGAACACCCTGAACGAACGGATATCCCGCGAGAGGTACAGCAAGCGATTTGAAACCCGCCATGGCCGCAAATATGGCGCACAAGCCTATTAGGGATGTACCGATGCTCCTGGATACTACTTTTGGAATACTGCAAAGTACCGCCCCGACGATTAAGCCGGGAATAATATACTTGTCCACTGAAAAAGTCATAAATTCCGCTGTAAATGTTGTTCCTATATTAGAGCCTAAAATGACGCCTATTGATTGCGGAAAAGAAATGACCCTTGCGGAAACAAACCCAATCGTCATAACCATGACAGCGGAGCTGCTCTGCAGAAGTCCCGTTATGCCTATGCCGGCAATAAAACCCTTCCAAGGGGAGCCGATTACCTTTGCAAGCACATCTTTTAGCTTTTTGCCGGATAAATTAAATAGCCCTATCCGCAGAAAGGACATTCCGCCCATAAATACAGCAATGAATAATGAGAATAATAAAAGCTCGTACATATGCTTCACCTCTGTTCCATTCTATGGGCAGAGTATGAGATACATGCTTCTTGTGTAAAAATCCATAACCATAAATATTTTAATATGGTTGCGGGACAAATTTCGATAGATAGTTGACCTTAAATAGTGCATATATTATAATGGCTAAGTACATGTGAAATCATGTAGCACTAAGAGTTAGTGTGTTGTTTTCGGAGGGAGGGAAAGAGATGTCTAAAACCGTCGTTCGTAAAAACGAATCGCTTGAAGATGCTCTTCGTCGTTTCAAACGTACTGTATCTAAAGCAGGATCGCTTCAGGAAGCTAGGAAGCGTGAATTTTATGAAAAGCCAAGCGTAAAGCGTAAGAAAAAGTCTGAAGCTGCTAGAAAACGTAAATTCTAAGAGTAGGTGGAAATATGAGTCTTCTCGAGCGTTTAAATAATGATATGAAACAAGCGATGAGGAACAAGGAAAAGGACAAACTCTCTGTAATTCGTATGCTGAAAGCGTCACTTCAAAACGAAGGGATAAAGCTTGGCAAGCAGGAGTTATCAGAAGAGGAAGAATTGACTATCCTTTCTCGCGAATTAAAACAACGCAAAGACTCCCTCCAAGAATTTGAAAACGCAGGCCGAACTGACCTCGTGGACAAAATCCGAACCGAAATCAATTTCGTTGAGGCTTATATGCCGGAGCAGCTTTCTGAGCAAGATCTTTCTTTAATTGTGAAACAAACGATTGAGGATATAAATGCATCATCAAAAGCTGATATGGGTAGGGTTATGGCAGCGTTAATGCCTAAAGTTAAAGGCAAAGCTGACGGCTCTCTTGTTAACAAATTAGTACAACAACATTTATCTTAAACTCGCATCAAACCGCAGGACTTGTGCCTGCGGTTTTTTGATGTCAAAAAAATACTAAAGGAGTATCCTGGAATGAATGGCCACTGAGAGAATAACCGAAAATAAGCGGTAAGCAATGGTCAATTTTGTAAAATGTATCAAATTAGCGTGTTCTTTTAACCTAGCCTTCATCCCTAATAAAACATGAAACTTTTCTCGATTACATACGTATGTAACAGGTAAGCAATGATAGAAAAAAGGAAAGGAGGCGGAGTATGCGCAAATGGTCCGTTATTATGTTCCTTTTCCTTGGATTAGGGCTTATATCCTTTTTGCCGCAGACCGAGGCTAAGCAGCAGATGGTTTATGTCGTGCCTATTGAAGATACCGTCGAGAAAGGGTTAAATGCTTTTCTTTCACGGTCGATTAATACAGCTGAAGAAGAAGGAGCCGACATGATTATTTTTGATGTGAACACACCGGGAGGCGCGGTAGATGCGGCAGGCAAAATTGCAAAGTCCATTTCAGAAACAAAGCTTCATACCGTTGCATTTGTAAATAATCAGGCACTGTCTGCAGGAGCCTATATTTCATTAAGTGCAGATGAAATATATATGGTGCCCGGGGCAACAATGGGAGCGGCAGCGGTGATAGATTCTGCCGGAAATGCGGCTGATAAAAAAGCACAGTCCTATTGGCTCGCTGCTTTGAAAACGGCTGCTGAACAAAATGGGCGGGACCCAATTTATGCCCAGGCAATGGCGGATGAAAGCATAAACCTGCCGAAATATGGAGCGGAAAAAGGAAGACTGCTGACGTTTACTGCCGAACAGGCGGAGAAAGCGGGCTATAGTGAAGGAACAGTTGCCGGCAGGGCAGAGCTGTACAGCAGGCTGGGAATAGAGAACGCTGATATCCGGCAGCTGGATGAAAGCTTTGCTGAAAAGCTCGCACGTTTCATTACCCATCCGGTGGTTGTACCGATCTTGCTGACGCTGGCCAGCATTGGGCTTGTGATGGAGCTGTATACACCAGGTTTTGGTTTGCCAGGCTTAACTGGGATGCTATCCTTGCTGCTGTTCTTTTATGGACATATGGTGTCCGGCCTCGCAGGCTATGAGTCGCTGCTATTATTTGTAGCCGGAGTTATCCTAATCATCCTGGAGGTCTTTGTCCCCGGTGGCCTTGTTGGTGTATTGGGATTGGCTGGTGTAGTAGGGAGCCTCTTTATGGCTTCGGACAATGTTTCACATATGGCGGTTTCGCTGCTGATAGCTTTTGCTGCCGCCCTCATTCTTTCGATTATATTAGTAAAGGTGTTTGGGAGAAAAATGAAATTTTTTAAAAAAATTATTCTTACTGACTCAACCAGCACGGAAAGCGGATATATCTCAAACCGCAGCCGTGTGGAGCTAATTGGAAAAACAGGGCTGGCAGCTACCGATTTAAGGCCGTCCGGAACCGTTATCATTGATGACGAAAGGATTGATGTCGTGACAGAAGGCAGCTTTATATCGAAGGGTACGACCGTGAAAGTTATTAAAACAGAAGGTTCAAGGATTGTTGTAAGGGAAGCAGGGCAATTAAAAGACTAATAGAAAACGGGTGAAATATATGGAATTGACTTCAGGAACAATATTGCTTTTATTGGCAATTGCCACGGCGATTATAGTGCTCGCCATATTGCTGACATTTGTACCGGTGATGCTTTGGATCTCTGCTTTGGCAGCAGGTGTACGGGTCAGTATTTTTACACTAATCGGGATGAGGCTCCGCCGGGTTATTCCAAATCGGGTCATTAATCCGCTTATCAAAGCCCATAAAGCGGGGCTTGGAGTTACGACCAACCAGCTGGAAAGCCATTATCTTGCGGGAGGTAACGTCGACAGAGTAGTAAATGCACTGATCGCCGCGCAAAGAGCGAATATTGAATTACCCTTTGAAAGAGGTGCTGCTATTGATCTTGCGGGGCGGGATGTACTTGAGGCGGTGCAGATGAGCGTTAATCCAAAGGTCATTGAAACACCGTTTATTTCCGGTGTTGCTATGGATGGTATCGAGGTAAAGGCAAAGGCAAGAATTACAGTCCGGGCAAACATCGACCGTTTAGTCGGCGGTGCCGGTGAGGAAACCATTGTTGCCCGTGTAGGCGAAGGGATCGTATCAACAATCGGTTCGGCTGAAAATCATAAAAAAGTACTCGAAAATCCTGATATGATTTCCAGAACGGTCCTTACGAAAGGACTTGATTCAGGAACGGCTTTTGAAATTCTCTCGATTGATATAGCTGATGTGGATATCGGCAAAAATATAGGGGCGCATCTGCAAACGGAACAGGCTGAAGCTGATAAAAAAATAGCCCAGGCAAAAGCGGAGGAGCGGCGCGCCATGGCTGTTGCCCAAGAACAGGAAATGAAAGCGCGTGTCGTCGAAATGAAGGCCAAGGTAGTAGAAGCGGAAGCAGAAGTGCCGCTTGCCATGTCTGAAGCCCTAAAGTCAGGCAATATTGGTGTATACGACTATATGAATATCCAAAACATTTCAGCGGATACAGATATGCGTGATTCTATCGGTAAATTGTCAAAGGATCCTAAAGACGGAGATAAATAACGCATCAACTTGGTTTTGGCCGTTACATGCTGACAAAAGATAAAAACGCAGAAGGGAGGAGGCCAGCAGATGGACACGATAATTGATTTCCTATTAAGCAATACATTTTTGCTGCTCATTTTTGCAGCCTTTGTTTCCTCACTTTTAAAAAAGAAGAAAAAGGCCGTGGGTAATCAGAATCGCAAACCGTCACAACAGCCCGGGAAGAGCAGCGAGCCGCTTCAGAAAATGGAGCACATAAAACCTTCACTGCCTCCGTCTGTTACAACAGCATTAAACTATCCTAACAAGGCAGCTGAAATAGTTTCAGAAACTAAAAAAGAAAACTTACAAACTGACATTGCTAACCCGTTTTTTTCCGCTGAATATAAGCACCGTGAAGGAGAAAAAAGTTCCCTTCAAGGCTCTACCATCAAATTGGACAATAAGAGCATTATTGATGGCATCATCCTCGCAGAAGTATTAGGCCCGCCTCGGGCTAAGAGGCCTGCTTCCCGAAGGAGAATGCCGTAAAATAATCTTTCCATTCCTGAGCGATATTAACACTGGCAGGCAGGAAAATGGTCTAGAACTCCCATTCATTTCATACATTTGAGATGAAAGGGGGTTCTTTTTTATGGCGCGAAAATGGGGGCAGAAAATTAAACAGCTTATGGTGAATACAATGGACCTTCCACAGGATGTCATGATGGACCTTCCGAGAATCACCATAATCGGCCAGCTGCATATCTACATCGAGAATCACCGCGGTTTGCTGGCATTTGCGGATAATGAAGTCAGGCTGATGCTGAAAAAGGGTCAGCTATTGATAAAGGGTGAGTCATTTGTAATCAAAACGATCCTTCCGGAGGAAATCATGCTTGAAGGAAAGATCGATAAAGTATTTTTTCTCGATGGATAAGTGCGAAGGAGGAGAACCACCCGTGAAAAATCAGTGGACAAACTTTTACACCGGGTTCGTAAAAGTCAAAGCAAGCGGAATTGGAGCAGAGCGCCTTATAAATGGACTCCTCAGAAAGAATATTTCCATATGGGATGTTAAACGCAGCGGTGAAGACACCGTTTTGTTTTGCATCGAACTGAAGGATATATCAACCCTGAGAGCGGTTGTCAGAAACAGTGACTGCAAGGTTTCCTTCATAGAAGGCAGGGGGATTCCTTTTTTTACAAAAAGAGCTTTAAAATACAGTGGCTTTTTAATCGGCCTGCTATCCTTTTTCATTATTATTTTCATGCTATCAAATATGGTCTGGGGAATTGAGATCAAAGGCGCTAATCCTGAGACTGAGCATGCAATCCGTAAAGAATTGGACAAGATTGGGGTTGAGGTCGGCAAGGTACAATTTCTGATCGACGATGTGGAAACAATTCAAAGAAAGCTTTCAGATAATATTAAGGCAGTAACGTGGATTGGTGTAGAATTAAAGGGGACAACCTTCCACTTTCAAGTGGTCGAAAAAGAACAGCCGGAAGAAGCAGAGAAACTCTCCCCCCGAAATCTTGTGGCCAGAAAAAAAGCCGTCATAGTAGGAATGTTTGTTGAAAAAGGGCAAAAGCAGGTAGAAATAAGCGATTATGTTAATAAAGGTCAATTGCTTGTATCCGGGGTCATTGGAAATGAGAATAATCAGCGCGTAGTAGGGGCCAAGGGTAAGGTCCTGGGAGAAACTTGGTATAAGTCCACAGTGGAAGTTCCGCTAAAAACAAAATTTTCGGTGTTTAATGGTGACGAAAAGGTGAAACATTATATAAATATAAGCGGTTTTTCCTTACCAGTCTGGGGGTTTAAAAAACCGGAGTACAAGCAGTATGAAGTTGAAAGCACAACCAAACCTTTTAAGTTCTGGAAATGGGAACTGCCTGCAGCGTATATGTCAGAAACATATCGCAGCAAAGAGCAAATTACCAGGGTATATACTAAGGGACAAGCAATGGCAGAGGCAAAGAAAATGGCTATCAAGGATTTGGAAAAACAGCTGCCTGAGGGTGCGAAGATTATCGGGGAAAAAATTTTGCATGCTGGAGTGGACAATGGTAAAGTTAAACTATCAATTCATTACCAGGTAATAGAAGATATCGCTGTTGGTATACCAATCATTCAAGGAGACTAACGAATGCCAGAAGATGCAAAAGTCGTAAAACTACAATTAGAATCGCCTAATGAAGCTATGGCATTATTGGGCATATCAGACTCAAACTTAAAAGTGCTGGAAGAAGAGCTTGGCGTAAATGTTATAACCCGGGGTGAAGCGATAACGGTATCCGGGGAAGAAGAAAATGCGGAGAAGGCCGAAAACATTATTAAGGCGCTCCTTTCAATAATCCGCAAAGGCATTAATATTAGTGCCCGGGATGTAATGTATGCAGCGGAACTGGCTAAAAAAGGGACGCTGGAATACTTCCGCGATTTATACGAAGAGGAAATTGCCAGGACAGCCAAGGGGAAAGTGATCCGGGTGAAGACTCTTGGCCAGAGGCATTATATATCAGCTATGAAAAAGGCAGATTTAGTGTTTGGAATCGGTCCTGCCGGGACAGGGAAAACGTATCTGGCCGTAGTTATGGCTATTAATGCGTTAAAAAACGGCCAGGTTAAAAAAATTATCCTGACAAGGCCGGCAGTAGAAGCAGGAGAAAGTCTCGGGTTCCTTCCGGGAGATTTGAAGGAAAAGGTGGATCCTTACTTAAGGCCTTTGTATGATGCCCTTCATGATCTTCTGGGAACAGAACAAACAGAGAGAATGATTGAGCGCGGAACCATTGAAATCGCTCCGCTAGCATATATGAGAGGCCGGACGCTAGATGATGCTTATGTCATCCTGGATGAAGCGCAAAACACAACACAGGCACAAATGAAGATGTTCCTTACGCGTTTGGGTTTTGGTTCTAGGATGGTTATTACAGGAGACCGCTCTCAGATTGACCTTCCTAAAGGAGTAAAATCTGGCCTTCTCACGGCAGAGGAACTCTTAAAAAATGTGTCCGGCATGGCGTTTATTTATCTCGAACAGAGTGATGTCGTCAGGCATCCTCTCGTCGCGAAAATCATTGATGCATATGAAAAAGCAAATCAATAAATCCGTCGAAATCCTTGCTTTCACGCAAGGGTTTTTTGTTGGCGCGAACGACGAATGCGTATCTTCCGAATAAAAAGGATTAACATATGGCTCTTTCTTCTTAAAACAGGGCATGTGTGTGCTTTCAAAATCCATAAGGCTGATGCAATAAGGTAGGTGAAAGTTGTCCTAAAAACTGTTATCATTTTACATAGTGATACTTAAAAAAGGGAATTGCTGCTAATTACCGTGATAAACAGAATACCTTATTGTTTAATACCTTTATTTAGAAATGTATTAATTTTAAGCCAGTGTTAGCTCTAGTGCCCGGTACTAGTACTTTTGAAGACTTAAGAAAATTGTCTTTTATAACAAGCGCTGATCCAGCTCCAGCACCCAGCTCTGACGTACAAAATGTGTTAGTGGAGGCGTCGCCACAGGGACGTGGTGGTTTTAGCCGGCCTCGAGGTCAAAAGTCAAGCGCCACGGAAGGCAAAAAGCGCCTTCTGCCACGCTTGTCTTATGCTTGTCGGACTTGCATAGGACGAGCTGGCGTTGACGTGTGGCACAGGATGTGCCACACCTTAGTCGGCGTTCCTTGTGTAACGTTGTGGATCAGAACAGCGTTGCGACAGGACGTGGCACACTTAGCCGTTCGTCCTTTGCCAGGGTTGCTTGCGCTTTTCGTAGGAGGGGGAAATTTGAACACGATAAACGCCTATTTAACAAAACTGAAGGACTTGCTGGGACTTAAGGTTTTTCAAATTGTTCTTCTCCTGTTTTTGGGAGTTTTTTCATACGCTGTAATGTATTCAAATGTTAAACCGGAAAAAATTACGGTAGAATTGTTCAAGCCTGCGGAACAGACCATTATTGCGGGAAAAACAGTAGAGGATACATATAAAACGGAGCAGGAAAAGAATGATACGGTTAAACAGGTTTCAGACGTTTATACGTTAAAAAAAGAATATGCGCAAAATAAGGTTGATTTAGTAGATTCCATTTTCGATTCCGCCATTGAAGTGATGAATGAAACTCCCCCGGCTCACCAGAAGCCAGGGGATTCCGCCAAGCCTGATGATCATCTATCTACTGATAAAAAAGTCGAACTCCTGAAAGGGAAACTAACGGATGAAGTCAATAATGAGCTGCCAAGCCACATTTTCACTGCCTTGGTGGAGGCTGCCGAAGCTGATTTGCAAATAGCCAAAGATGTAACAGTTACAGTTGTTAATAATGTAATGAGCACCAGAATCCCTGCAGATGAAGTCGAGAATGCTAAAAAAAGGGCTGAAGAGGAGCTGAGGTTTTCCAGCCTCAAGGGGGAATTAAAAGCTGCCTCTATTGCTCTGGCCCGGAATGTCATTATACAGAATGTTTTTTTTGACAGGGAAAAAACGGAGGAACAGAGACAGGAAGCGCTGGAAAGTGTTGAACCGGTAAAAATTCTTCAAGGCCAGATTATTGTCGTAGAAGGCCAGCTTGTCGACAGGGAAATCTACCGGAAGCTGGAACTGACTGGTGTTTTGGAAGGAGATAAAACAATCCAGCCTTTTGTAGGCCTAGCCATTATTATCATTTTGACTGTAGCAGCGCTATATTATTTTTTTAATACAGCAGAAGAAAGCAATGACTTTAAGACGAATCATTTAATTATTTTTATTGTAGTGTTTTTGATCGCTATATCTATCATGAAAACGATTAGCCTGTTTTCGGGAGATCGGTTTGCTAACCTGGGTTATTTCTTTCCGGCAGCTATGGCCTCTATGATCATTAAGATTCTCTCGAATGAACGGTATGCCGCTGCTGCGACAATACTGCTGGCTGGATTCGGAACAATTATTTTTAATGAAGGCAGTACGGGTGTGCTGGATATTCCAATTGGGCTTTATATCCTGTTTAGCGGCATGGCGGGGATTATCATCCTTACAAGCCGTAACTTTAAAGCAAGAATATTGCCTGCAGGTCTTGCCTTGTCATTTGTCAATTTTGCTCTTATTCTTGCGTTCCTGTTCATTTCCGACGGACAATATTCCAAAATGGAGTTTTTGTATTACTTTGCAGCTGCACTTCTATCTGGACTACTATCTTCAGTGCTGACGATTGGCCTGCTGCCATTCTTTGAAGCTGGCTTCGGTATTTTGTCAACGATGAAATTGATTGAGTTGTCCAATCCCAACCACCCTCTTCTTAGGAAAATACTAACGGAATCACCGGGGACATACCATCACAGTATCATGGTAGCGAACCTTGCCGAATCAGCATGCGAAGCCATTGGAGCTAATGGCCTTCTGGCGAGGGTAGGGTGCTATTATCATGATATCGGAAAAACAAAACGTCCTCAGTTTTTTATTGAAAATCAAATGAATATTGATAACCCGCATGATCGGCTTCCTCCAGCCACAAGCAGGGATATTATTATTGCCCATGCTACAGATGGGGCAGAAATATTACGGAAGCATAGATTGCCGAGGGAAATAGTCGATATTGCTGAACAGCATCATGGGACCACATTGTTAAAGTATTTTTATCATAAAGCAACTAAACTGGGAGAAGATGTTAATGAAGATTACTATCGCTATCCTGGCCCTAAAGCGCAAACAAAAGAAATAGCCGTGATTGGGATTGCAGACAGCGTGGAAGCAGCCGTCCGATCGATGGCGCAGCCAACTGCAGAAAAAATAGAAAACCTGGTTGTCAGCATTATCAGTGACCGTTTACATGATCATCAGTTTAATGAATGCGATATTACAATGCGGGAACTTCAAATTGTTAAAAAATCGCTATGCGAGACATTAAATGGGATATTCCATTCAAGGATAGAATATCCTGAATTCCAAAAAACGGAACAGAAGGTGAAAATATGATATTTGATATCGATTTTATTGACGAGACAAATGAAGTATCCGAAAAAGAAACAGCCATGATTGAAGAATTGCTCCATTTTGCTGCGGTAAAAGAAGGTATTGAGGAGGATTGTGAGCTTTCAGTAACTTTTACAAACAATGAACGAATACGCGAGATCAATAAGGAATACCGGGAAAAGGATGCCGCAACCGATGTTATTTCCTTTGCGCTGGAAGAAATGGGCGAAGAGGAAGTTCAGATTGTGGGGGCTGATATGCCTCGGATGCTGGGTGACATTGTGATTTCTGTCGAGAAGACTAAAGAGCAGGCTGAAGAATATGGCCATAGCTTCGAACGGGAGCTCGGGTTCCTTGCCCTGCATGGATTCCTGCATCTATTAGGATATGACCATATGGATGAACAGGATGAAAAAGAAATGTTCACTAAACAAAGGGTCATTTTAGCAGAGTATGGGCTTACAAGAGAACAGTAACCGAAACTCCTCGTTGGTCAAAAGCTTTGGTGTTGCTTTTTATGGGATTTATACAGCAGCACGTACCGAAAGAAATATAAAGATTCATTTAGTAATCTCGACAATCACGCTGCTATTTGGCTGGAAGCTGGCCATTTCTCCGGTCGAATGGCTGTTTATCCTAACTGCGATCTCTGGCACTTTTACGCTGGAAATGGTTAATTCGGCCATTGAAAGAACAGTTGATTTAATTACCAAAGAGCGCCACCCTTTGGCGAAACAGGCAAAAGATATTGCAGCTGGAGCAGTTCTTGTTTATAGCCTGTTTTCGGTTATTGTTGGAGCGGTCATCTTTTTACCCAAAATGTTTTGACAATGATGGGAGTACATAATGGAGTGTATTTGTTAGAAAATTCTAACATTTATATTACATTTTAAAAACAACATATATAAGACAGGGAGTTTCGAGGTAAAATAAAGGAACATCCCTTTCTGATAAAAATGAGCGGTTTAGGAAGGAAGATGCAACAATGCAACAAAAAGATTTAATTGAAGAAGCAGCCAAAGCAAGGGAAAAAGCCTATGTACCATACTCAAAGTTTCAGGTAGGAGCAGCGCTGCTAACAGAGGACGGCAAGGTGTACCATGGCTGCAACATTGAGAACGCTGCGTACAGCATGACAAATTGTGCGGAGCGGACAGCGCTCTTTAAAGCATTATCAGAAGGTGACCGAAGCTTTTCCATGATTGCTGTTGTCGCGGACACTGACAGACCAGTACCGCCATGCGGAGCATGCAGACAGGTAATTGCTGAATTGTGCCCAAAGGACATGAAAGTTGTTTTAACCAACCTAAAAGGGGATATTAAAGAATTAACAGTGGAAGAGCTGCTTCCAGGAGCCTTTTCACCGGAGGATTTACATGACTAAACTATTTGATACAGAAACAAAAAATCATAAATCAGGCTTTATTTCCATTATTGGAAGGCCAAATGTAGGAAAAAGCACCTTCCTTAACAGGGTAATCGGCCAAAAAATTGCAATTATGAGTGATAAGCCGCAAACAACACGCAATAAAATCCAAGGAGTATTAACTTTGGAAGATTCTCAAATGATCTTCATCGACACACCGGGAATCCATAAGCCAAAGCATAAACTCGGCGATTTTATGATGAAAGTCGCTACGAACACCCTGAGGGAAGTAGATTTAATCCTGTTCATGATCAATGCTCAGGAAGGAATCGGACGCGGTGATGAGTTCATAATTGAAAAGCTGAAGGGTGTTAAAACACCTGTGTTCCTTGTAGTAAACAAGATCGATCAGATTCACCCGGATGAACTTTTACCATTGATTCAAACTTATAAGGATTTACACCCGTTTGCATCTATTGTTCCCATTTCGGCCCTTGAAGGGAATAATGTAGAGACGTTGCTCACGCAAATCAAGGAACACCTGCCGGAAGGGCCGCAGTTTTATCCTGCAGACCAGGTTACAGACCATCCGGAGCGGTTCATCATTTCTGAACTGATACGTGAAAAGGTGCTTCACCTGACAAGAGAGGAAATACCGCATAGCATTGCAGTCGTAATCGACTCTATTAAAAAAATGGATAACAGTGAAACAATAAATGTGATGGCTACCATTATCGTAGAACGTGATTCCCAAAAAGGCATAGTCATTGGGAAACAAGGTAAATTGCTGAAGGAAGTAGGCAAAAGAGCACGGCTGGATATTGAAAATCTGCTCGGTTCAAAGGTCTTCCTGGAATTATGGGTCAAAGTCCAAAAGGATTGGCGCAACCGTGCGACTCATTTACGGGATTACGGTTTCAGAGAAGACGAATATTAATTATTAGTAAATTTTGCTTCACATCAATATTAATCGAACGGTCAAGCTAATCTTATGGCAGGGATTTAAAATGCTAGTAAAACGGAAAGGTGGGCTTTATATGTTGGATTTTACCTGGAAGGTATTCAGTCAGACAGGTAATGTGGACACTTATCTGCTTTTTAAAGAGCTTGAGGTGGAGAGACAAGAAAGACCCGAAAGAATGGAAGAAGAGCTAGCAGAAATTGACTTTCCCGTCTCATAGTCGATATGGTCCTAGGTAATAATATTTAGATGTTGCGTCCCAAGAAAGTGAACGTATAGGTTTCAGCTTCTGGTGATAGCCTCTGGATTTAGAGACAACACCATAGTTGTTACCGCCGAAAGTACATTCAGGTTGCTGCAGCCATTGAGATATTTATGCTCTGGACTTAATTATTATGATAACTGTTGCAGAGCATTGGCAAATTGCCTTCCGCAACAACTATGGATTTGACTTGTGTTCGCCATACAGGTGGTGGCCTAATTGTTTCAAAAATGTGAAGGCATTGTGATTCGCCGGACAAATTACGGAGAGAATAATAAAATAATTACTTTGTATACCCGTGAATGGGGTAAAACAGGAGTGATGGCAAGAGGGGCAAGCAAGCCGAACAGCCGGCTCTCTGCCGTCACTCAGCTTTTTTATTACGGATATTTTCTTGTTCAGCCCTCAAGTGGCCTGGGAACGCTTCAGCAGGGGGAAACCATCAACAGCCTGCGTTCTATCAGGGAGGATATTTTTGCAACCGCATATGCTTCCTACATCATCGAATTGCTTGATAAAAGCGTTGAGGATAAAAAATCCAACCCTTTTCTTTTCGAACTTGTTCTGCAAACACTTATTTACATAGATGAGGGGTATGACGCGGAAATTCTTAAATTTATATTTGAGATGAAAATGCTGTCTGTACTCGGATTAACACCGACGCTGGACCATTGCGCCAATTGCGGAAACACGGAAGGGGAATTTTCCTTTTCCTTACGAGAAGGCGGTTTTCTGTGCCACCGATGTTTTGAAAAAGATCCTTACCGGATAAAAATTTCACCATCCTCACTTAAGCTGCTGCGCTTGTTTTACCATTTTGACCTTTCCCGGCTGGGTAACATTTCAGTTAAGCTGGAAACAAAAAAAGAATTGCAGCTGGTTATTGATTCCTATTATGATGAATTTTCCGGCCTGCAGCTGAAATCAAAGAAATTCTTAAAACAAATGGATAATTTAAAGGGTTTGATTTAAATTTCGCATGTTCGTTATTGACCAGATTTAAAGTATGAGACAAGTACAAATGTCTAGCTCCGGCGCTTGCACACGATGTGGTGGCGTCGGCGTTTGGCACAGGATGGAGGTTGAAATGGCTTTAGATTTCAACCCTGCCAGACTTTAGGTGACGTTCCTTTAAAAGGGCGCTTGCGCATTTCTTATTTGACATTCTCAGGTGACTTGGATAAAATTTATTCATAATATTTTCGTTGCTGTGATGGAAAGGAGTACCTTTAGCACTCCGTATTAGCGAACCCGGGACGGTGTAAGCCGGGGTATGGAAGCTTTAGGGAAAGGCAGTCCGGAGCAATTTATCCTGCATAGTGCAGATAAAAGAGGCCGATTTATTCGGCAAGTAGGGTGGAACCGCGGGTAACTCTCGTCCCTATGCTAACCAGGCATAGGAACGAGAGTTTTTTGTTTGTCTAAAAACTGCGTCTTGCCTGGAAATAAGAAAATTTTTGGAGGTAGATGCACGATGAATATTCAAAACATGATACTCACGCTGCAAAAGCATTGGTCAGACCAAGGCTGCATTTTGATGCAGGCCTATGATGTAGAAAAAGGTGCCGGAACTATGAGTCCATATACATTTCTTCGGGCTATCGGTCCTGAGCCCTGGAATGTAGCCTATGTAGAGCCATCAAGACGTCCAGCTGACGGACGATACGGCGAAAATCCTAACAGGCTATATCAGCACCACCAATTCCAGGTGATCATGAAGCCTTCTCCGGATAACATTCAGGAAATTTATCTGGATTCCTTGAAGGCTCTGGGGATAAATCCGCTTGACCATGACATCCGGTTTGTTGAAGACAACTGGGAAAATCCTTCCCTTGGATGTGCCGGCCTTGGCTGGGAAGTATGGCTTGATGGCATGGAAATAACACAATTTACATATTTCCAGCAGGTAGGCGGATTAGAGTGCAAGCCGGTCTCTGTGGAAATTACGTATGGAATCGAGCGATTGGCATCCTATATTCAAGAAAAAGAAAATGTCTTCGATTTAGAATGGACGGAAGGATTTACTGTCAGGGATATTTTCATGCAGCCTGAATACGAACATTCAAAATACACATTTGAAACTTCGGATGCTGATATGCTGTTCCAGCTGTTTACAATGTATGAAAAGGAAGCCCAGCGTCAAATGGAGGAAGGTCTTGTCCATCCTGCCTATGACTATGTATTGAAATGCTCTCACGTTTTTAATCTGCTTGATGCCAGGGGCGCAATTTCTGTTACTGAACGTACGGGCTATATTGCACGTTGCCGAAATATGGCACGTAAGATTGCCAGAACATTTTATGAAGAACGGGAAAAGCTCGGATTTCCGATACTGAAACAGAAGGGAGAATTCATCAATGAGTAAGCGTGATTTGTTGCTTGAAATTGGTCTCGAAGAATTGCCTGCACGCTTTGTAACATCGTCAATGGAACAGCTTACTGATAGAATCCAGAAATGGCTTCAGGAAAAGGCTATTGAATTTGGAGATGTTTCTGCATTTTCGTCTCCCCGCAGGCTTGCAGTATTGATAAAAGATGTCGCAGAATCACAAAGGGATATTAATGAAGAGGCAAAAGGTCCGGCAAAGAAGATTGCTCTTGATGCCCAAGGGAATTGGTCAAAAGCTGCGATTGGATTTACCAGGGGACAGGGTGTCACTGTAGATGATATCTTTTTTAAAGAAATAGCTGGAGTGGAATATGTCCATGTGAAAAAATTTATCAAGGGCCAGCCTACATTCAATCTGTTAAACGAGTTAAATCAAATAATTTCCTCTATGACTTTCCCGAAGAATATGAGATGGGCTAATCAGGAATTGCGTTTTGCACGTCCGATTAAGTGGATCGCTGCATTATTCGGAGAAGAAGTGATCCCGTTTAGTCTAGCTGATGTGGAGACTGGCAGGATAACAAAAGGGCATCGTTTTTTAGGTGAAGAAATTTCCCTTTCCAATGCTTTGTCATATGAAGAAGAACTTAAAAAGCAATTTGTCATTGTTAATCCATCAGAAAGAAAAGCACTGATTCTTGAGCAGCTGAAACAGCTTGAACAGGAAAACGGATGGGAAATTCCGGTCGATGGGGAGCTTCTGGAGGAAGTAACCAATCTGGTAGAGTTCCCAACTGCTTTATCAGGCACATTTGAGGAGGAATTTTTGGAGCTTCCGGAAAAAGTTCTTATTACTTCGATGAAGGAACACCAACGTTATTTTCCTGTTAAGAACGCATCAGGTGAGTTGCTTCCTTATTTTGTAACAGTTAGGAACGGGGATGACAGAAATCTTAAAATTGTCTCAAAAGGTAATGAAAAAGTCCTAAGGGCCCGTCTTTCCGATGCTTCTTTCTTTTATAAGGAAGATCAAAAGGTAGAAATTGAAACTTCTTTGAAAAAGCTAGAATCGATCGTATACCATGAGGAACTTGGTACTTTAGCAGAAAAGGTTAGCCGTGTTAAACAGTTCACACTGGATCTTTCTGAAGCTTTGGGCATGACTTCTGAAGAAAAAGAGCATGCAAAACGTGCTGCTGAAATAAGTAAATTTGACCTTGTCACAAACATGGTATATGAATTCCCAGAGCTTCAAGGATATATGGGAGAGAGATATGCACGTATTAAAGGTGAAGATGAGGCTGTTGCAGCTGCTGTGAATGAGCATTATATGCCAAGGCATGCCGATGATGAAGTGCCTCCTTCTATAATTGGTGCAGTGCTAAGTGTCGCAGAAAAGATGGACACAATTTCGGCATTCTTCTCGATCGGAATCATTCCTTCTGGTTCTCAGGATCCGTACGCACTAAGAAGACAGGCGAGCGGTGTCGTGAATATTTTAACCGCCAAAAAATGGAGAATTTCCGTAGAGGAACTCGTAGAAATGGCGGTCAGCTCTCTTCAAAAGGCTTCAATTGGTTCTAGAGATGCTGAGGAAGTTAGAAATGACATTCTGCAATTCTTAAAAGCGCGCGTAAAGCATCTCCTGGCTGAAGAGGGAATTCGCTATGATATTGCAGACGCTTTGCTGGAAAATCAGCTTGGCACCCTTTCTTCGCTTGTGGAACGAGCACAGGTTCTTGAATCGAGAAAGCAGGATCCTGATTTTAAAGGGAATCTTGAAGCACTAAGCCGGGTTATAAATTTGGCTTCAAAAGCTGAAGATACCTATCAAATCAATGAAGCTAAATTTGAAAATGATTTTGAACGGGCATTGTACAATAAATTTCAGTCTGTTAGTGAAATTTACGGAACACTTTCCACTGAAGCAGAGAAATTTAATAGTTTAGTGTCATTAAAGTCTGAGATCGAAGACTTCTTCGAACATACAATGGTAATGTCAGAAGATCCTGGCTTAAGGAAAAACAGGCTGGCACTGTTGAAAGCAATAAGTGGCTATATCCGCCAGTTTGCCGAGATGAATAAAATTATTGTTTCATAATTTCAATAAACTACTGAATCATGTAAGGCCTGCTTAACGATTTCGCAGGTCTTTGTCTTTTACCCTAAGATATTCCACTAATATCATAGGCTTGGTCTTTTCATTTCAAGTGGATAGTATATAATTTATATAAACAAACCATTAAGAGCGGCGGGCGGTGAGGAAAATAGAACTGAACAAAAGGCAGGCACGGATACTGCAAATCGTAAAGGAAAACGGCCCAATTACAGGAGAACATATTGCAGACCAGCTTAATCTGACGCGTGCAACCCTTAGGCCGGATCTGGCCATCCTGACCATGGCCGGGTATCTGGACGCGAGGCCTAGGGTAGGTTATTTCTACACAGGAAAGACGACAACGCAGCTGCTGACCGACAATCTGAATAAACTTTATGTCAAAGACTTCCAATCAATTCCGGTCGTTGTAAGTGAAAGTATTTCTGTCTATGATGCAATCGTAATGATGTTCCTTGAGGATGTAGGAACATTGTTTGTTGTCGACAAAGAATCAATCTTAGTTGGCGTACTGTCCCGTAAAGACCTACTCAGGGCCAGCATCGGGAAACAAGAACTAAACACGATACCTGTCAACATTATCATGACAAGGATGCCGAATATTACAATGTGTATGAAAGATGACCTTTTGATTGATGTTGCAAAAAAATTGATTGAGAAGCAAATAGATGCGCTTCCAATTGTTAAGGAAACGGAAAAGGGCTTTGAGGTCACCGGGAGAATTACGAAAACCAATATAACAAAGGCTTTTCTGTCTCTTGCAGCCGATGATTTGTAAAAGGGGGATACTTTCTAGTGAATTCGATCATATACGTGGTTTCTGATTCAGTTGGGGAAACAGCTGAACTTGTTGCGAAGGCGGCAATCAGCCAGTTTGCTGGGACAAATTTTACAATTAAACGCATTCCATATGTTGAGGACGAACAAATTATCGATGAGGTAATATCGCTTGCAAAGCTTAACCAGGCCATTATAGTCTACACGCTTGTGAAGCCAGATATCAGGGCTTATCTGCAGGAGCAGGCAAGTAAGGATGATGTGCTTGCCTACGATATTATTGGTCCCCTCATGGGTATACTGCAGACGAAATGCAACTCAAATCCCCTTAACGAGCCGGGCATGGTAAGGAAATTAGATGAAGATTACTTTAAGCGGGTAGAAGCAATCGAATTTGCAGTCAAGTACGATGATGGGCGCGATCCGCGAGGAATCCTGCGGGCTGATATCGTACTGGTTGGCGTTTCAAGGACATCAAAAACTCCGCTTTCCCAATATCTCGCGCATAAACGGTATAGAGTTGCCAATGTACCACTAGTCCCAGAAGTGGAACCGCCGGAGGAACTATTCCTTGTTTCCCCTGAAAAATGCTTCGGGTTAAAGATCAGCCCTGAAAAGTTGAACCATATTCGAAAAGAACGGTTAAAGTCACTTGGACTTAACGATCATGCCATCTATGCGAACGTAGAGCGAATTAAGGAAGAATTGAAATACTTTGAAGAAATTGCTTCCAGGCTCAATTGTCCCATTATTGATGTGACAAACAAAGCTGTAGAAGAAACAGCGAATTCGATTATTAATATTATTCAAAACCGAAAATAGCAGTCTATCTGGCTGGGAACAATTTTGCGGGTGGCAGAGATGATGAACCAATGTGCTTAAAGCTATTTGAAAAAATGCTTGGCCAAGGTTTCGGCTCTGGTCCCGCTATTTTATTGGCGATAATTGTTATATTTACATATATTTCCTCGCGCTTGTGTCTGATGATTCATTAATCATCAGTAGTGAGGTTTTTTATTAGAAATTTTAGCACTTGTATACTATAATAAAAAATTGTGATAAAAATAAATTCTCAAGGTTTAGACTTGACTAAATAGGAATAAACTATTAACGGTGAGATGTCAAGGTTTCACGTATAAAATAATTCGACAAATCCTGCTCCGAAAAAACATTTGTAAAGGAGAAAAAGGATAATTGAAAAACATGTAGAATTAAAAGATATGAAAATGAACCTGAAAGTTTATGCGGATGCCTGTCCTGTAAAAAAGGAAGTCATTGAATGTGCGGATATGCACAAGATTCCTGTTTGCTTCGTTGCTTCAGTCAAAAATATGATGAATGAGCCGTCTGTTGGAAATTGGGTCTATGTTGATGCGGATAAGGAAGCAGCTGATCTTTACATCATCAATGCATCCAAGCGAGGAGATATTGTCATTACGGCGGACATTGGGCTTGCGGCTACAGCTCTTGCAAAGGGTGTTTATGCGCTTTCTCCCAGGGGAAAGGAATACAATGATGACAACATTCAAACATTGCTGGATATGCGATTTTACTCCGCAAAGCTTAGAAGGCAAGGAAAGCATACAAAAGGGCCAAAGCCCTTTACTGCGGCGGACCGCCATAGGTTTAAAAAATCCTTTGCAGAAATATTGTCGAACCTTGAAGGATTTTGTGATTGAAATCTAGAATTATGTTTATCGCCGACAAAATTAAGGTGATCGTATATGACTAATACCCGGATTGATGATGAAACAATTAACAAAATTCGAGATGCTGTCGATATCGTCGATGTCATTGGTGAGTACGTACAGTTAAAAAAACAAGGGCGAAATTACTTCGGCCTTTGTCCGTTTCATGGTGAAAGCACCCCTTCTTTTTCGGTATCGCCCGATAAACAGATTTTTCACTGCTTTGGGTGCGGTGCTGGCGGTAATTCATTTACGTTTCTGATGGATATCGAAAGCTACAGTTTTATTGAGGCCGCGAAAAACCTGGCTGAAAAAGGCAACATTAAGCTGGACATTGAAATCGGACCCGGTTCTGTAAAGTCAGAACTTCCAGAGGGCATTAAACAAATGATGGAGGCTCATGAGCTTCTTAAAAAGTTTTATCATCATTTGTTATTGAATACCAAGGAGGGACAGGAAGCCTTAGAATATTTGCTTGGCAGGGGCTTTACCGAAGAAACAATTAAAAAATTCCAGATCGGCTACTCCTTGGATTCGTGGGACTTTGTTTATAAGTTTCTCACTAAGCGGGGGTTTTCCAGCAAAAGGCTGGAAGAAGCGGGCCTCATAATCATGAGGGAAAGAGACGGCACCTATTTTGACCGCTTCAGGAACCGCATCATGTTTCCGATTTTGGATCATCAAGGCAATACGATTGCTTTTTCAGGAAGAGCCCTGGGGGAAGATGAACCCAAATATATGAATAGCCCTGAAACAGCAATCTTTAATAAAAGCAAAATATTATATAATTTTCACTCATCAAGACCCCAAATCAGGAAAAAGGAACAGGTTGTCCTGTTCGAAGGCTTTGCGGATTGTATCTCAGCGGTTGCTGCTGGCATTGACCATTCGGTTGCCACTATGGGAACTTCTCTTACGCCTCAGCATATCGATCTGATAAAACGCAACACTTCCAATGTGCTGATATGCTATGACTCCGATTCAGCTGGGATTACAGCGGCTGACAGGGCCTCTACAATGCTTCAGGAGGCAGGGTTATCCATTAAAGTAGCGCTTATGCCGGATAACCTGGATCCGGACGATTACATTAAAAAGTATGGAGCAACGAGCTTTGTTACGGATGTAATCGGCGCGAGTCTAACGGCAACAGGATTCAGGCTGCAATTTTTGCGCCGAGGGAAAAACTTGACGAATGAGGGTGACCGGATTCAATATATTGAAGCGGCATTACGGGAGATATCCCGCCTCGGCAATGCGGTGGAAAGGGATTATTACCTTAGGCAGCTATCGTCTGAGTTTACTCTTTCACTTGATGCATTGGAACAGCAGCAAAGACAGATTTTTTATGCTGAAAAAAAGAAAGGCAAAATGCCCAGTGCAAACACGGTACAGCCCCAAGTCAGGCTGCAATATGAACAGAAACTGCGTCCTGTTTATCAGAATGCAGAAATTCAGCTGATTTTTCATATGCTAAAAAGCAGGGAAACCGCCTTAAAAGTTCAGGAAATGATGGGACCCACTACATTTAATGTGGATGAACATCAAGCAATTATTACTTATCTTTATGCTTTTTATGAGGATGGACACGAGCCTGATTCCAGTTTTTTCATGACCTATCTGCCCGATCCAAACCTGAGAAGGATTGTTTCTGAGATAGAAATGCTGTCTATAAATGAGGAGGTTTCCGATAAGGAGCTATCCGATTGTTTAAAACAAGTGTTGAAACATGAAAAAATGTTAAAGATAAAAGAAAAAGATGAAGAAAGAAAAGAAGCGGAGCGCATGGGCAATTTTAAAAGGGCTTCGGAAATCGGAATGGAAATCATTGAATTAAGAAGGCTTCTTTAAATATGAGGGCAATGGTGTAAGTTTTGGAAGGAGGGGAACACATGGCTGAAAAATCAGCGCGTTCCAAAGAGGTTGATAACGACTTAAGCTTAGATCAGGTAAAAGATCTATTAGTTGAGCAGGGAAAAAAAAGAGGTAATCTCACATATGAGACAATAACTGAACGGATGGCCAGCTTCGAAATGGACTCCGACCAGATGGATGAATTTTATGAGTATCTTGGGGACCAGGGAATTGATGTGGTAGCCAAAAGTGATTTGGAAGAGGAAGACGAAGATAATCCGGATATTCAGGATCTTGAAAAGGAAGAGGAATTTGATCTAAATGACCTCAGCGTTCCCCCAGGTGTAAAAATTAATGATCCAGTCCGCATGTACCTGAAGGAAATTGGCCGGGTTGATCTGTTGTCAGGCGAGGAAGAAATAAAGCTGGCAACCAGGATTGAAGAAGGCGATGAAGAAGCAAAACGCCGTCTCGCTGAAGCAAACCTTCGCTTAGTTGTCAGTATTGCCAAGAGATATGTCGGCCGAGGCATGCTGTTCCTGGATTTAATTCAGGAAGGGAACATGGGGCTAATTAAAGCGGTGGAGAAATTTGATTACCGCAAAGGTTTTAAATTCAGTACGTATGCCACATGGTGGATCCGTCAGGCGATTACGCGCGCGATTGCCGACCAGGCAAGAACGATCCGTATACCGGTCCATATGGTTGAAACCATCAATAAATTAATCCGTGTTCAGAGACAGCTTCTCCAAGATCTTGGACGCGAACCCTCTCCGGAAGAAATAGCCGAGGATATGGATCTGACTCCCGAAAAGGTTCGGGAAATTCTTAAAATCGCTCAGGAGCCCGTTTCTCTTGAAACGCCAATTGGGGAGGAAGATGATTCCCATTTAGGAGACTTTATTGAAGATCAGGATGCAACTTCTCCTTCTGAGCATGCTGCCTATGAACTATTAAAGGAGCAGCTGGAGGACGTACTTGATACCCTGACAGACCGTGAGGAAAATGTTCTTCGTCTACGGTTTGGATTGGATGATGGCCGTACCCGCACTCTTGAAGAGGTAGGCAAGGTGTTTGGCGTAACTAGAGAACGGATCCGTCAAATAGAGGCAAAGGCGCTTCGTAAGCTTCGCCATCCGAGCCGCAGCAAAAGGCTTAAGGACTTCCTTGAATAATCAAAGATAGCTTATCTTAAAAACAGCTTGCTCCTTTGCGGGGCGGGCTGTTTTTTAGTATCAAGCATATTGCTGAAATAATTGAAAACCTTTTCCATTTTTCCGATATAATGAAGTGACGAAATTATTTTAGGAAGTGCGTCCATGAATAAAACGCGGAAGAAAATAATCATCAATGAAATACTCTATTGGAAAAAAGCACGTCTGCTGCCCGAACAATACTGCGATTATCTGCTCGCTCTCTATAGTGAGGGAGAAGAAATAGAGGTAAAGACGAGAGATGGAAAAAATACATTTCTGCGCATGCTGCCATATTTGGCCATCGCAATTATTGTAATTGGTGCCATATGTTTGACTAATTTTACTCAATTACCCTTTAAAATGCAAATCGCCATTTCAGCCGCTGCTGCGCTTTTGTTATTACTTTTTGTATACTTATTTTCCAGCAGAAAACCGCTTATGCAAGTGAGCCTGATTGGGGCTTCGCTGATGATATTGGCTGCAACTGTAGATTCAGTGGAGGGATTTGCACCAAAGAACAATACAGTGCTTTACTCATCCTTATTGGCCAATTGTCTGGTATGGTGGGGATTTGGCAGGAAATTATCATTGCTTTACTTTACAATTGCGGGCATCCTTGGAACTGTAGTGATATGTTTCTTTTTGGCAAGAATAGCATTTAAATTTTGAAAATATTTACCAAAAATATAAGAAACTTTTTGTCAAAATTGCGAATTTATTTTTAGGCTTCCATTTTAGGTCTTTCCCTTAATAGTTTTTTACAGTAAAATATAACTTGTTTGTATATAATTTATTTAGTAGACAGAAAAGGTTATACATAGGGGAGGTAAATCTATGAATCGCAATCCGATTATCCCATTTGTCATGATTATGGCGTTAGGTATTGGTCTCATGTTTCTTCTTTCTTTTAAAGGTTTGGGAGATTCCAAAGACCTTGTCGCGGAGCATGAAAATGGCGGAAAGCCAACAGAAGAAAAAACTGCTTCTGCTGATCCAGAAGCATTGGTAAAGCAAAGCTGCGTTAGCTGCCACGGAGCAGATTTAAGCGGCGGTGCTGGTCCGGCATTAAAAGGTGTTGGCGAACGCAAATCACAGGATGAAATTAAGGACATAATAAAGAATGGCACTGGCGGCGGCATGCCTGGCGGCTTAGTCCCTGAGGACCAACTCGACGGCGTGGCTAAATACCTGGCAGAACTTAAATAATTAGATTTTGTTTGTAATGATGGCAGTCCTTTGCATATGCAAAGGACTTTTTTTATACTTAAGAGAGCATCGGACTAAATTGTATTTAAGAAAGTGAGATAAATATGAATCATGAGCAATTATCTAAACGGTTAGAAAGAGTAGCTTCATACATACCCGAAGGAAGCGTCCTTGCGGATATTGGGTCAGACCACGCTTATTTGCCCTGCTACAGTATCTTGAATAATCAGGCTTCAAAAGCAATAGCAGGCGAAGTGAGCGATGGTCCCTATAATTCAGCGAGACAGCAGGTAAGACAAACCGGCCTGGATCAATCCATTTCTGTACGGAAGGGAGACGGGCTTGAGGTCCTTGAATCTGGAGAAGCAACCTGCATCACCATTGCAGGCATGGGAGGTACTTTAATTGCCTCTATTTTAGAAAATGGAAAAGTAAAACTTGAATCTGTTGAAAGGCTAATTTTGCAGCCGAATGTTGGTGCTTACAATGTGCGGCAATGGCTGATGGATAATAACTGGGCAATCATTAATGAGGAGATATTGGAAGAGGACGGAAAAATCTACGAAATAATTGTTGCTGAAAAAGGAGACCCTCTTAAGCTATATCAGGATAAAAAGGATGCAGGACTGCTTTTCGGCCCATTTTTGCTAAAAGAGAAAAATCCTGTTTTTAGAAAAAAGTGGAGCATGGAGCAGGAGCATTGGAAAAAAATATTGAAACAGATTGAGGAAAGTGGTCAGGGAGAAGCAGTAGCTGAGAAACGTGAAGAATTGGCTGCTAGAATTGAGATGGCAGAGGAGGCTTTAAAAGAATGAAAACCCCAAATGGTTTTGAAATCATCGAGCTTTTTGAACAATGGTCTCCTAAAGCGTTTGCTATGGAAGGTGACCCGATCGGGCTGCAGATTGGCAGCCTGAATAAACCGGTAACAAAGGTGATGATAGCACTGGATGTACTGGATGAAGTAGTGGATGAAGCAATTGAAAGAGGCGTACAGCTGATAATAGCCCATCATCCGCCGATTTTTAGGCCATTGAAAAATATCAACACTGATCAATACAGCGGTCGGATGATTGAGAAGCTGATTAAACATGATATAGCCGTATACGCCGCTCATACTAACCTAGATGTAGCTAAGGGCGGAGTAAATGATTTGCTGGCGGAAGCGCTCGGATTGGAGGACACAAAAGTTTTAGTTCCTACTTATACCCAGACCATGAAAAAGCTTGCTGTTTTCTGTCCGGAGGATACTCAGGCAAGCTTGCGGACGGCACTAGGGGCTGCCGGAGCAGGAATGCTTGGCAATTACAGCAGCTGTTCTTTTACTTCAGTTGGGACAGGGCGTTTTCTTCCGGGCGAAAATAGCAATCCAGCTATCGGAAAGCAAGGAATTCTGGAAGAGGTAAAAGAAGTTAAAATTGAGGTAATTTATTCAGCTGAGAGGGAACGGAAAGTTTTGTCAGCTATGTTTAAGGCCCATCCTTATGAAGAGCCGGCCTTTGATATATTTAATCTGGATAACCAAGGTGAAAAACTTGGGCTCGGGCGTATCGGAAAACTAAAAGAGGAAATGACACTAGCCGAATTTGCCGGATTTGTTAAAACAGCTTTGGATGTTAATGGCGTCCGTTTTGTAGGTCAACCAAATGCGACAATCAAGAAAGTTGCCGTGCTCGGAGGAGATGGCAATAAATATATTACCCAGGCTAAATTCAGCGGCGCAGATGTGTATGTCACCGGTGATTTATACTATCATGTTGCACATGATGCCATGGCACTGGATTTGAATATAGTAGACCCGGGCCATAATGTTGAAAAAGTTATGAAACTTGGAGTTAAAAACAAAATGGAAAAACTCTGCGGTGACAAGGGGTTCAAAGTTGAATGGGTAGCATCAGAGATTCACACAGATCCTTTTACTTTTTTATAAGGCATCATGCCGCTATGGAATATTAGCAAATTGGAGTAATACGAAAACAAAAGTGCAAGCGCTCTGACAAAGGAACGCAGATTAAGATCTGGCAGGACCTCCGTCCTGGGCCAAAGTCGACGCCGTATATACTCGAAGTGGAAGAACGGCTAAGATTGCTATATACTGTGTGAGGGCGCTTTAATTTTACTTAGTAAAAAAAGTTGCTGGGTGCTGGAGCTAGAGTAAGACACAATACTTTGTTATCCAAACTTAAGAATTTAATAATTCTTAAAGCAACAAAAAACCTTGTCTGCACTGGGACAAGGTTTTTTCAATAAAGTATTCCGGAGCTTCTTTTCGAATGAAGCATTATTGCGTCCTTAAGGACATGGACCGTGAACATTTTTTAGTATTTCTGTTATCTGTTTGTTTTTACTTTCGGGAGTATCTTTTGAAGCGGTACTTTTCTTTCCCGTACCCATGTCGATTCTTCAGCTGGATCATAGGCCTCAAGGAAGGAGACAACTTCTTTTGTGATTGGAGTAGGGGTTGATGCACCTGAAGTTACAGCAACCTTTTGGGCATCCTTTAACCACTCAAGTTGGATTTCAGAGACATCTGCAACCCTGTACGCCTTTGTTCCGGCTATTTCCTGAGATACTTGGGCTAGACGGTTTGAATTATTGCTTTTAGGGTCGCCTACTACAATCAGAACATCAGCTTCTCCTGCCTGCTGTGCGACAGCTTCCTGGCGCACTTGTGTAGCAAGGCAGATTTCCTTATGGATTTCGGCGTGTGGATATTTTTCTTTTACAATATCCATTATTTCAGCAACATCCCACTGGCTCATGGTCGTTTGATTCGTGACGATCAGCCGCTCACTGTCAAGCTCCAGATTTTTTACATCCTCTGCTGTCTCTACCAGATGAACGATTTCGGGAGCCACTCCAACCGCGCCTTCCGGTTCCGGATGGCCTTTTTTGCCGATGTAGATAATTTGATAGCCTAGCTCCTTTTTTTCCCGGATTAAATTGTGCGTTGCCGTTACGTCAGGACAAGTTGCATCAATTGAGACCAATCCTTTTTCTGCGGCCAGTTGACGGACTTCAGGAGAAACCCCATGGGCAGTGAAAATGACCGTACCGCCATTAACTTTTTCTAAAATCTCTTTTCGGTTCATTCCGTCAAGAGTAATGATGCCTTCCTCTTCAAATGCATCAGTAACATGTTTATTGTGGACAATCATGCCCAATATATAAATAGGGCGCGGCAAGCTTTTGTCCAAAGCAGCGTTCCGGGCAATGACCATTGCATCAACTACGCCGTAACAATAACCGCGCGGTGAAATTTTAATAACGTTCATTTTGCTTCCTCCTCGAAAAACGAAGCAGCCTGACTTTTTGGCATGCTGTTCTACCATACTATTATATAAGAGGAAGATCGGGATTACAAAGGTTGCTGTCTGTGTATGGCCAACATTTGAGGCATGAAGGTTTCGAGGAGGCAGCAAAAAATTAAAAGAAAAGTCTGGGTACTGAATTTCTTTTTTCATGATTCTTTACGGAACTGGAAGGTTTCTTTTCATGGACCTTTATTTTTTCCATATCGTAATCCTCAAGATCCTCGTCGTCTTCAAAGTTCTCAGTCTCATATTCAGATGTTCCTAAGGTATCATTATTGTCTTCAGATTCTGGTTCCTCCGAGGAGACTGAGTCGGAATCCTTAAGCCCCTTATACAGCTTCCACAGGGCAGGAAAGTTTTTCACAAGCGGGCCATACTGCTGGAACATCGGGCCAACCGCTTCCGCAGCCTGCAATACCTTTTGGGTGTTGGACAGAAAGGAGCTAATACTGCCAGGATTTTTCAAGCTGGCCAGTAATCCGCCTGTTTCAGCTTTGGGGGCGGAAGGAAGGGAAAACATTGATATGGGAGAGGAAGGAACTGGCTTGGATTTTCCCAATAACTTCGAGAGAAGACCTCCTCTTCCTTGTTGCTGTCCAAAAGAACCACCCCGGTGCTGCGGGTTAAACATTCCCTGCTGAGCCGGTCGCTGTTGTGGGGGAACGCGGCCAAACATTCCTGGCTGGACAGGTTGCTGCTGAGAGGGAACCCGGTTAAACATTCCTTGTTGAGCCGGCCGCTGCTGAGAAGGGGCATGGCGAAACATCCCTTGCTGAACCTGTCGCTGCTGTGAGGGAGCATGGGTAAACATCCCCTGCTGAGCCGGCCGCTGTTGAGAAAGAGCCCACCCATACTGCGATTGTCCTTGTGAATGATAACCATGTCCGCTGCGAGAACCCTGCTGCGGTGATGGCCGGTGGCTAAAATTGCTGCCTGGATGCTGATTTCTTTGCTGGTGCATTCATTATCCCTCCTTTTCTCAAGATACATGGCTCTGATCATAATAAAATATGCAAATATCCCGTAAAAGGTTTTATCCTGCTTTTCAGCAATTTGTTAAGCCACGTCAGGTAGGGTATGATATTAGTGGTTTTCCTAAAGAAAAACAATTATAATAATTAGACATGTCAAAATAATGTGCGGACAAGAACTGCGATAAGGAGTAAATATATGAAACAAAACCATTTTGAAAAGTTCCAGCTGAAGGGCTATATAGAAGATGCCGTTGAAGCGCTTGGATTTGACAGGCCAACTGAAATCCAGGAGCGAGTTATTCCATCAGTGCTTAAAGGCACGAGCCTTATCGGCCAATCCCAGACAGGGACAGGAAAAACGCATGCGTACCTTCTGCCTGTCATGAATAAGATCGACCCTGCGAAGGAAGAGGTCCAGGCAATCATTACTGCACCTACAAGGGAGCTTGCGAATCAAATCTATCAGGAAGCTCTAAAAATTGCTGGCCATTATCCGAAGGATACCTCCATACAGGTTCGCTTATATATTGGCGGAACTGATAAGCAAAGAACGGTAGATAAGCTGAAAACGCAGCCGCAGCTTGTAATTGGTACCCCAGGCCGGATCAAGGATCTGGTGGAGGAACAGGCACTGCAGGTTTTTACTGCAGATATGCTTGTAGTCGATGAAGCTGATTTGATACTTGATATGGGATTTATTGAAGATGTGGATAAGTTTGCTGCAAGGATGGCTGAAAAATTACAAATCCTTGTCTTCTCGGCAACTATTCCTGAAAAATTAAAGCCATTTCTGAAAAAATATATGGAAAATCCTAAGCATGTTCATGTAGCACCTAAGCAGGCAGCAGCTGTCAATATTGAGCATGTTCTGATCCCGCGCCGACATAGGGATAAAAATAGCTTATTGCACGATATTTTAATCCAATACAATCCATATTTGGCGATTGTGTTTACAAATACGAAGAAAATGGCTGACCAGGTCGCTGATTCTCTGATTGAAAAAGGAATGCGGGTTGGCAGGATTCATGGCGATTTATCGCCGCGTGAACGCAAAAAGATGATGAAGCAAATTAATGACCTGGAGTATCAATATATCGTTGCCACGGATTTGGCCGCTAGAGGGATTGATATCGAGGGGGTAAGCCATGTTATTAATTATGAACTTCCTTCCGATCTCGATTTCTATATACACAGAACCGGAAGAACAGCGCGGGCCGGCTTTTCTGGAGTCGCAGCAACCATTTATGAGACCTCAGACGAAGATGCACTGAACAAACTGGAGAAAATGGGCATCGAATTTGAGAATGTCGATTTACAAAAAGGTGAATGGATCAAAATTGATGACAGGAATAAACGTTCGAAACGGAAAAAGCAGGAAAACGAAATTGATACTACAGCAAGGTCAATCACAAAGAAACCTGCAAAAGTGAAGCCAGGTTATAAAAAGAAAATACAAAGAGAAGTTGAAAATTATAAAAAACGTCAGCGCCGTCTACAAAAAAAGAAATAATGCGGTGTGCAAGAAGGTTAGGGGATGAAAAAATGCTAAAAATTGGATCTCACGTATCAATGAGCGGCAAGAAGATGCTGCTTGCGGCGAGCGAGGAGGCGGTTTCATACGGTGCAGCCACCTTTATGATTTATACCGGGGCCCCTCAGAATACAAGGCGGAAAAAGATTGAGGATTTAAATATTGAAGCCGGCAGAAGGCATATGGAGATGCATGGCATTAAAGATATAGTCGTGCATGCCCCATATATCATCAACATCGGCAATTCAGTTAATGCTGATACTTTTGATTTAGGAGTCAGATTTTTACGGACTGAAATCGAACGTACAGAAGCGATTGGTGCTACCCAAATCGTGCTTCATCCTGGTGCACATGTCGGAGAGGGAACAGAAGCAGGGATTAAGAAAATTATTGAAGGGCTTAATGAGGTGCTTACCCCTGAACACAATGTCCAAATTGCGCTTGAAACCATGGCTGGAAAGGGCTCAGAATGCGGGAAAAGCTTTGAAGAGCTGGCTATGATTATTGATGGCGTCAATTTAAGCGATAAGCTGTCTGTTTGCTTTGATACTTGCCATACCCATGATGCGGGCTACAACATTGTTGAGGACTTTGATGGAGTACTGAATGAATTTGATAAAATAATAGGTATTGACCGGCTTAAAGTTCTGCATATTAATGACAGTAAAAATGCGATCGGGATGCGAAAGGACCGCCATGAAAATATCGGCATTGGCCATATTGGCTTTAAAGCTTTGAACTATATCGTCCACCATCCGCAATTGACAGAGGTGCCCAAAATTCTTGAAACTCCTTTTGTGGGAGAGGACAAGAAAAATAAAAAACCGCCTTATAAGCGGGAAATCGACAGTTTTATCAACCAGGAATTCGATAAAGACCTCCTGGATAAAATAATGGCAGATTAATAAAAATATGCTTGCTATTATGAAACAGGCCGGGCATCCGGCCTGTTTTCATGTATTAGTCAACGAAAGGAAGATACTTTCAATTTGGGCTGCCGTTTCATTGCCAAGGATTAAGGAGACCTGTTTGATTACCCCGTCCCTTTGTTTTTTATCAAAAATATTTATATTTTTGCCATTTAAAATTCCGCATATTTTTTCAGCTTGATTGTAATGAATTGATATTCCATACTGTCTCGCAATTTCCTTCAGCTCACCTGCCTGGATCCGGTTAAGCTTGTGGTTAATCATCATTTCATAAAGCTTCATTCTATCCCTCCTCTTGTTTAACATATGAGAAAGTTGGTTGCGAGTGAACTGAAACTAATAAGAAAGTGACGAATGTACACGCTCCAAAGCCCCGTGTCTTTACAAAGAAACGAAAATGACTTATAATTCTGGAAGTAAATCGGAATGATTCTTAAAAAGTTTAACTGCCGAAACCAAAGTTAATTTCGGGGTGAAAAGGGTGATAATTTTGCATGAACCTTCAAATCGGATGATTATCAAGGTTGATAATCTTTCATATAAATACGAAAAGGAAAACGTTCTCGAACATGTTTCAATGGCGGTTCCAGCCGGTGCTTTCCTTGCACTAGTCGGCCCTAACGGCTCTGGAAAATCGACGCTGCTTAAGCTGCTGCTGGGGCTTCTGCGCCCGCAGCAGGGGACAATCGAGTTATTTGGAAGAGATATCCGCAGCTTTAAGGCATGGGACAAAATCGGTTTTGTTTCCCAAAAAGCGAATTCCTTTAACAGCGGGTTCCCTGCAACTGTTTTTGAAGTCGTATCATCTGGCTTAACAAAAAAAATTGGTTTGTTCAAGTTCCTTCGCAGTGAGCACCGGAAAAAAGTGATGAAGGCATTGGAATCCGTAGGGATGGATGCTTTTGCAACAAGGAATATCGGAGAACTTTCGGGAGGCCAGCAACAGCGGGTTTTCATCGCAAGGGCACTTGTCAGCGATCCTGAGCTGCTTATACTTGATGAGCCAACCGTTGGCGTAGATGCACAACATGTCAGCCAATTTTATGACCTGCTATATATGCTTAACAGAAAGCTTAAAATCACGCTCTTATTAGTAACGCATGATGTAGGCCCCATTACGGATAAAACTACGCATGTCGCATGTTTAAATAAGTTTTTGCATTTTCATGGCAATGCAGAAGAATACAGGGAACTGGATGATAAGGAACTCTCATCAATCTACGGACATGGAGTGCAATTAATTAGCCATAACCATTAATATGAAAAGTTACTGTTATAACAGTTCTTGTCAAATTGTTATAACAGCAATGGGAGATGTCTTATGTTATCAGGATTATTCCAATATGAATTTTTACAAAATGCCTTTCTGACGGGTATCATCATTGGGGCTCTTGCGCCTCTGTTGGGGGTTTTTGTGGTTGTGCGCAGAATGTCTCTTATTGCGGATGCCCTCAGTCATGTAACACTGGCAGGAATAGCTTTTTCGCTCCTCCTTGAAAAGACTTTTATAGTCGTGGCCGGTGTAAGTCCTTTATATATGGGGATGCTGTTTTCAGTAATAGGTTCCCTTTTTATTGAGCGGCTTCGTAATGTTTATAAACACTATCAAGAACTTGCAATCCCTATTATCCTTTCCGGGGGCATTGGCCTTGGTGTGATCTTTATTTCTCTTGCAGACGGCTTCAACACCGACCTTTATGGATACCTTTTTGGTAGTGTAAGTGCTGTCAGCTCAGTTGATTTATGGGTAATTGCAGGCATCAGCTTAGCGGTTGTCATAACAGTTATTTCCCTTTATAAGGAATTATTTTTATTATCGTTTGATGAAGAACATGCAAAGGCCTCTGGGATTCCGGCAAGGCTCATTCACTTCATTTTTATCATCATGGTTGCCCTTGTGATTGCGGCTTCGATGAGGATTGTCGGTATCCTGCTTGTTTCTTCGCTAATGACACTGCCTGTCGCCGCAAGTATAAGGATCGCAAAGGGCTTTAAACAAACAATCGCTTATTCGATTATCTTTGGCGAGATTTCGGTCATTGGCGGCCTGTTTTTCTCTTACTTCCTGGACCTTGCTCCGGGTGGAACAATTGTGGTAATCGCGGTAATTATTCTTATCCTTTCGATTTTGGCCAAAAACGTCAAGACACGCTTGGCGTAAACCGGGGTGATAAACATGAATGTAGGAACAGCAATGCAGATGCTGAAGGAAAAAGGATTTAAGCATACAGGAAAACGTGAAGAAATGCTGCAGTTATTTTCTGCTAATAATAAATATTTAACTGCCAAAGAAGTGCTGGAGTTTATGAAAGAGGATTATCCAGGGTTAAGCTTTGATACTATATACCGTAACCTTTCCCTTTTTGCAGAAATGGGTATTCTGGAGATGACAGAGCTTTCAGGTGAAAAGCATTTCCGATTTACTTGCAGCCATCAACATCATCACCATCACTTTATTTGCATGGATTGCGGGACGACTAAGGAAATTGAAACCTGCCCAATGAACGAACTGAAAGAAAACCTGAAGGAATATGATATTTCGGGCCATAAATTTGAAATTTACGGTAAATGCCCGGAATGTCGCTAACATGATATAAGAAAAAGGGTGTTCCACTATTACTGGAACACCCTTTTACATTGGAAGCCGTATACAGCAGATATAGTTACTCTTACTAAAAGGTTATGTTAAACCTCATTGTTGGATTTTGGTACTTTGTTGATGTTTAGCTGCAGCGCCCAGCCCCTCGAGGTCATAAGCCAATCACTTCGG
>NZ_QVTE01000010.1 GCF_003429095.1 Peribacillus saganii
TTTGTTCCTTTGCTTTCATCTTCGCTAGTGCGGCTGCTTTTGCTTTGGCAGCTGCAGCTGCTTTTTTCTTCGCCAGGTCGGCGTCATCACTTTCCTCTGACGGGGCTTCTGCCTCTCCCTTTGCTTGCATCTTCGCCAGTGCGGCTGCTTTTGCTTTTGCGGCCGCCTCTTTCTTTAGCTGATCGAGATTTTTATCATCGCTCACGGTTAAATCACCTTCTTCCCGGTTTTCGCCTCATAGCGAATCTTCTCTTTCAATTTATTTATTCCATAAATTAGTGCGGCCGGGTTAGGCGGACAGCCTGGAATATATACATCAACCGGTACGATTTGGTCCACACCTTTTACAACGGAGTAGGATCTTACATAGGGGCCACCAGCTGTGGCACATGAACCCATGGCGATTACCCATTTTGGCTCAGGCATTTGATCATACAGGCGCTTTACAATCGGTGCCATCTTTTTTGTAACCGTTCCTGATACGATCATAACGTCAGATTGTCTTGGGGAAGTTCTGAAAAATGAACCGAAGCGATCCAGATCGTAGTGGGAGGATCCTACGCCCATCATTTCAATTGCACAGCAGGCAAGCCCAAATGTCATTGGCCAGAGCGAGTTGCTGCGGGCCCATGCTTTAATTTGCTCAAGTGTTGCCATAAACACGTTTCTTTGCAGCTCTTCCATCTCTTCAGGGGTAATGTTATCCATCTTTAATTCCATTTTAACACCTTCTTTTTCCATGCATAGATAAGTCCAATAAGAAGCAAGAGAATAAAAATCAGCATTTCAATAAGTGCAAATATCCCAAGGTTTTCATAGGCAACCGCCCATGGGTAAAGAAAGACTGTTTCTACATCAAATATGACAAACATCAAGGCAAAAATATAGTAGCGGACGTTGAATTGAACTCTTGAATCATGGAAAGGTTCAATCCCGCTTTCATAGGTAGTATACTTGGCATCGGACGGCTTATGAGGCCGAAGTAGCTTACCTATTAGAATAGCTACAATTGGCAGCAAAATCCCTAGACATAGAAACACAAAAACTATCAGATAATTATTCTGATACTGATTCAAAAGCTCCATGCCCATCCCCCTTCATATGTATAATGTTCGGCTTTACATCAGGCTTTACTTGCTAATGCAATTTACTTCTCATAAATTGTTAGAATCCTCAAACTTTTAAAAATGTAACCGAATTCATTATATCATTCTTAAAAAAGAGTGTCGATAAAGCGAAGGATTTGTTTTGTAAGAATTTGGTCCTCTCTAAATATATGCCAGCCTAAGCCTTTTTATCACGAATAGTATGGCTAGTATTAGCCCTGAACCTGTTCAGAGAGGCAACTTTTTAGCAACGGGGCAACATACCTGCCTTTTAAGACCAAAATCCCCTACTATTTTAAGATCAAATCATGTCTCAGTCTGTAACAAATGTCATAGTTTAGACAAGAACAGGTGGTTCTTCCCGGAACAAAAAAAGCACTATCCAACCCTCTTTTGAAGGGTGAATAGTGCTATTTTTAAAACTTTCTTTCCGCAACAGTTATACGGTTGATGGCTCGCTGCAGAGCTAGCTCTGCTCTTTTTGCATCTATATTGTCCTGTTTATTCTGTAAACGCTGTTCAGCCCGCGCTTTCGCTGCCTGGGCACGTGCCATATCGATGTCTTCTGTAGTTTCTGCCGATTGGGCAAGAATGGTTACAACATCAGGACGTACTTCTAAAAAGCCGCCACTTACTGCTAAATATTCAGTCTGGCCGCCCTTTTTCAGGCGGACAGCACCGATTTTCAGAGGAGCGACCATAGGAATATGTCCTGGCAAAATGCCAAGCTCCCCACTTTGCGCTTTTGTGCTTATCATCTCGACTTCAGAATCATATACAGGGCCATCGGGAGTAACAACACTGACTTTAACCGTCTTCATCTAATACCCTCCTTGGTCCCTTAATTAAGCCATTTGTTTTGCTTTTTCAACAACTTCTTCAATTCTTCCTACTAGACGGAATGCATCTTCAGGAAGGTCATCATATTTCCCTTCAAGAATTTCCTTGAATCCTTTAACCGTTTCTTTAACTGGCACGTAAGAACCTTTCTGGCCAGTAAACTGCTCGGCTACGTGGAAATTCTGAGACAAGAAGAATTGAATGCGGCGTGCACGTGCAACAACAAGCTTATCTTCATCAGTCAGCTCATCCATACCAAGGATGGCGATGATGTCCTGAAGCTCTTTATAGCGCTGCAAAGTCTGCTGTACACGACGGGCAACATTATAATGTTCTTCCCCGACAATTTCAGGCGACAATGCACGTGATGTTGAAGCAAGCGGGTCAACCGCTGGATAGATACCCATCTCGGAAAGCTTACGCTCAAGGTTTGTTGTTGCATCCAAGTGAGCGAAAGTTGTTGCCGGAGCCGGGTCAGTATAGTCATCCGCAGGTACGTAGATCGCCTGGATAGACGTTACGGAACCTACGTTAGTAGAAGTAATACGCTCTTGTAATTGTCCCATTTCTGTAGCAAGAGTTGGCTGGTAACCTACCGCAGAAGGCATACGTCCTAATAGGGCAGAAACCTCAGAACCTGCTTGTGTGAAACGGAAAATGTTATCGATGAAGAAAAGAACGTCCTGTCCTTGTTCATCACGGAAATATTCAGCCATCGTCAAACCTGTCAAGGCAACACGCATACGTGCACCAGGCGGCTCGTTCATTTGACCGAATACCATCGCTGTTTTCTTGATAACACCTGAATCGCTCATTTCATGGTAAAGGTCATTTCCTTCACGAGTACGTTCACCGACACCGGCGAATACGGAAATACCGCCGTGCTCTTGGGCGATGTTGTTGATAAGCTCCTGAATTAATACAGTTTTACCAACACCGGCACCACCGAACAGACCAATTTTTCCACCTTTAATATAAGGAGCAAGAAGGTCTACTACCTTGATTCCTGTTTCAAGAATTTCTACTTCTGTAGAAAGGTTCTCAAATGATGGAGCTTGTCTATGAATTGGATTCCTGCTAGCTTCCGCAGCAATCGGAGTATCAAGGTCAATGTTTTCACCAAGTACGTTGAAAACACGTCCAAGTGTAACGTCACCAACTGGTACTGAAATTGGTGCACCTGTATCTACAAATACTGTTCCACGAGTTAAACCGTCAGTTGAAGACATTGCAACGGTACGAACGGAATCATCTCCTAGATGAAGGGCAACTTCAAGAGTTAAGCTGTCGCCAGATGCTGCATCTTCTATTCTTAACGCATTATGGATTTTTGGAAGCTGACCGCTTTCAAACTTAACGTCAACAACCGGACCCATAACTTGGGTAATGCGTCCTTTATTCATCTTGTTCCCTCCTAACATTACTTATGACACTATCCATTCAAATAGATACCGGAGGCCACAGGACATAGAAAGCATGCTTTCCATTGATTGGATCAAGACGTTTTAACGATTTTGATAAAACTTCTGTCCATCCTGCTGGCTCCGGTTTTTCTTTTATTCCAGTGCGGCTGCACCGCCGACAATTTCAGTGATTTCCTGGGTAATGGCTGCCTGACGTGCACGGTTGTACTGAAGTGACAGATTGTTAATCAGTTCAGCAGCATTATCCGTTGCATTTTTCATAGCAGTCATACGAGCAGCGTGCTCACTTGCTTTTCCATCCAATAATGCACCATAGATCAGGCTTTCTGCATATTGCGGAAGCAGCACTTCAAGAATCTCTTCAGAAGATGGTTCAAATTCATATGAAGCCATTTTGCCGGAAGGCTGGATATCCGTTAATGGAAGCAATTTCTTTTCCGTTACATCCTGCTGGATCGCACTGACATAATGGTTATAATACATGTATAGTTCATCGTACGCTCCCTGCTGGAACAATCCGACTGCAGATCTTGCAAGATCATTTATATCTGTAAAGGAAGGCTGGTCAGGCAGACCAACAACTTCCAGTTCAACATTTATTTTCCGGTTAACGAAAAAGTCTCTGCCTACTCTCCCGATTGCGATAATTGCATACTCATCCGGGGATTTATGGCGGTTTTTAATTGTTTGAAAGACATGGCGCAGAATGCTGCTGTTGTATGCTCCCGCAAGTCCACGATCAGATGTGATGACAAGATATCCTGTCTTCTTCACCGGACGTGACACAAGCATCGGATGCTTAACAGACGTACTTGCTGCCGCAATGCTCGCAACTACCTCCTGGATTTTATCCATGTAAGGAACAAACCTTTTCGCATTACCTTCAGCACGGTTCCATTTTGATGCGGAAACCATCTGCATCGCTTTCGTGATCTGGCTCGACTTTTTAGTAGATGTTATCCGGCTTTTTATATCGCGTAATGATGCCATTCATTCTCACCACCCTTTTACAATTTATAGACCAATTATTCAGCAATAACGAATGTCTTCTTAAATTCAGTGATTGCCGCTGTCATCTCGTCGTCCTTAGGAAGGTCGCCGGTTGTACGGATATGGTCTAATAAATGAGTGTGGTTACGATCTAGCCAAGCATGGAATTCTGATTCAAAACGACGGATTTGCTCAGTAGGAATGCTATCAAGATGTCCGCGTGTAAGAGCGTAGAAAATCATAACTTGCTTCTCTACTGATACAGGCTTGTTCAAATCCTGCTTAAGCACTTCAACAGTACGTGCACCACGTGCAAGCTTTGCCTGAGTTGCTTTATCAAGGTCAGAACCGAACTGGGCAAATGCTTCAAGTTCACGGAAAGAAGCAAGGTCAAGACGGAGAGTACCCGCAACCTTCTTCATCGCTTTGATCTGAGCTGATCCACCTACACGGGATACGGAAAGACCTGCGTTGATAGCAGGACGTACGCCTGAGAAGAATAAGTCAGATTGCAAGAAGATTTGTCCATCTGTAATGGAGATAACGTTTGTTGGGATATAAGCAGAGATATCGCCAGCCTGTGTTTCAACGAACGGCAATGCAGTGATTGAACCTGCACCATGAGTATCGTTTAGCTTAGCTGCACGCTCCAATAAACGTGAGTGCAAGTAGAATACATCCCCTGGGAATGCTTCACGGCCTGGAGGACGGCGAAGTAGCAGGGAAAGCTCACGATAAGCTGCTGCTTGTTTTGAAAGATCATCATAAACAATAAGAACATGCTTGCCATTGAACATGAATTCTTCTCCCATAGTTACACCGGCATAAGGAGCCAAGTATAAAAGCGGAGCAGGCTGGGAAGCTGATGCAGTAACTACAATTGTGTAATCCAATGCACCATGCTTACGCAATGTTTCAACAGTATTACGTACTGTAGATTCTTTTTGGCCGATTGCAACGTAGATACAGATCATGTTTTGGTCAGCTTGATTTAGGATTGTATCGATAGCAACAGATGTTTTACCAGTCTGGCGGTCACCGATGATCAACTCACGCTGTCCGCGTCCGATTGGCACAAGTGCATCGATCGCTTTAATACCCGTTTGCAGTGGTTCATGAACAGATTTACGGTCCATTACACCGGTTGCAGGGCTTTCGATTGGACGAGTTTTCGTTGAATTAATTGGTCCAAGTCCGTCTACCGGCTGGCCAAGAGGATTAACTACACGTCCGATTAGTTCTTCACCTACAGGTACCTCCATGATGCGTCCTGTACGGCGTACTTCAGAACCTTCACGAATTTCTGCGTAAGGCCCAAGAATAACGATACCAACGTTATTTTCTTCCAGGTTCTGTGCCATACCCATTGAACCATTCGAAAATTCTACGAGCTCTCCGGCCATGACATTATCTAAACCATGAACGCGAGCAATACCGTCACCTACTACGATAACAGTACCAACATCGCTTACTTTAATTTCCGATTGATAGTTTTCAATCTGCTTTTTAATCAGCGCACTGATTTCTTCAGCTTTGATGCTCATGAATTTCACCCCTATTCTCGCGAAATATTACTTTAATAGTTCTCTTTCAAGGCGTTCCAGCTTACCGCTTACGCTTCCATCAAAAATACGGTTGCCTATGCGTAGCTTAATGCCGCCTAATAGACTGCGGTCTACTATATTTTCAATTCGTAATGTACTTTTTCCGACTCGTGATGAAAATGAAGAAGAAACGGCTTCCCGTTCAGCATCTGTCAGCGGACGTACAGTGTATACCTGTGCATCAGCAACTGATTTTTCTTCATTTGCCAAATCAATAAAATCTACAGCCATCTGTACAATAACATCTGTACGGTGACGGTCTGTCATTAGCTTAAGCGTATTCTTCACTGGAGCTGAGATATTAATAAAAGTATCCTCAATCAGCTGTTTTTTCGCTTCATTCGTTACTTTAGGATGCTTTAAGAATTCCAGAAGTTCTCCACTAGTTGTGAATACTTGTTTCACTGCACGGAGATCTTCTTCGATCTGATCAAAAAGCTGTTGCTCTTTAGCAATTTGAAAAAGCGCGACGGCATACCGCTTTGCTACTGAGATATCACTCATCGCTCTTCTCCTGCCTCTTGAATATACTCCTTAATCAGCTTCTCCTGGTCTGCTTCAGAAAGTTCCTTCTCAATAACCTTTGATGCAATAAGAACAGATAAAGACGCAACTTGCTCGCGTAAAGCTGAAACTGCTTTTTCCTTTTCCTGTACAATCTCTCGTCTTGCTGATTCTTTTAAGCGTTCAGCCTCGGCACGTGCAGTCGTAATAATATCTTCACGCTGCGCTTCGCCCTGCTTCTTTGCATTTTCGATTAACTGGCCCGCTTCAACACGGGATTGTTTTAGCAATTCACGCTGCTCTTCAAGCAGCTTGCTTGCTTCTGCACGGCTTGCTTCTGCAGCTGTGATTTCATTTGCAACAAATTCTTCACGCTGTTTCATGATTCCCATTAATGGGCCCCATGCATATTTCTTAACCAGCGCTAACAGGATAATAAACATTACCAGCTGAAATATAATGTCCCCACCGTTAAAGTGTAGGCCTCCCTCAGCTGCTCCTAAGATAAAAACATTCGTTGACACGCTCGGCTCACTCCCTTCAAAAGATTCGCTCTATAGTGTTCGGAATTTTCAAATAGATATATTTGAAAAGAGATTTCTAGGTTAAAATACCTGTGTTTAAGGATAAAAGACATAAAGGAATGGCGAAGGTTCTTATCGAATGATCTTCGCCATTATTTCAATGCTGCTGCTTATCTTCCTAAAACGATGAAACCGATAACTACCCCAATGATTGGAAGGGCTTCAACTAACGCAACCCCAATGAACATTGTTGTTTGAAGCATACCGCGAGCTTCTGGCTGACGAGCCATACCTTCAATTGTACGTCCAACAATAAGACCGTTACCAATACCTGCACCTAACGCACCTAAACCAACTGCAATCGCTGCTGCGATAAGACCAATAGAACCTGTCATGATAAATTTTCCTCCTTGAAAATATATTAATATAGTTTTTCTTTAGCTTGGTGTTCAATAATTGAACAAAGTTTATAATTAATGGTCCTGGCTCACTTTATGTGATATGAAAACCATTGCTAACATTACAAAAATAAATGCCTGAATTGAACCTACAAAAAGACTGAATCCTTGCCATGCCAGCATCGGAACAGCTGCAGATATTGTGCCTATTAAACCGCTGCCGATTCCATCGGCATAACCGCTTGTGGCAAGGCCTGCAAGCAATCCTAAAAGGATTTCACCTGCATAGATATTACCGTAAAGCCGCAGTCCCAGTGTAAGGGTGTTCGCGAACTCTTCGATAATCTTTAAGGGGAACATAAAACTCATTGGCTGGAAAAATGTTTTTCCATACGCTTTTGCCCCCAGCATTTTGACACCATAATAGTGGGATAATCCCATTACCATTACTGCCAGTGTCATGGTGATGACAGGATCAGCAGTTGGCGATTTCCACCAAAGATCGTGGCCTACAATTACTGAGAAGGGTAAACCCAACATGTTCGAAACAAAAATATACATAATCAGGGTCAATCCCAGTACAAGAAAGCGCCCGCCAGTTTGCCAATCCATCGAACTGTTGATAATTCCCTTAACGAAATCCATTACCCATTCCATAAAGTTCTGGATTCCCGTCGGCTTCATCTCAATCCGGCGAGTGGAAACAACAGCGAGTATGAAAACAATGAGACTTGCAATGGTAATCATCATGATGTTAGCCAAGTTGAAGTGCAGTCCCAGAAATTCTACTATAGGAGCTCCATGATTCATCAGTATTCACCTCTCTTTTTACTTTTGACGTAAATTTTGGATAAAATAATCTATCATAATGACAAAATAGGATGTCATTAATCCAACTACCACACTAATCATGTGAAATTTATCCGGGTACCTTAAGGCAATGACTGCAGCCAGGGCTCCCATAGATAATCTCGTAAGCATTCCCAGAGATTTCACTTTCTTCCCTGCAGCAACCGCTTCGGAAAACTTCCTGTTTTTCTGGACCATTGACCAAAAATTAAACAGACTAATAGCCGTTCCCAGCACCAGCCCCAGGAAAACGGTCTTATACGGAGTAATTCCAGCACATAGCAGATAAATAGACAACAGTAACAATATGTACTTCCGTTGCCTGATAAACATTGCTTCTAAATCTGGCATTATAGTAATTAATCTCCTGAGAAATATTGTCGGACAGTGCGCAGCATGGCAAAGGTGCCAGCAGCAAGTCCCAAAAGAAGTCCTATCACCAGTAAGAACGGAGCAGAACCCAGCTTACTGTCGACCCATCTTCCAGCAAACAGACCTACTAAAGTGCATCCGACCAATTGGGATAGAATTGCAGATGTTAATGCCATTGCCCTGAATAAATGACGATCTTTTTTACGCATGGCAGCATCCTCGCGGGTAATTGTGAAGGTGAAAAAAACAATATTTGCATTGTGCACAAGTGGGAATAAAATTGCACAGCAGTATCTGAAAACCCTGTCATCCATGCCCTTTGTAAGCATACAATAGGCACCTTACATTGTCAATTGCTCGATAGTGAAAATTGTCACAGGTTCGTAATAATTAACGAATTGTTCACATTTTGTGTAAAAAATTCAAAAACCACAAATTCCCACTTGAAAAATGCTTTATTCTTCTATCTGAATGATTTGGTTAATTCTGTTTTCTTTTCCAGCTTTTCTGGCAAAAACTACAGCCCTGTATACACCCGCTGGCGGCAAATCCTTTTTGAAAAGCTCTCTCTTAATTTGGCCTCTTGGGACATCGTAAGCCCAGTCCAGGTAACCGACAAAACGCAGGCTATCATAATCATAGAGCGCAATACCAAATTGTTCGGCTCCGCCAGGCAAATACACTTCATATTTGTAGTTGTACGGGGAATCCGCTGCAGCAAAGTCAAAGCCCATCACTCGCGGGTATTTAGGTTCCTCCATAACGTATAGAAAAGGCAGCTGGATTTTTTGTGTCCCTGCTAACAGAGTTACATATCCATCCGCAATCTTTTGTTTTGCTTTACAGGAATCTACTGCCACGCCAATGAAGACCTCTTTTTTTTCATCTGGTTTTAATATAAAGTCACGGGGCATTCTCCAGTTGACACCGTTTCTTCTTGCCGGGTAAACAAATGAATAGCGGATGGCTGCACTTCCATTATTCTCAACAAGTATCTTTACGCGGTGCTCAACATATCCTGCTTTTGCTTTAAACATACCGAATGACAATGAAGCAGGAATTACAAGCGTAGCCGCCTTTACTGCATGTGCTATATCCACCCTCCCTGCTCCTTGTTCAAATACATGGTATAGCTGTCCATTCTCTTTTTTTAAAGCCAATGCTGTTGTCATAAGGGCGGACTTAATTTGCTCCGGCCCCCAATCTGGATGCGCCTGTTTTAATAAAGCACAGGCTCCCGCAATATGGGGGGCTGCCATGCTGGTACCGGCCATTGTTACATATCCCGAGGGCACTGTGCTTTCAATTGAAACTCCCGGCGCAAGAAGGTCCGGCTTGATAGCCCAATTCACCGTAACAGGTCCCCTTGAGCTAAAATCAGCGAGCTGATCCTTTTCAACTTTATAAAAAAACGATCCTGTTGCCGAACCTGTTTCCTTCATTATTTTTATCAGCCGAACACCATCTTCCTTGGAAATACTTACAGCGGGTATCCCGTGCGGCTTTAGCAGGCCGCCTGTAAATGGACCATTAACATTATTATAAATGAGAATTCCTGCTGCACCCGCTTTTTCGGCATTTTCAATTTTTTCAGCAAATGTCAGTTTTCCGCGTTTGATGATTGCTATTTTGTTTCTCACCTGTTTTAGTTCATCACTTTCCCCAATACCTCCAAATGCGAGTTCCTGGGAGTTATGAAAGTTCCACGCTTTGCTTCCCTGAAATTCAGTAAGTCTTATCTTTATCTTTCTTGCCCCGAGTCCAGCTTTAAGATAGGGCACATCCATAGGAGGGGTTGATGCTCCTACTGTAATAGATCTGCCGGCTGTACCCGGGGTTCCCACAGTCCATACGCCGGGTCCGGAATTACCGCTTGAAGTGACGGCAGTAATTCCGCTTTCCACTGCTTTATCCAAAGCCAGTGAAATCGGAAGGTCCGGCCCGTTTACGTTATTGCCAAGTGACAGGTTCAGTACATCGACTGAATCCTTAATCGCCTGGTCAATAGCTGCAATGACTTGTTCAGTATTCCCTACACCTCCGGGACCGAGGGCCCTGTATGCAATAATCTCTGCTTCCGGTGCAACTCCCTGGATTTTTCCATTTGCAGCAATGATTCCAGCAACATGAGTTCCGTGCGAAGTGGCTATCCCCTCTTTCCCTTCGGATTCCATCGGGTCTTCATCACCGTCTACTAAATCTGCGCCCCCCTTGTAGGATCTTCGTAAATCAGGGTGGTTATAATCTATTCCCGTATCAATGATCCCTACCTTTACACCCTTTCCTGTAAGGCGATGATGGGATTTATCAAAAACACCTCTTGCTTCCCTGCCTCCGATAAACGGGACGCTTTTATCCACAGTTACTTTATATTCCGCAGCTTCGGAAACTTCTTTGACTAAAGGGTTCGTTTTTAAGCGTTTCAGATCTTGTCGTTTACCAAGAACCGAAAACCCATTTAATGCATATCTAAAGATTTTTCGTAATTTAATGGAAGAGTAAGAGGATAAAAGCTTTTCTATCTGCGGCTCCGTCCTTGGAGCAGCCAGCATGACAACGGCAATGACCTGTTCATTCTGGGATCTCTGCGGCAGCGGGGGAAGGCGATCAATGGCTGAGGATGTGGAAGAACCTGCAATTAGCATAAAAATTAAAATAAAACTTACCGTTCTGATAGTCATAGCTACTCCTCCTTTTGAATAGCGTTTCACCGGAGGAATGGACATATGCAGCAAGAGTGCTTTTATTCCCCGACAAGTTACTATTGGCGCAGCGTGATGAAAGCATATTCCCTTGCTTATTTTCTCAAGACATGCAAAAAACCCTGTCAGTTTTCGCAACAGGGTTTTCCGGTTTATTGAATAGATTTATTGATCTAATGGATTATATGGTTCGGGACGGCTATCTAATTGGTTGAAGTAGTATTTGATCGCTTCAGCTATTCGGATAGACGCTTTTCCATCACCATACGGGTTTCCGGCCTTTGCCATTTTCGCATGGGCTGCTTCATCATTTAATAATTCGGAAGCAAGACTGTAAATAGTTTCTTCATCTACACCTGCCAGCTTCAGAGTACCAGCTTCTATTCCTTCAGGCCGTTCTGTTGTATCCCGCAAGACTAGGACAGGAACGCCAAGCGATGGGGCTTCTTCCTGAACGCCGCCGGAATCTGTCAGAATCAAATGAGCTCTTGCCGCAAAGTTATGGAAATCAAAGACATCCAGTGGCTCAATCAGCTGAATTCTCGGATCATTTCCAAGCACTTCATCTGCGAGCTCACGTACAACAGGATTCAGGTGAACTGGATAAATCACCTGAACATCACCGTTTTCTTCCACCAGGCGCTTTACTGCCCTGAACATATTCCGCATAGGTTCACCAAGGTTTTCCCGGCGATGGGCTGTTAGTAAAACCAGACGGTCATTCCCGAGCTTGTCCAGAACAGGGTGAGTGTAATCCTCATTTACTGTCGTAGACAATGCATCAATTGCAGTATTGCCGGTAATGAATATGGACTCTTCTTTTTTGTTCTCATTTAACAGGTTGTGAGCCGATTTTGTTGTTGGCGCAAAATGCAGATCCGCCATTACGCCAGTCAATTGCCGGTTCATTTCCTCAGGGAACGGAGAATATTTATTCCATGTACGAAGACCTGCTTCCACATGGCCGATTGCTATTTGATTATAAAAAGCGGCAAGGCTGGCGATAAAGGTAGTTGTGGTGTCACCATGCACAAGGACAATGTCCGGCTTTACTTCCTTCATAACCTTATCAAGCCCCTCCAGCCCTCTCGTCGTAACATCGATCAGCGTCTGACGGTCCTTCATAATATTCAGGTCATAGTCAGGCTTTATGGAAAAAATATCAAGAACCTGGTCGAGCATCTGCCTGTGCTGTGCAGTTACTGTAACAATCGACTCAAAAGATTCAGGGTGCTTATTCAATTCAAGCACTAACGGAGCCATTTTAATAGCTTCAGGCCGAGTACCAAAAATGGTCATAACTTTGATAGGTTTTTTCATAGTTTACTCCTTTTGGGAATTACTTCGTCCCAAATAAACGATCTCCCGCATCACCAAGGCCCGGAACGATATAGCCATGGTCGTTTAATTTTTCATCAAGGGCGGCAATGTAAATGTCCACGTCAGGATGCGCTTCCTTCAGTGCGTCCACACCTTCTGGCGCAGCTATCAGGCACATAAATTTAATGTTGACTGCACCACGTTTTTTTAATGAATGAATAGCCTCGATTGCGGATCCGCCGGTTGCAAGCATTGGATCCACTACGATGAATTCTCTTTCCTCTACATCACTTGGAAGCTTGATATAGTATTCGACAGGCATCAATGTTTCAGGATCACGATATAAGCCGACATGTCCCACCTTTGCAGCAGGAATCAATTTTAAAATACCATCTACCATACCGATGCCAGCACGTAAAATCGGTACGATTCCAAGCTTTTTGCCTGAGAGTACCTTTGATGTAGCTTTACTTACAGGTGTATTGATTTCCACTTCCTCCAGCGGCATGTCCCTTGTAATTTCAAAGGCCATCAAGGTTGCGACCTCATCGACCAATTCACGGAATTCCTTTGTACCCGTACTTGTGTCACGGATGTATGTAAGCTTGTGTTGGATTAAGGGATGATCAAAAACGTATACCTTTCCCATAAGGATCTCTCCTTTTCATATTCGGATATCATCTTACATTTGCACTTCAACTCATTCTACAGAAAAAAACATTTTTCATCAACTGATGCTGAAAGCGAAAGCTCCAGATCGTAGGATGAACGGCTAAAATGCCACATCCTGTGGCGCGTCGGCACTAGCAAGTCGTGTGCGTCGGGGCTTTATTTTCCTATGGAAAAAAAGTTGCTTGGAGCTGTAGCTAGACATCCGTACTAGTTAATACTAAAAAAACCTTTCCGAACTATGCCGGAAAGGTTTGTTGAAAGCTTTATGACAATGTTGGGTAAAGCTGATATTTACCAGAAAGTGCCTCTACGCGTTGTTTAGCTTCTTCTAATTTGGATTCATCTTCATGATTTTTCAGTACCAGTCCGATAATTGCCGCAATTTCATCCATATCCTCCAGGCCAAAACCGCGTGAAGTAACAGCAGCAGTACCAATTCTGATTCCGCTTGTAACAAACGGGCTTTCCGGATCGAAAGGAATTGTGTTTTTGTTCACGGTTATGCCGATATCATCCAGTGCTTTTTCAGCCACTTTTCCAGTAAGGTTAAGTGAACGGACATCAAGTAGCAGCAGGTGATTATCTGTTCCATCAGAAACAAGCGTAATTCCTTCATTTTTCAAAGCCTGACCAAGACGTTTTGCGTTTTCAATAATATTCTGGGCATACTGCTTGAAATCCTCTTGAAGAGCTTCGCCAAAAGCAACCGCTTTAGCTGCTATGACATGCATCAGCGGCCCTCCCTGAATTCCTGGGAAAATAGATTTGTCAATCTTCTTTGCAAATTCTTCCTTACAAAGAATCATACCACCGCGAGGTCCGCGAAGTGTTTTATGAGTAGTAGTTGTAACAAAATCAGCGTAAGGTACTGGGTTAGGATGAAGCCCTGTTGCAACAAGACCCGCGATGTGTGCCATATCGACCATCAAATAGGCTCCAACTTCATCGGCGATTTCCCTAAAACGCTTGAAGTCAATTTCTCTCGGATAAGCGCTGGCACCGGCCACAATCAGCTTAGGCTTATGCGTACGCGCTTTTTCGAGTACATCCTCATAATTAATCGTATGCTTTTCCTGATCTACACCATATTCAACGAAATTGTATTGTATACCACTGAAGTTAACGGCACTTCCATGAGTTAAGTGTCCGCCGTGAGAAAGATTCATTCCAAGGACTGTATCTCCCTGTTCCAGAATGGTGAAGTAAACCGCCATATTTGCCTGTGCACCTGAGTGAGGCTGGACATTTGCATGCTCTGCACCGAAGATTTCCTTTGCCCGGTCACGCGCCAAATCTTCCACGATATCTACATATTCACAACCGCCATAATAACGTTTTCCCGGATAACCTTCTGCATACTTGTTCGTCAATACTGAACCTTGCGCTTCCATTACTGCTTCACTTACGAAGTTTTCAGAAGCAATCAATTCAATCTTGCTTCTTTGACGTCCTAGTTCTTTTTGTATTGCTTTCCATACTTGCTCATCCTGCTTCGCCAAATGGTTCATTGGAATCCCCCTCAGATAAAATAGTACATTTGGTTTTTCTTTTAAGTTCGTTCAAAGAAAAAGCCTTTGCAAAAAGCGGTATTTTTTCGAAAATTCTACTCTATATTATCATGTTCAAAATCGATATGGTAGTAGCTGAACGGATTTTTTTACGAACATTTATTATTATCTATTTGAAAAATATTCGGTTTCCAAACCCTTTAACAATGTTCAGACACAAAAAAACCCTGCTTTTTTGAGAATGGCAGGATTTTCTCATATTATATACAACAACGATTAGGTACAGCTCTTTAATTCAGGCTTATTGTCATACATAGCCCGCTCGCCGCCAATTAATTTAGGTCGCGTCTTCGCCGTAGTTACATGAGCATATCCCACCTGCTTGATCTTACTTCTTAGTGGTACCGCTACATGCTTTAAATGCATGCCGATAAAGGTATCACCGATATCAATTCCAGCATCCGCTTTAATGTGTTCCACAACAACCGCCTGTTTCAGGTGATTAAACGCATAGGCAGCCATTGCTCCACCCGCTGTTTGAACGGGTATAACCGAGACCTCTTCATAACCGCGGCTCTCAGCTGTTTGTCGAGCTACTACCAGTGCCCTATTCAAGTGTTCACAGCATTGAAACGCCAGCTGCACACCGGTCTTTTGCTGAAATTCCTCAAACTCTCTAAATAGTATAGCGGCTGTATTAAGCGCGCCTTCTGTTCCAATCCTTTTGCCTACGACCTCACTGGTACTGCAGCCAATGACGAGAAGATGCTTGTCCTCTAATTGGGCCTCAACTTGTAAATCGGCCAATATGGTTCGAAGCTGTGAACTCCATTCCTCCAAATCAGATGAAACAGATTTCTCAAACGCCATAACGAATTTCATCCTTTCTAAATTTAGAGTGATTTTGAAAAGCGCAAGCGCCCTGGGCAGCCCCGGCAGATTTGTGGCATCTTTTGGTCACAATACAGCATAAGTCAAGCGCTGACAGAAGGCGCTTTTTGCCTTCCGAAGCGATTGGCTTATGACCAAGGTTGCGATGGCTCTTGGTTACGATGGCTTTTGATCGCAACTTGATCGCAACACAGGGTTGTGACGGCACTTGTTGCGATGGCTTTTGATCGCAACTTGATCGCAACAAAGGGTTGAGACGTCTTTTGGCACAACATCCGAGTGCTTTTTTTCCCCTAAGAAAAAAAAGTAACATATTCTTATCTGGTAAATAAAGCTGCTAAAGAGTTGTTTTCTCGTATTCTGTAATTTTCCCTACCCGTGCTGCATGGCGGCCGCCTTCATATTCCCATTCTAGCCATGCCTTAGCAATTTCCCTTGCCAGCCCTGGACCGATTACACGTTCTCCCATTGCAAGAATGTTGCTGTCATTATGCTGCCGAGTAGCTTTAGCACTGAATACATCATGAACCAGTGCACAGCGGATACCATTTACCTTATTCGCCGCAATACTCATTCCTATGCCTGTGCCGCAAATTAAAATGCCTCGGTCAAATTCTCCGTTGGCTACTTTTTCAGCTACAGGAATGGCGTAGTCTGGATAGTCGACGGATGTGCTGCAATCACATCCAAAATCCTCATACTCAATGCCCATTTCCAAAAGCAAATTCTTTATTTCTTCCCGGATATTTAATCCCCCATGGTCTGAAGCAATAGCTACCTTCATCTTACTGCCTCCCTTTAAACTGTCTCTTTTATTTATTTTGACATATCCGAAATAAAAGATAAAGCAACGTTCCTTTATTAGAAAAGCAAAAACCCCCCTAACACAAGGAACATCGACTAAAGTCAGCACGTCCTCACGAAGCTGCCATTTTGTTTCGTGCGTTGAGTCGCTGCCGAAGCATTCCTTGTCCTGTGCGTCGGTGCAGGAGCTTTGAGCTAGACGTCTGTACTTATTACAAAGGATATACTTTCTTACCTAGTAAAAAATCCGGCCTGCTGATCCCTTATCTGCTTTTTCAGGCAGCACAGAATATCTAACAAGCCGGACTTAATACATATTTAAAAGTTAAAAAGTTGTTTATACCTGAAAGCGAATGATGGTCTGCTGTAACTTTTCAGCTTGTTCCTTTAGTTCATTTGCAAGAATTTCGACGTTTTCAATAACGTCAGCCTGGTCCTGCGTGGCAGAGGTTACTTCTTCTGCTCCGGCAGAGGTTTGCTCAGCGATCGCTGCTACCTCCTCTGATTGGCTGGCTGTTTGCTGAATGGTTTTCATTTGGCGGTCAACCAGAACCGTAATATCCTGAACGGCCGCCGCTACCTTGTTAACAGTCTTGGTCATTTCCTCAATAACTGCATTCGTTTCCGTTCCTTTTTTCGCTTCTTTATTAGCGGATTCTACTTGTTCATTTATTTGCTTTACCACTCCCTGAACATCCTGCTGGATATTCTGGATGAGAGATGATATGCCCTGAACCGCTTTAGCGCTCTCATCAGCAAGAAGGCGCACCTCATCGGCAACGACCGCGAAGCCTTTACCATGTTCTCCTGCGCGTGCCGCTTCAATGGATGCATTCAATGCAAGCAGATTCGTCTGTGCGGCAATGTCGCCTACAAGCTGGATAATTTGTTCTACTTTCTTTGCATTATCCTCCAGCCGTTTTACAGATTGCAGCGAGTCTTGGTTTTCTTTAGCCAGATGCTGGATACCGCTAATAAGTGAGTGAATCACTTCTTTGCTGTTTATAAGTTCATTAACCATTTCAGTGGAGGTTTGGGCAGAAGCTTTTGCTTTGTCCTGCACCTCTCTTGCAATTAAAATAATATCCTCTACGGATTCGGCTGTGGTTTGGATAGATACCGCAGAATTGTCGGCACCCAAAGATATTTCTTCAATTGTTCTGGCGATATTTTCAGCCTGCTCAGCTGCACGCGAGGATTCCCGTGAGATGGAGATTACCTTGTCATTTGTCTCGCGGAAGTTTTCATCAATCCTTTGGACCATTTCCCTTAAGTTAAAAAGCATATGGTTGAATGCGATTCCCAATGAACGAATTTCATCATCAGATTTCGAAACTTCCAAATCCTCCTTGATATTCCCTTCTGCTGCTTTCAAAGCTACCCTTTCCAGCTTTACTAGCGGCTTAATGATAAAGCCCGCAGCGAAAAATGCCAGAATCCCTGACCAAATGATGCCAAGCAAAAGAATCAAGACGTTGTATACCGCTTCATTGATCCCGCTGAAAAACATAGGATAAAGCACATAAATAAACACACCGGATGTACCATACGTAATGAGCGCCAACGTTGTAATAAAGACCAACAGTTTTTTGCGCAAACCAAATTTATACCTTTTCTTTTCTGACACAATTCTTCCCCCTTTTATCTCCCGGTCCTGCTTCATCCTGTTTTCCAGCGTTATCAGGCCTTCCGTTCTCTATAATTTATCCGGCAGCTGGCTGATCAGGCTTTCCAATTCTTGAAATGTTTTTTTATAGGTGGCGAGGGAGCCTCCAAACGGATCGGAAATGTCTCTGTCGCCCTGGCTGCCTATAATAAACTCTTTTATGGTAAATGTTTTTTCAATAGCCTGAGGATATATATCCTGAATGATAGATTTATGGCTTTCTGTCATCGTAAAAATATGTGTTGCCCATTCTATTTCAGCATTCGTCAACGGAGTGGAAGAATGCTCATGCAATATGGAATTCAGGTCCATTACTTCCTTAGCGTATCGGGATGCAGCATCTCCTTCCGCCGCAAAAACTCCTGCTGATTTCACTTCAACGCCAGGTATATTTTTGCTCTTTAGTATCGCTTCCGCCATCGGGCTTCTGCATGTATTGCCTGTGCAAACAAATAAAACACGAATCATTGTTGTAAGCCTCCCTTATCCCCGCATTTTCTGATGGATATCTTAATGTCCATTATAATCCATTTGCAATTTGTTTCAAAAGACCCAATTGGAATAAGCGTGATGACCGCCATCGGAATATTACAGAATAATTAAATAGGCTCTTACTCTTATATCGTCTATCTTTTTCCAAATATGAGAGGCCTCTTTGTCTAATTTGTGACGATTGCATGATCCCAGCAGGCTTGTAAACTTCAGCCGAGGTTGATCTGCCGGAATAAAAAAATCCCCGCTCTTAAGAGCCAGGGATCTGCATCTTGCTAGATATAAGTTTTTACATAGACAATAATAATTTAATCCCGAAGGCACACAAGATGCTTCCTCCCAGTACTTCACTGTATACGCCAAGGATCCCCTGTACTTTTCTCCCGACCAGCAGCCCAAGCCATGTGAGAATGGTAGCTGCGGCTCCAAAGCAAATAACAGTTACTGCTGTTCTTGCTCCATATATGCCTAGAGTTAAGCCTACCGAGAAGCTGTCGAGGCTGACACTTAATGCAAACACAAATAAGCCGACCCCTACTGGAGCAAGAAGTGTCTCTTCGCCGCCTTTTAGTCCCGAGTAAAACATTTGAAGTCCTAAAATTAATAGCAAGATGCCTCCCGCATAGGCGGCAAAGGTGCCAAATTGTCCAGAAATAAACCGGCCAGCCGCCATTCCCAATAGCGGCATGACAACGTGAAAGACTCCTACTGTCAAACCGATAACAAAGATTTGCTTCAGCCTGAGCTTAAACATTCCCATTCCTAATCCTACTGAAAAGGCATCCATTCCCAGCGCGAATGCCATTAATAGTAGTGTAAACAATTCTCCAGCAAACGAATTCACAGCTTTTACCCCCTTGGACTTGCCCTACAAACAGGGTATGCTTGTCAGAGGTTAATTAGAATCAAATCCAGTCCAAGTTTTTTGGGGGTCTTACTGCTCGATTACACGGTGGCCTGCCGCTTTTAAAAGGCGGTTCATAATGGCACTTCCTAATCCTTCTTCAGGAACAACTTCTCCATAAATGATATCTACTTCTTTTTCATCAAAGGTACGCAATGTTCCATAAAGGCTGGCTGCTAATTTTTTTAAATCTCCAGCAGCAGCAGGACCGATGACAGCATCGGCAGCTTCATACAGATGCTTATTTTCCAAAGTGGTAAACACACCTGTTCTTAAACCCTTAGCCTTGTTTTCTTCGATAAGCTGCTGGATAAAAGAAGGTTCTCCTTTTACAAGGAAAAAATCGGCTTTTGGAGCATAATGAGTGTATTTCATGCCGGGTGATTTTGGAGCGGCAGCCGCATTTTTGAGTGCTTCATCCACTTTTACAGGGCCAATGACTGATTCAATCTCTTCTTTTGTCACTCCCCCTGGACGAAGAATAGCCGGAACTGCTTCGGTGCAATCCACAACCGTGGATTCAAGTCCAACCCCAGTTGATCCTCCGTCTACGATTCCGGCAATTTTACCTTCCAAATCATCTAATACATGGCGGGCGGCAGTTGGACTGGGACGGCCAGAAGTATTTGCACTCGGTGCCGCAATCGGGATATCTGCAGCAGCAATCAGGCTCAACGCAACCGGATCATCGGGCATGCGGACAGCTACTGTTTCTAATCCTGCTGTCACCTTTTCGGAGAGAACCCCAGCCTTCTTCTTTAAGACTACCGTTAAAGGACCCGGCCAAAAGGCATCTATTAGGGATTCCGCTTTGGCAGGTATTTCTTCTGCAATTTGCTGTAATTGTTCTTTGGAGGCAATATGTACAATGAGCGGGTTGTCTGAAGGACGTCCCTTTGCCAGAAAGATCTTTTCCACAGCTTCATCGCTTTTTGCATTCGCTCCGAGTCCATATACAGTTTCCGTGGGAAATGCCACCAATTCATTTGTTTTTAATAACTCAGCAGGTTCTGTAATCTGGGGATAAGTTTTTAGATTATCCACATCTTTATCCACAATCCATTTTATTGTTTTCATTTAATAGCACCTTCTATTTAAGTTCTTGCCTTTATTATAAATTACATTTGTTACTTAAGTTTTACAAAAAAGTTACTTTGAAAGTATAAAAGAAGACTATCTGGAAAACAAGTTTTATCCACAAATTGTGGATAATTCTAGTGAAAAAGTGGATAACTTTGTGGATATATAAATTATTTTGAAAACGTTTTACACATAAATCTGGTTGTCATTCTTTTAGCAAGCTCCACTGCATGTGAAGAAGAAAGCAATTCATCTGGAAGCTCATCATGTTCAACTCTCCTAAAACCAAGCGCTTCAAATAAGGAAAGTGTTGATTCCTTGTCAGTAGCGAGGAAAACCGACTTAAGACTGCTTACCTGCGCAAGCAATAGGACCTGTTGAAGCATAGAAGGTATTTGTTCAACAGGGAATGTTCGGTCAAAGACAAATGATCTCAGCAATCCTACATCCCGAAGAGGTTCAATACCAATTGCCGCTATCTTTTTACCTGCCCCATCCTCTGCTAATAAATAGTAGCTGTAATTTTCGCTTAAGCCTGTGAAACTTACCTTTGCAGCCCGGTAAAATTCCTCCAGTTCTATCACATCCCCAGCTTCTGCACCTCTAAATTGAACGTTCATCACGCTTTCCTCCACTTCTATGCTTTTGTTTCTAAGTTATGCACAATCTACTAAAATAGAACCTTAATAGATTTCCAAACAGGGGATAGTGTGTGGATAAGGATTTTTTCAGGCGTTACAAGTTATTCACAAACAAGCGAGGATTCTATCGATTATCCACATTTTGTGGATGTAATCCATTCACTTGTGGACGGGAAATATTTGAAGAACAAACCATTTGATGGAGATTAGACTTAATAGAAGTTAACACTGACCGGCACGATAACGGCAACGTTGCTGGACAGCATCATTAGCAGTATTTTTTGGTTTATCATGAATATTACTGTGGGATACTTGGCAGCAAACGATATTCCGGTAAAAAAGAAATGCCAAAATCAACAGACCGCCATTCCAGCTCTAACAAGATAGGAATACAGCGGTCTGTTGTTTGAAAATTAATTAAAAAATACCTTCAAATAGCTCAAAAATAAGAAACTTTGCCTTTATTGGCTGCTCATCCTGTTCTGCGTATATCGGTTCTTTTGATGGCTGCTCAATCTGTTTACTGTACACCGGACCCTTGGATGCTTGGTCATCCTCTTCAACATAAACTGGTTCTTCCGATGACTGTTCATCCTGTTCTACGTGTACCGGTTCTTCCGATGACTGTTTTTCCTGTTCAACGAATACTGGCTCTTCCGATGACTGTTTATTCTGTTCAACATATACCAGCTCTTTTGATTGTTCTTCCATTACTTCCGTTATTTTAACTGTTTCTTGACCCCGAGCTTTATTTCTTATAGTTTCTGTTACATCTTCTTCCCCCGGCTGTGTTTCTTCTTGCTCAACAGCAGTTTGCGTCTCATCCTCTATTGGGCTCTGGCTTACAGCCGTCCCGTTTGAGAAATCTAGAAAACAAAGCGGCGGGAACAGTACGCACCACCAATTAGCCCCTTCCCCTGCGCCCAGTGTGATAATAATAGCTTCATATTCGCCTGCAGGATACAGATATTGCCCATAAAGCTTCGTCGGAAAGTTCTCCCGGCCAAAATCCACTTTCACCGTTTGGCTAACACCATTCTCCTGAACCACACGTTCTGCTGTTTTTTGAATATCAGGCAGATGGGATTTAATTACGTTTCTTGCATCTTCCAGAGATGTTAAGTCCTTCACCCATCCAGCAATATCCGCATTCACTTCGTCCCTGATCAGACGCTTAATATCCTGGTCTTTCTGTTTATCGCTATTGGCCAGAATTCGCAGGCGAATGGCCTCTTTTGGAATGACCAATGTTTCTTCAGCAGAAGCTGTCTCCTGTTTTGGCATATATAAACTTAAGATCGTTCCGATCGTTAAGATTAGTAGATAAGCTAACGCAATATATTTTTTGTTCATGTTTTTCGCTCCTCCCTTTCACACTAACAGTCTGGCCTGAAATTGTTTATCTTAAACTAGCAAATTGAAATTTTTTTCCTTAAGGGCGCAGAATTTTTTTAATCGAAAAGAGAAGAGTTATGTACACTATATCGTGAGTTAAGTAAATTTTTATAAAAAGGAAAAGCCAAATTGCTCGTAACACGCTGATCAAGAAAATAAAAAACCCCGCCCATAACCTTGCTCAGGTTATGCTGCGGAGTTCCCTAACGTATTTCTGCAAATACCATCCGGTCCTTGCCGTTTATATCATATTCTACAGAGACCAACGCTTCTGGAAAAGTACTGCGCAGCATGTCAGCAACGCTTTCTCCCTGGCCAGCCCCGATTTCAAAACCTATAAGGCCAGGCTTCTTCACTACAAGCGGCAGCTCTTCCATAAAGCGCCAGTAAAAATCAAGTCCATCTTCACCTGCAAATAAGGCGCGATGCGGTTCGTGCCCGATTACGACCTCTGACATCCACTCCTTATCGTGAAGTGGAATATACGGAGGATTAGAAAGAATGATATCCAATGTTTGTTCTTTTTCGATGAACGGCTGCAGCAAATCACCGCGAATAAACCGGACATCCGCACCAAGGTCCCCAGCATTTTCCTTTGCTACCTCCAGAGATGCCTCCGAAATATCAGTTGCCGTTACATCAAGGGTTGGATGTTCCAGTTTCATCGTGATTGCAATCGCGCCGCTTCCTGTACCGATATCCACAAGGCTTAATCCGTTTTTTCTGCCAAAAACAGAAGGGATTTTCCTTAGGATGTGAAAAATCAGTTCTTCCGTTTCAGGCCTTGGGATAAGTACTTCCCCAGTCACCTTAAACTTACGGCCATAGAAATCTTCATGCCCAATAATATACTGGATCGGAGTACCCTTCACATGGAGCTCCACAGCTTCCTTAAACTTTACTTGAATTTGATCAGGAATTTCTGTGTGAAAATTAGCAAACAGACCTGATCTTTCCACTTGCAGAAAATGCCTCAGGAGGATTTCTCCTGCATTCTCATCCCGTTTTGACTCTTGTAAATAAGAAGAAGCCCAATTCAGGGCTTCATAAACTTTCCATCCGGAATTACTCATCAGCATTTTGAAGCTTGGAAGCTTGGTCCTCTAAAATAAGAGCATCAATTACTTCATCAAGCTTTCCTTCAATAACCTGATCCAGCTTTTGGATAGTTAAACCAATCCTATGGTCTGTTACACGGTTTTGCGGGAAATTATAGGTCCTGATCCGTTCTGAACGGTCACCGGTCCCGACAGCAAGCTTCCTGTTCTCGTCATATTCAGCCTGTGCTTCCCGCTGAAACTTATCATATACACGTGCGCGCAGGATTTTCATCGCTTTTTCCCTGTTCTTAATTTGAGATTTTTCATCCTGCATGGAAACAGTGATCCCGGTAGGAAGGTGAGTCATGCGGACAGCTGACATGGTAGTGTTAACGCTCTGGCCACCCGCGCCGCTAGAAGCAAATGTATCGACACGTACATCTTTTTCATGGATGTCTACCTCTACTTCCTCCGCTTCAGGCAGTACAGCCACAGTTGCAGTGGAAGTATGGATACGGCCGCCTGATTCAGTTTCAGGGACACGCTGAACGCGGTGCGCACCATTTTCAAATTTAAGCTTGGAATAGGCTCCATTGCCATTGATCATAAAAATGATTTCCTTGAAACCGCCCAGACCTGTAGGATTCGCTTCCATAACTTCCGTCTTCCAGCCCTGTGCCTCGGCAAAGCGGCTATACATACGGTAAAGGCTTCCGGCAAACAGCGCAGCTTCATCACCGCCTGCAGCACCTCGGATTTCCATGATTACGTTCTTATCATCATTTGGATCCTTTGGAATTAGGAGGATTTTCAGCCTTGCCTCAAGCTCTTCCATCCGTTCTTCGAGCTCACTTACTTCTTCTTTAACCATTTCACGCATATCGGCATCCAGCTTCTCATCAAGCATTGCCTTTGCATCTTGGAATTGTTCACGGACAGTTTTGTATTCCTTATAGGCCATCACAGTGTCCTGGATGCCTGCCTGCTCTTTCGAATATTCTCTTAGTTTGTTCGAATCATTAATGATTTCAGGGTCACTTAATAATTCATTTAATTTTTCATATCTATCTTCAACTGCTTGCAGACGATCTAACACAGTATTCACCTCGTAATTTTATCCATAACATATATTATAGTATAGGTGAATAAACAACGTCAAAAACATTCGGGATAACCTTAGCTGCCGTTTTCTTCGAGATTCACTTTTACGTTATATCTTGGCAAAGCCTTTATCAGCATCCATTGCAGGCGGGCTTGTTCACGGTTCCGTTCCTGATGGCCTTCAAAGGTTCCTTTCTTATGGACTGTGACTGTCATATCCCTGCCATTTATCCATACGGCTCCTGCCTCATAACCTGTTTGGCGGTTGATAACATCCTTCGCCTTTGTTGCCGAATCCTCAAGCGTAGGGTTATTGTCGCCTGACAAATTGAGCATATTCGGGTTTTCCTCCGAAGGCAATTCGCCGGCAGGATCCTGCAGGTCGGCATCATTGCCATTCCTTGCGTTTTCATTTGAAATGGTGCGGACTCCATCCTGATCATGAAACTTTGTATTAATAGATTCATTTTTTGTATTGCATGCGCCGAGAGTTAAAACCGCAGCTAACGTAATGAAAAATAAGATTCTTTTCATCTATACACACCTCCTGTTGTTTATCCTTTCCAAACAAACAAGATGGTATAACGAAAAACGTAAGGGCCCTGACAAAGGAAGAACCGCTAACTTCGCCACATCCTGTGGCAGCGCCGTTCTGGCCCACATCGTGTGGGCCTCCAGCAAGCATAAGACAAGCGCTGACAGAAGGCGCTTTTTGCCTTCCGAAGCGATTCAAGGTTGCGATGGACTTGATCGCAGCACAGGGTTGTGACGGCTCTTGGTCACAACAGAATAAAGTTTCAAACTATACCACCAAATAAAAAAACTGCCCAAAGACATTGTATTGTCTTCGAGCAGTTATATTATCGGAGTTTCATTATGTCGGAAGGCTTTTGGATTCTTTCGCCCTTTCCGGGTACTTGATGATGATGCCTGCAGCGTGGCTCATATGCCTCTGAAGCCCCTACCAAGATAACGGGATCATCAAAGGAGGCTGGAGCCCCATTTATCAGGCGCTGCGTTCTGCTCGCCGGAGAGCCGCAGACCGCACATACCGCCTGTAGCTTGGTCACAGATTCAGCCAGAGACAGAAGGGCGGGCATAGGACCGAATGGTTCTCCGCGGAAATCCTGATCCAAACCGGCAAGTATAACCCGATACCCACTATCCGCAAGATGCTGGGCAACTTCTATAATTTCTTCATCAAAGAATTGAACTTCATCAATTGCAATGATGTCCAACCCTTCCTCAAGATTCGCGAAAATATCAGTCGAAAGGGCAACCGGTTTTGCCATTACAGAATTTCCGTTATGAGAAACAACAGATTCTTCCGCATATCTGTTATCGAGGACCGGTTTAAACACCGCGATGTTTTGTTTAGCAAATTGCGCAAGGCGCACCCGCTTTATCAATTCTTCAGATTTACCGGAAAACATACTGCCGCAGATTACTTCAATCCAGCCGGTTTGTTTCATTACGTACACGAAACGGTCTCTCCCTTCAGAACGCTTATCAATATTAATAGGTCAAAAACCACACTTGCTATTCAATCACACTAAAGCTTCCCTGCTATCAGAAAATTTATCCTTAGCAGCCTATCGGCTTTTATGTAATGTTTGGTTTTTAAATATATCCAAAGAACAAAAAGTGCAAGCGCCCTGGTTAGCCCGGACAAGCATAAGACAAGCGGTGACAGAAGGCGTCTTTTGCCTTCCGAAGGGCTGGGCGCTGGAGCTAGAGTTAGATAAACTACTTCCGTTATCCACAACTCTTAATTTTTATAATTTCCTTAACAAAGAAAAAAACAGGCAAGATAGACTTTACCTTGCCTGTTTTTGCAGTAGTTATTGATATTATTGTTGTTGTTGCTTAATGCCGTATTTTTTGTTGAAACGGTCTACACGTCCGCCAGCCTCAGCGAACTTTTGACGGCCAGTATAGAATGGGTGGCACTCAGAGCAAGTCTCAACGCGTACCTCATTTTTAACAGAACCAGTTTCAAATGTATTACCGCAAGCACAAGTTACAGTAATTTTTTTGTAATTTGGATGAATTCCAGCTTTCATTCTTTTCATCTCCTTCCGCCCTGAATCATTCGAGACAGAGTTATATACTGCAATGCGGGAAACTTGTTCCTCGCAGATTTAATAAGAACACATTGTCTTTATTATAGCGACTGGGACAATGAAATGCAAGTATTTTTCCCAATAGATTGTCAAATGCTTGATCTTTTAAACAGGGGGTAAAAAGCAGTCGCTAGTACTTACGTATTGCTGCGCTTTGCTCCACCGGCTGTTACTGCCTTCATTTCTTCTTCAAGCTTGCTGAAGAAATCTTCATTGCTCTTTGTTTGTTTTAGTTTACGCAAGAACTTCTCAGCAAAATCATGGGTATCTGACATAGTTTTACGGATTGCCCACAGCTTGTCCAGGTGGTCTTTCTGGATAAGAAGCTCTTCTTTCCTTGTGCCGGATCTTCTAATGTCGATAGCAGGGAAGATGCGTCGTTCAGCAAGGGCCCTGTCAAGATGAAGCTCCATATTTCCAGTACCTTTGAATTCTTCATAAATTACATCATCCATACGGGAACCTGTATCCACAAGGGCTGTCGCCAGGATGGTCAGGCTGCCGCCTTCTTCAATATTCCTTGCAGCCCCGAAAAACCGTTTAGGCCTGTGGAATGCTGCAGGATCGATCCCTCCGGAAAGAGTTCTTCCGCTTGGCGGGATAACTAAATTATATGCTCTTGCAAGACGAGTAATGCTGTCCATCAGGATTATCACATCACGCTTATGCTCAACAAGGCGCATGGCACGTTCAAGCACCAATTCAGCTACCTTAATATGATTTTCAGGCACTTCATCAAAGGTAGAGCTTACAACATCCCCTGCAACCGAACGCTCAATATCGGTTACTTCCTCGGGACGTTCATCGATTAAGAGAACGATCAGCTCAGCTTCAGGATGGTTTGTTGTAATGGAATTGGCAATTTCCTTTAACAACATCGTCTTACCTGCTTTAGGCGGTGCAACGATCAATCCACGCTGTCCAAATCCAACAGGAGAAATAACATCCATAATCCGGGTGGATACACTTTTATGTCCTGTTTCAAGCTTGATTTGCCTGTTCGGATATAGTGGCGTCAAGCCTGGGAAATGCACCCGCTCCTTCGCAGATTCAGGATCATCGCCATTTACCGCTTCTACGTGCAAAAGCCCGTAATAACGTTCGTTCTCCTTCGGAGGCCTAACCTTACCGGATACTTTGTCTCCATTCCTTAAATCAAATCTCCGAATTTGGGATGCAGAAATATAAATATCCTCAGAACTTGGAGAATAATTGATTGGACGCAAGAAGCCAAATCCTTCAGACGGAATGATTTCCAGTACACCTTCCATAAACAGAAGGCCATCCTGTTCAGCCTGGGCTTTTAAAATCGCAAATATCAATTCTTTTTTGGAAAGCTTGCTGTAATAGGAAACTTTGTATGTACGTGCATGTTCATACAAATCCTTAAGCTTCATGTTTTCTAAATTAGAAATAGTTAAACTCATTATGACACCACACTTTATAAAATTAAGAAGCAGCATCCATCAAAAATAAGTCTGAATGGATGAAATGGAAAACTCACCCTAGTCCTGGTGGAAAACGGCTATTTTCATATGAAACTAAGAAAGGAATTTTTCATTCTTAAAAAAGTAAAGAAGAAATAATTGAAGGCTTTCTTGGAGTTTAAATGAAGAAAATATAAAAACAAATTTTATTTTACTTTCTTTCAGGTAATTATTCAACTTAAATATTTTAACAAAAAGCGCAGGCGCCCTTCTAGAAAGGAACGTCGACTAAGTTCTGGCACGTCCTGTGCGCAGGGGCTTTATTTTCCTGCGAAAAAAAAGTTGCTGGGAACTGGAGCTAGACATCTTTACTTGATAAAATTGTTTAATTTCTTATCTAGCAGGAAAAAGCGAGCGCCTATTCGCTCGCCCCGCCAGCACCTTCCTTATCAAAATATCCACTTTTAAAGGAATTGAAACACAGGAAGGCTTAATTTATTTAAAAGCAACTAATTTTCAGAAGAATTTTGGCTTAATGAGTTTAACGCATAACAAGATTTGGCTTTTTTTGAAGACTATGCCTTCCATCTATGAACCGGACAGTTCCTGATTTTGCTCGCATGACAAGAGAGTGCGTCTCCCCGTATGTGCCTTTAAACTGAACGCCGCGCAACAGTTCTCCATCTGTAACACCGGTAGCAGCGAATATCGCGTCATCACCCCGGACAAGGTCTTCCATCCTTAATACCCTTTGGACATCTATGCCCATCTTCAGGCAGCGTGCCAGCTCTTCTTCGTTTTGCGGAAGCAGCTTTCCCTGAATTTCACCACCAAGGCATTTCAGTGCTACAGCTGCAAGAACTCCTTCCGGTGCTCCACCCGAACCGAATAAAATGTCGACACCTGTTTGGTCAAAGGCGGTATTGATCGCTCCGGCCACATCGCCATCATTGATCAGTTTTATCCTTGCACCTGCTTCTCGCAGTTCCTTAATAATCTTTTCATGGCGCGGCCTGTTCAAAACAGTGGCGACCACATCCTCAATATCCTTATTTTTCGCCTTCGCTACAGCTTTTAAGTTATCAATTACCGAAGCATTTATATCAATTTGTCCAACTGCTTCAGGACCTACAGCAATTTTATCCATGTACATATCGGGGGCATTCAGGAGATTCCCATGATCGGCAACGGCCAGGACAGCCAGGGCATTCCATCCTCCAGATGCGACAATGTTTGTCCCCTCTAACGGATCAACTGCAACATCTACTCGCGGTCCGTATCCAGTTCCCAGTTTTTCACCGATATAAAGCATAGGTGCCTCATCCATTTCGCCTTCACCAATCACAACGGTACCTTTCATCGGAACCGTGTCGAAGACATCCCGCATAGCGGAAGTAGCCGCACCGTCAGCCTCATTCTTTTTGCCTCTACCCATCCATCGGGCCGATGCAAGGGCAGCACCTTCCGTAACTCGTACAAGCTCCATTGATAAGCTTCTCTCCATATATGTTCCTCCTCAATACACAGCATCACACTATATTCTAATATCCGCTAATAGTGTAACACATTAAAGGAAATATTGTAACATAATAAAATAGCGCCAGAGCTTTTTCTATCAAAATGCTTTCATTCAGACAGGCTGCAACCCAATAATTTAAAGACCTAATTCTTGAGTTGCTCTACTTCTTCCGCTGTCATTTTTTCGCGCCAAATAGTGGCACCTAGTCCATTTAGTTTCTCCACCAAATTGCTGTAGCCTCTGTCGATATGTTCAAGGCCAGTTACTTCCGTAAGCCCTTCTGCCATCAAACCCGCCACCACCAGGGCCGCTCCCGCTCTAAGGTCGCTGGCTTTTACCTTTGCTCCCTGGAGCTGGGATGGGCCATTGATAATGGCAGACCTTCCCTCTACTTTAATATTGGCGTTCATGCGGCGGAGCTCATCGATATGTTTAAAGCGGGCACCATAAATCGTGTCAGTTACAACACTTGAACCAGAAGCTTTTGTGAGCAATGAGGTGAATGGCTGCTGTAAATCCGTAGGAAACCCTGGGTAAACCAGAGTCTTAATATCAACAGCTTTAAATTTGGAGCCAGGGGAAACAAATATCTGGTCATCTCCAGTTTCAACATTTACTCCCATTTCCCTAAGCTTCGCAGTAACAGATTCCAAGTGTTGTGGAATGACATTGTCAACTACAATGCCTTCACCAACAGCTGCAGCAAGAATCATAAACGTGCCAGCCTCAATACGGTCAGGAATAATGGTGTGCCGGCAGCCATGGAGATGTTCCACACCATCTATACGGATGATATCAGTACCCGCACCTTTAATATTAGCTCCCATATTTGTCAGCAACGTTGCAACATCTATTATTTCTGGCTCCTTTGCTGCATTCTCGATGATTGTCCTGCCTTTTGCCTTAACGGCAGCAAGCATAATGTTAATTGTTGCCCCAACACTTACGACATCCAGATAAATACGCGCACCTCTTAGCTCGTCCGCTCGAAGGTAAATAGCTCCCTGTTCGTTTGTGATCTGTGCCCCAAGTGCTTCGAATCCTTTGATATGCTGGTCAATCGGGCGAGGCCCTAAATGGCAACCGCCTGGTAGGCCAATTACCGCTTTTTTGAATCTGCCAAGCATGGCCCCCATTAAATAATAAGAGGCTCTCAATTTTTTAACACGGCCATTTGGAAGCGGCATTGATATCATCCGGCTAGGATCAACGGACATTTCATCGCCATCAAGTGATACTGTTCCGCCAATTTCCTCCAAAAGCCCCTTTAGAATTTCAACATCAGAAATAATAGGGAGTCCTTCAATTTTAACGGGAGAATCAGCCAGAATTGTTGCAGGAATCAGCGCTACCGCACTATTTTTAGCACCGCTTACACGAATGCTTCCCTTTAATGGGTATCCGCCGGAAATTTTAAGTTTTTCCATAACAAACTCCCTTCCACGCAAAGCAGTTTAGAGTATATTTCAATAAATACCTTTTAAGGTATTATTTCCCAATAAAAGGCATCATATTTTCGACATGTTTCCTATCTATTTTTATAGTTTACACAAAAATGTGAAAGTCATGTAGAAATATGGAAAAAAAATAAAAATAGGTCATAGGTAACACAAATCCCATAATAAGGAACGGCAATTATAGGATAGGAGGCTGCAATGTAATTACAGCCTCCTCCTAATTCATTTTATTATTTACGCTGAAAGAAGCTGCGGCACGAGTTCCTTGCGCTAGATCTGTACATAAAACTACTCTTTTACACTGCGTATGCGTGGAAACTATCTTTCAGGGTGCACTTAAGATTCTGATCTCGACTTCCAGTCTGCCAGGAAGGCTTCGATGCCTTTTTCCGTGAGCGGATGATTGAACAGCTGCAGGATGACTTTATAAGGAATAGTTGCTATATGAGCCCCTTTTAATGCTGCTTCCGTCACGTGCATTGGATGGCGGATAGAGGCCGCGATAATTTCCGACTCAATTCCGTGGATTGCAAAAATATCTGCAATATCAGAAATAAGCTGAAGGCCGTTAAAGCCTATATCATCCAATCTTCCAAGGAACGGGGAGACATATGTGGCTCCAGCTCTTGCAGCAAGCAGAGCCTGGTTGGCACTAAAAATAAGAGTGACATTCGTTTTAATTCCATCTTTAGTCAAGGCTGCAACAGTTTTTAATCCATCGGGAGTCATTGGTACCTTAATAGTAATGTTTGGAGCGATCTCTGCCAGCTCCCTTGCCTCTTTCATCATGCCCTCATGGTCGAGAGAAATAACTTCAGCACTGACCGAGTCTTTTACAAGTGAAGTGATTTCTCTTAAGCGATCATGGAAAGATACACCCTTTTCCTTTGCCACCAAAGAAGGATTTGTTGTTACCCCTGCTAAAATTCCTAAAGCGTGTGCTTCGCGGATCTCATCCATATTTGCCGTATCAATAAAAAATTTCATCCTAATTCCTCCACTCCACCTATTATTTAAATATTCTATAAAATGCAAGTAAAATGAAACCGCCTCATTAGGCGGTTTCCATATTTCTTTTTATAATAATTAAGCTTTTCCAGCAGAGCCGAATTCACGGATCTTTCCAATAACAGTGTCTTTAATTGCGTCACGGCCTGGCCCGATGTATTTACGCGGATCGTACACTTCCGAATTGCTGTTTAATACTTCACGGACTGCGTTTGTGAAGGCAATTTGGTTTTCAGTGTTTACATTGATTTTAGAAGTTCCCAAAGAAATAGCCCTATCGATATCAGCTTTTGGAATTCCAGTTCCTCCATGAAGAACTAGCGGTATGTTTGTTAGATCGCGTACTTCTTCCATTTCTTTGAAACCTAGGTTAGGCTCCCCTTTGTATGGTCCATGAACAGAGCCCAGTGCAGGTGCGAAGCAGTCAACTCCTGTGCGTTTGACCAATTCTTCACATTCTTTCGGATCAGCATAAATAACGCCATCTGCAATTACATCATCTTCCTGACCGCCAACCACACCAAGCTCTGCCTCTACAGAAACACCTTTTGAGTGTGCAAACTCGACAACCTTTGAAGTAGTTTCAATGTTTTCTTCTAATGGATGGTGAGAAGCATCAATCATAACTGATGTGAAACCAGCCTCAATCGCTTCCTTGCACTTATCGAAGCTAGAACCATGATCCAAATGAATGGCAACAGGCACTGTAATTTTCATGTCTTCCAACAGGCCTTGCACCATCATAACAGTGGTCTTGAAACCGCCCATATGACGTGCTGCACCTTCTGAAACTCCAAGGATTACAGGGGATTTCTCCTGTTCTGCAGCCGCTAGAATAGCCTGAGTCCATTCCAGGTTATTGATGTTAAATTGGCCGACCGCATATTTGCCTTCCAATGCTTGATTTAGCATGTCTTTCATTGATACTAAAGGCATGTTCGTTCCTCCTTATAGTGGATAATGCTCTGCAAATCGCAGTATCTCTTTTAGAATAATCCCTCAAAAATAAGACTGCTATACACCAGTCTAAGAAGAGGTTATGTAATTCACCTTTAGCATATCAGTACAAGAAAGAATCGGCAAGAATTTCACTTATTTGAAATGAATTTGGAATTTACGAGAATTATGCAGAAGTAGAGTAGTTATCCCATTCCGAATGGATTTCCCTATGATAATCTTCTTACTGCTCCTGTGGCTAAAAAAAAATCCCCATTAACGCAAAATCAGTCCGTTTGAACAGTCAGATACTCTCTCACTGCTTTCCTGATATCATCAATATCAAACGGCTTGGCAAAATGGGTCATGGCTCCAAGGTCCTTTGCCTCCTGAATCATATCAAGCTCGCCGTAAGCAGTCATAATGATGACCCTTATATCCGGATCCAGTTTCTTCATTCTCTTTAGTATTTCGATGCCATCCATGCCCGGTATTTTCATATCAAGCAGGACCAGATCCGGAGAATGGTCAGTAACCACGCTTAATGCCTGTACCCCGTTTGCTGCCTGGAACGTTTTATAACCCTCTTTCTGGAGGACTTCATTTAATAAAATCCTGATACCAAACTGATCATCTACGATTAAGATCTTTTGTTCCATTCTCGTTATTTTCCCCCTTCTTGACTCGTTATTATTATCCATTTTCTTTTGTAATCTTCTATACCCGTTTCCCTTTTATTGGCATCAGCCTCTAAAGGGGAAATTTCTCTATAATTTTTTAATAAGCTCTACTAGAGCTTCATGTGCTTACATATTCGTTCCGACATCCTTATTATCCTTCTTTATCACCGCCAGTTTTCAGATATTTTCCTTTAATTGTTATAATTCGAATAAAAAGGTGGCTCATTAGCTTAGAAATCAGCTTTGTTTTATAATAAATCTGTTTATACCCACATTGATAAAGGAGCCTTTTTTATGTTGAAAATGTTTTCCACACAGCTAACTGGTCTGTTTAAAAGGATTTCTGATAAAGAAGAGATGGCAATCGAGGATGGAGCTCGTCTGCTGGCCCAAGCGGCATTAGGAGAAGGAATCCTCTATATCCATGGGGTTGCAGAGATGGAAGGAGTAGCATTGGAAGCTATCCTTGGTGCTGAACCCTTGGTACCCAATGCTCATTTGCTGATTAATGATAACGAGATCGCACATACTGAATCTTCTGACCGGGTTATTTTAATTTCCCGGGATGCAAATGACCATACCGCTCTAGAGATTGCCAGGAAATTATATGATGTGAATACACCTTTTATTGCAGTAAGCAGCCATCAATCTTCTGAAGAACCAAATCTTGCAACAATGGCCGATGTATTTATCGACCTCCAGCTTGTTAAAGGCCTTATCCCTGACGAAGAGGGGAACCGGATTGGACTGCCATATTTAATGGCCGCTCTATTTATATTTTATGGATTAAAGTTTACCCTGACGGAAATTTTACATGAGTATAATGAAGATTAGATAAATTACGGTAAAAAACCTTGTCACGGGAATCTATGACAAGGTTTTTTGATGTTATTTAATTGTTGCTTACCTTTAATGACGCCTCAACGAAGTCGCGGAACAGCGGCTGCGGGCGAGTTGGCCTTGAAGTAAATTCAGGATGGAATTGGCAGGCCACAAACCATGGATGATCTTTCAGCTCGATGATTTCTACCAAGCGGCCATCCGGGCTTGTTCCTGAAAAGATAAAGCCCTTTGCTTCCATAGCCTGGCGGAAATGGTTATTAAACTCGTAACGGTGGCGATGGCGTTCATACACCACTTCGTCGTTGTAAGCACTATGGGCTTTTGTTCCTTCAACCAATTTACAAGGGTAAAGGCCAAGTCTCAGCGTACCTCCCAGATCCTCGACATCCTTCTGCTCCGGAAGCAGGTCGATGATCGGATATGGTGTTTCTATGTTAATTTCAGCAGAATGGGCACCGTCCAGCCCTAAAACATTTCGGGCATATTCTACTGAGGCCAGCTGCATTCCAAGACAGATACCGAAGAATGGGATCTTATTAACCCTTGCATACTCAGTTGTTGCAATTTTCCCTTCGATTCCGCGATCTCCAAAACCTCCCGGAACAAGGATCCCATCAACATCACTAAGAAGCTCATTAACGTTTTCACGGTTAACCTCTTCAGAATTGACCCATTTAATCTCGATTTCTGAATCAAATGCATATCCGGCATGCTTTAAAGCTTCTGCGACGGAAATGTAGGCATCCTGAAGCTCAACATACTTCCCAACCAGAGCGATTCGAGTTTTATTGGAAAGGCTCGTTACTTTTTCAACCAGTGCTTTCCACTCAGTCATTTCGGCTGTTCCACAGTCAAGTTTTAAATGGTCGCAAACAATCTGATCGAACTTCTGATCCTGTAGTGCTAAAGGAATTGAATATAGTGTGTCCGCATCCTGACACTCAATTACAGCTTTTGTATCAATATCACAGAATAGCGCAATTTTATCCTTCATATCCTGAGAGATCGGCATTTCAGTACGCACCACAATTACATTTGGCTGAATACCGAGACTGCGGAGCTCTTTAACACTGTGCTGTGTTGGTTTTGTTTTCATCTCGCCTGCCGCTTTAATATAAGGCACAAGCGTACAATGGATATACATCACATTGTCACGGCCAATGTCGCTTTTAATTTGGCGGATAGCTTCCAGGAAAGGAAGCGATTCAATATCACCGACTGTTCCGCCAATTTCGGTAATGACCACATCCGCATTCGTTTCACGCCCTGCGCGGAAAACGCGCTCTTTAATTTCATTTGTTATATGGGGGATAACCTGTACTGTTCCGCCAAGATAGTCGCCGCGGCGTTCTTTGCGCAGTACAGTTGAATAAATTTTACCTGTCGTCACATTGCTGTGCTTTCCAAGATTTATATCGATGAAGCGCTCATAGTGGCCCAAATCCAGGTCTGTTTCAGCACCATCATCCGTAACGAAAACCTCACCATGCTGATAAGGGCTCATTGTTCCTGGATCAAGGTTGATATACGGATCAAACTTTTGAATAGTCACATTCATCCCGCGGTTTTTTAATAATCTTCCTAAAGAAGCTGCCACAATCCCTTTTCCAAGAGATGATACAACGCCTCCAGTGACAAAAATATACTTAGTCATAATTGGTTTTTCCCCCTCTTTTTAAAAAATCTGCCCTTAAGTACATAATTTTGTTTTAGCAGATTTATTTTTACCTGTTAGTCAGGTCTTTATTAGAAAACTCAGCGATTGTCGAAAACAGAAGTCCAAAATAAAAGCAGCCAGAATGGAAGCTGTATACCTTTATGCTTTTTGGACAGGATACATATCCAGCATGATTACTGCTTTAAAACCGCAGATTAAAACAGGTTGGATGCCGAAAGCTTTTTAATTAAATCCTGAGTGCTAAATGTGTAAGCGCCCTGGTTTAATCGTTTAAAACTTTCTTTTTTGAAAAATAAAAACGCCCCTCTTACATCAAAGTAAGGGAGCGTTAAAAATTAAAATAACGTTGTCCTTTTTAAAGGAGCCCAAAAAGTATTCTACAAATTAAGCACTAAAATGTCAAGAAAGATTACAGATCATCTTTGTCTTCTTCAAAGTCATCCTCATCTTCTTCCTCTTCCTCATCCTCATCCGTGAGCAGTTCGTCATCGTCGATTATTTCTTCATCGAAGTCATCATCTTCGTCAACTTCATCTTCATCATCTTCATCCACTTCATCCACATCATCAAGCAATTCATCGTCAGTGTCATCGAGAAGTTCATCATCCTCGTCAAAATCGTCGAAGTCAAGGTCTTCATCTTCCAGATCATCCAGATCGTCGTCAGCAGCCTTCTTCGACTTTTTCTTCTTCGGTTTGACTGCAGTATGGACAACTTCTTCCTCAATTTGGTCGACTGGGTACCAAGTTTTCAAACCCCAGCGATTTTCGCCAAGAGAAGTGAAGCGGCCATCAACATTTAAATCTGTATAAAATTGAGGAAGCTTTCTTTTAATCTCATCTTCTGTTACACCTTGAAGAGCTGCGATTTCACCCACTAACTCGTTAAAAGAATAAGGCTGTTTATTATTTATTAGCAATTCGTATGCAATTTCTATCATGGACATTTCTACGAGCTGTTCTTTAGAAAAATTTTGTAAACTCAACACTTGCACTTCCTTTCCTTTTTCAAACCTTCTATAAAAGATGATGCCTATGTAAAAGCACGGCAAAACAGATTGCCGATAACTCCAGTTGCTTTGCCGGATATTACCCATTATAAACAATATAAATGGGTTTATGCCAGTTCTATCTGGCGAGCATTACTGCTTTTTCACTAATCTTTTCTTTTTCGCCTTTGTGTAAATGCGAGAATAAAAAAGAAGATTGAAAGCAAAAGGAATCCAACTGCTCCCAAAGCATGCTGATAAAGAACATAAAACAAGACAAGAGCAGCAGCACAAGAAATAATTTGTATAACCCGTATTTTAGTCATTTATCCATCTCCTGGGAATTCACTTAGAAGTTTAGCAATCGGGATAAATTGGCAATGGAGCAAGTGCTGGTTTTCCCGAAACAGAATAGAAGTATCCATACGAGTCTCCGAACGAGTGCACCAGTCAAATACTTATTATTACCCCTTTATCCACTTATTATAAGTAAAAGTTTTTGCTTTGGCTTTACTTTTTTGCAAGGTTACGTTTGTTTAGTGAAAAACTCTTATTCTCATGAATTTCGTTCCTATATAGATAATTGTTAGAAAATAAAAGGGCCATCCCATGAATTTTTTCCGCGGATAGCCCTTCAATCTCAGTTCTAAAAACAGTTTTCACTCACATCAACGAACAACAGATATCTTTATATATTACATATTTCTTCTATACTGTCCGCCAACCTCATATAATGCGCGGGTGATCTGTCCCAGACTGGCGTACTTTACGCATTCCATCAGCTCAGCAAAAATATTGCCGCCACTTACAGCCGCTGCTTTTAAGGAATTAATCGCTTCCACACTGCAGTTTTTATTCTTTTCCTGAAATTCACGCAGATTAGCAATTTGAAGTTCTTTTTCTTCCTTCGTCGCTCGTGCGATTTCCATGCTGTTGACTTCATCTTCCGAAGGCGGGTTGGGATTTAAATATGTGTTAACCCCAATAATCGGCAACTCACCGGAATGTTTTTTCATTTCATAGTACATCGATTCATCCTGAATTTTGCCCCGCTGGTATTGGGTCTCCATCGCACCCAGCACTCCACCGCGGTCATCAATCCGTTCAAATTCCTGAAGCACAGCTTCCTCCACCATGTCTGTCAATTCTTCCATTATGAAAGATCCTTGGAGCGGATTTTCATTTTTCGATAGACCATGTTCTTTTGTAATAATCATCTGGATGGCCATGGCCCGACGCACAGATTCCTCAGTCGGGGTGGTAATTGCTTCGTCATATGCATTTGTATGCAATGAATTACAGTTATCCTGGAGGGCCATCAAAGCCTGCAGAGTCGTCCTGATATCATTGAAATCAATTTCCTGCGCATGCAAGGATCTTCCTGATGTTTGGACATGATACTTCAGCTTTTGGCTCCGCTCATTTGCCCCATATTTTTCTCTCATCACAGTTGCCCAAATTCTTCGGGCAACGCGGCCAATCACGGTATATTCCGGATCCAGGCCGTTTGAGAAGAAGAAGGATAAGTTAGGAGCGAAATCATCTATCTTCATGCCTCTGCTCAAATAGTATTCCACATAAGTGAACCCGTTTGAGAGGGTGAAAGCAAGCTGGGAAATCGGATTAGCTCCCGCTTCAGCAATATGGTAGCCGGAAATCGAAACAGAATAATAGTTCCTTACTTTGTTTTTAATAAAATATTCCTGAATGTCCCCCATCATCCTTAAAGCGAATTCAGTAGAGAAAATGCACGTATTCTGGCCCTGGTCTTCTTTTAAAATATCAGCCTGCACTGTACCTCTTACAGTCTGAAGGGTCATGGACTTTACCTCAGTGAACTCTTCAGGAGTAAGCATGCGTCCCAATTCCGTTTCTTTCTTCTCGATTTGCTGGTCGATTGCCGTATTCATGTACATAGCTAATATGATTGGCGCAGGCCCGTTAATCGTCATTGAAACGGAAGTGGACGGATGAATGAGATCGAAGCCGGCATAAAGCTTTTTCATATCGTCCAGCGTACAAATATTCACACCGCTTTCGCCAACTTTCCCATAAATGTCAGGGCGGTAATCAGGATCCTCCCCGTAAAGGGTAACAGAGTCAAAAGCAGTACTCAGACGCTTGGCATCATCGTCCTTGGACAGATAATGGAAGCGGCGGTTTGTACGGTCAGGCGAACCCTCGCCAGCAAATTGCCGCTTCGGATCCTCTCCCTCCCGTTTGAACGGAAATACACCGGCCGTGTAAGGGAAATGCCCAGGCACGTTTTCACGATATACCCATCTTAAAATTTCCCCGTAATCAGCATATTTCGGCATAGAAATTTTCGGGATATCAAGCCCTGACAAACTCTTTGTCTTTAATACAGTCAAAATCTCTTTATCCCGAATTTTCGTAACAAATTGTTCTCCCGAGTATTTTTCTTTAAACTCATCCCATCCTGCGAGAATTTTTCGTGATTCCTCGGATTGCTTTGCTTCTGTTTCATTCCTCAAGGTTTGGAGCGATGCTAAAACCTGTTCGTCTTTCCCTTGTTCCTTGACTGCAGCAATTGCACCGTCAAGCTGGAACAGCCTGCGGGCCAGCTGAACCTGTTCTTCTGCATTCTTATGGTAATTCCGGACCGTATCCGTAATTTCCCTCATGTAATAACGGCGGTCACTCGGAATAATAACGTTTTGTTTTTCCACTATCGCATCGCGTGAGAAGGATGTCTTCCAATCTTTGTTTGCTTTTTCATTGATTTTTTCAACCAAGGCAGCAAATAAAGCATTGGTTCCCGGGTCATTAAATTGAGAGGCAATCGTTCCGTATACAGGCATTTCAGAGGAATCGCGGTCGAACATCATATGGGAACGCTGGTATTGTTTTTGAACCTGGCGTTTGGCATCCTCGGAACCTTTACGTTCGAATTTGTTAATAACGATCAGGTCGGCAAAATCAATCATATCTATTTTTTCAAGCTGGGAAGGAGCACCGAATTCACTTGTCATGACATACAGGCTGATATCACATATTTCGGTAATCTCGGCATCCCCCTGGCCGATTCCGCTTGTTTCCACAATAATTAAGTCAAAATCTGCTGCTTTTACAACTGAAATAGCATCCTTTATTGCCAGTGACAGTTCACTTTTTGACAGCCTTGTTGCCAGGCTTCTCATATAAACCCGATTATTGAAAATCGCATTCATCCGGATGCGGTCACCAAGCAGAGCGCCACCGGTCTTTTGTTTGGTCGGGTCAACAGAAAGTACAGCCAGCTTTTTGTCCGGTATTTCATTAAGGAACCGGCGGATCAGTTCATCTGTCAGCGAGCTTTTTCCTGCACCTCCAGTTCCGGTAATTCCGATAACTGGCACCTTTTTTTCCTGGGTTTTAATTTGTTTAAGGAGCGTTTCTACTGCGGCAGCAGTCTCTGATGAGGAATCTAGCCGGTTTTCAGCAAAAGTTATGAATTGGGCTATAACCCCCGTCTTGCCCCCCTTAAGGTCATCCAGCTTTTCCTGAAGCGTCGGCTGGACTGTCGAAAAATCACATTCCTTTATCATCAGGTCTATCATTCCCTGAAGGCCATTAACCCTGCCGTCCTCCGGTGAAAAAATGCGGGCAATTCCGTACTCATGGAGCTCTTTTATTTCGCGGGGAATAATGACCCCTCCACCCCCGCCGTAAATGCGGATGTGGGAGGCCCCCCTTTCCTTCAGAAGGTCGTACATATATTTAAAGTACTCCATATGACCACCCTGATAAGAAGAAATGGCAATTCCCTGTACATCCTCCTGAATCGCTGCATTGACAACTTCTTCTACGGATCGGTTATGCCCTAGGTGGATAACTTCAGCCCCGCTTGACTGCATAATGCGTCTCATTATATTAATGGACGCATCATGACCATCAAAAAGGCTTGATGCTGTAACAAAACGAATATGGTTTTTTGGTTTATAAACCTGGGTCGTACTCATTTCTGCGCCCCCTATTCCATAGTAGCCGTGCTGACTGTCTTTATCGCAAGCCCTTTAATCAATAATTCAGTCTGCAGATCAATAAATTCCTCAAGACTGTATATCTTTTGCAATGACCATCTGCGGAAGCCCCACATCTGTCCTTGGACAACAATGTTATGTGCAGCCAGCCGGATGTAAGGTTCAGATAAATTTAATTCTCCATTATTAACACAACGGCTAATCAAATGCTCAAACATGGATACCATTTCGAGCTCTTTCTTCAATACATATGGCAATGCATCCTTTGTTAAGGATTTTAGCTCCTGATACATGACTAATACCTCATCCTGCATTTCGTCCATTACTTTGAAGTAATAGGCAACCGCCAGCTTCAGGCTTTCCAGTGTCCCTTCCTGCGAGGGAATATCCTTTTCGAGCCGATCCTTTACTTCGTCATAAATACTGTCACACACGAGATACAGGACGTCTTCCTTTGTACGGATGTATTCATAGAGCGTACCGATGCTGAAGCCCGCTGCTTTAGCGATTTCCCGGGTGGTCGTACGATGGAAGCCTTTTTCTATAAAAAGTGTGACAGCACCCTTAATCATTTGATTCCGTCTCTTTTTAACAAGCCGTTCATCTTTTACAGATGCGTGTACCTCTCTTTTTTTCATACGTCACCGCCTTTTAAGAAAAGCGCAATCGCCCTGGCTAAGGAAGAACAGCTAAAACTGCCACCTTCTTTGGCAACACCGGCACTAGCACGTCCTCACAAAGCTGCCGCTTTGGTTTCGTGCGATGCGTCGCTGCCGAAGCGTTCCTTGTCCTGTGCGTCGGGGCTTTTTTTCCTGCGAAAAAAAAGCTGCTGGGCGCTGTAGCTAGACATCTATAATTGTTAAAACAGTTATACTTACTTAATAAAGCCTGCAAAGGATTCCGCAATTAATCCTTTGTGATCATTCTTGAAATTACAAGTCGCTGGATCTCCTGGGTTCCTTCGTAGATTTGTGTAATTTTCGCATCACGCATAAACCGCTCAACTGGATAATCCTTTGTATATCCATATCCGCCAAATACTTGGACAGCCTCTGTTGTCACCTTCATCGCAGTGTCTCCTGCAAAAAGCTTTGACATAGCTGACTCTTTTCCGTATGGGAGTCCTTCAGATTCCAGCCAGGCAGCCTGATATGTCAACAGCCTTGATGCTTCCACACTTGTTGCCATGTCGGCAAGCTTGAAAGAGATTCCCTGCTGTGAAGCAATCGGTTTTCCGAACTGAACCCGTTCCTTTGCATACTCAACCGCAGCATCCAAGGCTCCCTGTGCAATTCCGACCGCTTGTGCCGCAATCCCGTTCCGGCCGCCATCAAGAGTCATCATAGCAATCTTAAAGCCTTCTCCCTCACTGCCTAAAAGATTTTCTTTCGGAACCCTGCAATCTTCAAAAATGATTTCAGTTGTAGGTGAAGACCGGATCCCCAGTTTTTTCTCTTTTTTACCTACACCAAAGCCAGGGAAATCTTTTTCGATAATGAACGCGCTGGTTCCCTTTTGTTTAGAGGAAGGATCAGTCAAAGCAAACACTACATATGTGTCGGCAATTCCGCCATTTGTAATAAAAATTTTGGAGCCATTAAGAATATAGTGGTCGCCATCCAGCTTAGCTGTTGTCCTCATTCCGCCGGCGTCTGATCCTGAACCCGGTTCTGTAAGACCGTAGGCACCAATTGTTTTTCCCTCTGCCATTGGGCGAAGATATTTTTGCTTTTGCTCCTCTGATCCAAACTTATAGATCGGCCAGCCTGCAAGAGACGTATGTGCCGATAGAGTTACCCCTGTAGAAGCGCAGACGCGGGAAAGCTCTTCAATTGCGATACAATAGGCCAGATAGTCACTGCCAATTCCGCCGTACTCCTCAGGCCAGGGAATACCTGTCAGGCCAAGTTCAGCCATTTTATCAAAGATTTCGCGGTCGAATCTTTCTTCTTCATCCCTTTCGGCTGCTGTTGGAGCCACTTCATTCCTCGCAAAATCACGAACCATCTTCCTGATCATTTCATGCTCTTCTGATAATTTAAATTGCATGTAGAATCCTCCGTTTCCGCTAAAGCTGTTTACTTATCACGATTCTTTGTATCTCACTTGTACCTTCATAGATTTCGGTTACCTTAGCATCACGGAAATACCGTTCCACCGGATATTCTTTCGTATATCCATAGCCGCCGAAAACCTGGACCGCCTCAATTGAAACCTCAACCGCTGTCCTGGAGGCAAATAACTTAGCCATCGAGGCCTCTTTTTTACAATTAATTCCTTGTGAACGCAAGTAGGCAGCTTGATAGACTAATAACCTTGAAGCTTCAATTGCAGTAGCCATATCGGCAAGCTTAAAGCCTATTCCCTGCTGGACTGCAATCGGTTTTCCAAATTGCTTACGATTCTTCGCATATTGGACTGCATGCTCATAGGCACCTTCAGCGATCCCGAGTGATTGAGCCGCAATGCCAATCCTGCCGGCATCCAGGTTAGCGAGGGCGACCTTAAAGCCGTCCCCTTCCTTGCCTAATAGGTTTGCAGCCGGTACCATCATATCTTCAAAGGTAAGCTCGATCGTCCTTGATCCGAGCAGCCCCATTTTATGCTCATCCTTACCAAACAACAGTCCAGGAGTTCCCTTTTCAACGATAAAAGCAGAAACACCTTTACTGCCAGCTTCCGGATGTGTCGAAGCAAATACAATGTATACATCTGCTTCGCCCCCGTTTGTAATGAACATCTTTGAGCCATTAATCCGGTAAAAATCACCTTCTTTAACAGCCCTGGACTTAAGGCTTCCGGCGTCAGAACCGGCACTGGCCTCGGTCAGGCAAAAAGCGCCTAAATAATCACCAGAAGCAAGCTTTGGTACATATTTTTGTTTTTGTTCCTCGTTTCCGAAATTGAGAATCGGATTGGTTCCGACCGATGTATGAACAGAAAGGATAACACCGACTGTAGGGCTGACCTTCGATATCTCATGAATAGCAATGATATAAGATAGATAATCCATTTCTGAGCCGCCATACTGTTCAGGAACCGGAATTCCCATAAGTCCAAGTTCACCCATCTTTTTAAGAATCGGTCTTGGGAATACTCCCGCCTCCATTTGCTCAAAAAAAGGGGCAATCTCACTTTGTGCAAAATCGCGCACCATTTTTCGCATCATATTTTGCTCTTCATTAAATCTTAGATTCATAGATTATGCCTCCATGATGCCAACAAGCTTTGTAATGTCAAAAGCCGTGACCTTTTTGATGCCAGCGATTGCCTTTCAATCTTTCTTTGCGACCTCAATTGAGGACTACTTTTGTATCACCTTGAGCGGAGACCACTTTTTCTTTCACCAAAACACTTGAAGACCCTTTTCATTCACCATGCCGTGAGCACCTTTAGGCGTCACTATACCCTGACACCTTTTGTTACCACCGTGTGTGGCAACTTATTAGCTGTATTCATAAAAGCCGCGGCCGGATTTCTTTCCAAGCCAGCCAGCTTTTACATACTTTCTTAGCAGCGGACATGGACGGTATTTGTCATCGCCAAATCCCTCATGCAAGGTTTCCATGATATACAGGCATGTGTCCAGCCCGATAAAATCAGCAAGAGTCAGCGGTCCCATCGGATGGTTCATCCCGAGCTTCATCACTTCATCAATTGCTTCCTTGGATGCCACTCCTTCATATAGCGTGTAAACGGCTTCATTGATCATCGGCATTAAAATCCGATTAGAAACAAAGCCAGGGAAATCATTCACTTCAACTGGAACCTTATTCAACGATTTGGACATATCTTCAATAGCGGTATACACTTCATTGGCTGTTGCCAGCCCGCGAATGATTTCCACCAGCTTCATAACAGGTACCGGATTCATAAAATGCATGCCGATTACTTTTTCCGGTCTCTTTGTCGCTGCAGCTATTTCTGTAATAGGAAGGGAAGATGTATTGGATGCTAATATGGCATGTTCAGGAGCAATTTCATCCAGCTGTGCAAACAGCTTAGTCTTGATCTCCATATTTTCCACGGCTGCTTCGATTACCAGGTCTGCGTCAGCTGCATTATTCAGTTCCGTAGAAGGATTAATTCTCCCTAATATGCTGTTTTTATTGTCTTCACTCATTTTTTCTTTTTCCACCTGACGGGACAAGTTTTTATTAATAATTCCCATTCCCCGGTCGACAAACTCTTGTTTAAGATCATGAAGGACGACATTATAGCCGCTCATTGCACAAACCTGCGCAATTCCAGAGCCCATCTGTCCAGCACCGATGACCATTACTTTTTTAATATCCATTGGTACACTCCTATTCGAAAAGCGCAAGCGCCCAGTAACGAAGTAAAGCTCAGTTCGCCACGTCCTCGCAAAGCTGTCGCTATGTTCGTGCGATGTATCACTGCCGCAGCATTCCTTGTCCTGCGGCAACGCCGGCATTAGCACATCGTGTGCGTCAGGCTTTATTTTCCTGCGGGAAAAAAGTTGCTGGGCGCTGCAGCTAGATATCTGTACTTGTAATAAGTTTCCACTAAGTCTTTAATAAATGACTGAATCTAATTCTCGCACACCCGCACATCGAATTTAGCTAAGATTATGCTTGTTTAGGCACTTCTATCAGGATAGCATCACCCTGTCCGCCACCGCTGCAGATGGCTGCAATTCCTAAACCTCCGCCACGGCGCTTTAGCTCATGCATAAGAGTGACAATAATCCTTGCCCCGCTCGCACCGATTGGATGCCCAATTGCTACAGCACCGCCGTTTACATTGACTTTTTCCGGGTCCACATTCGCAATCCTGCTGCTGGCAAGAGCTACAGCGGCAAAGGCTTCGTTGATTTCAAATAAATCTATTTCTTCAAGCGATTTTCCAGTCTTTTTTAAAATTTCATTAATTACTAATCCCGGTGTTTTTGGAAAGTCTTTTGCTTCCACAGCAACTTCTGCGTGTCCAAGAATAAAGGCAAATGGAGTTTTTCCTTCCTTTTGAGCGCGTTCTTCACTCATTAGGACAAGTGCTCCTGCTCCGTCATTAACTCCTGGTGCATTTCCCGCTGTAATGGTCCCTTCGTTATTGAAGGCTGCCCCCAATTTAGCAAGCTTTTCAATAGAGGTATCTTTTCTCGGTGCTTCATCATTTGCAACCGTAACCGGCTCTCCTTTTCGGACTGGAACAGTTACAGGTACAATTTCCTCCGCCAGCACTCCCGCTTCAATGGCTTCAATGGCTTTTTGATGACTGCGGAAGGCCCACTCATCCTGTTCTTCACGCGAAAGCTCAAGATCAGTTGCTGTACTGTTGCCATAAGTTCCCATATGGACGCCTGTGAAACTGCAGCTCAACCCATCATGGATCATTAAGTCCTTCATCGGAGCATCGCCCATACGTAGACCCCATCTTGCTTTAGGGACAAAATAAGGGGCGTTGCTCATTGATTCCATCCCCCCGGCTACAATAACTTCTTCATCTCCAGAACGAATGATCTGATCAGCCAAGGTAACACTGCGAAGTCCGGAAGCACAAACTTTGTTGATCGTCTCCGTCTTTACTTCCCAAGGGATGCCCGCGTGCCTTGATGCCTGCCTTGAAGGAATTTGCCCTTGTCCAGCCTGAAGCACATTGCCCATAATTACTTCATCCACCTGATTTGGCTCTATTCCCGCACGGTTAAGCGCTTCCTTAATAGCGATACCTCCCAGCTGCGAAGCTGTTAAGCTGCTCAAACCCCCTCCAAACTTTCCAAAAGGTGTTCTTACGCCACTGACAATAACTGTTTTCGCCATAATTCTCCTCCTCTTTTCTTTTTTATTTCTTTATTAATATTTTAACTGACTGAACGCTCGTTCACCCCAGCTCGGGACAAAAGCCCGGATTTAGTCCGAGCTGAAAATTCCCTGCTAAAATTAACTAAATAAATGTAAGCGCTTTATTCACTCTTCTATAGTACCAACTTTTATGAAAATATTAAATAATTTGTGATTACATTCCAAAAGTATTTTTGAATTGTCATTTTTTTAATAGTTTAGTTAAAGAAATGCCTGCATCCTTATAATCTCCTTCAAGTGCAGGTGCAGGCATTGTTGTAATTTTATTAAACGGTTTAGGAAACTAACGCTTCTTTTTCACCGATAATGGATTTCTCCAAAAGCTCGGCTACATCATATGTTTTAACATCTTCTTCTACTTCTTTAGCTTTTGTGCCGTCTGTGATCATTGTTAGACAGTACGGGCAGCCTGAGCTAATGACAGAAGGATTCACATCAAGAGCCTGTTCAGTGCGGGCCACATTAATGCGGTGTCCTGTTTCTTCTTCCATCCACATTAATCCGCCGCCGGCTCCACAGCACATTCCTGTTTCACGGTTGCGTTCCATTTCAACAAGCTTTACTCCTGGGATTGCTTTTAGGATATCACGAGGTGCATCGTACACTTCGTTGTATCGGCCCAGGTAGCACGAGTCATGGAAGGTAATCGTTTCGTTAACCGCATGTTGTGGAACAAGCTTTCCTTCCTTTACTAGTTTGGCAAGCAACTCTGTATGGTGATATACCTCAGCCTGCAAGCCGAAATCAGGATACTCATTTTTAAATATGTTGTAAGCGTGAGGGTCGATTGTGACGATCTTCTTCACTTCATTTTTTTCAAACTCTTCAATGTTCTTAGTTGCAAGCTCCTGGAAAATAAACTCATTACCTAAACGGCGCGGTGTATCACCGGAGTTCTTTTCCTTATTGCCCAAAATTGCGAACTTAACGCCGGCCTCATTCATCAACTTGGCAAAGGATAGAGCAATCTTTTGGCTGCGATTGTCATAAGATCCCATAGAACCAACCCAGAATAAGTATTCAAATTCCTCGCCAGCTTTACTAACCTCTTTTACTGTCGGAACATGCACATCATCCCTGATTTCACGCCAGTTTTCTCTTTCCTTACGGTTAAGTCCCCACGGATTGCCCTGACGTTCAATATTCTGCATCGCCCGCTGTGCATCTGCATCCATTTTCCCTTCCGTCAGTACAAGGTAACGGCGCATATCAATAATTTTATCCACGTGTTCATTCATTACTGGACACTGATCTTCACAGTTCCGGCACGTCGTACAAGCCCACAGTTCTTCTTCTGTAATAACCTCGCCAATAAGGCTTGGACTATAATCCAAAGCGGCAGCTGATTCCTGAGCCCCTTGGGAAGCTCCTGCAAGTGCCAGCTGGTTTCCTTTTGTATTGGAAAAAACAAATGTCGGAACCCATGGCTGCTTTGTCGTAATGGCTGCACCCTTGTTCGTAAGATGATCACGCATTTTCAAAATAATATCCATAGGTGAAAGCATTTTCCCTGTACCTGTGGCTGGACACATATTTGTACAGCGTCCGCACTCCACGCATGCATACAGGTCAATTAACTGGTATTGGTTGAAATCTTCAATTTTGCCGGCCCCAAAGGATTCCTGAGATTCATCTTCGAAATCGATCTTTTTGAGTTTGCCCGGGTTATCAAGGCGGCTAAAATATACATTTGCTGGCCCGGCGATTAAGTGGGCATGCTTAGATTGCGGAATATATACCAGGAAAGTAAGCAGGAACAGCAGGTGTATCCACCATGCAATATAAAAAACAACGATGGCTGCTGTTGTGCCCATCCAGCCCAATGCTGCAGCAATGCTGGAGGCAACTGGCTCTGACCATACTCCTGCATGATCGTGCCAGACCATGCTCGCTCCATTTCCTAAAAGCACTGAAAGCATTAATCCGCCGATCAGAAGCAATACGATCCCTGATTTAAAGCCGCGCTTAAGACGGACCAGCTTTTCAACATAGCGGCGGTAGAAAGCCCAGACAACCGCCACAAGGATGACCAGTGTTACTATTTCCTGGAAAAAGGTAAAAGCAGGATATAAAGGTCCAAGCGGCAGATGCGCACCCGGTTTAATCCCTTTAATGATAAAATCGATAGCCCCAAGCTGGACAAGGATAAATCCATAGAAAAACATGACGTGGATCGCCCCGCTCTTCTTATCCTTCAGCAGCTTTTTCTGGCCAAAGACATTGACCCAAACCTTGTCAAGCCTTTCCTTGACACGGTTATCAAACTCGGCTTTTTTGCCGAGCTTAATATATTCCATTCTTGTCCTGATCAAATAGACAAACAAGCTCGCAGCGTAAGCGGTTACAATCAAAAACGCAATAAGATTAATCCACAATAATGGATTCATAATTTCCTGCTCCTTTCCCGGCTTTTAATTAATTTAAAAAATTATAAACTATTCAATTTTTCTGACATATGTAATTATTATTCTTATTATAAAAATGAATGAGCATTCAGTCAACAGTTTTTTCTTCAGAATTACTTCTCGCAGATTTGTTTAACATGGATGAAGCAGCCATTTTTGAGATACGCTATTACTATCATTATAGACTAAGGAGCGGGTTGAATGACAATTGTTTTTATACTACTATTGGCATTTTTATTAGCCGCTCTTTGGCTGCGCATAGATTTTTTACGAGGAAAGAAGCTGCATAAGCAGAAATATGAAAAGAAAGATTATCCGATTAGATATGCTGACTTAAGTTTTTTTACTGAAGGGAAAATGCTATTTTCTGATTTATTCGAGGAAATCCTCCGTGCTAAGCAGCATGTTCATTTGATTTGTTATATCGTACGAGAGGATTCAATAGGCCATCATTTTTTTTCATTATTAAAGTCCAAAGCAAAAGAAGGAGTTGAGGTCAGGCTTTTGCTTGATTGGGTAGGAAGCAACCGCCTCAACCCCACTATAATCAGGGAATTAAAAGAGGCTGGAGTCCATTTTTCATTTTGTCAGGTTCCAAGGCTCCCCTATCTCTTTTATTCACTCCAGGTGAGGAATCATAAAAAAATTTGTGTGATTGATGGCCGGGTGGGTTATCTCGGCGGCTTCAATATTGGCGATGAGTATATTGGCGGGGATCCAAAATTAAGTCCATGGCGTGATTATCACTTAAAAATGACAGGCGAAGGTGTTACAGATTTACAGGCTGAATTTCTCCAGGATTGGCAGAATGCTACTGGGGAGGATTTACAGACTGACCCCAACTATCAATGGCCTGATGAATCCAGAGGAAAATGCCGGCATCAATTTTTCTCTACCGAGGGAATTGGGCTGGAGGAAAATTATCAAAAGCTTTTAAGAATGGCTGAAAAAAAAATCGTAATCGGAACCCCCTACTTCATCCCTAGCGAAAGGCTCATGACCGAGCTTCTGGGTGCACTGGCGAGAAACGTGGAGATAACGATTATCGTACCGCAGACAGCCGATCACTCACTAGTTCGGGAAGCATCCTATCAGTACTTTCGCAGGCTGCTTAAACAAGGGGCTAACATCCTCCAGTTCCAGCATGGCTTCTATCACTCGAAAATCATTTTGATTGATGATAAGGTTTGTGATATCGGAACGGCTAATTTTGATAAGAGAAGCCTCTTCCTTAATCATGAAATGAATTGCTACGTATATGACCCAAGCTGCATTGATGCCCTGAAGAAGGAACTCGATAAGGATATTCGAAGTTCCTTCCCGGTTTCAAAAAAACTGTTGGACAAACCGGGTTTTAGCCTTAAGTTAAAGGAAACCTGTGCCCGCTTGATTTCCAACTTTTTATAATTAAAAGGAGGATGCTATGATAATCCGGTTTGGCTATGTTTCCACAGCAACTTCATTATGGGAGTCTTCCCCTGCCAGGACAGTTACGTTTAAACGATTTCAGGAGCTGGGCAGCAAACAAGGATTTACAAAAGTCCTGGAGATAACCCGCCAAAATCTGAACAATACACTGCGGACCCTATACTATAATGCGGCACATGAAATATCTGTATATCGCCTATCCAGCTCCATCGTGCCTTTAGCCACCCATCCCGAGCTGCTATGGGATTTTGTCACTCCCTTTAAGGAAGAATGGCAGGAAATCGGGGACTGGATTAAGCGGCATAATATGCGGGTTAGCTTCCACCCAAATCAGTTTACATTGTTTACGAGTGATAAGCCGCATATCACCGCGAATGCTGTGAGAGATTTGGAATATCATTACCGGATGTTTGAAGCCATGGGGATACACGGCCATTCCTACATGAATATTCATATCGGTGGCGCCTACGGTGATAAACAGGGTGCACTTGGCCGGTTTGGTGAAAATATAAAACAGCTTCCTGAGCATATCAAACGGAAAATGACCCTTGAAAATGATGATAAAACCTATACAACAGAAGAAACTCTGCGTGTCTGCCAGTCCGAGACAGTCCCGTTGGCATTTGATTACCATCACCATATGGCCAATCCAGGGACAGTTCCGTTAGAGCTGTTGCTGCCGGAGATTGCGTTAACCTGGGCACATACAGGAATACCTCTCAAAATCCACATATCCTCTCCTAAATCAGAAAAAGAATACCGCTCTCACGCGGACTTGGTCGATTTGGATTTTATCATGCCACTGCTGCGGCTAATGAAAGAACTGCAGCTGGATGCCGATTTCATGGTCGAAGCCAAATCAAAGGACAAAGCTATGCTAAAGCTGATTGAAGACGTGGCAAAAATCCGTGGGGTGAAACGGTTGAATGGCGGGACCGTGGAGTGGCGCTGAAAACCCACCGAAAAGCTTGCGGATTATAGGGTGAGGCCGGCCTCACAGGATTGTGGGGCGGGAATTCATTGTTGTGAGACGGATTAAGTTTACATTCTATTTTTACGGAAATTTTCAGGGAAGATGCTTGCTGGGTTAAACCGAGTGAGGTTGTTCATGGGATTTATGCTGGTTCTCCGGTACAGAATCATTCCTTGATTTCAGATACAAAATGTTCACGGAATTCACTGCTGGTTTTTCCAAAAAAATATCGTTCATGGAATTCATTGCTGGTTTTTCTAAAGAATCATTCACGGGATTATTGTTCGTTTTTAATGAATTCATGCCCATTTTTACGGAAAAAAATTACTTTTCTCGGAATGAATGAACAGTTCCACGGAATAAATCATTTTCCACGGAATTAGCCAGCGTTTTCAGGAATTACATTCTGTTCTCATGGAATATAATCGACAGAGTTAATGTAATGGATTCGGATTAATACTCTTTATGACCTCCATCTGTGTCGAATTATGTAGAGAAATCGATATATTTGCAAAGTCGCCGATAAAATTGCCTTAGTCGCCGATAAAAATCAAAAGTTGCCGATAAAATCAGCGAAGTCGGCGATATAATCCCCTGCTGGCTTTAACGGACGCTTTTTTGACCCTTTCATAGCGACACATACATATATCGCTAACCGATATAAAGCAAAAAGTTAATTAATGCGCCTGAAAAATTGACGATAAACGATATAATTGCTCTAAACAGATTAAATCTTGACGATAAAATTCCAATGGCTTGGACAACTCTGATTTTCGTTATAAGAGTTAGTATTTTTTTAAAAAAACTATTAAAAATTATATCGATAACGTCAAATTACGAACTCGAGCAACCGAGCCCGCTATGAAAGAGACCGGTATGGCCCACAAGCCATACCGGTCTCTTTATCTTTATTACATCTTCTCTGGAGCAGAAACTCCAATTATGCTTAAAGCGTTCTTTAGCGTAATCTGAACGGATTTTACCAATGATAAACGTGCTTTGCTTCTTTCAATATGCTCTGCATCCAATACTTTATCAGCATTGTAAAAGCTGTGGAAAGCAGATGCAAGGTCAAAGATATAGTTCGCAATGCGGTGGGGCATGCGCTTTTCTGCTGCTTCTGCAATCGCTTGCGGGAATTCGCCCAGACGCTTTAGCAGCTCAATTTCCTTCTCAGACGAGATGAGCGAATAGTCAGCTTCTCCCTCATAGCTGACTTCCTGCTCGTCTCCCTGGCGAAGGATACTGGAAATACGGGCATGTGCATATTGGGCGTAATATACCGGGTTTTCATTGGATTGAGAAACCGCAAGATCCAAATCGAAATCCATATGGGTATCAGCACTTCTCATAGCAAAGAAGTAGCGTACGGCATCAAGGCCTACCTCCTCAATCAAATCGCGCATCGTCACCGCTTTTCCAGTACGCTTGCTCATCTTCATTTTCTCGCCGTCTTTATACAGGTGAACAAGCTGGATGATTTCTACTTCCAACTTCTCACGGTCATAGCCCAATGCTTCAATGGCAGCTTTCATCCTTGGGATATAGCCATGGTGGTCAGCACCCCAAATATTGATCAGCGTTTCAAAACCACGTTGAAGCTTGTCGCGGTGGTAAGCGATATCAGGAAGCAAATACGTATAAGACCCATCCTGCTTGATTAAAACGCGGTCCTTATCGTCTCCGAGCTCTGTAGACCGGAACCAGGTAGCGCCATCCTGTTCATAAATATGTCCTCTTTCTTTTAAAGCAGAAAGTGCTTCATCAATCTTGCCGTTCTTGTACAATGAGGTTTCTGAATACCACACATCAAAACCGACGCGGAAGTTTTCCAGGTCATTTTTCAGCTTTTCCATTTCATACTTTAAGCCGTACTCGCGGAAAAACTCAAACCTTTTTTCCTCAGGTTCATTAACAAACTTATCACCGTATTCTTTAGCCAGATCTTGACCGATTCCAACGATGTCTGCGCCATGGTATCCATCCTCCGGCATTTCCTTATCGAATCCTAGCGCCTGGAAATAACGCGCTTCAACGGAAGCAGCAAGATTATTAATCTGATTTCCAGCATCGTTAATGTAATATTCACGAGACACATCATAGCCTGCTTTAGCAAGCACATTGCATAGGGAATCGCCTACTGCAGCACCGCGGGCATGTCCAAGGTGCAGATCTCCTGTAGGGTTAGCAGAAACAAACTCTACCTGGATTTTTTCTCCCTTGCCAAAATCGCTTTCCCCATAACGCTCACCCGCTGCTAAAATAGCCGGGACTAGCTCAGTAAGATAGCTGTTGTCCATATAAAAATTAATAAACCCAGGTCCTGCAATTTCTATTTTTTCAATGGATGCCTTTGAACGGTCAAAGTTTTCAATGATGGCTTCGGCAATCATGCGCGGCGCTTTTTTTGCTACCCTTGCCAGCTGCATGGCCATATTGGAAGAGTAATCCCCGTGAGCTTTTTCTTTTGGAATTTCCAGCACTACATTTGGAATCTGGTCTTCAGCCGCCAGCCCTCCTTTTTGCACCGCAGCTTTAATTTCCTGTTTCAGCTTGTCTTGAACCTGAGCAACAATGTTCATCGTTTATGCTACCTCCCTGTATTTTATCGACATTTTATAAAGACCAAGACTGTCTCCGTTCATTTCGAGGTTATAACGAAAAATAATTTCTTCCGAATTGTCCTGGCTTATTTTATGTGCCATTTCATGAGTTGTGGTTATCATCGGCAAGGTTCCATAGATGCTTTGATAGTGCCCGTTTGTCAGCTCGCCTGGCCGGAACACCTGCCGCATTTTGACTGCACCGCTTCTCATCAGCAGCGCCTCTTCTTTGGTATATTTTATAGTAGTTTTGATAGTACCGTTTTCACTGGCTTCTTCAAATTGCAAATATAAAGCTGAACTCTTAAACATTTGCGTGCCGGATAAGACCAGTTCATATGTCTGGGTTTCTCCGCCGTTATGTATGGTTGTTTTAAGTGTAATGGCGACACTTTTCCTGTCTGTACCATTAAGCGACATCTTGACCGCTCCCTTAATTTATGCCTTATAACTTAATAAGTATAATTATTCTTTCCATAAGTTTCAACCTATCCTCATTCGAAAAGCGCAAGCGCCCTGAAAGAGGAACGCCGGCGTCAGCACTTTCTCACAGAGGAAGAACCGCTAAGGCCGCCACGTCCTGTGGCTACGTCGGCACTAGCACATCTTGGCGTCAGGACTTTATTTTCCTGCAAAAAAAGTTGCCGGACGCTGGAGCTAGACATCTGTAACTGTTGAAAAAGCTTTATCTATCTTTAAGAAAAACAGCCCGGAGATCATCCGGACTGCAATCTTATTATTTTCGTTTTTGAACCCAGCCAAGAATCATTTCACGGATAAGCTTGCTGGCTGTATTTGCTGTTTGTTCTGATATGTCATAAATCGGGGCAACCTCTACCAAGTCACAGCCCACCACATTGATGTCTGATTGAGCAATGGCATGAATCGAAGCCAATAACTCTTTTGAAGTGATGCCGCCTGCATCGACAGTACCTGTTCCAGGAGCGTGCGCCGGATCAAGAACATCAATATCAATTGTTACATAAACTGGACGGCCCGCTAAGGTTGGCAGAATTTCCTTTAATGGCTCAAGCACTTCAAATTTGGAGATGTGCATTCCATTTTCCTTTGCCCATTGAAATTCTTCCTTCATTCCTGACCGGATTCCAAATGAATAAACATTCTTTGGTCCAATGTGCTCGGCAATTTTACGGATTGGAGTTGAATGGGAAAGCGGCTCCCCTTCATATTCCTCACGAAGGTCTGTGTGAGCGTCCATATGAATAATGGCCAAATCAGGATATTTCTTCGCAACGGCCTTCATAACCGGCCAGGAAACCAAATGCTCTCCGCCCATTCCAAGCGGAAACTTATCTTCAGCAAGCAGCTTATGGATAAAGTCTTCGATTATATCAAGGCTGCGCTGTGGATTCCCAAATGGCAGCGGGATATCTCCAGCATCGAAATACTTAACTTCTTCAAGCTCGCGGTTTAAATACGCGCTGTACTCCTCCAAACCTATTGAAACCTCACGAATCCTTGCCGGGCCGAAACGTGAGCCTGGGCGGTAGCTTACTGTCCAATCCATCGGCATTCCATAAATAACAGCTTCTGATTCTTCAAAGTTTGGGTGGCTTTTTATAAAAACATTTCCTGAGTATGCTTCATCGAAACGCATGGAGAATCCCTCTTTCTTTTAAAAAATTTCATGAACCATGAGAAAACCTTGCCGCCAGACAAAAGGAACGTCGACTAAAAACTGGCAGGGTTGAAATTTAAGGCCATTTCAACCTCCGTCCTGTGCCAAATGCCGACGCCAGCACATCCTCCCAAAGCTAAACGCTTTGTTTCGTTCGATGTATCGCTGGCGTAAAGTTCCTTGTGCTGTCACAAAGGCAAGGTGCTAAACAATATTAATTATTTAATCAAATCCTGGACGAACTTCGGCAATACAAACGCGGCTTTATGAAGTTCTTTTGTGTAATACTTTGTTTCGATTTCATGGAAACGCTCTTCGCTTACGTTAAGAGGGTCATGTTTTTTAGAACCGATTGTGAATGTCCACAATCCGCTTGGGTAAGTAGGAATGTTCGCAACGTATAGACGCGTAATCGGGAAGATTTCCTTAACATCTCTTTGTACATCTGTAATAAGGTCAGCCTTAAACCAAGGGTTATCTGTTTGAGCTACGAAAATTCCGTCTTCTTTAAGCGCTTTTGAGATTCCAGCGTAGAAGCCCTTTGTAAATAGGTTCACCGCAGGACCGACTGGCTCTGTAGAATCAACCATGATAACATCGTATTCGTTTTCGCTCTTTGCGATATGCATGAAACCGTCATCTACTTGAACATCCACACGCGAATCGTCTAACATTCCTGCAATCTCAGGAAGGTATTTCTTGGAATACTCGATAACCTTGCCATCAATATCTACAAGTGTTGCTTTTTTTACGCTTGGATGCTTCAGGACTTCACGGATAACTCCTCCATCTCCTCCGCCTACAACCAGCACATTTTCAGGATTCGGGTGAGTAAACAATGGAATATGTGCGACCATTTCATGGTATACGAATTCATCTTTAACCGATGTCATGACCATGTCATCAAGAAGAAGCATATTGCCCCATTCTTCTGTCTCAATCATATCAAGCTTTTGAAAGTCTGTTTGCTCTGTATGTAAAGTACGATTTACCTTCATCGTAATGCCAAAATTCTCTGTCTGTTTTTCAGTAAACCAAATTCCCATTGTATCTCTTCCTTCCTTTTTTGTATTTATCAAAGTTATCGCTTTCAAGAAGCAAGGCAAGTCCCCTAGTTTCCGGAGAAATACAGGTAACCTAACTTTATATCCAGTCACTATTAAAGTTCCCCAACAAAAAAATTAAAAACCAAGAAAAGCGCAAGAGCCCAGGGGAATGCAGCAACAAGTGGTGATCCAACTTAGTCCACAGCACATGAGGTTTTTATTTTCAGGAGGAAAAACGATACTGGGGCTTCCAGCTAGACATTTGTTTTAGTTAAAAAAAATTATATTTATTCACAAGAAAAAACTCGGTGATTGCCGAGTCATTTGCTAGAGAAAAGTATAAGGCAATCTAGCAAAATTGCAAGAAAAAAATTGTTCTATTAATATCAATGTTTAAAAACCACTGTTTTTTTTCATACTGAATAGTATTACCTATGGTCGAAGAAGGTGAAGTTAGTGGAATTGATTACAGGACAGAATTTTAAACGAACCGCAAAATACATTCGGGCAGCAGTAATTATTGCAGGCCTTATGTCCATTTTGCTTTTACTGGCAGCTTTTTCGCTGTTCACCTATGCCAAAATTTTAGGTGCCCCGCCGTTAGCTGTTCCGCAATCAACCATTTTTTTTAGCGAAAATGGAGATGTAATCGGAGAAAGCGATAATGGACAAAAACGGTATTGGGTAAAGCTGGACGATATTTCAAAAGAATTAATAGATGCAACCATAGCCGTAGAAGACCAGCATTTTTACAATCATTACGGCTTTGACATGAAGCGGATTGCCGGTGCTGTTATCGCCGATGTCCGGGCTATGGCAAAGGTCCAGGGAGCCAGTACGATCACCCAGCAATATGCCCGGAATTTATTTCTCGGACATGATAAAACATGGCAGCGCAAAATTACCGAAGCATTTTATACTCTTCGCCTTGAAATGAATTATTCTAAGGAAGAAATTTTAGAAGGCTATTTAAATACCATTTATTATGGGCATAGAGCCTATGGTGTCGAGGCTGCCAGCCAGTATTATTTTGGCAAGTCAGCCAAAGAGCTTACTCTTGCGCAAGCCAGCATACTTGCCGGAATTCCAAAAGGCCCTGCCAACTATTCACCGCTGGAGCATTTCGACAGGGCAAAAAATCGGCAAAGCATTGTATTGAAGTCCATGGAAAAACAGAAGTTTATAACTGCGGCTGAGGCTGAGGAAGCGAAACTAACAAAATTGACTTTAACGGGAAAGCATCCATCATCAGAAGAAAAAACTGCGCCCTATTTCCAGGACGCTGTCCAAAAGGCAATGAAAAATGAACTCGGACTGGATGAGCGGACGATTCAACTCGGAGGGCTAAAGGTCTATACGACCCTGAATAAAGAAAAACAAAAAGCTGCAGAGGAAGCCTTTGACTCCATTATGTCGGATCGATCGGAGATACAGGCCGCTCTTATTGCAATGAATCCAAAGAACGGAGAGGTTGAGGCTCTGGTTGGCGGCAGAAACTATAAGGAAAGCCCCTTTAACCGGGCAATTCAAGCGGTACGACAGCCTGGATCAACAATCAAGCCGCTGCTGTATTACTCTGCACTGGAAAAGGGATTTACTCCTTCCACCACTTTAAGAAGTGAAAAAACAACTTTTACCTTTGATGACGGTGCGTCTTCTTACACTCCGCATAATTTTAATCATCAGTATGCGGAGGGAAATATTACATTGGCTCAGGCTATCGCTCTTTCAGATAATGTTTACGCTGTTAAAACCCATATGTTTCTTGGCGAAGATGCTTTAATAGAAACAGCCAAGAAATTTGGCATTGCCTCGAAATTGTCAGCCGTGCCGTCGTTGGCACTTGGTACCTCAGGGGTCCGGATGCTTGAAATGGTAAATGCTTATGGGATCCTTGCGAACGGAGGAAAAGAAGTAGAACCTGTCTTCATCAAACAGGTTGTAAACCATAAAGGCGACGTTATTTACAAGCATGAACCACATAAGAAACGGCTATTGGATGCTGACAAAGCCTATGTTATGACACAAATGCTGACAGGTATTTTTGATAAAAAGCTGAATGGCCATGCGAGCGTAACCGGAACAGCAATTTTACCGCAGCTTACACGCCCATATGCGGGGAAATCGGGCACGACTCCTTCAGATAGCTGGATGATCGGTTACACGCCACAGCTTGTTGCCGGTGTCTGGGCCGGATTTGATCATTCTCAAAGGATTGAAGCTGCAGAAGATAAAACCTATGCCAAAAAGATTTGGGCCCGCTTTATGGAGAACAGTCTTGAAGGAGAGCCGGTAAAAGGCTTTAAGCCCACTGAAGGCGTAAGAGGTGTGAAAGTCGACCCAACTAACGGTCTGCTCGCGACGGAGGATTGCCCGGTTGCCCGTACGACCTATTTTGAAAAAGGGACAGAACCAACCGAATACTGTACAGTTCACATCCATGATGGGTTATTTCAAAACGATAGCAAAACTCCAGCTGAGAAAAAAGCATGGTATAAAAAATTCCTTGAATTTTGGGATTCTGAATAAAAATAAAAGGGCTAGCGCTCAGGTTAGCCCCGACAGAATTGTGACGGCTTTTGGCCACGATACAGCATAAGACAAGCGCTGACAGAAGGCTCTTTTTCCTTCCGAAGCGATTGGCTTATGACCAAGGTTGCGATGGCACTTGGTTGCGATGGCTTTTGATCGCAACTTGATCGCAACACAGGGTTGTGATGGCCTTTGGTTGCGATGGCACTTGATCGCAACTTGGTCACAACATTCGAGGCCGACTAAGATCGCCACGTCCTCACAAAGCTGTCGCTTTGTTTCGTGCGATGAGTCGCTGCCGAAGCGTTCCTTGTCCTGTGCGTCGAGGCTTTATTTTACTCCGTAAAAAAAAGTTGCTGGGCGCTGGAGCTAGAGATTGACCAACTAATTTCGAAATCCACAATTACAAGAGAATTATGGTTCTTAAAGCAATGGAAAAACCCCGGGGCATAACGTCCTGGGGTTTTTCCTGTCCTAGTTGTACAGCGTCTGCACGCTGTTAATAAGTTTACCTGATTTTATGAAATTTCTAAAGACCATTTCATGTAATATTCGAAATTTTTCTCGAAATTGACAAAATTATTTGTAATTAAGACACTTGCAGGTCCTGTTTTAATTTATCTGATGACCGATCCCAGATTTCGCGGTTATGGTTCTGCAGGAATGTTGCAAGGATCTTTTTTGAACGTTCGTCCATATGATCTACCATAATATGCCGTTTTAATGACTTATCCATCTTGTTCACATGTTCAGGAAGGGATTTATAGCCTCTTCTAATTTCCCTGTCCACTGTCATTTCACAGGCTGTCACCCCGGCATAGAGCGGGCCATCCACCGTTGCTTCAATTGTAACCCAGACGAGCCAATATGGTTTTCCATTTGGCACTTTGTCTTTATCGGGAAGAAACTTTATCCCCTTTTCCACAGCGCTTCTTGCATGCATAGCGCCAACATCGACCACAGCATCACCTGCTTCAACGTCAATGATAACAGGAGAAATATTATCAAGGGTAAGCACTCCGGCACCATACCCTTTATGACCAGCCATCGGATCATTTTTTACGATATTAAAGCCCATCTTTTTTTTCGGCTGATTATCCATTGTATTGCCTCCTTACTTTTGAATTGTTAAAGAAAAATTGCTGAAAAGAAGTCCGCCATCCCTCCAAGGATAAATGGGAGAACAACCCCGAATAAAGGCTGGATTGTATATTGGTCAAGCGGGGTAATCATCAAAATTAAAAAGATTAATACTCCGTAAACTTCATATTGTGTCATCTTGGCCCGAATATCGGAAGGAGCCAAATCCTGTAGAATCCGCCACCCATCCAGCGCTGGCAAAGGAAGCAGATTAAAAATAAACAAGATGATATTCAGCTGGATAAACATATCGAGAAACTGGCGAATAAAGTCAGGAAGCTGACCAGCCATGCCTGCCGCCGCCAAGCCATACCAGATAATAAAACCGAGACAAGCCAGCAGGAAATTGCTGAAAGGCCCTGCAAATGATACCGCTACACCGGCGAGGCGCGGATTCTTAAAATGATACCGATTGACTGGGACCGGCCTTGCCCAGCCAAATCCGGCAATCAGCAGCAGGATCGTTCCGACAGGATCAAGATGATTTATTGGATTTAACGTTATTCTTCCCTGATTCTTCGCAGTTGGATCACCAAATTTATAGGCGACATACGCATGCGAAAACTCATGGACTGTAAAAGCAATCAGCAATGTTACGATGACATAAGGCAGTTCTTCCAAAGAAAACGCTAAAAATTGTTCCAAACCGCTTCTCCCCATTCTTTTTCTTACACTCAGTATACATTAAATGATTATAGATGTTAAAAATCAAGATACCAATCTTGCGTTTAGTTTAGCCATATGAAACACTATTAAAATAAAATATGAAAGGAGGGTTTACAGCATGCCTTATGTAACTGTAAAAATGCTTGAAGGCCGTTCAGAGGACCAGAAAAAAGCGCTGGTTGAAAAAGTAACAGAAGCAGTTGTGGAAACCACAGGAGCTTCACAGGACAAAGTAGTTGTTTTTATTGAAGAAATGCCTAAAAACCATTACGCAGTCGCTGGAAAGCGATTGAGCGATCAGTAAAAAATAAAAGGGCAAGCGTCCCTGGTAGAGGAAGAACAGCTAAAGCAGACACGTCCTGTCCGTCGGGACTGGGCGCTAGCTAGACATCTTTACTTGTTAAAGAAGTTCCATTTTTTTATTAAAAAACCTTGTCACTCTTCTGCTATTCGGAAGTGACAAGGTTTTATCAATACTTTTTGTATATCTGTTTTTCGACTGGCTATGGATCTATTCAAGATTCGTAATGAATACACCGCCAGCTCCGATCCCCAAAACTTTATTTCTCACACTGTCGCTCGCCCAGCAGCTTGCTGGAGCAGCCCCTTTTGCTTTAATGAGTCAATATAAGCATAGGCATCAGCCATTTCTTCTAGTGTGTAGTTTTGTTTGCTTTTTAAGGTAAAGACCTTTTCAGCAACTTCTTCTGGGGGAAGGCTGTCAAAATACAGTACGGTTGAAACCAATTCAAGGAACCTTGCAGACTGCTGATTCATATCCATCAGACAATCATCAAGCGCCGGCATGCTGATTTCATGCAGGCCCAGAAATTCCTTGCCTGATTCGGTGACCGAATAGCGGTACTGCCAGTAGCCTGCCTTTTTTTCTTTAACCTCATCCAGGTACCCCATGTTGCAAAGCTCTTCAATCCGGAGTGTAAGCTCTTCAGAATACGGTCCATAAAAATGAAATTGAAATTTTTCCTGAAACGGAAATGATATTTTCTTGGCAATAAAAATAATTTTCTGCAGCTTTTTCCTTCCGACTATTTCCCCTGCTGAAAATATTGCATGTATAATTTTAGCATGATCCTTAAACAAGGCATGTCACTCCTCAACCTATATTAAAAACGGCGCCGGCAAATGCAACATCGACTTTCTTCTAAGCTATATGGGGCTGGCCTTCTCTAGACAGCAGTATTTGCTGAACAGGTTATCCTTTTCATATCAGCATCACATCAGCATCAATTGCAGTATGTAATGCACCTTGGCCTATTCCAATTCCAGCAACCGTCTTATCTGTTTCTTTATATTCTTTTTTGCAGAATCATCCCAGAGCAAATCTTCCGGAAAGTATAATTTATGGTCAGTTCTTCTTTTTCCGGAAATGGCATCAACGATTTCCGATTCACGTGACAATTCCCGGATATCCCCATCCTTTTTCAGCAGATGGATCGGCAGCCGTTCTTCCTCTTCACCTGGCCTGTAAAAGTCATAGGGCAAGTCCGAGGAGGAATCTACTACCAGATAATAGTCCGGATTAATGGCCGCTTTCCTAAAAAGCTTATTCAGCTCCATTAGCTTGTTCATTTGATCATTGGATGGATGGAACTCTACATATTTAAATAGATTCCGGTTTACAAAACGTCTGCATAAATCCCGGAGAATCGCATCCTCTTCTTCCTCCCAGATTTGGAAATAATAGAACATGATTGCTTCATCAAGCTTTAGATATTCGCTTACCGACATATTCCCTGTCAGCATGGAGTAAAAGTGAACCGGTTCCTGCTGAAATTTATAGCCAGTTTCATATAAGTGCTTGGCACGGTGCAGAATTTTCGTGAGTATGACCTCTGCACTCCTTGTTACAGGATGAAAGTAGACCTGCCAATACATTTGATAGCGGCTCATAATATAGTCCTCTACCGCATGCATCCCGCTCTGCTTAATCACAACTTGGTCCTCTCGCGGCCTCATGACACGCAGGATTCGTTCCATGTCGAAATGACCGTAGCTGACCCCGGTAAAATAAGCATCACGCTGAAGATAATCCATCCGGTCAGCATCAATCTGGCTTGAAATTAAACTGACTACCAGCTTATTCTGATATGTTTTGGCTATCACATCGGCCACTTTCTTCGGAAAATCCTCACCTACCCGCTTCAGTACAGTGTTGACCTCCGTGTTCCCGACTACAATTTCCCGGGTGAAATGCTCGTGATCCAGATCAAATACTTTTTCAAATGAATGAGAGAACGGACCGTGCCCTAAATCATGAAGCAGGGCCGCACAAAGTGATAACAGCCGCTCCCCTTCATCCCATTCCGGCCGTCCTTTAAAAACATCATCGATAATGCGGCGTACGATTTCATAGACACCAAGCGAGTGGTTAAGGCGGCTATGCTCGGCGCCGTGAAAGGTTAAGTAAGTGGTTCCAAGCTGTTTAATCCTTCTAAGCCGCTGAAATTCCTTTGTTCCTATTAAATCCCAAATAACCCTGTCCCTTACATGAATATATCGATGGACCGGATCTTTAAATACTTTTTCTTCTTTAAGTTTTTCAGCGGAATATGCCATGGACTACCCTCTTTTTCGTTAAGGCTTTCTTTGCTATTAGGAAAGTATAACTTTTTTGACAAGTACATATGTCTAGCTTCAGCGCCCAGCCCCTCGAATGTTGTGACCAAAGGCCGTCACAACCCTGATCATAAGCCAATCACTTCGGAAGGCAAAAAACGCCTTCTGTCAGTGCTTGTCTTATGCTTGTCGGGGCTGAACAGGGCGCTTGCGCTTTTCTATGATGTCTAGCTACAGCGCCCAGTAACTTTTTTACAGAGTAAATAAAGCCCCGACGCACAGGACGTGCTAGTGCCGACGTCGCCACAGGACAAGGAACGCTACGGCAGCGAGGCATCGCACGAAACAAAACGACAGCTTTGTGAGGACGTGGCGATCTTAGTCGGCCTCGAATGTTGGGACCAAGTGCCATCGCAACCTTGGTCATAAGCCAATCACCTCGGAAGGAAAAAACGCCTTCTGTCAGTGCTTGTCTTATGCTGTATTGTGACCAAAAGCCGTCACAACTCTGTCGGGGCTGAACAGGGCGCTTGTGCTTTTCTTACAGACTAGTATGCTTCCATTATAGCTTGCTTTCCAGCATCTTCGATAGGCTTGCCCTCAAATTTTTAACAGAGGTCTCTGTAGTTTTTCTTTAAGAAGTTATTAAATATTTTTACCCTTATTTTACAATTAAAAACAGTTCAATTGCTCTCGTAAAAAAAGTAAAAATCACCCGTCATGTGCTTCAAGGTGACTTATTTATAGCTGCCGTTCTTATTTTATTTTTTTCTCAACCTTTTCTATTAGCTCATCTTCCGTAGGAGCTGAAACCGGCCGGTTATTTACAAATGCAAATGACTTTTTTCTGCCGGGACCGCAATAGGATTGGCAGGCGATTTCAATACTCGCATCCGGATCAAGCTTTTGCAGCCGTGGAACAAGAGTTTTTATATTGGTAGCCTGGCAATCGTCGCATACTCTAAATTCATTCGGCATACTCGGGTCACCATCCTTCCTGGTTCATTTATCAGTTAAGCGCAACACGCTTGTAAGAAGTGATTTCTAGCTTGTGAGGAAACATAGGAACAGCTTTCCCGCTGCCATGCCCTGGACCATCAACACGCAGAAAACCTTTTATTTTGCATGTAATATATGGCCTCATCCTTATGAGTCTCCTGAGGTCTAAGGGGTATTTTACAGTGTCTGCTTCCTAATTTCAAGTTGATGTTCAATGGGATCTTTGTGAATAGGCAAGCGCCCTGACAGAGGAAAAACGGCTAAAGCCGATACGTCCCCACAAGATTTCCGCTTTGTTTCGTGCGATGTATCGCTGATGAAGCATTCCTTGTCCTGTGGCAACGCCGGCACTAGCTCTGCTGTGCTTGTTAAAATAAAAAAACTATTATCCTTTTAAGTTTTTTGAATAAAACTTTACTAATTTGTCCAAAATGATGACTAGAGCAAGCATGAAATTATTAATTCATGCTAAAAAAACCAACCAGCAAGCGTCATTCAGCAATAAACCAGCCGTAATTCATGAGGCTGGCGATACTTAAATGCTGCAGGATTGCTGTTCGACGGATAATAATCAATAGAAAGGGAGTAGGTAGGATGAAAGTAAGACAAGATGCTTGGACAGAAGAAGATGATCTGCTTTTAGCAGAAACGGTACTGCGCCACGTTCGTGAGGGAAGTACACAGTTAAACGCATTTGAGGAGGTCGGCGATAAACTGAACCGTACTTCTGCAGCTTGCGGATTCAGATGGAATGCAGTTGTTCGCCATAGTTATGATAAAGCTCTTGCACTAGCAAAAAAGCAGCGCAAACAGCGTCAGCGCATACTAGGGAAAGATCAGGGAGGAAAGAAGAAATTGCTATACTCACCCCCTGTGCCAACCATTCAGGATATAGGAATTACACAGCCTATTGAAGAAGAAGAGGAAGATTTAGAAACTATCAGTTATTCTGTTTCTGAGCATACAAATCAGTTAGAACTCGGTGAACTTATAGAATTCGAACAGGTCAAGCAGCCTGTATATCGGGAACAAAACCTGACAATGGACGCAGTTATTTCCTTTTTGCAATCGCTAAACGGCAGCACCCTTCATTCCGAAATATTAAAAACAGAGAACGAAAGATTGCGGCTGGAAATCAAGGATCTGAAACAACAAAATCAGGAGCTTGAAAAGAAAGTTTCCCAGCTTGAACAGAATGCCGTTATGATTCAAGAAGATTATGAAACATTAATGAAGATCATGAACCGGGCCAGGAAGTTAGTGCTGCTGGACGAAGATGATCGCCCTGCGACGAAATTTAAGATGGACCGAAACGGCAATTTAGAGAAACTAGCTGAATAACAAAATAAGTCCAAGCGGAGAGGAAAATGGCAGCAGCTCTTGTTACTATAAAAGGAGCTTCGTAAGTTAGTTTGTAAGACAGCGATTTCCCCGTAAAAAAAAAGGCATTCCTGCGATAATTTCTCCAAATTATCAACAGCAATGCCTTTTTCTCTGCAAAAAAATCATATATATAGTACTTCTCAAAACATCAGGAATTGAAAGACATTGCGTCCTATTTACCCAAAGCCATGAACACTTTTTCATTCCGTTCTGCTATTCTGGCAAAATAGGACTCGTAAACAGGCAGCTCCTCAGGAGATAGCTGGGAAGAGTAAATGCTTCCGCTATAAATTTTTAAATTCTGCAAAAGCCGAAGCATTACGTCCTCAACACGCAGCTCTGTGTTCAGCAGTTCGGATAAGGAAGCCATAACCCCTGGATTAATTAATGGATATGAAAATTTTGTTTCCGCATCGGCCTTGGCCAAATGATAAAAGTCCCTGATCAAACCAGCTCGATCAGCCCCGCTGCCCGTTACACAAAGATAGATTTGGACAGCAACTCCATTTCGAATACGCCGCTGGGAAATCCCAGCGAACTTCTTTCCATCTATGCTTAGATCATAACTCCCCGGGCAATAGGAACCTTCAATCTCGTACGCATCAATTTTTACATTGAAATCCTTAAACATTGAGTTGATCAGGCTCCACATTGCTTCATACCCTCGGTTAATATCTATTTTCCTTTCCGCTTCCGGAAAAATAAGTGAAATATTCAGGACCCCTTCATCGAGTACAACCGCAAGACCGCCAGAGTTTCTAACGATAAAGTTATATCCTTGATTTTTTAGAAAGGTCAGTCCCTTTTCCAAAAACGGCAGCTTTGTATCCTGTATGCCAAGCACCACTGTCTTTGAATGAACCCAAGCTCTGGCAGTGGCTGAAGACTTTCCGCTGCCCGCTGAGAAGCATAATGTATCATCCATTGCGAAGGACTGGAGCGCATGAAAATGAGGACCAAGCGATGATTGGTCAATAATACGCCATTCTCGCTGATTCAATAATGAAACCTCGTCGGCCATAAGTATGCTCCTTTAGCTAAAAAAATCATATTTATTATACCATAATCTTTTTGAAGCAAAAAAAGAGCGCAGCCTTGCCGCCAGCCTTACAGGCAAAAAAAAAGAGACAATCTTTCGGAAAGATTGCCCGTGCTCTTTAAAAAGAGAAGAAAGTATTACTTTTTTAACCCGTAGGATGTCTAGCTTCAGCGCCCAGCAACTTTTTTTTCTTAGGGAAAAAAAGCCCTCGAATGTTGTGACCAAGAGCCGTCACAACCCTGGTCATAAGCCAATCACTTCGGAAGGCAAAAAGCGCCTTCTGTCAGCGCTTGTCTTATGCTTGTCGGACTTGCACAGGACGTGCTGGCGTCGGCGTTTGGCACAGGACGTGCCAGACCTTAGCCGATGTTCCTTCGTCAGGATGTGGGTCAGAACGGCGTTGCCACAGGACAAGGAACGCTACGGCAGCGAGGCATCGCACGAAACAAAGCGACAGCTTTGTGAGGACGTGGCGAACTTAGCCGTTCTTCCTCTGCCAGGGCGCTTTCACTTTTCTAAGATGTCTAGCTTCAGCGCCCAGCAACTTTTTTTCTTAGGGAAAAAAAGCCCTCGAATGTTGTGACCAAGAGCCGTCACAACCCTTTGTTGCGATCAAGTGCCATCGCAACCCTGGTCATAAGCCAATCACTTCGGAAGGCAAAAAACGCCTTCTGTCAGCGCTTGTCTTATGCTTGTCGGACTTGCACAGGA
>NZ_QVTE01000011.1 GCF_003429095.1 Peribacillus saganii
CATTAAAACGTTGGCGCTTTGTTTTGTTCAGTTTTCAAAGAGCAATAGCAATTTTACTTGCCGCGTCATTCAGAAGCGACTTTATTATCTTAACAAGTTAAAAAGAACTTGTCAACAGCAACTTTATAATATTTATCACTTGGCTGTCGCAGTTTTAACGGCAAAAATTAGTATAACACAACTTTGAAGTGTTCGCAATAAACTTTTAGGATTCACATTGAGAGAATAAAAAACAGAACATTGGCATTCCATACTTCGTAAATCAGAATATACTAGCTTTGGATTTCATATAAATGTATTAACTAAGCGATTGGAGTTGAAGTAATGGATCTTTCCTATTTGGGACTAGTTGTTTCTTTTATTATGTCGCTTTATTTATTCATTGTAGCCTTCATTGAAGCATTGAACATCAGCAATAATGAGGAAGGAAAAGTAAGAGGCGGTACTTTAATAATGAGTTTGACACTTGCCTTTGTGTTCAGCGGCTTTACTTATATCTTCAATTTTTAACAAGATGCAGGGAATTGACCGAGGTTCGAATAGCAGCTGCCAGGCAGTGAATGTTGCCCAAACCTCGGAATCATTACCTGGATCCCCTATACGATTTGTTGAAAATCGCTTCCCTCATCTTTTTCAAGCCGTTGTTTATCTCTCTCCCCCTCAGAAACAGCAAAATGCCAATTAGCACAATTAATCCTCCCGCTACTTGAGACCAAACAAGCTTTTCTTCTAATATTAAGTACGCCAGTAAAGTCGCACCGACAGGTTCAAACAAAATGACTATGGAAACTGTTGTAGCACTAATCCATTTGACCACCCAATTAAATATAGAATGTCCCAGGAGAGTCGGAAAAACCGCTAAAAGAAGAAAATAGATCCAGTCATCCAGCGGATAAGGATAAAGTGGTTCATTATTCACCAGAACATAAACAAATATGGTTGCTGTACTGACACTATAGACGAGAAAAGTATAGGTAATAAGAGAAATGCGTTTCCGGACTGTTTGGCCAAATAACAAATATGCTGTGATTAAACCGCAGGCAGCCAATGCCAGAATATCTCCGACTAAAGCTTGACCGCTTATTCTAAAATCTCCCCAGGATATAATAACGCTACCTATTATTGCGATAATTCCGCTTATAATGGCATTCATTGAAAATCTTTCATGAAAAAACAGATAAGCCCCTGCAAATGCAAATAAAGGCTGAAGCGTGACCAGTACTGTTGAGCTAGCGATAGAGGTAAATTCAAGCGATTCAAACCACAAAATAAAGTGAAACGCAAGAAATACACCTGAAACTATTGTGAATAACCAGTCCCGTTTCTGAATATGTTTCAATTCTCTTCCATACTTTATTAAAAAAACAGGCAGCATCAGTAGGACAGAAAAAAACAAGCGATAAAAAGCTATCACGCCGGACGGAGCAGTGGACAATTTAACGAAAATTGCCGAAATTGATACAGAAGCTACACCAATTGCCAGCGCTAGATAAGGATTAATGGCAGGCTTTTGCATAAATGTTCCTTTCAAAGGCGTATAGCCTTACAGCAGTACACTATCATACCCTTTTATTTAATATTGTTTACTATGAAATTTAACAATCAATAAATTTAGTATTATACTAGATAGTATACTTTTTGGGTATCAATAAAGAAAACATTTTACAACTAGAAGCTGTTTTTTACTTAATATAATCGGATGGTGAAATGTGATGGATTGGTTTTTGGATTTTCATTGGGATCTGCAAATTATTATAAAGCTTTGCATTTCAGCTGTGTTGGGGTTAATAATCGGTTTAGAACGTGAACTTAAACGAAAACCGGTCGGATTGAAAACCAGTCTTGTTATCTCGATTGTCAGTTGTTTATTGACAATTGTTTCAATTGAGTCGGCATACATGTTTCCAGGTAGTGATAAGGTGAATATCACGATGGATCCTCTGCGTCTTGCCGCACAAATCGTATCGGGTATTGGTTTTCTGGGGGCAGGCGTTATCCTCCGCCGTGGAAATGACAGCATATCCGGCCTTACAACTGCTGCGATGATCTGGGGTGCGGCAGGTATCGGAATCGCAGTTGGGGCAGGGTTTTACGTAGAAGCAATTGCTGGGGTCATTCTTTTAATAATCAGCGTTGAACTCGTGCCTCCTCTTCTTAGCATAATCGGTCCAAAGCAATTGCGGGAAAAGGAGCTGTCATTAAAGCTGATAATCCAAAATAAACTGGATATCGACAATGTCATAAAGAAAATAAATGACGAAAAGATTTCGATAAAGAATATTAGGATAAAGGATTTAGAGGACAGCCAAGCGGTTCAGCTAAAAATTATAGTCGACATAAAGCGCGAGACAACTGACGTATATTATGCTGTCTCTAATTTCAAGGAAATAAAAACTGTAGAGATAGAAAGTCTATAGAAATTTGACATTTCTTCTTAAAATAGGAATGAGGCAACTTCTTATTCCTATTTTATAAATTTTTTCGCAAAAATGATTGACTTTTATCAAGAAATCGTTAAAATAATATTTGTACCTCAACTCGGGGGCTTAGCTCAGCTGGGAGAGCGTTTGGCTGGCAGCCAAAAGGTCAGCGGTTCGATCCCGCTAGTCTCCATCTATGTAGAACCCTTGTCCAGCAAGGGTTCTTTTCTTTTATACCTCCTTCTTTTACTCCTCAAAAGGCAGAAATCATTCACAAACATTCACATTTGACCAGGATCATTCATGTTCTTTTTGTATCTTTCCATCTCATTTCCCAACTTCTGGAGGGCTTCCTGGTCCGCATTTGGCCAAAGGTGAGCGTAATACCGCAATGTTGTCTCCACATCCTTACGGCCTAATCGGGCCATTACTACTTTTAGATGCGCACCATTTCGAATCATTAGACTTGCGTGTGCATGCCGTAAATCATGAAAGGTATTCTCCGTACATTTGCTTTTTGTATTAGCCAATAAAGCTGTCTTCTCACATTGGAAGAATTGAGGAATTCTCCTGTCAGGTTCGGGAATTGCGGAAGAGTCTAGAAACAATTAAAGACTTATCCAAAACAAATAGTAAGAGATTAATTAATATCCAATTTACCTGATAAATAAACGTAAGAAGACATTTTTAATCGGGATTGAAAAAGTGTTACAGATGGCCGGTTTTACAACCTATGATCTTTCTGCAGCCCAACTTTTGCAGCCTTACGTGAAAGAGAACATAGACGGGATTGTTGAAAATTTTTATTCCAACTTAGCCCATGAACCGAGCTTGACGAAAATCATTGAAGATCACAGCTCGGTAGATCGCCTGAAAAGACACTTACTCGTCTACCGGGTCGTATTTACAGAGAAGAAAGCGATTCTTTCTTAATCTGAGCAAGAACGCGATAATTACATGAGTATAGGCCCCTCGCTTTTTTTAATATTATTGCTTTTTAGGTTTCTTATTTAAAATAAAGCGTAGTTCGTTGATATCATCATTAGATAGGGTATCTTCCTGAATGAATTGGACAAGCATGGATTTCAGGGTACCTCCATAGATACGCTTGATAAATGATTCGGTCTCGGCGCGCTGGCACTCATCCTGTGTATAGAGCGGGTAAAAGGTGTAAACTCTTAGACTTTTATTGACACCTACTACATTTTTTTGAACCAATCGATCGAGAAGCGTGCGTATAGTTTTCGGCTTCCAATCAGTACTCTCCTGTAAGGAATATATGATGTCATTCGCAGTTTGAGGGGCTTTATCCCAAAGCACGTTCATGATTTCCCATTCTGATTCTGATATACTAGGAATGTTTTTCTCCATATTTCTCCCCTCCATTTTGTTTATAGATTCCTAAATCTTTTAAAATTGATAAAGTAATTTCTACCGCCTTGCTTCCAGATGTATCATCTTCATTTTGTATATTGGTAGCAAAGAAATAAGTGTTGTTCTTCGTCTCTACATACCCGATAAACCAACCATTGATGTTTTTACCATTCACTGTTCCTGTACCTGTTTTTCCTGATAGGCGAGCTTCTTTATTCTTTTCTAATATTAGTGCTTCCTTCACAGCTCGGGTATGCATTTCCTTATATCCCAATTGATTGTTATAAAAGGCTTGCAGCAGTTGGACTTGCTCGACTGGAGAAATTTTTAATGAGGATTCGTGCCAGAAATCACCGAACCCTCCAGATACATCGGAATTTCCATAGTTTATGTCTTGTAGATTGGATTGTATTTTTTCATATCCTGTTCTACGATCTAATTCTTGAAAATACCAGTTAACAGATTTTTGTAAAGCAGATGATACATCCTGATCCATATTCCAAGCTGCAAAGGGTTGCTCTGTCCCATCCCATGAAAGGGTGGATTCTTCAGGTGATATCACATTTGATTCTAGTGCAAATAAGGCACTATAGATTTTGTATGTGGAATCAGGTGATACCCGCAACGTACTTTTCTCTTCATTATAAATGCGATATTGCTGTCCACTATGATCATATAAAATAAAGCTTCCTTCATACCCTTTAAAGAATTGATGCAAATCCTCATAAACTGTTCCGTCATTATTAAAATAGTATCGGTTGTTTTCCGGCGCAAATGCGGAAACGAAAGGTAATTGGATTGTCAAAATGATACTGGCCAACACATAAATAAAGATGCTTTTTCTTATTGATTTCTTTGCGGAATGCTTATAGGAAGAAATTTGTTCAATTCGTTTTTTGATTTGAAGCTTCGAACCGTTTAATTGTGTCACTGACTGTAGCTTACTTGACCGTTTCGAAAGATCCACAAAATTAATGATTGTATTTCCATATTCACTAAAGGAATTTTCATCTAGTAACTGTAAAACAGATGTATCACATGCGATTTCCCTATCTAATCTCATTTCTCTAAAAGCAAACCAGACAAGGGGATTAAACCAATAAATGATTTGATAAAACAATATCACGTAATTTGTCAGCAGATCCTTGTTTTTATAGTGATTCAATTCATGAAGAAAGATATACTCGTAATTTTTCAAGCTAACCCAGTTTTCATGCTGAGAAGGTAAGACGATATATGTTTTAAAAAGTCCGAATATCATTGGAGATTGGACTCTTTTTGAAATAACAATCTTTATTGATTTTTTAATCTGTAGTCTTTTCTTGCATTCTTCGAAAAGCACGAGTACTTCTTGATTGGAAAACGCAGTAGAATAATTCTTTATCCTTCTTAGTGTGAGCCATCCACGAACCATAATAAAGGTAAATAAAAGCACCCCTGACATCCATAAAGCCATCACTCCCATATTAAGTAAGGACAGGTCCGGCCGATTGACCGATACAGAAAAGTCTTGTATCAGATGTAGGCCCTGCATCATATTCGTTTCGGTTAATTCCATATTAGATCTGGGTGCATCAGTCAGATATATATCCCCACCGCTATAGAAAGAACTAAAATTATTTAAATGAGTAGGTATGAATGGAAGTGCTAAAGCCATAAAAAGAAACATCCACAAATGATAGTGCCATTTTGCTGTTAGTTGTCTTCCAAACCATTTTCGTATAAGTAGAATAACTGAAATAGAAAATGAAGACACCAATAGACCTATTATGAAATGAGTTAAAAACATGTCCTTCAAAACCAACTCCCTTGATTATTAATTTAATTAAAACTGGTGTATAGCAAATTTATAGTAGCTTGAAGGTGAAAAAATAAAGAATTGACTTTAGTTGATTACATATGTAATACTTTACTACAGATGTAATCAGACTACAAATGTAATCTTTTAAAATTCCTTGCATAAGGTTGTTTTAACAGCTCTTACATAAGAGTCTAATCATATAATTAGGAGGTTTTACATCATGAACAAAAAATGGTTTTATCAAATACTAGCACCGATAGGCTTCGTGCTTATGGTTGCAGGCTGCTCAGATGAGAAAAAACAGGTTGTACAACGATCAGAAACAATACATACGGGGGAAACTAACCAAACGTCAGAAAATATAACGGTTAAAGAAATTACAATGGAAAAATTTGAACAACTTGAGAAGCAATATGACGCGAGGCTTGGGGTCTATGCCATTGATACAGGAACAAAAGAAACCGTGGCATTTCGTGAGGATGAACGATTTGCGTATACATCTACATCCAAAGCCCTAGCCGCAGCAGTTTTATTAAAGCAAAATCCCATATCAGTGCTTGAGGAAATAAGGACATTCACCAATGAAGATATTGTTACCTATTCACCGATTACAGAAGCCTTTGTGAACAAAGGGATGAGTCTAGGAAAGATAGCTGAAGCAGCGATGCAGTTTAGTGATAATACAGCAGGAAATCTTCTGTTCGAAGAATTAGGCGGTCCAGATGGATTTGAAAAAGCGTTACGAGAAAGTGGCGATACTATCACAATGGCTGACCGTATTGAACCAGATTTGAACGAAGCTATTCCTGGAGATTCACGGGATACAAGTACCCCTAAAGCACTTGCAATTAACCTCGAGGTGTTTGGAATTAGTGAGTACCTTCCTGCCGATAAGCAAGAAATTTTCACACATTGGCTAAAAGGGAATACTACAGGTGATTCCCTCATTCGAGCTGGTGTTCCAGAAGGTTGGGAGGTTGGAGATAAGAGCGGAGCCGGCGGCTATGGAACTAGAAATGATATAGGAATTGTGTGGCCACCAAATCGAGAACCGATTATTATTGCGATCATGTCAAGTCGCAATGAAGAGAATGCAAGCTTTAATGATGAACTCATCGCAAAGGCTACAAAAGTGATTACTCAGGCGTTTTCTAACAATAAATAGATTAACATTTTAGAGAAAGAGTACGACTCTTGGGGTAAAGATCGTTTTTTACTACAAAAAAATTTGTGAAATAATATACTGAAACTAAAGGGTGCGATTCTTCAATAATGAGGGATCGCTTTTTCTATATTCAAGTAACGGGCACATTCCTTTCTTTATAGAGGGAGTTTAGTTCAATATGCAATAGAAGAGAAGGTGCTTGTTGAACTACCATGTAAATCACTCCTACTATTGAGGGGGAAACAAAAAAAGGTTTCTACCCAAAGAAATCACAGCCGAATTCTCGAATTTAAGGGAATATCTTCCTGAATAATATGAACATTTCAGAAAGTGCAGTCATGTGTACCTATCGATGGTATATTTGGGTAAATGACTGTTTGTGGAAATATATTTTTTATTCCGATATTCAATTGTCTTCAAGTTTGTTTTGTAGTGTTACAATATATTTAAAAAGGAGACCATAATGTGGAATATAATTTAAAATTATCCAATGGAGAACATATATTTTATCCCTTTGAACAAATTGACCATTATATAAAGAATGCTGTCTCTTTTATAGTCTCCGGTATTAAACAAGGAGACCATATAATATTAATCGAAAACGAAAGCATCTCCGTAAGGATATTTAATAAAATTAGATTAGTGCTTACTGCTGAAGAATTGTCTAACGCACACTATATAGACAACTTTGTTTTCTACTGTCAACACGGGGATTTTCATACGCCAACGATTGTAGCGCATTTTGAGGAATTGTTAAAACCGTTCCTTAATGAAAATTTAACGATTCGAACATGGGCTCATGTAGAATGGGGGCATCAGTTAGAAATAGAACAAAAAATAAATCAATTTGAAAAAATAGCAAATAAAAGCGTAAATGAAATGGGGTTACTATCAGTTTGCGCATATGATACAGCAACAATAACTGAATTTATAATGCAAAATTTAATGAAAAGCCATGAATTCATCATGACAGACACTGAACTTCGACCTTCCGCTTATTACATCAGAACAATTATAGTATAGTTGCTATGGTTAGTTTTGTTCTCACCTAATTCATTTTGATATTTGAAACTGACTGCCATGAACGGTGGCTTTTTTCTTGTTGAAGTAAAGGGGCAGGCTAGTTTAATGAACTAAGACAGGCAGCAAAAAGAAGGATCAATGTAACAATTATTGCTTATGGAGAAATCGCGTCTTATTTCGCTAATGTTTACCTTCATTATATGGTTATGAAATTACAGAAGAGTATGGTGGACGATGGATTGTTAATAGTGCAGATGACCAGAAGTAGTAGCAGGTATTGTGTCGCTGGGGAAAGATAGCCGTGCAGCAAGGACAAGGCATGCAGGTTTAGTAATGCAATTACAGAAGGAATGATACATGATTTGTATCTCATGGAAATTAAGGTAAAACATAGAAAACTGTTAGAGGAAAGTTTTGGGGAAACCTCGTGAATTTACGCCATAAATTCTCTATTCACCCAGACTTAAAAAAACATTATTTAAAATAAATTTGCTATTGTCTGTTTTACTCAACATAAGAAGAACAGCATTTCTCATAGAAAATAGGCTGTTCTTGTTCAACTTTCATAACCTATAACAACTCTCATGATCCACCCAGATAAAATAATCCATTCTTGCACCTTCCTGTAAAACGAAATTGAAAATGACCCACATGTTTACCAAGATGTTCACAGAAATTCACAAACTTAATTTTTTCATTTAACTTATTAACTTATTTAACTTAAGAACCTGTTAAATCAAGGTTTTGCGTACTTAATTTGCGTATTTTTTATACTAATATAGCTGGCAGCCAAAAGGTCAGCGGTTCGATCCCGCTAGTCTCCATACTAATAAAAACACGATTCCATACTTTGGACTCGTGTTTTTTTATTTCCGCAGAAACTTATTTACTTTCTTCCGTCTTTCGTTTGATTCTGAATAAAATTAAAATATCTCCGTACCCTTCCTCCTCCATTTTTTCTTTAGGAATAAACCGCAAAGCCGCCGAATTAATACAGTAGCGTAGTCCGTTTGCACCAGGCCCATCAGCAAAGACATGACCAAGGTGGGAATCCGCTTCTCGGCTTCTTACTTCCGTTCGCGTCATTCGATGGCTTAAATCAACTTTCTCCTTTACACTTGCCGACATAATTGGTTTAGTAAAACTTGGCCAACCGCAGCCGCTATCATATTTATCCTGGGAGCTGAACAATGGTTCCCCTGAAACGATATCTACATAAATCCCTTCCTGTTCATTATCATAATATTGATTCTGAAAGGGAGGCTCCGTTCCATTTTCTTGGGTAACATAAAATTGTATATCTGTAAGCTTTTCTTTTAGTTGCGAATTGTCTTTTGGCCAATGTTCTTTCAGGAAGTCCTCGCGTCCCGATCCTCTTTGGTACAGAGCATAACGGAAGGCATTCTTTTTATAAAAATCTTGATGGAATTCTTCAGCACGGTAAAAGGTGCCTGCCGGCAATATTTCCGTCACTATCGGTTTTCTAAATCGACCGGTCTCCGCAAGATATCTTTTAGAGGCTTCCGCTTCTTGTTTCTGTTTTTGGCTGTGGTAAAAAATCGCAGTTCGATATGATTCACCCCGATCAGAAAACTGGCCTCCTTCATCTGTCGGGTCAATGGTGCTCCAATAGGTTTGAAGTAATTCCTGATAAGAGATTACAGAAGGATTAAACGTAATTTGGACAGCCTCATAATGACCGGTTGTTCCAGAACAAACCTCCTTATATGTTGGGTACTCATTATGCCCTCCTGTATATCCAGAAACCACCTCTATGACGCCCTCCCTTGTATCAAAAGGGGATACCATGCACCAAAAACAGCCTCCTGCGAAGGCAGCTTTTTCAATAGTTTCATTAGATTCTGCCATGCAAGACAACCTCCTTTCATAAAAGCTCTCTGTCTTTATATTCCCATTATTTTATATCCAAAAAATAAAAAAGGGAAATGGTTTTATACATTGAACATCCAACAATACTTTAAAAGTATGGTGTAAAAATCCTCTCCATTTATGTCTTTTGCCCATCACCACTTGTTTCCATGCTATCGGTCTAGGCTATAAGTCCAGGAGATGAACATATAAAAACCCACGGAGAAAATGAAATTTCCCGTGGGCTTCTTAATTTTTTAGCTATTGCGATTGCCTCGCCGAATAGTTTAAAAATCACTCTTTATCTTTGCCTTCTTTTTCTTTACCGACCTTAACTGTTGCCTTTATTTCTGTTTTTACTTGCTGTTTGCTTGCATCATGAAGTTCCTTTAATTCTTTCTTTGCCTCTTGATGTTTTTCTTTGACAGTCTGCTTTGCTGCTTCACGTGTTTGCTTTACTGCTTCACGTTGTTGTTTTACTTCTGCTTTTGCTGCTGATTGTTGTTGTTTTACTTCTGCTTTTGCTGTTGCACGAGCCTGCTTTACTTCAGCTTTTGCAGCTGTACGAGCTTGTTTAACTTCTGATTTCGCCGCTTGTTGTTGCTTTGCTTCTGCTTCTTCTTTTTGATCTTGTTCAGGCTGGATTACTTTAGGTTTTTCAGGCAGAACAATTACTGGAGGCACTGAAACATTAGCCTCTGTCTCCGTTACATCAGCCGTTGGAGTTTGAGAACCATCTGTTTTTGTTGCTGGGACAGTTGAACCTTCTGTCGCTACTAAACTTATTGCCGCTGTACCGCCAATAGCGGTTTCTTCCGTTTGTTCATTTTCTTTGCCTTCTTTAGCAAGTGTACTTTCGATTTTTTCTAACTTTTTAGCAAGCTTGGCGTAACTTTTTTCAATGTTCTTTTTCAATGCGGCTTTAGCAGTAGGGTTTTTTACTTTTTCCAATGCTGCCTTTAAAGCGATAATATTTTGAGAGAGCTTATTCTCCACTTCCTCAAGTTTTGTATCTTCTGTTTCTTTATCTTCTATTTCAGTTTTATCATCAGTAGACTTTTCTGTTTCACTCTCTTTAGAATCTTGATCTTTGGTTTCAGTTTCTTTCTCTGATCCTTCTTCTACAATCTTGCCTGCATTCTCCATAAACGCAGTAGCTTTTTTAATAGCATTTAATGCTTCTTCTTCTTTTCCAGCATCAAATAATGCTTCTGCTTCAGCAAGTCGCTCTGAAGCGTAGGAAGCAAGCAATTCAGCTTCTTTCACTTTGTCAAACGTCAATGCTAACTTTATTTTCTCTAATGATGTTTTTGTAAAATAAAAGAAGTCGCCAGGCAATGAAGTTGGATTTTCTTTTTTGATTTCTTCTAATTTAGTTTCAGCTTCTTTCAGTGTTTCTTCTGTATTAACGTCTGCACCTGATGTATTTTGTGTATTTACTTCAGTCTTTAATTCAACCGATGCAGCTTGGTCTGCCGACTTAAGCTCATCAGCAAAAGCAGCAGTTGCTGAGAACGTAAATGTTCCTGCGATTACCATGGCTAACGCACTTTTTGCAATCTTGTTCATTTCTTTAGTTGATAGAATTTTCATAATATATTTCACCTCTAGTTTTATTAAGCGGCCCGCTTTTTCGTAATAGTTTACGATTAGTTTTAATAGGGTTATGGGGGTGAATTTTGTTAATAGTACTATTAACCTAAATAATAGAGTTTAAAATAGATTTTTTCCATTTTTAAAAAGGAATAAAGGCCCTTTTCGACTATTAAGTTAGTGCAATTGCCCAGGTTAAAGGAAGAATCGCTAAGATTACCACATCCTCACCACCCTGAATTCTGATGTAACAAGTTAAAAATTATCCAGCTGCTCAAACGAAAAGTCGCAGGTTTTCTAGCGGAACGGGTTAAAAAAGAATGGTGACTGATTTTATGCCTACCGTCTATTTTTTCGTATACAAATATTTTCCTTGTGAAGCTCTAACTTACCTACAGGCCACGGCAGTAATTCAATTCAACCTTACAAAAAAGTCGAAAAAATTGAAAAATATTTCTAGTTATGAGAAACATTCGGGGGGTATCAGAATGAACGGGACAGGTACAGCTTGACTCATTCCTCTTTAAAGGAGATTATTTTATGTTTGGAATATCAGATGTATTTAAATTTCTTATTTCATTTTTCATAATCTTTCCGATTGTTACCTTTATACACTTGAGCGGCCATATCTTTTTTGTAACTATCTTCGGAGGAACTCAGAAAAAGATTGTTATAGGTTGCGGGAATAAACTTTTTTCGTTTTTCCAAGTGGAAGTGAGAAAGTACTATTTTTGGAACGGAGCCTGTGAGTTTAAATCGATTAAGTATGATAATCGCATAACAAACACTTTGATTTATCTTGGCGGTGCGTTATTCAATGTTACGAGCATATTTTTAATAAATGGTCTTGTATTTCTTGGCATGATGAATAAGTCTGTGATTGTTTATCAATTTATTTACTTTTCCTTCTATGTGCTGTTTTTCTCATTATTTCCCATGCACTTTGCTGACGGGACTCCCAGCGATGGCAAGGCGGCCATTCTCTCTTTAAAGAATCATTATAATGATAAAATTACTGGAGATATCACTTTAAGGAAAGAGAATGACTAGAAACAAATTATGAATAGAGCCCCCAAAAAACCGTCCGGAGTCCCCCGGACGGTTTAATGATTACATTTAATTGACATTAGGTATGTTTACTGGATTTATTTTTGTATAAGCTAAAGCGCATAAAGCAGCCTTGTATTTATATTAAGCTGCTTTTCAGCCTGATCTATGGAAACCCCCTTGATCTGGGCTATCACTTTTGCCGACTCTTTTATCATGTACGGATGTGTCATTTGACCCTTAAATGGCCCTTCAAATGGCCAGGGCCCGTCTGTTTCCACCATCAGCTGTTCAATTGGGAACCTTTCTGCCAGCGTTTGAATTTCTTTCTCATACACGATGTCAGGTGTTACAGAAATAAAGTAGCCATTTTGGGCTATTCTTTCGGTTGTCACTAAATCACCTTTAAACCAATGAAAATGAGCTCTACTGATAGAGTGCTTTTCAAGAAGGTCGCAAACTACAGGTGCATCCTCATAGACTGCATGCAGAACAATTGGCATATCTAGCTCCTTTGCCAGCTTCACAAAATTTTCTAGCAGTTCGATATAGCCCTCCAAAGGAATGTTGTATTTTTTTCTTGAATAATAAGGTAACCCTACTTCTCCGACTGCTATCATTTTTTCATGGTTATGGTGTATCCAACGAAAAAGCTTCTGCACTTCCGCTTCATCCAGGAGCGGCTGTTCCGGATGGTAGCCGAATGCCGGTTTTACTTTTTTGTATGTGCCGGCTAGTTCGAGATTCCTTTTACAGGAATTTAGGTCAAATGAGACAGAAATAAGTGCTTCAATTGCCTCAACTCCTTTCATAATCAAACCGATTTCTTGCGCATTATATAGATCGAGATGGATATGCGAGTCAATCAGCTTATTCATTCGGTCCACCTGTAAGGGCATAATGAATTTTCCTTTTCCACTTTAAAAAATCATCCGTCAGCAATAGACTTTCATTTCTTGGCCTTAAATAAGGAACGTTAAATTCTGCTTTGACCTTCGCAGGCTTTTCTGAAAGGACTATTATCCGATCAGAAAGGAATAAGGCTTCTTCAATATTGTGGGTAATAAACAATACTGTACGCCGGTATTCTTCCCAGATGGATAAAAGCCATTTCTGCATCTCCAGCCTTGTTAGTTCATCCAGGGCCGAAAATGGTTCATCGAGGCAAATCATTGATTGTGGGCTAAGCAGGGCACGAATAAAAGCAGCTCTTTGTTTCATCCCCCCCGAAAGCTCATTTGGAAACGCTTTTTCGTAAGCCTCCAGGCCGGCTTTTTTCAACATGTCCATTGCTCTTTCAGGATCCTTCTTCCCGTGGAGTTCCTGACCAAGCAGGACATTCTGCAGTATATTTTTCCAGGGCAGAAGTGAAGGTGTTTGGGGCATGTAACTTATAAACCCCCTTTTCCCATTTATTTCCTTCCCCATAAGCTGGATAGATCCGTTATCAGGTGCCAGAATTCCGCCAATCAAATGAAAAATAGTGCTTTTTCCGGTGCCGGATGGCCCTAGTATTGAAACAAACTCACCTTCTTCAATGGTTAAATCAAATTCTCTCAAGACAACATTGCCGCTAAATTGTTTCGAAAGCTTAGTAATTTGCAAATGGCTCACTGTTTTTCACTCCTTTCATTTGTCCAGCGGACTAACCGGCGTTCTGCCAGCATGATGACTGCAAAGAATAATAAGCTAAGAAGCATGATTGCAAAAATAGCAACAAACACCCTGTCAGTCCTGAATGAGGAGGAAGCAAGTGTCATATAAACACCAATCCCTTCCTTTGCCCCGAGCCATTCAGAGATAACTGCTCCCATGACACTATAGGTTGCAGAAATTTTCAAACCTGAAAAAACAGATGGCAATGAATAGGGCAGCTCCAATTTCCAAAAAAGCTGGCCCCTCGTAGCACCTGCCATAATCATATAATGCTTCAGTTCAGGGGCAGTCTGCTTGAAACCATCCAAAGCAGCTACAGTAATCGGAAAAAAGCATACTAATGTAATAACAATCAGCTTAGGCAATAGCCCAAAGCCAAACCAAATAACTAACAGCGGGGCAAGAACGATTATTGGTATGTTTTGAGATAAAATTAACAAAGGATAAATCGCTTCTCTTATGGTCGGTAAAAGATGCAGGACAATGGCTGTTAAAAGTCCGATGCTTGAACCTATAAAAAACCCAAGCATGGCAAGTTTCACCGTTGAAACTAAATGTGGCGAGAAGCCCGCCCAGCCTGCATACGCTTCTGAACCGATATGGATCGGGGCAGGAAGCAGCCATTCCGGAACGCCTGCAGTTTTAACGCTTATTTCCCATACAATGAATAAAAGGAGGAGAACCGCGAACGGTCTCCATCCTTTCAGTAACTTTATACCCATTATCGATACTTCTCCGTCAGCTGCCCCATAGAGATGCCATCTGGCTGGTAGAGGATTTTCACTTGAGATATCACATTAATGCTGCCCATTTCGACCATTCTTTGATTCATTTCAGAAATAATCCGAATTAATTCCTCAAGTTCCCCTTCCATTGTTGTTTCCAGCGGATGAACTTCATATTTCACCCCGGAATTCGCTATAACTGCTATCGCTTCATCAACGTATGGAAGGACACTCTCACCATTTTGGGTCTTGGGGATAATTTGAATGCTTACCAATGAATTAGCCATCATTATGACCTCCCTATTTCTCAGGTAAAAATTCGTTTGTGAATGCTTTTTTGGCATCTAATTGTTTATCGAGAAGTCCATTATCATGCATCCAGGTTGCATAATTGTCCCAAACCTCGAGCTTTTGCTCACCCCATCTGGAAGCATCATCCTGGTACTTTGGAGACAGCCACTCCTGGCTCCTTTTAACTAGTTCGGCATCCAGGTCAGGAACGGCCTCTAATAGAATGTCTGCTGAATCTGCCGGGTTGTCTATCGCATATTGATACCCTTTTGAAACAGCTGTAACAAACGATTTGATAGTATCAGGATTTTCCGCGATCATTTTTTCATTTGTAGTGATAACTGGCGTATAGTAATCCAGCTTTTGAGAGTAATCCGTCAGGTTAACCATGTTGATTTTTTCCCCTCGTATTTCTGCTTGAACACCAGTCCATCCATAATAAATCCATGCAAAGTCAATATCCCTCTTAACAGCTGTGAAAAAATCGGCATCTCCCATATTGATGAATGACACTTTATTTATATCAGCACCTTGTTGCTTCATTAACGATTCAATAACTGATTTCTCTACAGGAGAACCCCAGCCTCCATAGGTTTTACCCTCAAAGTCTTTTGGGGTTTTAATGTCTTTTGCTGCTGGCGAGGCAAAGCCGGAAGTATTGTGTTGGATGACAGCTGCCACTGAGACAAGGGGAACTCCCTGGACGCGCGCTTGGGTTACACCTTCCTGGTAGCCCACCCCAAACTCGGATTTTCCTGATGCAACGAGTTGGCTTGCATCCGATTCACCAGGCATAATAATCTCCACATCAAGCCCTTCTTCTTTAAAATATCCTTTTTCCTTTGCAACATATAAACCGGTATGGTTTGTGTTGGGTGTCCAATCAAGGACAATAGAAACTTTTTGCAATGATTCCTTGTCTTTTTCCTCTTTTTCTGTTGACACAGCTTTGTCTTCCTGATTGCCACATCCTGCGAGCAAAAGCATCAAACCAAAAATCAAAATAAACGCTTTTTTCATGATTATCCTCCTTGTATGTCGGGTAAGAATACTAAAGTCAGGGGCATAACAAAAAGCGCCCAGGCATTGAACCCAGGGCGCATATTGACAAACAATATAATTCTATCGTTTTAGAATATGTTCCCTCCGCTGGTCTCAACCAGATCAGGTTCAAAGAGTTAGCATCTTAAGGATGCAATCTCAACCGGCAAACACCGGTCCCCCTACTTATTCCTACCTATTCAGTTATCTTCCAATTTTTATTATAACAGATAGTTTCTATTTGACTACTTTATTTAGCGATAGATTGGTTAGTATCTCTTGCAGCTTTTTCATCCCGCATCCTGCTGAATATGGTTGCCAGAATCGGACCGGAAATATTATGCCAGACACTGAAGATGGCGCTTGGCACGGCAGCTAGCGGCGAGAAATGTGCGGTTGCAAGTGCGGCTCCCAAACCGGAATTTTGCATACCGACCTCGATAGATACGGCTTTTTTCTTGGATAAGTTCATACCAAAGAGTTTCCCAAAACCGTAACCCAATAGGTAACCAAGAACGTTATGAAGAATAACGACAGCAAAAATCGTTAATCCTGTTTTAGCGATTTGTTCCTGGCTTCCAGAAACAACAGCCGCGACGATAGCGACAATGGCAACTACAGAGACAAGCGGAAGCACTTTTACACTTGCCTGGGCTTGTTTATTGAAAAATCTTTTAACTATTAAACCCAATAAGATAGGAAGAATCACAATTTTAACGATCGACATGAACAGACCTGCCGGATCCACGGCAATCCATTGGCTTGCGAGCAATAAAATCAGGGCAGGAGTTACAATCGGCGCAAGAATGGTAGTTACCGAAGTGATGGTAACCGATAACGCCACATCGCCTTTAGCAAGGAATGTCATAACGTTAGAAGATGTTCCGCCAGGACAGCATCCAACTAGAATGACCCCGACTGCAATTTCAGGAGGAAGCTGAAGGGCATTCGCCAGTAAAAAAGCTAATGAAGGCATAATTAAAAATTGACCAACGACACCAATTGCGACCTCTTTCGGACGCGTTAGCACTTCTTTAAAGTCTCCAGCGGAAAGGGTAAGCCCCATTCCGAACATGATGATTCCCAATAATGGAACAATATAAGGCCCTATCCATGTAAATGTGGATGGTGAAAAAAAGGCAAGGGCAGCAAATAAAAGCACCCAGATGGCAAAAGTATTGCCGACAAATTGACTGATACGTTCTAAAGTTTTCATGAGGCACCTCTGTAGTGTTTTATAATAAAAAACATAATGGTAGTAATTATATGTGAAGATTCTAACAAACACAATAGTTAGAATCTTTGTTTTATCAAAAAATTTTATGCTATGGATGTTACTTTGTTTTAAGTTATTTATCTTTGAGTACCGATCCGTGGACTCTTTTTAATCAGAGTTTTACAATAAATGTTATGCTTAAAGACTTTTACAGACTTATTTAAAGGCTGATGCCTTTATTAATTCTATAATTTGGAAATAATGAATAACGAATCGGGGGGTGAATAGTTGAGGCGGTTACTCTTTTGGTTAACAGTGATTGGTCTAATATGGTATGTTTTCACAAAACCTGAGTATAAACCAGTATTGAATGAGATAAAATCTGATATCCAAACCTTTATAGAAGATACAGATTTTTCAGCTGTGGCAGAATCCTTGAACATAGGAATTAATCAGCTTGCAATTCAGCTGGAGCAATTAATAGATGATATTCCCGAAAAGCAGGGACAATTGTCCTCCGAGAAATCGGAAAAGCCTGACTTGAAAGCACCAATCAAGCAGACATTTTCCGTTTATAATATTGAAATTGGCGACCCTCGATCGAAGGTTGAGCAGCAGCTGGGTCCACCGCAAAGGACATCTATGAATGAATATGGTATCGAATGGCATGCGTACCATAAAAACTACCAAAACTTTATGATGATAGCATATAATAGAAATGATAATGTGACGGGATTATACACAAACCAGGATTTGATTGCATCAGCAAAAGGGCTGAAATTGGGGAGTCCCCGGCAAACAGTACTAGATCAGCTGGGCGAGCCTTTATCGAAGATCCGCAAAGGACTTGTCTATTATCAATTTGAAAAACAGCGTGACTATGATTTATTCCAGCAGAATGACAGCTATATAACCGTCTTTTATGATAAGCATCAAAAAAACACGGTAACTTCCATTCAGATAGTTAGTGAAGACCTTGAACAGCAAAAGCGTGAATTTTATACACCGGCAAATAACGCTATAAAGCAAGGTTTCGAATATCAATTGTTTGATCTTACAAATGCTTCCAGAGTTCAGCATGGCCTGCCGATCCTGATTTGGAATGAACATGTTAAAGAAACAGCCTGGAACCACAGCAGTGATATGGCAAATAACAATTTTTTTAGCCATACCAATCTGGAAGGACAATCACCTTTTGATCGAATGAAAGCAGATGATATTATCTTTTCTGTTGCAGGCGAAAATCTTGCATATGGCCAGTTCAGCAGCATTTTTGCACATGAAGGTCTGATGAATTCCCTCGGGCACAGGGAAAACATTTTAAATATGGATTTTGAATTTTTAGGTGTAGGAGTAGCCTTTAACTCTGAATCTCATCCTTATTATACGGAAAATTTCTTCAGTAACTAACAAGAGCGTCCCACACACCTTATGTTTGGGACGCTCTTTGTTTAGCTTTTCTACATATACAAACCCGCGAGAAAGATTCCCAATGCTTCCTGATAAATTTCATCAAATTGTGAAAAAGGAAGGGGATTAATTCCTTTTCCGAGCTCAACGGTAAAGCCCGGTCTCTGCCAATCCTGGATAAACCAATCCTTGTAGCCGGCATAGCTTTCAATGGTTTTCACTGGCTCGTATCCGCTAACTCTCGCAAATTCTCCAACAATGGCTTCAGATTCTGGCGGTTCAAGATTTTCAAATCCCCAGTAAATTTCTTCTCCCTGAGTGTGAAAAGCGATAACACGGGCAAAATCCCGTTTCCGCGTCAATTCCCGCATGGCTATTGCTTCCGGCTCTGATAGCGGGCGCTCTCCTCCGTAATCTCTCGGTCCCGGTTCTTCAGGATTACGTGCTTTTTCTAGCTCCCATCTTGCCGGAAATTGGTCATTGAGATCCACACCCCGAATATTCGCTTTCCATCTTGTAAAATCAGTGCTGCCATTATTCAGGCTTATCACCCTGCCTTTCCATGAATTATTTGCGGGCGGCCCATTCAATACCAAATTTACCCCATCAGGGTTCACCATTGGAACAATAGATAGCATAGTCTCCCTATAGTAAGGAAACGTGACGCGGCCCCTCATTGTGCTATGATTTGTAAGTGACAATAAATAATCATTTAAAAATGTCATTACAATAGCGGTGGTGATCCATTCATTCGCGTGGAATGAAGCATTATAATGGACTCTCTTTTCTCCCCTGCCAATTAGGGCTTCCGGAATCCCTCTTCCGAGCACTGAATGTCCGATCGCAGATGTTTGCATAAAGGGATAAACGGTCTCTAATCTTCTGATATCATTCATTAATTTACTATGATCGTAGTTTTGTCGCACCTTAACCAGCCGCCAAGTTATCCTCAGTGGAACTGTAATCGTCTGGCCAACCTGCATTCTATCTGGTTTAAGGTTTGGATTTACAAGATAAATTGCATCAATTGGCAGGTTTCGGCTTTGGGCAATTTCCCATACCGTTTCTCCTCTCCTTATCTGGTAATCAACAGCAACAAAACCGGGAATTTTAATCCTTTGCCCCACAGTGAGCTGATCTGGCTGAATGCTGCGGTTTGAATCTGTTATGAGCAAAAGATTCAGCCTGAATAACTGGCTATAATACCAAAAAGAATCCTTCGGCCTAACAAGAACGTCCATAACGCTCCTCCCTCATCGTTTTAAAAAATAAGCTTTATCAAAATGTATGCGAAGGAAATAAAATTATAAATAGTATAGTTTATCAACCTATGACGAATGAAATGAAAGCTTGATAAAAAATAGAGAGGGGGAGCATTATGGGATACAATACTCAAGTGGATTGTGAAATGGTGATGCTTAGATTAATCTGATTGTTTTTTTAACTTTAAGTGAATAGGATTGGAATGCTCAATTTTAAGCCATTGTTCTAATTACTATTTTATTGGTTGTTTTACTGATCAGGATCTAGGGAAATTAATGCTTCCTTCTATCCAATCGTTACTGGAGATTGCCGGAAAATGCGTTTTTCCTTCTATAAATAATGTTCAATGCGAGCAAGATCAAGATCATAAAGCTTTACTATAATATGTTTCAGCAAGGACAATGTACAATAGCCCTCTCGGTTGAATATTCCTATTAACTGAGGAGGTCTTTAAGCATGAGTTTATTTTTTAAAGATCCAAAGCTTATCTCACAGCTCCAAGACTGGCAGTTGAAAGCATTGGAGGAATTTAATGCTAAGATAACTGATAAAGAACACCCATTCCCCTGTATCCCTGCTGCTCAAGCGTATGCTTCTAACCAGATTAGATATGGATTCGCAGGAGATCCAAGGGATCGGTCAACTGCCCGGCAGGTTGCTGCTTTACTGAAAGAATATACAGAGAAGTCAAAGTCATTTGGCGGCTATACTTCCCTGGTCATTTTTTTTTTACACCTCAGGAAATGATTTTAAACGGTACAGTAAAATATTTTGAGGAGTTATTCTGGAAGCAATTAACCTGGGTACATGAATTGGACGAAACTGAGTGGCCAGCCGACGTACCGGCAGATCCTGCTGATCCCCTATGGGAGTACTGTTTCCATGGTGAGAGATACTTTATGTATTGTGCAACCCCATTGCATGAAAACAGAAATAGCAGGCACTTTCCATTTATGATGCTTGCCATTACGCCTCGTTGGGTTCTGCAAAGATTCATTGAAAAGAATGAGCTTGCTGGAAAAATAAAGACCCATATTCGCAAACGGTTAATCCAGTATGATTCTCTTCCTCCCCATTTTAATTTGAATGAGTATGGCAATGCAGACAATCATGAATGGAAGCAATATTTCTTACATGATAAAGATACAGCATTGCCCCAATGTCCGTTTCAGCACTCAAAAGGGCGGCGAGGCTAATCCGTATTTCTGCGAGCAAGAAGAGAATTGGTTTAGTCTCTCCCTATTTATAACGGCAAAGGAGTATATAAAAGTGAGACGGTGTTTTTACATTAGTTTTGCTTAGCGGCGAATTAACTCGCTTGCAAGTAATCGGTAAGAATTAGCCCGATCTTCAAACTGATGTGTAATTGTAATAACCATGATCTCATCGGCTTGATATTCCCTTTGCAGCGCAGCAAGCTCTTGTTTAACTTTGTGCGGATTGCCAATTACCATTTTTTTCTTGATCTTGTCAATAGTATTTCTATCATCAATATTATATGAATACTGTTTCGCAGCATCAATGGAGGGAATCCCTTGATCACCTTCTCCTTTTCCAAGCTGCAATTGCCATAGCTGTGCGCTTAGGGCGATTTCCTCCGCTCTTTCTGTGGTCTCTGCACAAATAACGGAGACAGCGACAATTGATTTTGGACTTAATAATCGTCCATTTGCCTGGTAGCTTTGGATATAGTTTTTCATTATATCCGGACCGGATTTCTCGCTCATAAAATGCCCAAAAGCATAGGCTGTGCCATTTTCGGCCGCAAGACGGCCGCTTTTTTCACTAGTTCCCAGAATCCAGGGCTCTGGGGGTGCAGCAGGTAATGGCGAAGCCGCTACTTTGGAGTATAAGTGTCCGTCAGGAAAATCATTATATAAAAATTGCATCAGTTCCTTAAATGAATCAGGCATTTTCCGCACTTGTTCCAAATAGTTATCTGAAAGGGCCATGCTTACCTCAGCCGATCCTCCTGGCGCCCTGCCAATTCCTATATCAATCCTGCCTGGGAATAATGTTGCCAGCAGATTAAACGATTCAGCAACTTTATAAGGCTTATAATGCGGAAGCAGTACAGCCCCTGATCCAATCCGAATCTTCTCCGTGTTAGCCCCGATATAGCCAAGCATTACTTCTGGGGATGGGCAAGCAAGCCCTTTCAAATCGTGATGTTCGGCAATCCAGTACCTTTCATATCCCAGTTTTTCCCCGATTTGGGCAAGCTTCATTGATTCTTGCAATGCTTGTCCCGCGGTTTTTCCTGCAGGAATTGGTGATTGATCTAAAATACTCAATTTCACTTTGATAAACCTTCTTTCCTCACGCCTTCAAATTACCTTCCCAGGGATCACATTGTTTCATCTCCAATATAACGTTTAATCCGATTAAAAACTTGTATTTTGTTTTCAATTGTTGCTAATTGATGTAAAAAAGGATTCTGACTTACGTCAAAACCCTTTGTTCGCAAAAGAATCGAGTGCCAGAATTCCTCCCTATAATATTAGGGAGGAAGCGTATTTATTACAAAAAAGCATGGTGAATACATAGGTCTTCAACAATTAACAAATGGTATTATGTGCATTTTGCTATAAAATTATTTAACCACTATTTACAAAGTATTAAGCTGCCATAGCCGTGGGACATTAAGATTACAAACCAACAAGGAGGTGAAATACATGTCACGACGCAGTGGTGGTGGAGGACGTAATCGTCTTTTAGTTCAAGGGGCAGAGATGGCAGTTGAACAAATGAAGTATGAAATCGCAGCTGAATTCGGTATCCAGCTTGGCGCAGAGCAAGTTTCTCGTGCTAACGGTTCTGTTGGAGGAGAAATCACTAAGCGACTTGTAGCAACAGCTCAATCTCAATTAGCACAGGCAGTAGGACAACCTACAGGTCCTTCTAGAGGTTAATAAAAATTTAATATGTTAAATGGCTATAGGCTACCTGTTTATACAGGTAGCCTTTATTAACATATTATGTTTTGCTGCGGATCAATTCGGTACAGCTAACTTGTCATGCAGCTGTGAAACTTTGCTTCTTATGAGTTCAACATCCTTTAACGAGGAGAAAAATTCCTCAATATTAATAATGGACGTTATTACATCATCGTGCATCGCCACTCCGTGCAGGAATGGTATATTCCCTGTCCCTATGGAATGTAAGGGTCTTATGTCGTCTTCATTTAGATCTAAAATTTGATTTGTTCTTTCCACCATTAACGCAATGACTGTTCCATTCACTTCGATTAGAATGTACCGTGTGTTTTCATCAGATTGAATGGAATAGTTGTAAAGTATTTTAGAGCAATCAATGACGGGAATAATCTGTTCCCTAATGTTTACAATCCCCAGCATATAATTTGGCATCTGAGGGATATGGGTTGTGTCAGTTACTTTTTCTATTGACACGATATTGTTGATGTCTATTCCATACGAGCCGTTCATTACACTAAAAAGTACATATGTATTTTCCATCCCGCTCCTCTCCTCCCCGTTTATACGGACTTGCAGCGTAAAATATTATCCAATCGATGCTTTGATATCTTCGCTGCAATGTTATAGTTCTTAAAATAGCATTTATATGTTTGGCCAACAGTGCAGATTTTAGTTAAATATTCAAGGTTGATAATATAGGATCGATGGGACACGATAAACCGTGAATCAATTGCCTGTTCAAAGCTGGATAACGATTCATTCGCCTCGTATACTTTATGAATCGTATGTATGAAGGACTTACGATCGGTTCTTTCAATGAATAATATTTCTTCGAAAGGCACAAATGATATCGTATTTTTTTGCTTAATCATCAGTTCTTTTTTTGGAGGAATTTGTTTCTGAACAGTTTCCATTAAAACTGTCATCGCTTTTTCCAGGTTATCCGCTAGCCGCTCCTTCTCAATTATTGCTGCTTTTGAGACTGCTTCTGAAACCATGGAATTGATTATTTCTTTTTTGTCTAAAGTCAAGTTTCCGCTGAGCAGAAAGGGGGTGAATGGCTTTAGCACATTTTGAACTGCAAACCTCTCATGCTGGCTTAACATTTTACCTTGCACTTCCTTTCAAATCGGTCACCCCCAATTCAATTGGAATTAGGGGCAATGCTTTGTTTCAACTAATTTACTTTGAAAATTTCCACTGAGCTGTTCAGCTCAATCGCCAAATTAGCAAGGGATTGTGCGGTTCCAGCCGTTTCCTCACTGCTCGCTGCAGATTCTTCCGTGGCAGCAGAAATGCTTTCAATCGAGCCCATTACTTCAGACGTTTGAGCAGCCTGCTGTTCGCTTGCTGCGGCTATTTCCGCTACTTTAGTTGCAGATTGGTTGACCATATTAATGATATTTTCAAATGCTTCTCCTGTTTGCCGTGATGAGATGACTCCTTCTCCAACTGCTTTTACGCTGTGCTGGGTGTTTTCCTGCATGCCTTTGATGATTGAGGTGATTTCTTTCGTTGCTTCACTGCTTCGCTCTGCCAATTTCCTTACTTCATCAGCAACAACCGCAAACCCGCGGCCTTGATCCCCCGCCCGTGCAGCTTCGATTGCTGCATTTAATGCAAGAAGGTTGGTTTGGCCAGCAATATCATTAATCACTTCGATGATTTCTCCAATCTTATTTGAATCTTCCTCAAGCAGGGTCATTTGCTGGTTAACATGGTTCATTCCCTCGATGGAAGAACGAATTACTTTTCCACCTTCTTCAGCAAGACGCAATGTATTGCTTGATAGTTCCGCTGCTTCCTCTGCATTCCCGGCTACTGAATTAATCGCTACTGACAATTCAGTGAAAAGTTCACTTATCGTTTGGGCAGCATCTGCCTGATTAGAGCTTCCGCTCGCTATTTCTTCGGTACTTGCTGAAATTTGCTGGGCTGCAGCCGAAACACTTTCAGCTGATTCAAGGATTCCACCCACGGTTTTTCTCAAGCTTAATACCATTTCGTTGGTTGAAGCTGCTAACTGCCCTACTTCATCTTTTGAATTGATATCAGTTGTATCTTTTAAATCACCGCTTGCTACTTTTCGAACCAGTTCCACCACCCGGTTTAACGGACGGGCAATAACTTGTGATATAAAGTAGCCAAAACCAATGCTGAAAATTACTGCAATAATGATGATGGTTATTGTGATTGTTCGGGAGCTATTATATAATTTGTCGGCATCATCATTTGATGTCTTTGCCAGCTCAGTGTTGAGGGTTATTAACTCCAGCAATAAACCTTCGGCATAATCTCCGGATTTTTTGAATTCCGGTGCAATCCTTTTATATTCAGCAACGTCGCCTTTATTGGCCGATTCAATTGCATGATCCATCCAGCGGTTGTAATCCTGCCATGCAGTATCAAATTTCTTCAAAATTACTTCTTCTTCTTTAATTATGAGTGTATTCTCGTACTTGTCGATTTTAGCTTCAATTTCTGATCTAAGCTCATTTATCGTTTGTTCAAATTGATGCTTCTGTTCGGGAGTAGTGGCTATAAAATTCATATCCCGGATGTTTACTCGCATTCGCTGATATAAAACCTGCGCACTCGCAATATCATTTGAGGGAATTAATCTTTCATTATACATGAATTCTATATCAGTCTTTAATTTTGCCATGTTGTTGATTCCAAAGATGCCTACTAATGAGAGTAAGATAGCCATAATGACAAAAGCAGAAATTAATTTCGCAGAAGTTTTCAAATTATAAAACCACTTCAATGTCCAACACCCCTATATTTGATTTATTGTTTAAATGAAAATTTCCCCAGATTCGTATTAACTGTTTTAGATATTTGCGTTCATTCGGGACTATTTCATCATAAAGCGTTATAGTGCTTTTGGTAACCGAAAAATGATTGCGTGGTAACCACAAATATTTTGCGGGGGTTTGCAACATATCGAAGTTCTTAATAGAAATTAGAAAAAATAATCCGCTTCATTCCCTCCATATAAGGCAGCTGCATTTCATACTTCAATGGTTCTCGCCTTACCTGACGGTGTCTATTTTCATAGAAAGTAGTTTTTAAACTTGCCGGAACCCAGTTGAAGGAAGTAACGTGTTTAACTGTTTTTTAAACGAAAAAATTCCCGTCACCAAACAGGGAGACGAGAATTTTTAACAGGAACCTTAACTATTGCGCAAGCAGAGGACACCGTTTTCTCCTTTCGAATGAAAATGAGGCAACGCATATCAAATGTTATTTTATAATTGAATGAAATCAGAATCTAATAACAACCCCATTTGTTTAGCCTTCAGGGCTGCCTCAATCCTGGATTTCACATTTAATTTTTGGAAGAGAGTGGTTAGATTATATTCCAATGAACGCTGGCTCATTATCAAGATTTCCGCAATTTCTTTATTGCTTTTGCCTTTTGCGATTTCTTTTAGTATTGTAAACTCATGATTACTGATAGCATGTGTTTCGTTTGAACTCTTATCTTCTGAAACTTGCATTGATGTCCGTTTTAATTGCTTAACAAGGGAAATCGGCAGGATTACTTCATCCCTTAAGGCGCATCGGACAGCGGCAACTAACTGCTCCTTATTTGCCGTCTTTTGGACAAACCCTGAAATACCGGCTTCCAGCATTAAATTAAAATGATTTTTATATTCATGTCCTGTATATAGCAATATTTTAGCTTCCGGTATTCTGTTTAACACCCGTTTTGCAAGCTCGATGCCGTTAATATCGGGCATATGCAGGTCAAAAAGCATAACATCAAATTGCTGTTCCTGTACCTTTTCCATCGCGTCATCACCGGAGTTGGCAAGAAATACACTCATATCCCCTTCTTGTTCAAGCAGCATTTTTGTGCCTTCCATGACAGTCGGGTGATCGTCCACCAATAAGATTTGAATCATGAGTAAATATCACCCCTATTAAAATGATCTTTTTTCAGAACAGCCGGTATGGAAATAATTACTTCCAATCCGTTGTTCGGCTCCGATTGAAAGTCAATTCGTCCATCCATGCTGCGCACACGTTCTTTCATTCCATAAACACCCATGCTAATGAATGAATCCTTTCCCTCCGTTAAGTCCATGCCCACTCCATTATCCTTATAAAACAATTCGAAACTATCCAGGTTGCTCTTCAATGTAAACTGGACCGCCTTTGCATTCGAATGCTTAGCTGCATTCGCCACCAGTTCCTGAACAATTCGGTATATCGCTAATAATTGTTCGTCATCCAAAGAATGATAAAAGCTGTCCGCATCAAACAGAATGCAAAAATTAGTACGCATTTGTACGAATTCAAATAATGCTTCAAGCGATGATACGATGCCCTCTTCTTTTAACATAGGCGGTCTTAATTCATTGCATGTGATCCGAATTTGGTAAATGACATCTAATAGCCCCTGGCTGATTTGGCCGAGCTGCCGCTGAATTTCCGGGGGAACCCCTTGATCCGTTGAAAGCTGGTCAAGCATGCGATACCAAACAATTTGCTCTTGAAGCGCGGAATCATGCAAATCCTGGGATAGGCGCTTTCTCTCATTTTCGGACAAGTTGAACAACAGCCTCAGCAGCCAAGACGGTGCAAGCTGATGGCTAGCGACCTGTTCAATTTCCTTGGTCAAATCCTCGATGACCTGAAAATTGTCAAATAACACACTTACATAACGGCAAATAGTTTTCAGCCAAATTCTTTTGGGCGAAAGCTGCAATGATGAAGGTTTTTCTCCGATAGCCAGAAAAAAACTTGTCTCGTTAATTTGGCTAATTTTTATATAGCTGCCATCCGGCGCATTCATAATTTCACATAAAGGCTGCTCCTCATGTTCCTGTCTGGCGATATGAGCCAGAAATCGCTCCGGTAATTCTTCATTGCCGCTTACTATGTTTTTTTCGTTATTTTGGCGAATTTCAATTACACATACAGAGTCTGTGAGGAATACTTCTTTGACCTCTTTAACCAGGCGACGCTTAAGTTCGGAGATTTTCATTATGCCGAACAAATCGTGGGAGAATTGGTCCAGACTGGTCTGTAAACGGAAATAGCAATCTTCGCTATCGCGGATTCTTTTCTCGGCGCGCAGCCTGTCCTCTTCTGCTTTTTTTCGTTCTGTTATGTCACGGATCAATGTTAAACATGCATTTTTCCCCTTATATGGAACATACGTTGAAATGACCTCAACATCGATTACAGTTCCATCATAGCGTACTATTTTTTGCTCCACAAAGGGAGATGTGCCCTGCTGTTCATATACTGATGTAACGCGGGCACGGGCTGTATCTTGAAAATCCTGGTGGACCCTTTCCAAATAAGTTTGTCCAGGCATTTCACTGAAACCCGGTGAACCGAACAAAACGACGGCTGCTGGATTTATATAAACAAATTCAAAGTCAATATGGAGAACAATGGCTTCAGGTGAAAGTTCCACCAGCCGCCGGTTTATCCTTTCACTTTCCACAAGTGCCTTTTGTATACGTTTCCTGTCCGTAATATCCTCAAATACAAGTTCAATGGATGATGTTTGGGAATCATAAATGGCCGTGGCTGATACATCTATCGCTTCACCGTCCAAACGGAGTACTTTATATTCCACCGGCGGCATATAGCCAATTGCCTGAACATTCTTTATTAACCGGCTAACAATTTCCTTATCATCCGGGTGAACCCAGTCCATGGGGGACGTTCCCACTACATCCTCTGGACGCTGTGCTCTCAATGCATTTAATGCTGTGGTGTTAGCATAGATAAATTTTTCTTCGGTAAAGACAGAAATGGACACAGGAGATAGTTCCACCATCCGCCGGTACCGTTCCTCGCTTTTCCGTATTGCCAATTCCATTTTCTTTTGTTCAGTGATATCTCTGAAAACAATAAGGGTTGAATCAAAATGTTCATCGTATATCGAAGTAACCTCTGTTTCTGCCATTTTTCCGTCAAAGCGTATAATCTTATATTCTATCGGTTCTAAGTATTTCTTCTCCTGCAGAAGCTGCATCCTGTTAGTGGCTATCTCGCGATAATCCGGATGAACAATGTCAATAATTTCCACGCCAATAATTTCATCGATATTGTTTGCTCCCAAGAGATCGACCCCGGCGGGATTGATATAGCTTATCCTTCCTTCACGATGCGAAGCCATTGGCTGGGGAGACATTTCAATTAGCCTGTGATAGCGCTTTTCACTCTCCTTAAGTTCCCTCCTCATGGTCTTTGTGATTTCCAAATACATTTCTTCGTGTCCTTGAGCATCCTGTTTTTTATTCTTTTTAACGCCTAATCTGTAGCCGATATAAAAAAATAGTGCAGCAATCAGAGCTGCTATCACTGCAAAAGCAATGGCTAAACTTAGCTCATAAATTTCCATGTTGTTTTCAATTGCTCCTTATTATCAGAAAGAAATATTATTCACCGAAGATGGTAAGTTATAAAATTTTCAGAAACTTTTAGTGGTTAAAAAAGATTAAAATTGTTTAGACAGGAACTATCACTATTGGACAATTTTTTATTTGTCAGACTTAAAAACCAATTTTCGAATTCAAATAAAGAGAAATTCAAATTAAAAAAACTCAGTCAAATGAGCTGAGTCCTTTTTCTGATGTGAAAGGTTGTTTTATTTTGTGATAGCTCCCATCCCCTGCAGTATGATTTTTGCGTCTGCGGTAAGATGATCTGCAAAGTCCTTCCTCAACAGCAGCTGCTCTTTATTTTTTATCGTCACCTTAATGGATCTTACATCGAATTTGGAAGCAAAAGAATTGATGGCGTTAATCGTGGCCATTTCCGATCTTGAAAGAGGTTCATGGCCCTCTTCCAGCCGATTTGCCAAAATGTCCAGCAATTCACGCGCATTGCCCTTTAAGAGGGATTTATTATCATTTAGTAAACTCAAATTTTCTTCTATGTATTTTCTTGCAGTTACCAAATCAAGATCTTCTACGCTTTTATGAATGTTGCGTACTAATTCTTTAATATTCAAAATTCCAATCCCCTTTAAGTCGAAATACGTCGATTATTATTTAATATCGGTTTTATATGAAGAAGTTTAAGGGGTAAATTTTACTAAAATATACTTTTCTATAGGACTGCTTTACGTGTATAGAGAAAGAAAACTTATATGTAAGACTTTACAGCAGTCATGTTCCGAGTGTTTGCACCCCGGTTACTTGCTCTCTTCTAGTATGAAAGAGGCATTTGCACTGGACAAGGAAGGATCAGCAGCACATCGAACGAAACAAAGCGGCAGCTTTGTGACGACGCGGCAATGATAGCTGTTCTTCCTTTACCCAGGGCGCTTCCGCTTTTCCAATTAACAGCTTTCTAAACGCTGAAACTTCCGTTGAACACTGACTATTGAACGGTTTAACTGCCCGGCAACCTCTTTGATGGTACAGCCCTGGGAAAACAGCAGCATCAGCTTTCTTTCTTCCTTTACGCTCCAAACTTTATATACAGAAGGTTTTGCATTCGCTCTCTCTTTTTCCACCCAGTCTGGTTCAGGAACGATAGATTGATGCTCAATTTTAGAAAAATCAATTTTCTCTCGATTTAATTCCACCCATTTCCAGAAATCTTCCGGGCTAATAAAATAGCATTTTCGTTTTGTTCTCGTTGCCCTTTTTTTGTACTGAAGTCCATGATTTGCAATCCACCCTCTTATAGTAGAGGGATCAATTTTGAGCAGAGCAGCTAATTCATATGTAGTTAAATAGCCTGTTTGGGCTTTTGTATTGGAAATACCAAGTCTTTTCATCTTGCTCAGCACAGCTTGCTCACTGCGTTCCAGCTTTTTCGCAATGCTTGATAGTTTCATTATTCCGACATTTTCTTGTAGGTAATTGACTTCTTGTTGTGTCCACTTTGATTTCAATTTCATCACCAATTATTAAAAGATTTTTATGTCAGCTGCCAAGAAAAAATTAAGCAAATGGTCACCGTTGTTTTTAGTAGGATTCTCATTAGCTCCTATGGGGCATGACTAAGGTTCTACAACCTCTCTTAAAAATAATATGGATGATGAATTATTTTGTCCAATTGCTTTTAGACATGTTTTGCTATATTTCGACAAGGTTTTAAATCCATTGATAATGGATAATCGTTCTTCCAGGCAAAAATTAATAAATTTTAAAAAAAGCGCATTAGCACCTTCTTTAGGAAGAACGTCACATAACTCTTACTTTGTTCGTGCGATATGTCGCCGTACAAGCTTGTCCTTATTGAGGCAACGTCCTCGGACGGGGTGGGTCGGGAACCTGCGAAATAGTTATTGCTCGCTGGTGCTGAGTGTAGATATCCCTTCCTGCACTAGTTAGCCATAGCTATACCCCAGTAATAATTTTTGCCGAATTCATTAAAAAACCCGACAATCATTTGTCGAGTTTTTCCTATGATTTATATTGCTGTAGTTCGACGAGCTTGTTTTTTGATATTTTTGCTGTCTTTTCATAATTTTTAAAATGGGCTTTATAGCTTTGGCCGCTCGCTTCAACCATTTCCAGTTTCTCCATATTGATAATATAGGATCTATGGCATGCCAAAAAACGTGAATCGAGCAGGCTTCCTAAATGGCCCAATGAATCATTTGTTTCATACTGCCTCACTTTTGTATGGATAACTGATTTTCGCTCCAGCCTTTCGATAAATAAAATTTCTTCCTGTGGAATAAAAATGATGCTTTGATTTAGCTTAATCATTAAATCCTTTTTGGGAGCGGTTTTTTTATTCAAAGCTTGATCGTGGTTTTGTGCCGCCCGTTCCAAAGCGGTATAAAGCCTCACTCCCTCAACAGGCTTTAAAATATAATCCACCGCCTTAACATTGAATGCTTCAAGTGCGTAATCATCAGAACCTGTAATAAAGATTACTTGCAGCATTGGAAAAAGGTTAACACAGGACTTAATAGCATCCATGCCGTTCAATAAAGGCATCCCAATATCAACTAATACAATATCCGGCCTGCTCGTCACAATACTGCTTATTAGATCTTCCCCATTGCAGGCTTCGCCAACTATGTCGAAATTTGGCAATCTCTCAATAAAATGCTTTAAGAATTTTCGTGTGGATGAATCATCCTCGGCAATCAATACTTTCATTTTGATCTCCCCTCATCAATTCTCATGGGAATCGAAAACCAACAGTTACTTCCGCCCATCGTCTGCACCAGTGTCTTTACCAACGAAAACCCAATTCCCATTTCTTCTGAATTTGTGTCATCGACACGATAAAATGGCACAAATAATTTTGGATACTCTTCCGCTGCAATTCCCGCGCCGGTATCCATAATATTGACAACCAGCCCGTTTTTATGAATGGTACTGGAAATTTCAACCTCTCCATGTTCCTTATTATAAATTAATGAGCATCTTCGGAATTTTGAATTCAGTTTACCTGGAAATCCCCGTTCTGGGCTTTTTTAGCGTATCTATGCATTAGTCATCTTAAACGAAGTGTAAATTAATTTTAGAAAATTTGAATTTGCATTGCAAACACAAATCCTGCCATTTTTATATGCTAATTGCAGTTGACATCCGCGCTGCTTTTAAGCTCCAAACCAAAACAGCAGGGACTACGGAGTTTCGACTCCCCAGGAAATTACGTTCATCTTCGTTAACAAAGACGTGATACATGCTATTCCACAAAAAAACCCCTATCCGGGTTGGACAGGGGCCATTATTGCTCCAATAATTTACAAAATTTATCTGAAGAAAAAAAGGAAGTTAAGCTATCAGTTATATTTGAATTCAAAGGGCTTCGAATAATACATGTCCTTACCATAGTCAATGAAACCCTATTTATATGTAAGGATCATGTAGCGATTAATGCCCTGCGAGAGTGATATAAATTTAGTTGAATTTCAGTATATCTACTGGTAATGGTCTATTAAAAAAATATCCCTGTCCTTCATCACAGCATTCATCATGCAGGTATTTCAGTTGGCTTTCATTTTCAATGCCTTCCGCAACGACATTCATATTTAAACTATGGGCTAAAGATATAACGGCGGATGTGATCCGTTTTCCATTCAAGTCTCGATTAATGTCATCAATAAAACTGCGATCAATTTTTATTTTATCAAAAGGATATTCTCGCAAATAACTTAAAGAGGTATATCCTGTACCGAAATCATCTATTGAGAGAGAAATACCTATACCCTTTAATTTTAATAAACTTCCTTTTATTAATGCAACATCGTCGAGCAGAATGCTCTCCGTAACCTCCAGCTCCAGCCATTTAGGTTCTAATTGTTCTTCCTCCAGTGTTTTGATTACAGTATTGATAAAGTTGTAATGCTGCAGCTGTTTAGTAGAAACATTCACTGCTACCTTAAAAGGAAGAATCCCGGAGTCCTGCCATTTTTTATTCTGCCGGCATGCAGTTTTCAGTACCCATGAACCAATTTCAATAATTTGTCCACTTTCCTCAGCGACAGGAATAAAATCGCTAGGTGGAATTAGTCCATGTTCTGGATGGTTCCACCGAATTAGAGCTTCCATTGCTTTCAGCTGATTTGTTTTTAGATCTATAATTGGCTGATAATACAATTCCAATTCATTATTCTCAATAGCAAGATTTAAATCGTGCTCAATTGAGAATATATAGGAAGCTTTTGTATCCAGCTCATCCGTATATAGTGTATAGATGTTTTTCTTGAATTTTTTAGTATGCTGCATCGCGGTATCAGCCTTCCGGATTATATCATCGGTTTTCGTATCAATATCCGTACTTAAAGCAATGCCAATACTTGCAGAAACTGTTACAGAATTACCCGCAATTTCAAATGGTTCCATTACCGCTTGATTTAAATGTACTGCTAATTTTATTGCTTCTTCTTTAGTAGTCTCCGGTAGCAGGATTGTAAACTCATCCCCAGCCATTCGGCTGATCGTATCTGTTTTTCGCAGATTTTGCTGTAACCGTGACGCTACCAGCTTTAAGAATTCATCCCCATTTTGATGACCCAACGAGTCATTAATGAATTTAAACCGGTCCAAATCAAGGTACATTATGGCAAAGGGGTAATCCTCATCATATGAACGGTTGAGAAGTTGTCCTAACCGGTCTTCAAATAGCTTCCTATTCGGGAGATTTGTAAGAGGATCATAAAAAGCAAGCTTCTCCATTTGCTGCTCATATTCAAATTTTTTTGTAATATCCCTTGCAACACCATAAGTACCTATAATTTCTCCATTCACTCTCATAGGAAAATGGATAGTGTCTAAATGGACTTTTTGTCCATCTTTACGTACTACAGTTATTTTGTAGTTATTCGAAATTCCTTGCTTTCCATCTGCAAAATTCTTTATCGCAATTGGCAAATCCTCATTAGACACAATCGACATAAAGGACATCTCCAGTAACTCCTCAGCCGAATATCCTGACAGCAGCTCGGATGCGGAATTAGCACTAACAAATTTACCTTCATCATTAAATGAGAAAACGGCATCAGGACTGTTTTCAAAGAGGGATTTATATCGTTCATTACTTTCCCTCAGCTGCTGCTGAACTGTTAATTGTTCTGAAATATCGATCACAGTTCCAAATAAAATTGGTTTTCCATTGATTTCGGCAGTAGTTATATTGAATTCAGAGAACAGGATTGTACCGTCTTTTTTAATCAGGCGAACCATGTGCAGTGACCCATCACTATATCCCGAATCTTGTTTTTCAATATGGCTGTTTACTATAGAATGGTCTTCTGCGTGGATGAATTTTTCAAGGGAAAACCTTTTTTCTGTTAATTCCTGTTTTTCATATCCTAAAAGTTTTGCATAAAATGGATTTACATAAGTTAAATTTTCTTTTTCCACTATAAAGATTCCAATTTGAACTTTTTCAATCAGCATATGACCCATTGTTTCATAAAAGGGTGTGTCATCAGAAGAAATTTTATTATTTTCTGATATAATACTTATCATTTTACGGTTGTAGTTTTCCATGGTAATCTCCCCGGCAGTTAATGGCTTATTGTATATTGATCCTTATAGATAGTAGTGATGTTTCTACCATTTGACTTGGATTGATAGAGAGCATAGTCCGCCTTTTGGAAAATTTCATCTGTATTTGATGTATCATTGTTGAACTCTGATATCCCAAGCGAGATGGTGACCTTCTTTCCAGTAGGAGGAATGGCCTTTTCAATCGCTGTTCTTATTCGTTCTGCTATTTGGAAAGTTGTATCTTTGTCGGCATTCTTTACGAGAACGCCAAACTCTTCACCGCCATACCTAAAATTTACATCTCCTTCTCTGGAATACAGGCGAAGTGTAGAAGCCAGGCATCTTAACACTTCATCACCAGCTAAGTGTCCAAATGTATCATTGATTGTTTTAAAGTGGTCGACATCCAAAAGAATAAGGGAAAAAGGTATCTTACTCTCAAACCATTCCTCGATCTCCTGCTGAAAGGTTTTTCTATTTGCCAGTCCAGTCAGCCCGTCGATTTTATTTTCATTGTTTAATAGCTCTAAATGTTTGTTAATATGCTTGTAAAGCTGCCTCACTTCATAGATCCCAGAAGTCATTTTGGGCTGGACGCGTACATTATTTTTATTTACAATCGCATCTTCAGAGCCTTTGGCCAATAAATGGAGCGGTATTGAAATACGATGCGCAATAATCCAGGAAATCAATAATATTAATAAAAAGAGAGGCAAGGATTTTAAAATCATTTGGAGTATCAAATCATTAAGCGGCTGATTCAATACCGAAACAGGAGTCTGAGATACAATCCCCCAGCCGGTATTCGGTTCATACGCATAACCCATAAAATATTCCTTTCCTTTAGAATTCTTAACCTGCTGCCAACCGCTCTTGCCCATAAGTGCCTTCTTTACCGTGCTGTTTGATAATGCTGAACTATTAATTCTTTTCTTGTCAGGATGAAATACGATATGTCCGTCCTGGTCAGTGACGTAAACAAATGAACCATTCCCATAATAATGCTCTGATAACATTTGACTTAGTACATTATCTTGCTCCAAATAAATCGTACCGCCTACAAATCCACCATAATTTCCATCGCGATTAAAAATAGGAGAAGATATTAAAAGAATGAGCCTTCCTGATGTAGCTTTATAGGGCTTTGAAATAAACCCTTTCTTTAGTTTTACAGCCATCATAGCTGTTTCAGTATTTAATTGAATGCCTGGCTTTAAACCGGTGCTAGATGGACTAATATTCTGAATGACCCGGTTAGAGTCAGCTATAAAAATGGAATTGAAAAATTGCTTGTTAGCCGTTAACAAAAGGTCCATTTCTTCTTGCGTAAAATCATGATGATTGGTCAGTTTTGCAACGGCTTCCAATTTTTGCTCCATGGAAGATAGGAGTGTATTAGTCTCTAAAGCCAGCTTTTTCGCATATTGAAAATTATAGTCCAGGTAGTTTGCTGATAATGATCGTTTATTGGAGCTAATCGATGAATAAGTGCTCACAGCTGCAGTAAGCAAAACTGATGAAATAACTAGCAAACTAATCGTTAGGCGAAGTGTATATCCTTTACTTTGTTTCATACCAGCCGTCCTTTTTATAGGTAAAATCCAAATATAACTCTGTTATAGTGTTAATTTCCTAAAATTATATTTAAATGGGTATTTTAACCTAATTCCATCAAATCATATGAATTACAGTGTGTCCAATCCGCCTTAAACAATGAATTCCGCCTTTCAGCACTGGTTTTTATGTGTTAAGCATAATAATTATTGCATTCGAGCATGCCAAATAGAATTTTCAATAAATAATGTCCTTTTCAACTAATACAAAATGAAACACCGAGCAGCCAAACTGCGGGGCATATCCATTCTCCAGATCGCCTTCATACCAGTACATATATCTTGAATCACGAGCGCAATCTACGAGAAAACGAGCAAGGACATGACAGAAGAAGAACAGCCATTTGCACCCGTCCTGTCGTAAGGTACCTCGAGTAGAGTCTGGCAGTATTGAAATCAGGGTCTTTCAACCTCCATCCTGCGCCAAACATCTTTGCCAGCACATCCTCACAAAGCTGCCGCTTTGCTTCGTACACTTGTTTCACTGACGAAGCATTCCTTGTCCTGTGCATGTATGTAAAAGAAGCTGCTTATTTTCACTACGTTAAAGATGTCAGAGCCGCTTAACTCCTGTTTCGACCATGAATTTTATAGTTTCCTTTAGAAATAAAAAACCCCTGAAGCCTAAAGCTCCAGAGGTGTAATATTTCCCGTATATAGTTTATTTATCTGAAGAACACTTTGTCGATATTGTATTTCGCCTGCAATTTATTAATGATATAAGTTTCATAAATTTCTCTTTCCATTGGTTCTTCCACAATGCAAATGTCAATTGTATATACTTCGTCCCGATGAGGTTTGATAGGTGATACGTTATCTTCAAAGTGCTTTTTAATTCTTTGTCTCAGTTTTCTCGCTTTACCGACAAATAATAGTTCATCATTAATATTATAAAACATGAAAATCCCGCCTTTATCGCGCGGTATCAAGTGAAAATCAGTAAAGCCATAAATGTTGCTTAGTTCAGGTCTATCCTGTTTAGTAATGGTAATATTCGGTTCAGGTATTTCAATTTTAATCAAAATAAATTCACTTCCTGTTTTTTTTTTATCTTACCACAAATTTGAAAATTAATGCAAAAACCCCATGTTTCGCAAAAATGAGGCAAACGTCTCAGGATTGGACGTTAGGAACAATAGGGGATCTTCCTGACTTTGAGGAAAAGCCAGAGGAGTACGCACCTGGGATGGACAGGGATGATTATGAAAGAATTTTAAAGAGGCTGATGAGTAACCTTTAAAATATAACATTCAAAATAAAATGCCCTCCGGATGAGGAGGGCATTTTATTATACTAACATTTATCTCATGAAGCCTTGCTGGCTTGCATTGCTTAAGTCTTGGGCAATTTCTTGTCTTACTTGCTGTGCATTTGTACCGGAAATAGCTGAACCTGCTCCAGCAAACATACCGGCTTGACCAAAGCCTGCTTGCTGAGTAAAGCCAGCTTGTTGTCCAAATCCGCCTTGCTGCTGCATACTTTGGTTCATAAGATCTTGCTGAATTTCTTGTCTAACCTGCTGAGCATCTGTACCAGAAATTGCTGAACCTGTTCCCGCAAACATTCCTGCTTGGGCACCGCCAGCTTGCTGTCCGAATCCGCCTCCAAGTGTGAATCCGCCTGCTTGCTGTGTATAGCCTCCTGCACGCTGCATGCTTTGGTTAGCAAGATCTTGCTGAATTTCTTGTCTTACTTGTTGTGCATCTGTTCCTGCAAAACCTGGCTGCATTACCGATTGCATGCCACCAAAACCGCCTGCCTGCTGTGTGTAACCGCTCATTGGAGCAAAACCGCCTGCTTGCTGCGTGAAACCACCCATAGGAGCGAAACCGCCTGCCTGCTGTGTGAAACCACCTGCAGAGCGCTGCATGCTCTGATTCGCAAGGTCTTGCTGAATTTCTTGTCTTACTTGTTGTGCGTCCGTTCCTGCAAATCCTGGCTGCATTACTGACTGCGCGCCGCCTGCGAAACCGCCCGCTTGCTGCGTGAATCCGCCCATTGGAGCGAAACCGCCTGCTTGCTGTGTGAATCCGCCCATTGGAGCGAAACCGCCTGCTTGCTGTGTGAAACCGCCTTGCTGCATGCTTCTGTTAGCAAGGTCTTGCTGAATTTCTTGCCTTACTTGTTGTGCGTCCGTTCCAGCGAATCCTGGCTGCATTACTGATTGAACTCCTCCAAAACCGCCTGTGCCCATTCCGAAAGCATTACTTTGCATCATTCCACCTGCCTGCTGTCCAAAGCCACCTGAACGCTGCATGCTTTGGTTAGCAAGGTCTTGTTGAATTTCTTGTCTTACTTGCTGTGAGTCAGTGCCCGCGAATCCTGGCTGCATTACTGACTGTAAGCCTCCAAAACCGCCTGCTTGTTGTGTGAAGCCGCCTGCTTGAAATCCTTGGGCAGCCTGTTGCCCGGCTCTCTGTTGAAATTGTTGAAGAGATTGACCTGCTTGGTTAAATGGTACTGACATGTTGTTAATTCCTCCTTGAATTTAAAATGAACAACAATCATAGAATCTGTTTTACTCATAATTTTATACGCACATTTTGAAATTTTTTTCTGTTATTTTTTCATGCATATGGAATTCAAAAATCCATTCCCAATCTATGATAAACTCCTTCGATCTGAAGAGCCGCACAGTAAAGGCGAATACTGTTTGTAAATTTTCTATACACCAATGAAAAAAGGATTAGACCTATTGTCATAATCCTTTTTTCATTGGCTATTTCGTCATCACAAGGAGGTGGTGAGAAAATTGAGTACAAGCAGGTTGAACATTCCTACTCAGTTCCTCCGACCAACAATTATTATGACTGATATCCTTTTTAATATTCTTCCAAAACTTTCTGCGTATAGAAGATTACAATAAAAACTTAAGAAGTTCTTTATTATTGATTCACTGCATATATTTCTCGTGGTTTAATATGTTTATCATTTAAAATCGTTAGTTATTTATAATTAATATAAATAAGTATTGATTTTTAATTGAGAAGTGATATTATTGTTTTATATTATTTATAAAAAATCCATTTGAGGTGAATCTATTCATGAGTAAAAACAATCTCACTACAAGCTGGGGAGCTCCAGTAGGCGATAATCAAAATTCACAGACAGCTGGCCACCGCGGTCCAACGTTAATCCAAGATGTGCACCTTCTTGAAAAATTGGCCCATTTTAATAGGGAACGTGTTCCTGAACGCGTTGTTCATGCAAAAGGTGCTGGTGCTCATGGTTACTTTGAGGTCACGAACGATGTATCTAAATATACAAAAGCCAATTTCTTATCAGGCGTAGGAAAGCGGACTCCAATGTTTATACGGTTTTCAACTGTAGCAGGTGAACTTGGTTCTGCTGATACAGTACGTGATCCGCGCGGATTTGCTGTTAAATTTTACACAGAAGAAGGGAACTATGATCTTGTAGGCAATAACACTCCTGTGTTCTTTATCCGCGACGCGATTAAATTCCCTGATTTTATCCATACTCAAAAAAGAGATCCTAAAACTCATTTAAAGAACCCTACTGCTGTATGGGATTTCTGGTCCCTTTCTCCTGAATCCTTACATCAGGTAACGATTTTAATGTCTGACAGGGGAATTCCAGCCACACTTCGCCATCAGCACGGTTTTGGGAGCCATACCTTCAAGTGGGTAAATCAACAAGGCGAAGGAGTTTGGGTAAAATACCATTTTAAAACAGAACAAGGCATTAAAAACCTTGATGTAGAACTTGCAGCCAAGCTTGCAGGTGAGAATCCAGATTATCATACAGAAGACTTATTTAACGCAATTGAGAATGGCGACTTCCCGGCTTGGAAGCTTTATGTACAAATTATGCCGATGGAAGATGCAAACACATACCGCTTCGATCCGTTCGATGTAACAAAAGTCTGGTCCCAAAAGGATTACCCATTAATCGAAGTCGGCCGAATGGTACTTGACAGGAATCCGGAAAACTACTTTGCTGAAGTAGAGCAGGCAACCTTCTCACCTGGTGCATTTGTACCTGGAATCGAGGCTTCTCCTGATAAAATGCTTCAAGGACGCCTTTTTGCATATTCAGACGCTCACCGCTACCGTGTGGGTGCAAACCATAATGCATTGCCAATCAACCGTCCACAATCACCGGTCAATACTTATCAGCGTGATGGTCAAATGAGATTTGACGGCAATGGCGGCGGTTCCGTATATTACGAGCCAAACAGCTTCGGCGGACCAAAAGAAACACCTGAAAACAAGCCCGCAGCTCTGGCCGTATCCGGTTTCGCAGATAGCGTAGCTTATGACCACAATGACCACTACACTCAAGCCGGTGACTTGTACCGCCTTATGAGTGAAGAAGAGCGCGCTCGCCTGGTTGATAATATTGTAGGTGCAATGAAGCCTGTAACAATAGAAGAAATCAAACTGCGCCAAATCCAGCACTTCTACAAAGCCGATCCAGAATATGGAACCCGCGTTGCAGCAGGGCTTGGCTTAGCCGTTCCACAAGAAGTGTAATAGTTTTTCCCGGTCATTAGCAATAATTGTCCGATGGCTGGCCTTCTTAGCAGGTACCGTGCATTTTCACGGTACCTGTTTTTTTATAATAAAATAAACGTTAATAAACAGGATGCTGCAGGGTTACAGAATCTAATAGTTGAAGATGATTAACCTGTCACTTGGTGTGTTTATAGCTGAAATATGATTTACATAAAGAGTTCCCTGCCCCTAAGTCCCATAATCCAAACAAACCGAATGGCAGGTCAATAAGTTTACTCGCGAAATACAAAAAGCTCCAAATATTCTGGAGTTATTTGATTGAAAAGGTTAAAAAACATTATAGACATTTTCACATTCTTCACCGGTGGGCTGATAAAAGCAATGAAGCTTAAAACGCCCTACAAGCGGCTGGTCATACCATGTGGGAGGGCAATTTCCTGGCGGCCTGAAGTACCAAAGTGAGTATTTTGCAGGCCACCATCTCTCACCATTTATGACCCGGCGTGCCAGCTGCCTTTCTTTTTCTCTAGCCCTTTGATAAAAATATCCTTTTGTTGTTGCTTCAAAAGCATGTGGCTGATAGATCATTTGCCGAATGGTGCGAAGTCCTTTAAAATCAGAACAATTTGCCCTTATACGGTTAACGCCGACATTCCCAACCAGCAGCATTCCCTGTACACCTTCACCCTCGGCCTCTGCCCTGAGCAGCCTTGCCAGCAAATCAATATCTGCTTGTGTGGCTTTTACAACAGCCATAACGTTCACCTCCAACATACAAAATCGTATCATGTAAAACAAAGTTACAATCTTCCCTATTCTTCTTTATATGTTTAATATCCCGGGATGTGTTTGGCTTCTTACAAAATGAGGAGAATTTGACGCCCTTAAAATTTTTATTATGTAAAATTTCAAATAGCTGCTTTTATGTTGTGGACAGTTAATGCATGTTTTGTGGAGTCTTCAAAGTTAATTTGGGTCACTTTAATAGCTCAAAAAATACCTTTCTACTTATCTATATATCCATGGTAAAATTACGATTATTAAAATTACGCAGAAAGAAGAGTACATAATGTGGGTGTTGGCAGCATTGACAACAAGTATTGGTTTTGGAATCAATAATACTATCTTCAAGTGGAGCACAGCTGACGGAAAGACATATTCCAAGCTTCATGTTCAATTTTTCTTTTATCTGGCAGCCTTTTTAATGACGGCGGCTTATGGAATAGTTAGCGGTTCGTTGCATGTTAGTGTAATATCTGTTTTGTTGGGGGCTTTCATTGGCATTTTAAATGCTAATGGGAATATCCAAATGTCGATGGCTTTTGAAAAAGGCCCAGCCAGTTTGACGGCACCGCTGATTGCCGCTAACGCAGTTTTTCCAATTCTGACGGCAGCCCTATTCTTTCATGAAAAAATTACTGGCCTCCAGCTTATCGGCATAGTATTCATGCTTGGAGCAGCGCTGGTTATACAGTACACCCCTAAATCCAAGGAGCTTTCTGACTATTTGCCTTGGATGTTGCGTGTCCTTTTCGCAGTCCTGTCGTTTGGCGTACTCGGCGTATTAATGAAAACGACTTCTTATCTGCACTTGAGTTCAATAGATGTGCTCACTTCTATGTACGGAGGAGGCGGAGTTTATCTTGGCGTTCGAATGGCTTTCAGGAGAAATAAAATTTTGCCCCCAGAAGTGAAGATAGGAACCTGTGTAGGCATGATCAGCATACTCAGCTACAGCTGTTATTTTTATGCTTTGAATACCGGTATGGCAAGCATCGTTTTTCCGATTGTTAGTTTAAACTGCTTAGTAGTAGTGCTGGCCGGCTGTTATTTTTATAAAGAGTCACTGAAAGTCTATCAGGTCATCGGGATAGCAGCCGCGCTACTTGGAATCGTATTAACCAAGATATGAAAACTCATTTTTATAGATAAGCAACGAACAGGCCCTGCACTACGTTAAGGGCCTGCTCATCGATAGCCTGCTTTCTGCCGCCGAACAGTTCCATCGCGCCGACTGAAATTTGCCCAACAAAAAAAGCACTCCCTTTTAAAGGAATGCCTTTTACTATTGATGCTGAGGATATTTTCCAACGACGTGGATTGCACTGATAATCCGCTTATTTATCCATTTTCGGTTTTCAGTTGTATTTAGCTGTTCAATGATTCTTTCTCTTCCTTCCGCAGTAGTTACATAATGATTGGGAAGTGTATTTAGGCTAAGCGCAATAATATCCTTCCGGCATTTTTCACATTTGCAGAAAGTTTGATACTCTGGACCTGTCATTAAGTAGTTAACGATCGTCACAACTAATTCTTCCATTACATTAATATATTCTCTTTCCATGATACCCTTCTCCCGCTCTCCAACATGTATCAGCGAGTAAACAAAACTAACTAATAAAATAATTATAATCCTTTTTGCCGAGGGATACTATATAGTTCACAAGATGGTAAAAAATTCCTCAAAGTAACATGGTTTTATAGCTAATGCCTCACATATATAATTCGTGTTCCGCAGTTACACAATATTGAATGCTTTAGTTGTTTTGCCTGATTTCCGCATTTAGGACAAGTGACGTTTTTCATCGCCTAAGTCTCCTTTCAGTCTTTCCTTTTCATGTCAAACGACCTATAACTATACTGACCCACAGAGAATATTAAGTGCAGCGATTCCCTTTTTGTGCTTCATTTTAAATGTTTGTTATACTTTAATTATACATCTTGTTTTTATATAATCAATATTAAATTATAATTATTTTAATTTATAACATATTGTATCTCATTTATTTAATCCATATGAGAATGGTTACCTTTAAAATTTAAGGGAATAAATAATGTAGCGTGTTAATTTTAAAAGGAAGGTGGGAGTTTCATGGAAAAAGGCAGACCGAGTTTTATGGACAGTCCTTACTTTGTTGATGAACCAGGGAACTGGCATTTGAAGCCTGAAGCCCCTGAAGAACTGCAAAAGGAATTTGAAGCATATATGCATGATGCCGAGGCTGAAAATGCGCCTGGAACATTAGATGGTGTACGGATTCCTTATCCATACTCTAAAAATGACTGAGAGGACCATCTTTTATTTATATCCCTGCTAACCCACAAGGTCAGGGACTTTTTTTTGACATGCGCTAACGAAAGACACTACACAAATACTTTTTGATTTTATGAAATAAAATTACATATTCTGGCGAACTTCTTTATAATTAATAATACACAAATAAAAAATGGGGGAATGATAATGTCAGATATAAGAGAGATGAGCCTGACAGAACAGCATGAATTAGTAAATCAAAAAGTTCGGCACAAAAGGCTGCCATTCAGCAAGCTAATGCAAAGGATTCTTTTAATTACTGCCGGGGCTGTACTGATGGGAGTTGGCCTCGAAATCTTCCTCGTACCAAACAATGTAATTGACGGCGGAATCGTTGGTGTCTCCATAATGCTCTCGTATATCACTGGATGGCAATTGGGTCTTTTTATCTTTATCCTGAATATTCCGTTCTTCTTTATTGGCTATAAACAAATCGGGAAGACCTTCGCATTCTCCACTCTTTATGGAATCCTTATCCTTTCAGTTACAACAACCCTTTTACATCCAGTCCCTCCGTTGACCAATGATGTTCTTTTAGCGACCGTATTTGGCGGAATCGTACTGGGCATTGGTGTCGGTATGGTTATAAGGTATGGCGGTTCCCTTGATGGCACTGAAATACTTGCGATACTCGCGAACAAAAAGCTGCCATTTTCTGTAGGCGAGATTATCATGTTTTTTAATCTATTTATTCTCGGATCTGCGGGATTTGTATTCTCGTGGGATCGGGCAATGTATTCATTGCTGGCTTATTTTGTAGCCTTTAAAACAATTGATGTTACCATTACCGGGCTAGACGAATCCAAATCAGTTTGGATAATCAGCGATAATTTTCAGGAAATCGGTGATGCCATCATAAATCGTCTAGGGCGTGGCGTTACATACATGAAAGGTGAAGGAGCCTTTTCCGGGGATGAGAAGAAAGTTATCTTTTGCGTAATTAACCGGCTTGAAGAAGCCAAACTGAAAGATATCGTTAGTGAAAACGATCCTGCCGCCTTCCTGGCTGTAGCAGATATTGCTGAAGTCCGAGGCGGGCGGTTTAAAAAGCGCGATATCCATTAGGTACAAAAAAAGTCACAGGATATTTGCAGTACCTCCCCAAAACAGTCAGCACTTGTGCATCCCGAAGCAATTTAGGTGTAACAAAATCCTCAATATAACCGTTTCCGCCATGCAGCTCGATTGCTTCAAGGGTAAAATGAATTGTTTGCTCCGCTGTCTCCATTTTTATTAATGCGATCAGCAGCCGATTCATTGTTTCCTCTCCTTTGTACAGCTATCTGAATTGCTCATCACTTGTCAAAAACTGATACCAGTTCAAAGACGGCGCTGGTCTCCACTTCTGCTTCCCCCTTGTAGTATCCTCGATCAGGTTTTTCACCTCCTTAAGCTTTTCGTTGCCAAACTCAATCGTACGTTCTAGCTGCCTTCTGTCTGTCCGGTTATGGTCAAATAAGTGAATCAATTCCTTAATTTCTTCCAGCTGAAATCCGAACCGTTTTCCGCGGAAGATTAGCTTTAGCCGGGTTAAGTCTTTATTTGAAAAATTCTCTCCCGCTGTCGTCTCTTTTGGGAATCAGGAAGCCCAGTTCTTTGCAATAAAGGATTGTTCTTGTGCTTACTTGAAAAATTTCACTCAGCTGTGAGATGAAGTACATCGCAACCACTGTTTTTAATTTTCTGACAATGATTATAACATTTACGTTAACGTAAACTTCTAGTATAGCTTTATTCGAATTTCTATTTTTCTAAATTAATCATTACTTCATAGTATAAAACATACAATGAAAGTAGCGTTTATCTGCTTAAGGGAGGGAGAAATATGCAGATTCATGTCGTTCAGCGAGGCCAGACAATAGCCGGTATAGCCCAGGCGTATGGAATAAGTGCAGATGAGTTAATTCGAACAAATCAGGTTCCAAATCCAAATGATTTAGTAGTCGGCCAGACACTGGTCATTCCGATTACCGGAAGTTATTATTGGGTGCGATCTGGTGATTCATTATGGTCTATCTCAAGGAGAGTCGGCATTTCCGTAGAGGAAATCGCCAGAGCGAACCGCATCTCAGCCAATCAGCCGCTTACCATCGGACAAAGGCTTTATATACCGCCGCGTCCAAAAAGAAATGCAGAGTTTAATGCGTATGTGGAGCCAAGGGGAACAACTGTCGCTCCTGCTCTTGAACGGAGTGCAAGAGAGGCAGCGCCTTACTTAACGTACCTGGCTCCATTCAGCTTCCAGGCTCAAAGGGACGGTTCTTTAAAGCAGCCGCTTCTTAACCAGTTTCCGGCTATCGCAAGAGCAAATAATAATGTATTAATGATGGTAATTACAAACCAGGAAAACGACCAATTCAGTGATGAACTAGGACGTATTCTCCTAAACGATCAGGCAATCCAGACCCGGTTCCTTAATAATATTGTTTCTACCGCTAGACGATTAGGTTTCAGGGACATCCACTTTGATTTTGAATATTTGCGCCCTGAAGACCGTGAAGCTTATAACCGATTTCTTAGAAGGGCAAAGCAGCGTTTTTCACAGGAAGGCTGGCTATTATCAACCGCTCTCGCCCCAAAGACGAGCGCAGGCCAAAAAGGACGCTGGTACGAAGCCCATGATTATCGGGCACATGGGGAAATTGTCGATTTTGTTGTGATAATGACATATGAGTGGGGCTACAGCGGCGGTCCTGCCCAAGCTGTTTCACCAATTGGCCCGGTCAGGCAAGTACTAGAATATGCAATTACGGAAATGCCTTCTTCCAAGATTATGATGGGGCAAAACCTATATGGCTATGATTGGACATTGCCTTTCGTCCAAGGCACAGTTGCGAGGGCAATCAGCCCTCAGCAGGCAATCATGATTGCAGCCGAATATGACGTCGCAATCCAATACGATTACACGGCGCAGGCTCCTTTTTTCAATTATACAGACCGGGCCGGAAAGAAGCATGAGGTTTGGTTTGAAGATGCCCGTTCGATTCAGGCCAAATTTAATCTGATAAAAGAATTGAATCTTAGAGGAATGAGCTACTGGAAACTGGGTTTATCCTTTCCGCAAAACTGGCTGCTGATTACTGACAACTTCAATGTGAGAAAAAGGTAAAAGAAAAGCGCAAGCGCCTTGATCAGCCCGCATAGGAAAAGACCTGGAAGGCGCTTTTTGCCTTTCGAGGGCTTTTTTCATTTCCACAGTGGGCTAGGCACTGGAGCTAGACATCTTCACTTGTTAGAATCGTTATCCTTTCTTAACTTACAGCAAAAATTAAGTCTTAGGACTGAGTTTGACCGATCACACTATGGGTATAAGAAGCATAATGACCCACTAAAATATATTATTTTTTTGCTGTCCAGGCTAACCTTTGAAACCTTTCTCCCTACTGCTTCGTCTATTATGTGAGGAAAAAATTCTGCAACGGAGGAAACCTAAACAATGAAAAAATTCCTATTTATCGTACTTGCACTTATCTGTATTTCCCCTTCGTTTATGGATGCCGCCCCTGATTCAAAAGCCGATGCTGCTCCTGAGCCAAAAGCAGAAAAGCACTCAGCCTTTTTTAACAAGCTAACAGACACAAACAAAGGATTCGCCGTTGAAGCAGATTACATTGAATGGTATTTTGGAGAGCAGGCAAATATAGAAGCAGAAATAGACAATGACTGTCTCATGGAGGATGACAAATGTATTGCCCCGGATGGTTATTATATAAGAAATACAGACCAAAAATCCCTTACGCTTCCCATAGCGAAGGACGCAACAGTCATTATGCAGACCTATCAAATTGAAAAAACAAATGAAATTCAGTGGGATCAGGAAGTCACTCTAGAGGAATTTATTAAAGAATTTGAAAGCTCAGAGCGTTTGCAATACGTTCCTTACCATATTGAAGTTCAAGACGGAGCCATTACGAAAATTACAGAGCAATACGTCCCTTAAAGAAAAGCTCAAGCGCCCTGGTAGAGAAAGAAAGTCGACGCCACGTCCTAACAAGCTGTCGCTTTATGAGGACGCAGGGACGCTGGATTATTTTTCCAGTGATGACGCCCGGCACTAGCCCATCGTGTGCGTCAGGGCTGGGTGCTGGAGCTAGACATAACGAAGAGTGTCCCAAAATTGATTTGGGGCACTCTTATTCTTTAGGCTAAAAAAATGAAAAACGGTTAAATTATCATCAGATTTGGACATATAAACTAAAATTTTGATAAATAGTTCTTCATTCCTGCTAAATTAACTCAAGCGGTAGCATTTGAAAGGGGCATTTCCAGACCTTTTAACTTTATTCTCCCAAAATATCCTGTTCAAGGTCTTTTATAAGCGATTGGCCTAATTTTACATAATTCTCTGAAACTGGAGCGTCTGGATTCGCTGGCTCCTGGAACTGGTTAACGGAAGCGGAGAGGTTTCCGACCCGCGCATCTTCATCAAGACCGTCCTGATATTGATGGGCAAGCAGGAATGGTTTTCCAAGCCGGACCGTAACACCCCGCTCGTCCAGCTGGCCGTCAGCTGCTTCAAAAGGGATTCGCAGAAACTGGTAGCCATTTTGTTCGTTAATCTTATAATCAAAATAACCGCTGTCATACTCCCAGCCCCCGCCAATATCGTAACCTTTAGGCTTAAGAATTTGTTCAAGTTTGTAGAGCTCCATAACCTGCCCTTCAAGCTTAGAAGAAAGTTCTTTCATGCGCTGTCTCCTTCTTCCATCCATTTTTTGATTAGCATACCCCTGCTTCTCTAAATCATTCTGACATGATTCCAGAACCAAAGTTCTTCATTACCATGGAGTACCTTTAGCAATAGAAATGAATCTACTTCCCAAATGAGCTGAACCTAAATAAAAAGACACTCGATTGAGTGCCTTTTAAAAAAATAGGCTCTATAATATTTGTTGGGGTTCCCAAACAATACGGTTTGCAT
>NZ_QVTE01000012.1 GCF_003429095.1 Peribacillus saganii
CTATAGGTAGACTTTTTTAAGTGTCTACTCTATAGGGTACAGTTTAGTTTGACAGGGGTCTTAAATTGATTCATTCAATTTAACATTAGATCAGCCAGTTTGACTGTAATTACTTCGTCTATTGGTTTCTCAAGCCAAGAAGAAGCAATTTCCCGAAAGATATCCTTTGATCCCGTCGTAAAGAATCGATGCTCGGGAGTATCGTTGCTTGAGTTCAGCAGCCCATTGTGCTGCAGGATGACGCTTGCTTCTCTAGCCGTTTCCTCACCTGAAGAAATTACCTTTGTGGTTGGACCCATATAGTTGCTGATTACTGGACCTAAGAGCGGGTAATGGGTGCATCCCAGAATAAGTGTATCGAGATTTTTGGCCTTTAAGGGGCCAAGAGTTTCGGCTACTACTTTTTTCACTATCGATCCCTTAAACTCGCCGCTCTCCACGATAGGAACAAATTTTGGGCAGGCAAGGCTAACTACAGATACCCGTCGGTTAATGGATTGCAGTGCTTTTTTATAAGCCTCGCTTTTTACTGTTCCTTCCGTTCCGATGACGCCAATACGAAGAGTGTGTGACGCCTTAAGGGCGGCTCTGGCTCCTGGATGGATAACTCCCAGAACTGGGATCGGCAGGTTTTCCTTAATTTCCTCCAGCACAGCCGCGGTTGCAGTATTGCAGGCTATAATAAGCATTTTAATATCACATTTTAATAAATATCTTGTTAATTCCCATGTAAATTGCTGTACTTCTTCCATCGGCCTGGGGCCATAGGGGCATCTTGCCGTATCCCCCATATACAGAATGCTTTCGTTCGGCAGCTGGCGCATAATTTCTTTGGTGACTGTCAGCCCGCCTACTCCCGAATCGATTATTCCAATTGCTTGTTTCAACTTATTCGTCTCTCATTTCTTGGTGTAATTTAATTAAACTTCGCTTAAGAGATGATATTTCCTCTTCATTAAATTCAGTCAGAATTGCATTTAAATAATCCTGACGCTTTTTAATAACCTCATCAATAATCCGCTTCCCTTCAGACAATAAATGGATTCTGACGACACGGCGATCATTTACGTCCTTTACCCTCATCAGCAATTCATTCTTTTCCATGCGGTCCACTAAGTCGGTAGTAGTGCTGAATGCTAAATACATTTTATTAGAGAGTTCCCCAATTGTCATGTCTCCATCTTCAAACAGCCATGTCAGCGCGACAAATTGCGGGGACGTTATTTTATAATTGCTTAGTATTTCCCGCCCTTTTTGCTTTATGATTGTTGAAATATAGCGTAATTCTTTTTCTATCTCAGCAACATTGTTGGCATTGCTTGTTTTTGGATGGACTTTACTCATTCTCTACACAGCTCCCTATTCCTTCTTTTGCAAACCCCTCAATCTTATTGTGGTATAAAACATATGAAATTTCAAGGCGAATCCACTTTCTGCGGGTTTTCAATTATTGCTAGCAATGTTCATAAAAAAAACAGTAAAGATGACAAAGGGTGCTTTCCAGCGTATATGGAACATTCCAATACGCATAACAACCCCGTGCCACCTTACTGCATTGATTCTGATTAAACAAGGATTATTTGTTTTTCACCCTGCCAGAGGCAAGAATTAACCGACAAAACACTAAAGCTCAAGCTCGCCCATTCGAAGGAGCTCTACTACAGCTTGTGATCGCCCTTTAACTCCAAGCTTTTGCATAGCATTCGAAATGTGGTTCCGAACGGTTTTTTCGCTGATAAACAATTCACCTGCAATTTCTTTTGTGGTTTTGTCTTGAACTAATAACTCAAATACTTCTCTTTCTCTTTTGGTGAGTAATGGCTTATGAGTGAATTCGTTCTCCTTCAAGTATTGTAACCCTCCTTGCCTTCACCAGCGTAAACCCGGAATGGGTATCTATTTAGTCATCATATCTTATGTGAAAGACAGGACTGGTGTGACTGGTTTTAAACAAAAACTTCTGGGATCAGGAGGAGCCCTTTTACACACTTGAACCAAAAAGAAGAGGCTGACCAAACATTTTATACTTTACTGTGTTCTGTTGCCAATAGTAAATATTTTGTTTCATCTGACCATTTCACTGGTTTTCCATTTTTCCTTGAAATCTGTACCATAGTCCCTCTTCCAGTGAAACATATTGTACCATCCTCTTTTTTCCCCATATAGTGGACATCCACAGATGTTGAGCCTACAGAATTAGCTTTAACATATACCAACAATGTTTCATCGAAAAACACTTGCTTCATAAAATCGCATTGCAGATCAGCTACAACAGGTATAGTATCACTATTGCTGCTAACCCAATCCTGCATTAAACCAAGACTATTGAAAAACTCTATTCTCGCCTCTTCAAAATAGGTAAATGGGACAGTATTGTTTAAATGTCCGAACATATCTGTTTCTGAAAAACGAACTTTTACTTCATTTTTAAATGAGAATGATTTCTCCCACTCTTCGATATTAGGTATATATGCAATTTTGCTCAAAATGGATGAACCCCTTCCTTTGAATGAATATTCATTCATATTTTAATTGAATATGAAATTAATTGAAAGGGTTTTACATGGAATATGGATTAAAATATGGCTTTTCATTCCATACTGTATTGACTTTGATAACAAGGTTTTCATTGCAATAAAAACAGGAGCCTTCATCCAGAGATAAAGGCTCCTGTTGTTGAAGAACTTTTTATTTAATTACCTTGTCAAAAGGGAGTTTACTAACTATACCTGGTCGCTTCCGAAGAAATTACGGAAGGATTGTAGAGTAGTATCCCTGTTTAAAGCTGCAATAGATGTTGTTAACGGAATGCCTTTCGGGCATGACTGAACACAGTTTTGTGAATTACCGCAATTAGCAAGTCCACCATCACCCATGATTGCATTCAGGCGTTCTGCCTTGTTCATTTCACCTGTTGGATGAGCATTGAATAAGCGCACCTGAGAAAGAGGTGCAGGACCGATAAAATCGGAATTGCTGTTCACGTTCGGGCACGCTTCCAGGCAAACACCACATGTCATGCACTTAGAAAGTTCGTACGCCCATTGGCGCTTTCTTTCTGGCATACGCGGTCCAGGGCCAAGATCATATGTCCCATCGATAGGAATCCATGCCTTAACCTTTTTCAGTGAGTCAAACATGCGGCTGCGGTCTACCTGAAGGTCACGGACTACCGGGAAGGTACGCATAGGCTCCAGACGGATCGGCTGCTCCAATTTGTCGACGAGTGCAGTACAAGATTGGCGCGGCTTGCCGTTGATTACCATTGAGCAGGCACCGCAAACTTCTTCTAAACAGTTCATATCCCAGGCAACTGGAGTTGTTTGTTTTCCTGTTACGTTCACAGGATTCCGGCGAAGCTCCATCAGTGCTGAGATTACGTTCATGTTAGGACGATATGGGATTTCAAATTCCTCTGTATAAGGGGCAGAATCTGGCTGGTCTTGACGTGTAATCACAAAACGTACTGTTTTATTCTCGGCCATTTGTTAATTTTCCCCCTTCTTCTTGGAGTAGTCGCGTTTACGCGGTGCAATCAAGTGAACATCTACGTCCTCATAATGGAACTCTGGAGCACTTGTTAATCCTGTAAACTTGGCCATTGTTGTTTTTAGGAAATCTTCATCATTACGGTCCGGGAATTCCGGCTTGTAATGAGCACCACGGCTTTCATTACGGTTATACGCTCCTAATGTAATAACCCTTGCAAGTTGAAGCATATTTTGAAGCTGACGGGTAAATGCTGCACCCTGGTTGCTCCATTTTGCTGTATCGTTAATATTGATGTTGTTCCAGCGCTCGATAAGCTCCTGGATCTTTTCGTCTGTTTTCTTAAGCTTGTCATTATAACGGACAACCGTAACGTTATCAGTCATCCATTCCCCAAGCTCTCTGTGAAGTACATAAGCATTTTCCGAACCATTAAGTGACATGATATTATTCCACTTTTCTTCTTCTTGCTTTACGTAACCATCAAATAAAGAGGAATCAAGGGAATCTGCACCCTTTTCAAGGCCTTGGATGTAGTGGACAGCCTTTGGTCCTGCAACCATTCCGCCATAGATTGCAGATAGCAGAGAGTTTGCTCCAAGACGGTTCGCACCGTGCTGTGAATAATCACATTCTCCGGCAGCAAACAAGCCCGGAATATTAGTCATCTGATCATAATCAACCCACAGACCGCCCATTGAATAGTGGACCGCCGGGAATATTTTCATAGGAACCTTTCGAGGATCATCTCCCATGAATTTTTCATAGATTTCGATGATTCCTCCAAGTTTAATATCCAATTCCTTAGGATCTTTATGAGAAAGATCCAGGTAGACCATGTTTTCACCATTAATACCAAGCTTTTGGTTAACGCACACATCGAAGATTTCACGTGTAGCGATATCACGAGGCACCAAGTTTCCGTATGCTGGATACTTTTCTTCAAGGAAGTACCAAGGTTTTCCATCCTTATACGTCCAGACGCGGCCGCCTTCCCCGCGGGCAGACTCACTCATCAGGCGAAGTTTATCATCGCCAGGAATCGCCGTCGGATGAATCTGGATAAACTCTCCATTTGAGTAGTAAACGCCCTGCTGGTACACGATCGAAGCTGCAGATCCTGTATTGATTATTGAATTGGTAGATTTACCGAAGATAATCCCAGGTCCGCCTGTTGCCATGATTACTGCATCGGCAGGGAAGGATTGAACTCTCATGTCCTGAAGGTTTTGCGCAGTTATACCGCGGCATACCCCACTCTCATCGATAACCGCACCAAGGAATTCCCATCCTTCGTATTTGGTAACAAGTCCTGCCACCTCATAGCGGCGAACCTGCTCATCAAGTGCATATAAAAGCTGCTGCCCTGTTGTCGCTCCGGCAAAAGCTGTCCTGTGGTGCTGCGTGCCGCCAAAACGGCGGAAATCAAGTAATCCTTCTGGCGTACGGTTAAACATAACGCCCATTCTATCAAGCATATGAATAATTGCAGGAGCGGCTTTTGTCATTGCCTCTACAGGAGGCTGATTGGCAAGAAAATCCCCTCCATAAACTGTATCATCAAAGTGCTCCCAAGGTGAATCCCCTTCACCCTTAGTATTAACCGCACCGTTAATTCCGCCCTGTGCACATACAGAGTGGGAGCGTTTCACTGGAACCAATGAGAATAACTCAACTTGCTGTCCTTCTTCAGCAGCCTTAATGGTAGCCATCAAACCGGCCAGCCCGCCGCCGACAACGATAATTCTTCCTTTACCCAAACTTGCTCACTCCCTTAATCTAATCAAAGCTTACTAACTGGCTTTGACCAATAAATCTATCTAATATTAAATGAATGCGAAAATAGTTCGAATGCCTACTACAGAAAGAGCGACAAAAATGCCAATCGTAACATATGTAGATATTCTTTGTGAACGCGGTGTTACTGTTAGTCCCCAGCTGACAGCGAATGACCATAAACCATTGGCAAAATGGAAAATCGCTGAGAGAACTCCAACCAGGTAAAATGCAAGCATGAATGGATTCGACAGGATATTCTCCATCATCTGGAAATTAACATCTGCACCTAATGCTGCCTGAACTCTTGTTTCCCATACATGCCATGCTAAGAACACTAGTGTAATAATCCCAGTTACACGCTGAAGCATAAACATCCAGTTGCGAAAATATCCGAATCTACCAGTATTGTTTTTCGCAGTGAAAGCTATGTATATCCCATAAATAGCATGATAAAGAAGCGGCAAATAGATAATCACCGTCTCTAAAATAATCCGGAAAGGCAGGCTTTCCATAAAATGCGCCGCGTCGTTAAATGATTCCGGTCCTTTTGTTGCAAAATGATTGACAACTAAATGCTGAATGAGGAACACACCTACAGGGATTACTCCCAGCAGTGAATGTAACCTGCGATAGGCAAACTCTCGATTTTTTGCCATACAATACCCCCCCTTATAAATAAAAAAAGCAATGCATGGCAATATCCCCCGCCAATGCAACCCGAAAATGATTTTTCGTCATTTTCTAACAATTAAGTGACATGTTCATTTTACTCCCTCAATCTATCAGCGTCAAGAAAACGGATACAACATTATTTCTTTAGTAAAATAGAAATATTAAAAATATTGAAACATCACACACCTTATTAAGATAATACCCTTTTCTGCAGAATTACTTATTTAAAATATATCAAAATAGTTATTTGTCAAAAATATATTCCAGGAAATAATTTATTCTGCTACCAGCAAAAAGCGTATATAATGTAAGAATAGAAAGAGGAGATGAAAATGGTAAATAAGAATTCGACAAATGACCAGATAACCTTGAATGAAAAAGAATTAATGCCTTCGTTTGGATACGAAGTGATCAAGGATATACTGCTGCCCGATATTCTTGGTAAAGATTCAGCTCAAATCCTCTATTGGGCCGGAAAGCAGCTGGCCAGGAAATTTCCTTTAGCCGGCACAGAGGACGTAGCATCATTTTTTCAAAATGCCGGCTGGGGCAATCTCCATATTGTCAAACAAACCCGAGACACTTATGAAATTGAACTGACGGGTTATGTCATCGCTCGGCGCCTCTCCATGTATCCAGACTGTCATTTTCAATTAGAGGCCGGTTTCCTGGCCGAACAGCTTACCCTGCAAAAAAATATGATTTCTGAAGCCGTTGAAGAAAAGAAGAAACGTGCCGGCAAGGTTATCTTAATTGTCAAATGTGATGCAAAGGATCATATAGAGTAATCTAAATATTTTTTGTGTTACCGCTATGTTAGAGAAACCTTGTTATATGCAAACAAGGTTTCTTTAACTGGTAAGGGAATGCCATCAGTCCAACTTCGTCATCCGGAAGCTAATTCAAGAATATCCCGTTCTCTCTCCAAAAAAAGCAAATTTAGCAGACCTTCTTTTTCCAGCGGATTAAACTGCTGGTACTGCTTCAAGGTTGAAGGCGTTATGCAATGCTTTTACAGCCTTTAGCATCTCGGCTTCAGCAACGACTGTTGAAACTTTAATTTCTGATGTGCTGACCATTTTGATTTGGATATCATTTTCCGCCAGTACCTGAAACATCTCTGCAGCAACCCCAGGGTTTGATACCATTCCGGACCCGACAATGGATACTTTAGCAAGATCTGTTTCCGTTTCAACATGGGAAAAATCAAGCTGCTCCTTGTATGTATTCAGAACTTTCAAGGTTTCTTTGACATCATCACTTTTGATAGAAAAGGATAGACTAGTACTGTTTTGTTCCTGAGTCATGCTCTGGATAATAATATCAACATTAATATGGTGTTTTGCCAAAGTGGTGAAAACCGTTGACAGCGTACCTATTTTTCCAGATAACCCACAGATTGTCACTCTGGTAATACCATCTTCAAATGCAATGCCCCTTACTACCAAGTTTTGTTCCATTGTTGCTTCCTCCTCAATTATAGTACCTAGAACCCGTTCCATGCTTGATCTGACCTGCAAAGGAATTTTATAATTTTTTGCAAACTCAACTGCCCTGGGATGCAATACACCTGCTCCTAAGTTAGCAAGCTCGAGCATTTCATCATAGGAAACTGATAGAAGCTTTCTTGCCCCTTCAACATACCTCGGATCTGTCGTATAAACTCCAGTTACATCCGTATAAATATCACATTTTTCCGCTTTTAAAGCAGCTGCCAAGGCCACAGCAGTTGTATCAGAACCGCCTCTGCCAAGAGTTGTTATTTCTCCATCCGCAGTCCAGCCCTGGAAGCCCGCTACAACAACGATTTTCCCTTGCTTTAGCTGATCAAGGATTTTTCCTGTTTCAATGTTCATGATTCTTGCATTTGAATGGATAGGTTCTGTCTCAATCCCAGCCTGCCAGCCGGTGTATGATATTGCCTCTTGGCCTAACTCCTTTAAAGTCATGGCCAGCAAGGAAATCGTGATTTGCTCGCCGGTTGTGAGCAGCATATCCATTTCCCTTTTGCTTGGATAAGAAGATATTTCCTTTGCCATGGAAACCAAATGATCGGTTGTTTTTCCCATTGCAGAAACCACAACAACCACTTGATTGCCGTTATTAACTTCTTCAATAGCTCTCTCGGCTACATTTCTGATTTTCTCAACACTGCCTACTGAAGTTCCTCCGAACTTTTGTACAATAATGCCCACGCTGTAATCCCCTCTCAATCGGTTGCAAACAACCTTTTTTCATTCGAATAAACACAAAAAAGCAATGAGAATAATATCTCATTGCTGTGAGGTACGCAAAAAAATACGCAAGACACAGTGAGATAGCTCTCCAAGAATATTCTTGACAATCCGGTTTTTATTCAATACCGGACCAGCAAAACAAGCTATGAGGCCTGTCCCACTTCGGCGATTTCCCCTTTCCAGGCTTTTCGTTGAAGCTCATACTTCTCCAAACCTGTACTATTGAATTTCGCACCTCTATCACCACTTTAATATGGTAAAGTTTAAACGTATGAATTTAAAAATGATTATAGCACAGCTATATGGCAGTGGCAATGTTATTCTTGTAATTTTCTTACGATTTCATCTGCCAATGCTGATGGAATGCCTGCAGCCATAATGTCTTCCACTGAAGCTTCCTTCATTTTCTTAACTGATCCAAAGTGTTTCAATAACAGCTTCCTCCGCTTTTCGCCTACTCCTGGAATATCATCAAGCATCGATTGAAAGGCATTTTTCCCCCGTATTTGACGATGGAATGTAATCGCAAAACGGTGGACTTCATCCTGTATCCGCTGGAGCAAATAAAATTCCTGGCTTCGTCGGTCAAGCTCAACAATTTCAAGCGGGCTCCCTATCATCAATTGAGAGGTTCGGTGTTTCTCATCCTTCACAAGCCCGGCAAGCGGAATATCCAGCCCCAATTCATTTTCCAATATGTCGCGGACCCCCTCGACATGGCCTTTTCCTCCATCAATAATAATCAAATCCGGTAAAGGCAGGCCTTCCCTCAATACTCTGCTGTACCTTCTTCTGATTACTTCCCGCATTGACTCATAGTCATCAGGACCCTTTACTGTCTTAATTTTATACTTCCGATACTCTCTTTTCTCCGGCTTTCCGTCAATAAAGACAACCATGGCCGAAACTGGATTCGTTCCCTGGATATTCGAATTGTCAAAGGCTTCGATTCTATGCGGGGTGTAAATCCCCAGCTGTTCTCCGAGGCTTTCCACTGCCTTTATTGTCCGATCTTCGTCCCGTTCAATTAGAGAAAATTTCTCTTGAAGTGCAATCGTTGCATTTTTGCTGGCCAGCTTTAATAAATCCTTCTTCTGCCCTCTTTTAGGCCGGAGAACCTTAACTTGCAGCAATTCTTCAGCCAGCCCTGCATCGATAGATTCAGGCAAAAGGATTTCCTTTGGCTTAAAGTGATTGACCTGGGAATAAAATTGGCCAAGGAAGGTAAGCAGTTCTTCCTCTGGCTCACCATAAACCGGAAAGGTAGACACATCTCTCTCGATCAATTTTCCCTGCCTTACGAAAAATACCTGAACGCACATCCATCCCTTGTCAAAGGCATATCCGAAAACGTCCCGGTCAGTGAAATCGGTATTCATCATTTTTTGCTTTTCCATCGTTACTTCTATATGGGCGATTTTATCACGGTATTCCTTTGCCCGCTCAAAATCCAGCTCTTCTGCTGCAGCCGTCATTTTTTCAGACAGTTCTTTTTTTATGTCCTTATACCCCCCGTTTAGAAAACGTGTGATATCTTCGACAATAGTCTTATACTCAGATTCAGAAACCTTATACACACATGGAGCGAGACACTGTCCAAGATGATGGTATAAGCAGACACGGTCGGGAAGGGTCGTGCATTTCCGCAGCGGGTATATCCGATCCAGAAGCTTTTTTGTTTCATTAGCTGCGATCACGTTTGGGTAGGGCCCAAAATATTTCCCCCCGTCTTTTTTAACCTTTCGGGTGGTTATCAGCCTGGGATGCCTTTCTGAGGTAAGCTTGATGAATGGGTAAGTTTTATCATCCTTGAGCATGACATTGTATTTGGGATCATGTTTTTTTATTAAATTAAGTTCTAGAATAAGTGCTTCTATATCAGATGATGTAACAATATATTCAAAGTCTTCAATTTCATTCACCAGCCTGAGGGTTTTCCCGTCATGCGAACCCGTAAAATAGGATCTGACCCGATTTTTTAAAACCTTCGCCTTGCCTACATAGATGATTGTTCCCTGGCGGTCCTTCATTAAATAACAGCCGGATTGATCAGGGAGAATGGCCAACTTATCTTTAATTTTCTGATTCATTATTAGCCCTCCTTTCTCAGTTAGTTTTATATCAAAAGCCTAGGCATGACTGCAGGCTAATTTACGCTATATTCCATCATATAGTGGTTCGGCTGTATTTTCAATTAGCAGATTCTGCACAGCATTTAAGCACCCTGGATAGAGGAAGAACGGTTAATTCACCACGTCCTTTAGCGGCGCCGGCACTAGAACGCCGTGAGCGTCGAGGCTTTTTTCCTACCTCGCTGGAGGTATACACAATTACTTTCGTTATCCACATAACATTTTATGATTTCCTATCAAAAAGAAAGAAAACCCTGCCCACCGGCAAGGTTTTCGTGTTTAGAGCAGCTGCAAATATTAAGCGTGTCTTGATAATAACTCAGATAATGCTTCTTTAGGCTGGAAACCAACCACTTTATCAACTACTTCTCCGTTTTTAAATACCAGTAAAGTAGGAATGCTCATTACGCTGTACTTTCCTGCTGTTTCCTGGTTTTCATCAACATCAAGTTTAACGATTTTCAATTTATCGCCCATTTCTGAATCAAGTTCTTCAAGAACGGGAGCAATCATTTTACAAGGTCCGCACCATGGAGCCCAAAAGTCTGCAAGAACAAGACCTTGGCTAGTTTCATTAGAGAAAGTTTGGTCAGTCACGTTTACAATCGCCATATCTAAATGCCTCCTAATTGAGTAAAGTAAATAACTAAAGACAGTATAGCATTGTTTATTTACAGCAGCTAATTATTTGCCTCATTTTACTTTACCCTGTAATTGGGTCATCTATCCTTTTTTTGAAAGTGCAAGCATCTTTCAATGAACCTGTTAAAGCTATATACCACTATCCTTTAAAGCTAAACACCCAGTCGTTAAACCAACCATATTACCATTCGTTTATGGCTGCATATGCAAGAACTATGGTAGTGGCTTAATCCCTTTAGAAAAGGCTCTGTTAACTTGCCTGTTGATTTCCGGTCCAGGCACTCGTTTTCCGCGGGCGGTTCGGGAGCCTCATCAGCGCACCTGCGGGGTCTCCCTTGACCGTTTTTCCCGCAGGAGTCTCGCACCTTCCACTCCAATTAACAAGTGTCAAAATTAACAATGAGCTTTAACATGGCATTAGAAAAAAATTAGTTTTACCCTTAAGAAGTGAAAAGACCTGGCAAAAACCGGGTCTTTTCTGTTTGTTTTATGCGTTTACCTTTAATTTCTTGAATTCTTCAGTCAGCATTGGAACTACCTCAAATAGATCCCCTACAATGCCGTAGTCCGCAACCTTAAAAATGTTTGCTTCTGGATCCTTGTTGATGGCAACAATCACTTTTGAATTGGACATACCGGCAAGATGCTGGATAGCTCCTGAAATTCCGCAAGCAATGTACAGGTCAGGCGTTACTACCTTGCCTGTTTGTCCGATTTGCAGTGAGTAATCGCAATAATCCGCATCACAAGCTCCGCGGGATGCGCCCACAGCTCCTCCCAATACCTGTGCCAGCTCGTTTAATGGATTGAACCCATCAGCGCTCTTAACTCCGCGTCCACCAGCAATGATTACCTTTGCTTCAGACAGATCAACACCTTCACTAGCTTTCCGGACTACTTCCTTAATAACTGTACGGAGGTCCTTAATTTCAGCTGAAAGAGAGGTTACCTCACCTGAACGGGATTCATCCTTTTCAAGCGGCGTGATATTGTTAGGACGAATTGTTGCAAAGATCAGGCCATCTGTAACGATTTTCTTTTCAAATGCTTTTCCGGAATAGATAGGGCGGACAAATACCAAGTTTCCTCCGCTTTCCTCAATATCTGTAACGTCAGATACCAAACCTGAATTCAGCTTACTTGCAATTCGTGGTGAAAGATCCTTTCCAAGTGCTGTATGTCCAAGAAATATTCCTTCTGGTTTTTCTGACTCTACTACAGCCATAAAAGCTTGAGTGAAGCCATCTGAAGTATATTGCTTAAGTTTTTCGTCTTCAACTGCTACTACACGGTCAGCGCCATATTTGATTAATGAGTTGCCTAAAGACTGAATACTGTCACCAATTAATACGCCGACAACCTCTCCGCCTTCTGCAGCCTTTTTTGCTGCAGCAACCGCTTCAAATGATACATTACGAAGGGCACCGTCGCGAACCTCTCCCAATACAAGAACTTTTCTAGCCATCTATATAACCTCCTGTGCTTTTTTATATAAGTATGCTTCTACCACATAACTACTGTCAGCTCCAGCACCGGCACCTTTTTTTGCATAAGAAGCAAATAAAGCCCCCTCTCACGCTACGTGCCAGTGCCGTAGTCACCCAAGGATGTGTCGAACTTAGCCGATCACTCCTCTTTTCAGGGCACTAATGCTTTTCTATATTACCTTTGCTTCTGTATACAGCAGCTTTACAAGTTCGGCTACCTGCTGAGGGATATCCCCGCTCAGCACTTTGCCTGCTTCCTTCTTCGGCGGCAAGTAAACCTCAATTGTTTTTGTTTTTGCTTGCACATCATCTTCCTCAAGATCAAGGTCGTCAAGCTCCAATTCCTCAAGAGGTTTCTTTTTCGCTTTCATGATTCCTGGAAGCGAAGGATATCGCGGTTCATTTAAGCCCTGCTGAGCGGTAACAAGAATTGGAAGAGTGGTGGAAATTACTTCAGAATCACCCTCAACATCACGGACAACGCTTACATTTTTGCCGTCAATTTCAAGTTTTGTAATCGTTGTGATATATGGGATATCCAATAGCTCGGCAACGCGTGGCCCAACCTGACCTGATCCTCCGTCGATTGCTACATTTCCGCCAATGATTAAATCAGCTTCTTTGTCCTTCAGGTACTCGGCTAAAATCTTAGCGGTTGAAAACTGATCTCCATTTTCAAGATCATCCTCTGTGTTGATCAATACTGCCTTATCTGCTCCCATGGCTAGTGCTGTACGCAGCTGCTTTTCAGCTTCTTCGGAACCAACTGTTACTACAGTAACTTCTCCGCCTTGTGCATCGCGGACTGTGATTGCTTCTTCTACAGCGTATTCATCGTATGGATTAATAATAAACTCAGCGCCATCTTCATTGATTTTCCCGCCAGAAAGAGTAATTTTTTCTTCTGTATCAAAAGTTCTTTTTAGCAAAACGTAAATATTCACGGGTATTCTCCTCCTAGTTAAATTCAGTATATTGTAAGACTATTAAACTATCTAATTCCCTTTAAATACAGGCTCCCTTTTTTCTATAAAAGCACTGATACCTTCCTTTGCATCAGCTGAGACGAAAACGGTCCCGAATGCCTCTGCTTCCTTTTGCACGCCCTTATAATAAGATTCAGTCTTCGAATAGTTCAGCAGCTCGATTGCTGCCTTAATTGCCAGCGGGCTTTTCTTTGCTATTTTTGCTGCCAGCTCCCGTGCCTTTGGAAAAAGCTCTTCCTCAGTGTATGCATGGTTAGCAAGACCAAATTGAGCCGCTTGTGTGCCGGTGATCGGCTCGCTGGTGAACAGCATTTCCGCTGCCTTGGCAGGCCCGACATAACGGGGCAGGCGCTGTGAACCTGCGAAGCCCGGGACAAGACCGAGCTGCAGCTCAGGAAGCCCAAGTTTTGCATTTTCGGACACCAGCCTGATATGACATGCCATTGCCAATTCAAGTCCTCCTCCAAGCGCTGCTCCATGGATAGCAGCAAGGACCGGTTTTGAAAATGTTTCAATACGTTCAAACAAATCCTGGCCTTTTGAGGCTAATTGAGCAAATTCTTCTCCGCTCCCTATTGTTGTGAATTCCTTGATATCTGCTCCGGCCGAAAAGAATTTTCCTTCGCCCTTAAGCAATATGACCCTGACTGATTCATTCATCTCGAATTCGTCAAAGATCACTGAAAGCTCTTCCAAGAGACCTGAGGAGAGTGCATTTGCAGGCGGCTTTTGTATAGTTACCTCTGCCACATGCCCCTCAATTGAGTATGATAAGAATCCCAAATCTTCACCTCCCTCTAGCTTTATTAATCGAAAACACTTTTAGTATGTAATTGGATGGGCAGCAAGCTGCCCGATCCTGCTCCTAGCTTTTGCCGCAGCCGCCAACTAACAGCTCATGCACTGGCTTTGCGAGGTCCGTCAAGCTATACTTTTGTTCATTCATGACCCAAGTCGTAGCAATTTCATCTATCGTCCCAAAGACTGTTTGTCTTGCCAGCCTTAGATTAAGGTCCGGACGGAATTCTCCGCTGGCTATCCCCTCCGTCATAATTTCGTCGATTAGATTTAAATAACCCCGCAATACATCATTAATCCTGTGCCTTAGCTCTTTATTGGACTGCCTTAGTTCAAGCTGGGTTACAATGGCGAGATGGCGATCTTCAGACAGAATCTCAAAATGTTTTTCGACCATCACTAATAATTTCTGCGTTGCCGTGTCGATTCCTTTAATTTCTTCTTCAATTTTTTCAACAAAATAACCCATTTTTTCATGAAATAAAGAAATCAGGATATCTTCTTTGTTTTTGAAATATAGATAAATCGTTCCATCAGCCACGCCTGCTTGCTTTGCGATCCTTGAAACCTGCGCTTGGTGATAACCATTTTCAGCAATAACAATTACCGCTGCATCAATAATTTGTTTATATTTTGGCCTGTTCTTATTCAATGATAATGCCCCTTCTTCAGAAAATGAATGAATCATCATTCATAATTTTATCATAAGCTGACGTGACCTGTCTGTCAAGAGAAAACTGGCTTTGTGTCGCTTCCATTCAGATATTCATTTGTGTTAATTTTCTTTTGTAATTAATCCTTTTTTTATATTTTATCCATTACTCCAAAGGCATGTCCAGGACTTACAAAAACCTGAGCCAGTTTTATGGCCCGGGAATATATCTTTATGCTTCTTTTCTTTCATCAAACTTTCGTTTTTCCTCATCCACAAGCACACGCCGCAGAATTTTTCCGACAGCTGTTTTAGGCAATTCATTCCTGAATTCGTAAATCCGCGGAACTTTATAGGCAGCCAAATGCTTTCTCGCAAACTGATTCAGTTCTTCCTCTGTTACTGCAGCTCCTTCTTTCAGGACGATATAAGCCTTAACGGTTTCACCGCGGTAAGGGTCTGGAATTCCCGCGACGACAAGCTCTTGTACATCGCTATGCTCGTAAAGGACTTCTTCTATTTCCCTCGGATAAATGTTAAAACCGCCAGCTATAATCATATCCTTTTTCCGGTCCACCACGTAAAAATAGCCTTCCTCATCCATGTATCCGATGTCGCCGGTCAAGAACCAGCCATTTCTGAAAGCCTGTTCGCTATCATCCGGCCTGTTCCAATATCCTTTCATTACCTGCGGACCTTTAATTCCTATTTCGCCTATTTCTTTTGGCGGCAAAGGCTCTCCTGTTTCTGCAGAAATAATAGCAGCGTCAGTATCGGGCCACGGAACTCCAATGCTTCCTTTTACCCTCGGACGATCCCATACAAAATTGGAATGGGTAACAGGAGACGTTTCTGTCAGTCCATAGCCCTCGACAAGCTTCCCGCCCGTTACTTCTTCAAACCTTTGCTGTATTTCAACAGGCAATGGTGCAGAACCGCTTATGCAGGCATCGATTGAAGATAAATCATACTTCGTTAATTCTGGATGGTTTAATAATCCGATATAGATCGTAGGAGCCCCTGGGAAGAGTGTCGGGCGCTGTTTTTGGATTGTTTTTAGTGCTGTTTCTGCGTCGAATTTAGGCAGCAGGATCATCTTATTGCCTTGCATAATAGATAAGAACATAACGGTTGTCATTCCATACACATGGAAAAAAGGAATAATCCCGAGTACGCTTTCTTTTCCCTTGCGTGCTTTATACAGCCAGGCAGCGCACATTTTTGCATTGGCGACAAGGTTTTTATGTGTCAGCATGACTCCCTTTGGAAAACCGGTAGTACCACCCGTATATTGAAGAACTGCAAGATCATTTTCAAAGTCTATCGACAACTCAATTTCTTCGGGTACTGTACCTTTTAAAATTTCTTTAAGTAAGTGATTGTGTCCGTGATGCTCCACTTGCACCGTAATGCCATACTGTTTTTTTTGGATAAATGGATAAATCAAGTTCTTCGGGAATGGCAGGAAATCTTTGATAGCGGTTACAATAATGTGTTCAAGTTTGGTGTTAGGCATTACCCTTGCTGTACGGGGATACAAAATATCCATCGTTACGATAACTTTAGCCCCTGAATCCTTCATTTGGTATTCAAGTTCACGGTCCATATAAAGCGGGTTAGTCGGAACAACTACACCGCCTGCGAGCATCGTCCCAAAAAATGTAATGACTGATTGCGGACAGTTCGGCAGCATGATTGCCACCCGGTCCCCTTTTTGCAGCCCTAGCTGTTTGAGATATGCTGCAAATTTTAGCGCTGAATGATAAACTTCCTTGAACTTCAATTCCTTCCCCATAAAATGGATTGAAGTCAGGTCCGGGAACTGTTCGGCAGCTTCCTTCAAAAAGGCTGGCAATGGTGTATTTCCATAGGAGAGCTCAAAAGGAATTTCCTCTGGATATAATTTGAGCCAAGGTTTTTGTTCCAATAAATTTCCCTCCTTTTTTTTTATTAATAATTCAAACTATTCGATATAATTATATTATACGCAAACTGCCTAGACAATGATTAACGATTCATAATTCCACTGCAGTTAAAAAATAATAGCGCCCCATCAGAAAAAACATTTCCGACAAGGCGCTTAAATTTAACCCTTCCTGGCAGGGTTGGCCAATTGTTTAGCGGTGCCAAGCTGAGGATTCTCTTACTTACACAGATCCGGGTATATATTTTTAATCGGTATCCGTTTAAGAATAAGCTTAGACTAAAAGAAAACCATATAAATGATGCCTACTAACAGGAATACTGCACATAAACCAAGGAGTACCTTAGCGAGTGTTTCCAAATCCAACCTCTCCCATTATGAGATGCCTGCTCCGATCACAAAGGATAGCCCGACAGAAATCATCAGTGATATTAAACCGACGGCACGGTTATCATTCTCTATTTCTTCATCAATTTTAAAACCTGGGGTTAAAAATTCAAAAATAAAATAACTGGCCAACAGCAGGATAAATCCAAAAATACCCCAGCTTATCATCGACAATAAAGAATTATGCTGCTGGATTGAATGAGTAAAAATATTAGCGATCCCAAAAATTTTTCCGCTCGTTGCCATTGCGACGGCCAAGTTTCCATTTTTGATTTCAGCCCAGTTTTTATATTTTGTCACCAGCTCGAAAACGGCAAGAAAAACCACGATGAAAAGGATGACGACGCTATAATTAGCAGCAGTATTCACAAACTCATTTTCCCAAAAGTTTTTCATATGGTTAGCTCCCGATTTATTTAAACTCTACAACCGTCACACCTGTTCCGCCTTCTCCCGCTTCCCCAAAACGGATTTTTTTCACTGAGCGGTGATTGCGCAGATACTCCTGTACACCCTGTCTTAGCGCCCCAGTACCTTTACCATGGATGATGGACACTCGAGGATAGCCGGCAAGCAGCGCATCATCGATATACTTCTCCACCCTGGAAAGCGCCGTTTCGAAACGCTCTCCTCTTAAATCCAGCTCAAGACTAACGTGGTAGTCTTTGCCGCGGACAGTAGCAAGATGCTTCGTTTCTTTAGGCTTTTCACTTTTAATGAATAAGAGGTCACTTTCTTTCACTTTCATCTTCATAATGCCAATTTGAACCTGCCACTCGTCTGACGAAACTTTCTCTACTATATGCCCCTTTTGGCCAAAGGTAATAACCTTGACCTCATCACCTGGCTGCCATTCTCGTTTTTCTGCTTTTACAGCAGCTTTTTTCGATTTTTTCACAGCTGGGGCGGATTCTTCAATCCGTCTCCGTGCCTCGATTAGCTCATGCTCTTTCACTTCAGCATTTTTTTCAAGAGCAAGCTTTCGCAGTTCAGAGATCACTTCTTCTGCTTCACGCTTTGCTTTTTCAACAATTTCTGATGCTTCCCGGGCAGCTTTGTCGATCATTGAGTCTTTTTCATCATAATATTCCATAATCTGTTTTTGAAGGTCTTTATGAAGTTTTTCTGACTGCTTGAGATAGTCGTTTGCTTCTTCCCTGTCCTCTTCTGCCTGCTTTCGGCTTTCTTCAAGAGAAGCGATCATATTCTCGACTTTATTTGTATCGGCACCAATATAGCCTCTGGCATTTTCAATAACGGATTCGTTTAGCCCCAGCCGCTTGGAAATTTCAAACGCGTTGCTTCGGCCCGGTACTCCGATTAATAATCGATAGGTTGGGCTAAGCGTCTCAATATCAAATTCCACGCTCGCATTTATAACTCCCTGACGATTATAGCCATATGCCTTGAGCTCCGGATAGTGAGTTGTCGCAATGACTCTAGCTCCTCTTTTATAGACCTCATCAAGAATGGAAATCGCCAGCGCCGCACCTTCCTGAGGATCGGTTCCAGCACCCAATTCATCAAACAGAACGAGGCTATCATGGTCCATCTGCTTTAAAATATCAACAATGTTAACCATATGGGACGAGAAGGTACTCAGACTCTGTTCAATCGACTGTTCATCGCCAATGTCGGCGTAAACAGAGCGGAAAACAGCTGCCTCAGACCCATCTATGGCCGGTATTTGCAAGCCGGCCTGTGCCATCAGGGTGCACAAGCCGATCGTTTTCAGCGTAACTGTTTTACCACCTGTATTGGGCCCTGTTATTACGATTGTCGTGAAGTCTTCACCTAGAAAAATATCGTTTGCCACTACTACGTCTGGCGGGATTAATGGATGCTTCGCCTTAAAAAGCTTCACCCTGCCTTCATTGTTCAGCAGCGGCTTAGAAGCTTTCAGTTTCTTTGCGTATTTAGCCTTGGCAAACATAAAGTCAATATGCGCAAGAATTTTTACGTTCTGCAGCAGCTCGTGAGTGTGTTCACCAACAGCTGCTGACAATTCAATTAGTATCCGTTCAATTTCCTGCTGTTCCAGAACCCGGGTTTCTTGCAACACGTTATTGAGCTGTACAATTACCTGGGGTTCAATAAATAACGTTTGACCTGAAGAGGATTGGTCATGAATAATACCGCCATATGAGCTGCGATATTCTTGTTTCACTGGAATAACAAAGCGATCATTTCGGATCGTTATAATGGCATCCGACAGCATTTTTTGGGCATTGGAGGAACGGATCATGCTTTCAAGCTTTTCCCGGACCCTTGCCTCATTCGTCCGCAGCTGATTGCGAAGAGCCCTTAGCTTTTCGCTTGCTGAATCCATCACTTCGCCGTTTTCACTTATTGCATTATTAATGAGCTTCTGCAGATCCTGCTGCGGGCTAAATGCGTTCATGTATTCTGCAATAAGCGGCAGTTCATGTCCATCCTCAATCAATTCAGCGATAAAACGCTCCAATACCCTTCCCGCCCGGATCGTGCTTGAGATTTCCATAAGCTCACCTGGACTCAGCATTCCGCCTATTTGTGCTCTTTTTGCATGTGGTCTTATATCAAAAATGCCGCCAAGGGGAACATTTCCTCGCAGCCGAAAAGCTTTTGCTGCTTCATCCGTTTCTTCCTGCCATTTAACTACTTCTTGAAAATCAACAGAAGGTTCCAATTGCTGCGCTTTTTCCTTTCCTATTGAAGAAGATGCAAATGTAAGCAGCTGTTCTTTAATTTTATGAAATTCTAATGTACGCATTGCTTTATTATGCATGGAGTAACTACCTCCTTCACTTAGCCTGTATACTCCGGAAAATTAATCATTTCTTTTTAAAAACCCCAATAATTCATCTGGCTCCCTTGCATTTAACACACTGGATGTTTTAATCCAGCCTTTCTTTGCTGCCGCTACTCCGACCTCCATATCCTCAAGCATATCAATGCTGTGTGCATCAGTATTGATAACAAGCATAACGCCTGCCTCTTGTGCCTTTCTTACATTCTCGGAGGAAAGATCAAGTCTGTTGGGGTTTGCGTTTAGCTCTAGGGCTGTATTCGTTTTTGCAGCCAATTCAATCAGCATATCCATATCAACATCATAGCCTTTACGCCTGCCAATCACTCTCCCTGTCGGATGAGCAATTATGTCAACATGTTTGTTTTCAAGTGCATTTTTGAGCCTGTTCATAATTTTTTCTCTTGGCTGTGAAAAACTCGAGTGAATAGATGCAATGACAAGGTCCATCTCTTTTAGAAGATCGTCATCATAATCAAGCGATCCATCAGGCAGAATATCCATCTCAACGCCTGAAAGGATCGTAATGTCATCATATTTCTTATTCAATTCACGTATAAGGGCTTTTTGTTCCCTTAAACGTTCAGGAGTCAGCCCATTTGCCACAACCAAATAGCGGGAGTGGTCTGTAATGGCCATATACTTATAACCTTTAGCACGGCAAGCCTCTATCATTTCTTCTATAGAGTATGCCCCATCACTCCATGTGGAGTGCAAATGGAGATCACCTTTTATATCCGATAGAGAGATTAGGTCACTCGCTGAAATTCGTTTATCAACCTCAGTTCCGTCCTCCCGTGCTTCTGGAGGGATAAATGGCAGTCCAAAATGCTCAAAAAACTCTTTTTCGGAGTCAAAATTGAGAATTTCTCCAGTTTCAGACTGTTCTACACCATATTCGCTGATTTTCTCTCCCCTATCTTTCGCCAGCTGTCTCATGCGGACATTATGATCTTTAGAGCCTGTAAAGTGGTGGAGGGTAGTAATGAATTCATGGTTTTTTACCAGCCTGAAATCCACTGATACTTCATATTGATAAGCCAATGTGACGGAAACCTTGGTGTCACCTGCTGCAATGACCTGGCTGACATGCGGTATCGCAAGCAGCTGGTCCTTTACGGAAACAGGATTATCGGTCGCAATAATGAAATCAAGATCCTTTATTGTTTCCTTCATCCGGCGGATACTGCCTGCCCGTGAAAATCTTACTATATCCTTCATCTTGCCAAGAATGTTTTCAATCTCTGCTGCAATCGGCAGCATAAACGCAATTGGGAGACGGTCCGGACGGGATCCTGACTCCTGGATCGCAGCCAAGATTTTCTCCTCCGTTTTTTTGCCAAAGCCTGCAAGGTCACGAACCTTTCCTGCTTCACAGACAGACTTCAAATCTTCTATATTCTCTACCTGTAATTCTTTATAAAGCTTGGAAATTTTCTTTCCTCCTAGCCCTGGCAGCTGCAGCAATGGAACCAGCCCCTCAGGAACCTCAGCCTGCAGTTCTTCTAGCACAGACGATTTTCCTTCTTTTATATACTCTTCAATCACTGCAGCTGTTCCTTTTCCAATACCTGACAGTGCCGTAAAATCTTCTATTCCATGCAAGCTCCGGTCATCGGTTTCGAGTGCTCCAGCCGCTTTCCTGAATGCAGAAACTTTAAAAGGATTCTCGCCCTTTAACTCCATATATATCGCAATGCGTTCCAATAATCGGATTACATCTTTTTTATTAACTGACATTGTTTTTCACCTGCAATTTCCGCTAGATTTTCTTTCTTTAAGATACCGTGCTTCAAAAGAATTCACAACTCCTAAAAGTGGAAGCGCCTGCGGAGGATGAACGGCTAAGGTAGCCACGTCCGCATTCCTTCGCTGTTCTGACCCACATCGTGCGGGCCCGGCAAGCATAAGACAAACGCGGATAGAAAGCGCTTTTTGCCTTCCGAAGCGTTTGGCTTATGACCTTGAGGCCGACTAAGATCGCTGCGTCGGAGCTGGGCGCTGGAGCTAGACATCTGTACTTGTTAAAAAGTATTACTTATCTCTTTAGAAAAGCGGAAGCGCAGTACTTTACACAGCATACTCTTTCTGTTTCAAACGAAGAACCCTGCCAAGATAAACTGACAAGGTTTTTTCCACCATTACTGTACGTTTTAGTTTCGTTGAAAACAGACCGCGGTTTAGACAGGCATGTAATCGAACCAAAGTTCCTTTACTTTGCCCGACAGCAGAGGAGTACTTTTTACAATTCCTTCTGCCATGAAAGAATCAGCCAACTGGGCCTGAAGTGGTTCAATCGGCAAAAGAGCTGCTATGTATAATAGAATAAACATGATAAGATAAACTTCTATGAGTCCTAATAAGCCACCGCCCCAGACATTCAATTGTTTTAAAATCGGGAAGTGGGCAATAAAATCAAGCATCGATCCAAATAGCTGCCAGGCTATTTTCGCACCGAAAAACAGAATCGAAAAAGCAATAGCATTATAAAATGCCGTATCCAATCCCATGCCGTCAAAAATCATTTTTAGTGCTGCTGTGTCGCCAAAACTTGGATAAGGAACCCACAGTTTAAGCTTAGGAGCCAGATCATCATAATAAACATATGCAACTATAAAGGCAATAATAAAACCCGTAATGTGGATTAGCTGAAGAATGAATCCGCGGCGGAGTCCGATCAGGAACCCTATCAGGAGGATGGCGATAATTGCAAGATCAAGCATTTCCTTCAATCCTTTACTCTCTTTAATTCCAGTTCAAGCTGGTTTATTTGATCTTTTAACTTTATATAATCGTGTACGGTATTAACAGCAGTCAAAACAGCAAGCTTACCTGTATCCAAAGAAGGATTCTTGGAGCTGATTTCTCGCATTTTATCGTCAACCATAGAAGCAACGAGCCGGATATGGCTGGAGCTTTCCGTACCAACTATGGTATATTGCTGTCCGAATATATCAACAGTAATTCTATTTTTCTTATCGTCTGACAAGATGATGCCCCCAATCCTAAAGAATCCTAATCTATATCATAACATGAAACCCTTTCGCCTTGAAAGCATGACGATGCCATTTTATAGGCGATGCATGGTTTTTCTTTAGAATCAATCGTGAAGCTTCCTGTATATAACAGAAAATGCGATTACATTTCAATAAACACAAAACCAAGGAGAGTTTTAAACTATGTCACATGTCGTTCTGCAATTATCACTTTCACAGATCGAAGCCATGAAAGTGCATTATTCCAAATTCCTCTCAGCTAAAAATCCTCCTGGCAGCATTTTTGCGGCCAAACCAGACCTGTGCACCATTACTGCCTATAAGTCAGGAAAAGTCCTTTTTCAAGGGGCACGCGCAGCGGCTGAATCTCAGCAGTGGGGATCTGCAGCATCTGCGTCTGTTGCTGAGAAGCCAGAGAAAAAGTCCGCCGCTTCGTCGGTTAAAGTACACAGCTACTCGCCTCCCTCCAATATTGGCCAATTATCTGTCATTGGGTCAGATGAAGTTGGAACTGGCGATTATTTTGGACCGATAACAGTAGCGGCCGTATATGTTAAAAGCGATCAAATTCCATTGTTAAAGGAACTAGGAGTTAAAGACTCAAAATTCCTGAACGATTCGCAGATTATCAGTATAGCCTCCGAAATCAAGCATATTGTCCCATACAGCCTGCTGATTTGCGGTAATCCGAAATATAATGCCATGCAGTCAAAAGGAATGTCCCAGGGAAAAATGAAGGCATTGCTCCATAATCAGGCATTAAAAAATGTAATTGAAAAAATACAGCCTGAGGATGCGGATGCAGTATTGATCGACCAGTTCGCGCAGCCAGGCGTATTCTTCAACTATTTAAAAGGACAAGAGCTATTTAAAGCGAAGAATGTCTATTTAAGCACGAAAGCAGAGAGTATACATATGTCGGTAGCTGCCGCCTCTATTCTTGCCCGCTATGCATTTGTTAAGCAATTCGATAAACTGTCCGAAGCTGCCGGATTCAAGATTCCAAAAGGAGCTGGTGGTGCGGTGGATGAAGCAGCAGCGAGATTAATTCATGAGCATGGAGTAGAAGCACTCCATAAATTCACAAAGGTGCATTTTGCAAATACGAATAAGGCAAAAGGGCTTTATAATAGAAAGTATAAGTAGAAGGCAGAAGCTGGCCGCTTTTTATTTAATAAAATCCCGGTTTATTTTTCTCTCAGGCAACAGGACAAAAGTGCAAGCGACCTAACAAAAAAGGGACAGCTTAGTGTGCCGCGTCCTGTGGAAACGCTGTTCTGATCCATCCTTTTGCGATACCGGCACAAGGACGGCCTCCCAAGCTGCTGCTTTGATTCGTGTGATCGCTGCAGAAGTATTCCTTGTCCTGTGTGTAGGGGTTTTTTCCTCCAATAGCAAAAAGCAGTGGTCCAAAGTATGGCCACTGCTTTTATTATAGCTATTTATCCGCGAAGCTCTGCCCCTGCTTCTTCTTTTACAGCTTTCAATACTTTTTCATGTGCCTTTGCAATATCCTCTTCAGTCAGGGTACGTTCCGGATCATAGTATTTTAGAGAGAAGGCTAGGGATTTCTTGCCCGGCTCCATACGTTCGCCTTCATAAAGATCAAAAATCTGTACTTCCTTCAGAAGTTTGCCTCCTGCATCAGTTATGATGCTTTCCAATTTTCCGCCAGCAACTTCTTTATCGACTACTAAAGCAATATCACGTGTAATGGACGGATATCGCGGGATGGCTTGGTAATTGATTGGCTCAACATCTACGCTTGCCAGCTTTTCAAAAGAAAGTTCAAAAACAAAGGTTTCCTTCAAATCCAATTCTTTTTGGACTGTCGGATGCACTTGGCCAATGAAGCCAATGCTTTCATTATTTAATAGGACTTCCGCTGTCCGTCCCGGATGCATACCATGAATTTTTGCCTGTTGGTATGAAATATTTTGTGTTAGACCCAAAGTATCAAAAACAGCTTCGATAACTCCTTTTGCAACGTAGAAGTCAACCGGCTTTTTCTCTCCCTGCCATGGATGTGACAGCCATAATCCGGTAAGCGCGCCAGCCAGATGTTCTTTTTCATCAGGAAGTTCTTCTTTCCTGTTGCTTAAGAAAACCGAGCCGATTTCATAAACCGCAATTGAGTCATTCTGGCGGGCGAGATTATACTTCAGCACTTCCAATAACTGCGGTACGATACTTTGGCGAAGATAGCTGCGGTCCTCACTCATTGGCATAGCAAGACGGATTGGATCTCGTTTTTCCAGGGCGTATTCGGAAACTTTTTCTTCGCTTGTCAAAGAGTAGGTGATTGCTTGATATACACCCGCACCCTCAAGAGTGCGCTTAACCTGACGGCGCTTTTGCTGATAGGCAGTCAGCTTGCCAGGGGCTTGGGCACCGACCGGCAATGTTGTTGGAATATTATCATAGCCATAAAGGCGGGCAACCTCTTCAATTAAGTCCTCCTCAATGGTGATATCTCCACGGCGAGTAGGTACAGTTACAGTGAATTCCCCATTTTCGGATTTCACTTCAAATTTCAACCTTTCAAAAATAGAAACCACTTCGTCAGCCGTAAGCTCAGCCCCAATGATTTTATTGATTTTATCTAATGTAATAGAAAGAACTGCTGGCTCGATTGTAAGGGAGTCTGCGACAACAGTTCCTTTTAGTACAGTTCCACCGGCATACTGAGCCATCAGGCTTGCCGCACGTTCTGCTGCCTCGCGGGTACGAGCCGGATCTATTCCCTTTTCATAGCGGGAGCTCGCTTCACTCCGGAGGCCATGGTCCTTTGATGCTTTACGGATAGCAGCTCCTGCAAAATACGCGGATTCCAATAGTACGGTTGTTGTGTCGCTATTCACCTCTGAATTGGCTCCACCCATTACACCTGCCATCCCAACTGGTTCTTCACCATTTGTTATTACCACATGCTCTGGTGTCAGTTTACGTTCCGCATCATCAAGAGTTACAAGGATTTCTTTTTCTTTTGCCCGGCGAACGACAACTTCCTTAGATCCAAACCGGTCATAATCGAAGGCATGCAGCGGCTGTCCATACTCAAGCATCACATAGTTTGTAATATCTACTATATTATTATGAGGACGGATGCCACTCGCCATTAATTTCGTCTGCATCCATAGCGGAGATGGTGCAATCTTAACATCCTTGATCACCTTCACTGTATAAAGCGGCGCATCCTCCTTCGCATCTACCGAAACAGAAATAATTTCGGAAGCCTTCTCAGCAGCCTCCACGGTGTTTATTTCCGGCCACTTAACCTCTCTGCCGAGAATAGCAGCCACTTCATAAGCAACACCAAGCATACTCATCGCGTCTGCCCGGTTCGGAGTAAGGCCAAGTTCAAGAATATAATCCTCCATTCCCAGTGCCTCAAGCGCATCAGTGCCAACTTCCGTTTCATTAGGGAACACAAAGATTCCGGTTGCATATTCCTTTGCAATCAGCTTAGCCTCGAAGCCAAGCTCTTGCAGGGAACAAATCATTCCATTGGATTCTTCTCCACGCAGCTTTGCCTTTTTAATTTTAAAATTGCCCGGGAGAACAGCTCCAACCGTTGCTACGGCTACTTTTTGTCCCTTATCTACATTCGGTGCTCCGCAAATGATCTGAAGAGGTGCTTCCCCGCCTAAATCAACCTGGCAAATGTTTAATTTATCCGCCTCAGGATGCTTTTCCCGCTCAACCACGTGACCGACAACGACTCCCTTAAGGCCTTCACTTTTCTTTTCAACACCTTCAACTTCAATTCCGCTTTTTGTTATTTTTTCAGCCAGTTCGTACGCATCTATGCCTGATAGGTCTACGTATTCCCGGAGCCAATTATAGGATACAAACATTTTAATCCTCCCAAAGTATTTAATCTTGCAGGCAAGTCATGCAAGTTATATTTTCAAAAGTAATTTATTATTCGTGGCGATGGAATTGCTTTATGAAACGGATATCGTTTGTGTAAAAATGACGGATGTCATCTACACCATATTTAAGCATGGCAATCCGCTCAGGACCCATTCCAAAAGCAAAACCTGAATATTTCTTTGAATCAAAACCGGACATTTCCAGAACTCTCGGGTGAACCATTCCGGCACCTAAAATTTCAATCCAGCCGGTACCTTTACACACACTGCATCCTTTTCCGCCGCAAATCTTACAGGATATATCCATCTCCACAGACGGTTCTGTGAATGGGAAGAAGCTAGGGCGAAGTCGTATTTCGCGATCCTGCCCGAACATCTTCTTGGCAAATACTTCAAGCGTTCCTTTCAAATCGCTCATCCGAATATTTTCATCAATAACAAGGCCCTCAATTTGTGTGAATTGGTGAGAGTGCGTTGCGTCGTCATTATCACGGCGGTACACTTTCCCAGGACAGATGATTTTTACTGGACCTTTTCCTTTATGTTTTTCCATTGTCCGAGCCTGTACTGGGGACGTCTGCGTACGAAGAAGCGTTTCTTCTGTAATGTAGAACGAATCTTGCATATCGCGCGCCGGGTGCCCCTTCGGCAGATTCAGAGCCTCAAAATTATAATAATCCTGCTCTACTTCAGGTCCTTCTGCAATTTCATAACCCATTCCAATAAACAAATCTTCAATTTCCTCAATGATTCTTGTCAATGGATGATGGTTTCCTTTGTTCACCTGACGTCCCGGCAGTGTAACATCAATTGTTTCAGATGCCAATTTTGCGGCCACTGCCTCATTTTCAAACTGAACTTGCTTTGCTTCCAGTGTAACGGCAATTGCCTCGCGCACGTCATTCGCTAACGCACCGATTTTTGGACGCTCCTCTGCGGAAAGCTTGCCCATTCCTCTCAGCACTTCCGTTATTGGACCCTTTTTCCCTAAATACGCGACGCGGATATCATTCAGTTCTTTTAAATCTGCGGCAGCTTCTACTTTTCCTATTGCTTCAGCCTGCAGTTCTTGCAAACGCTCCTGCATGTAATTTCCTCCTTAAATACTAGTGCATTAATTTTAAACACAAAAAAACCCCGCCCATGGAAGGGACGAGGTTTATGTATCGCGTTACCACCCTTATTAGCGCTCCGAATACTTTCGGAACTCTCACTTCATTGCGTTAACGGCTTTTCGCCGGTACACCTTTATGCCAATGGCAGTCCTGGTGCCAACTCAAGAGGTGAATTCAACTGCACAGTCCCATAAAAATGCTCTCAGTCTGCGGCATTTTTTCCCTGAATGGCTTGAGCAGGCTACTTTTCTCTATCATAGTTTTTAAAGTATGAAATTTAGCTTTTATTATAGTATACTTTACTGCTGTTTACAAACCGAATTTTAAAAAAGAGCTTTTTTGAGCATTGCTTAATTAAGGCTGTATATCGTTAAATTCCTGGCTTGCAGGCTTCTCTTTAATAAAGCCAGCAGTCACTTAATTTGCACTAACCATCAGCGGTATAAAACTACGCCCGCAGATGGTAAAGCAAAATTCCTGCTGCTACAGCCACATTTAAAGACTCGCTTCTGCCATGGATCGGAATATATAAATTCATATCAGTATTGGCAAGCAGTTCCTTGCTTACTCCGCCCCCCTCATTTCCAACGATCAGCGCAAACCTGTCACTTTTGGCAGCCTGATCAAATGATGCAGCATTTTCTAGTGATGTCCCATATACAGGAATATCTTTTTGTTTCATTTGGCCGATAAAATCCAATAAATCGCCCTTTATTACAGGCAGATGAAAAATACTGCCTTGCGTTGAACGGATAACCTTGGGGTTATACGGATCGGCACAGCCATTGCCCAAAACAACGGCATCAATGCCCGCAGCATCGGCAGTCCTGATCATTGTACCTATGTTCCCAGGGTCCTGAACCGCATCAATCAGCAAGAAAGTTTTTCCTTCTATATTATTTATAGACAGAGCCTTCTGTTCACAGATTGCCGCAATTCCCTGCGGCGATTCAGTATCAGATATGGCTTTCATTACCTCCTCGCTTACATATGTGACCTCTACCCCATTCAGTTGAAACCCAACAGGCAGCTCCGTTCCTTCAGAAACAATGACCTCCTGAATAATATCCTGTTCCTTCAAGGCTTCCTCCACTAAATGGAACCCTTCAATTAAATATTTACCGCTATTATCCCGTTCTTTTTTGGAAAGCAGCTTCTTCCACTGCTTTACTGTCGGATTTTTTGCAGATTGGATATATTTCACGCTATACGCTCCCTTTATCACTGATTTTCCTATTATACCTAATTGGAATACATAATGCACCGCTGCAGGAGAAATAATACCACTATGTTAAAGTCTCCTGACAACAGGGCAGCCGGACTTTAAAATTAGCGTATGGAGGAAAAATAATGAATTTAAATCTGCGTCATGCTATCATGCAAAATATTTCAGGGAATTCACAGGAAGAATTAAGAGAAACAATTGTAGATGCCATTCAAAATGGCGAGGAAAAAATGCTTCCAGGTCTTGGTGTATTATTTGAAGTTATCTGGCAGAACTGCAGCGAACAGGACAGACAGGAAATGGTTCAGGTTTTGGAGTCCAGCGTTAGGAAATAAAGCCTGAAATCCATGCCATAAAAAAGTGAAAGATTTCAATGAAGCAAAGACCATGCCAAAAATAAAACGGCATGGTCTTTTTATAAATTATTCAAAAGTTATTTTATCCACTGTTTCACGGTCAAGTTTTTTAATGACTTCAACAATCAGTTTTACTGTGTTTTCAAAATCATCGCGATGAATCATGGCTGCGTGGGAGTGAATGTATCGTGTTGCAATCCCGATAGACAAAGCCGGTACGCCTTTTGCAGTAAGATGGATTTGGCCTGAATCAGTACCGCCTCCTGGAATCACTTCATATTGATAAGGAATACCAAGCTCATCTGCTGTATTAACAATAAAATCTCTTAACCCTTTATGGGAAACCATCGAAGCGTCGTATAGTACGATCTGCGGACCAGAACCCATTTTTCCAAGTGCTTCTTTTTCAGAGATTCCCGGTGTGTCCGCAGCGATTCCAGTATCAACAGCAAAAGCAATATCAGGCTGGATCTTAAAGGCGGATGTTCTCGCACCGCGAAGGCCGACTTCCTCCTGCACTGTTGCAACCCCATATACTACGTTCGGATGCTTGCTTCCTCTTAGTCCCTTTAACACATTGATCGCTATTGCACAGCCGATTCGATTATCCCAAGCTTTTGCAAGCAACATTTTATCGTTATTCATCACTGTAAACTCAAAATAAGGAACAGCCATATCGCCAGGACGCACTCCCCACTCCTTTGCTTCCTCACGGCTGGACGCCCCAATATCAATAAACATATCCTTAATATCAACAGGCTTTTTACGAGCATCCGCTGAAAGGATATGAGGCGGCTTGGAGCCAATTATTCCTGTAATATCGCCCTTTTTCGTAACGATGGTTACACGCTGAGCAAGCATTACCTGAGACCACCATCCTCCTACTGTCTGAAAACGGACGAAGCCTTTGTCATCGATCTGGGTTATCATAAAACCGATCTCGTCTAAATGACCGGCAACCATAATTTTCGGTCCGTCTTCCTTTCCAGTCTTCTTGGCGATTAAACTGCCAAGATTGTCTGTTTCGATTTCGTCTGCAAAAGGAGCTATGTATTTTTTTACTACCTCGCGAACTTCGCGTTCATTCCCCGGAATCCCTTTAGCATCGGTCAATTCCTTAAGCATTGTTAGTGTTTCATCGAGCATTGCCATTCCTCCAGTTCTGTATTTCTTCCTATTATATTAAACCTTAAGAGCACGTACAAAAAAGAGGATTAATATCCCTGTTCCTGACGTTCAAAATTCACGGCATTTTTTTCCGTATATGCCCTTTCTATATCATTGCCATCAAATCCAAGCAGCAATCCTAGCTCAAGGTATGCCGCAAACATATCTGAGTATGAAGCTGCGGTTTGTTCACCATGGAATAGGTTAATCGCCTGAAAGACCTTCAAAAATTGAGAGGTCAAGTCATGTTCCATTTGCTCAGCAGTGTCAGGGACAACCGACTGGTACTGTTTCATAATGCCTAATGAGAGAAGAAAATGAATACCGTCAACATATTCTTCAAGCACTTTTTCATCAGGGGAAGCCGGCTTTTTGCTCCAGAATTTAAAGCAGCGGGTTTCATTTGCCAGTTCGCCTACCTCCACAAGGAGCGCCATAATCTTTTTTTTAGCTAAATCTATATTCTCCAGTCCGTGCTGTTTTTCAATATGCCTGTCCAAAGCAGCCTGCATTTCAAAAAGCTTGCTAAAATCCATTTGTTTTCTCCTAACATCTATTTTTATGAAAAATTATATCAAATAAAGGGAACCTTTTCGAATTACTTTCGTATATAAGAAAAGCACAGCCGCCCTGGTAGAAGGAACATCGTGTGCAGAGGAAGAAGGCTAAGTTCGCGACGTTGGCACTAGTACGTCGTGTGCGTCGGGGCTTTATTTTCCTACGGAAAAAAGTTCTGGGCGTTGGAGCTAGACATCTGTACTAGCTAAATAAGTCATACTTTCTCGTAAAAATAACAATCTCTGTTTTCATTAGGAGGATAACCGATGCTTCTGCTAATCCGATTATTATTATTCGCCGTTATTATTTTCATAATCTATTCGGCAATCAAATATGTTATCAATCCAAAACGAAAGCTGGAATTGGCTCACGAGCAAAAAAGCTTTTACTTTCTGGATGATGCCAATAATGTCCGAAAAAATTTCCTGCTTACCTACAACGGGGTGCTATTCGAAGGAGAAAAATATCTAGGCACGACTGATAATGCATTTGAAGTTGTTTCCATTTTTATCTGGCCTAAAACCGTCACTGAGCTTCAGGGATTACAAAGGGATGATTTTATCTGGATTGAAGGCGTTATTAAGGAGAAATACCCCCATGCAGCCATTGATTGGAAAAGTCCGGTTAAGGAGTTTTTGAAAAACTAATTTAGGATTTATCTCGAAAAAAGCAAAGCTGGGTCATCAACTTTGCTTTTTTCATGCTCTTATTCTTTCCTCTCCAAAGCTACCGATTAATAAGCCAGACAAAAATTACAGCCTGGACAAACAGCAGCAATGGCATCCCGCCTGTAAAGGAGCTGTGCTTTGTTTTATGCCGAAATTGATACATGCCTGCCAGTGCACCCGGAGTCCCGCCCGCTATAGCCAATATCCATAGCGTCCTTTCACTGATCCGATATGCCCCTTTTCTGGCCCTGCTTTTATCAATCCCCATGCTTGCAAAAGCTGCCACATTTATTACTATAAGATACAGAGAAACAATGTTCTGCAATAAACTTTCCCCTCCTGTTTCAACATCTAATATGTAAAAAGCCATTCTCTGCGAAGGAGAATGGCTAAGTCAGATCATTAGATCTTATTTATCAAACTGTTGCTTTGCAGCAGTTGCCAATTGAGCAAATGCCTGCTCATCAGAAACCGCAAGTTCAGCTAACATTTTACGGTTAACTTCGATACCTGCAAGCTTCAAGCCATGCATTAAACGGCTGTAAGAAAGACCATTCATGCGTGCAGCTGCATTGATACGTGCGATCCAAAGTTTGCGGAAGTCGCGCTTTTTCTGGCGACGGTCGCGGAATGCATACATTAAGGATTTCATTACTTGTTGGTTAGCTACTTTGAATAAAATGTGTTTCGCACCATAGTATCCTTTAGCTAATTTTATTACTTTTTTACGACGTTTGCGAGTAACAGTACCGCCTTTTACACGTGGCATGTTATTTCCCTCCTATTTAAATCGATAGCCGATTATTACTTGATATTGTCTAACATGTGACGAATGCGTTTGAAGTCACCTTTGCTTACAAGGCTTGCTTTGCGAAGCTTACGCTTAGCTTTTGTAGACTTGTTAGCGAATAAGTGGCTTGTGTAAGCGTGTGAACGCTTAAGCTTGCCAGATCCAGTTTTCTTGAAACGCTTTGCGGATCCGCGGTGAGTTTTCATTTTAGGCATAAGGTATTCCTCCTCATTACAATTACTTTTCGTTTTTCGGTGCTAAAATTAAGAACATGCTGCGTCCATCCATTTTTGGATGTGTTTCAATTGTTGCTACTTCTTTACACGCTGCAGAGAACCGGTCCAATACGCGTTGGCCAATTTCTTTGTGCGTGATTGCACGTCCTTTAAAACGGATAGAAGCTTTCACTTTATCGCCTTTTTCAAGGAATTTAATTGCATTGCGAAGCTTAGTATTGAAATCATGTTCGTCAATAGTCGGGCTCAGACGAACCTCTTTCAAAGTAATGATCTTTTGATTTTTGCGTGCTTCTTTGTCTTTCTTTTGCTGCTCGAAGCGGAATTTTCCGTAGTCCATGATACGGGCTACCGGAGGCTTTGCATTCGCAGCAACTACAACTAGATCAAGATTTGCACGAGCGGCTATTTCCAGTGCTTCGAATTTCGTTTTAATTCCCAGCTGTTCGCCGTTTTGGTCAATTAGACGAAGTTCGCGGGCGCGGATGCCCTCGTTTACCATCATGTCTTGTTTACTAATAGTTAGCCACCTCCAAGGATATTTAGTGAATACAAGTTTAGTTATCATGATTTGTACTTGTTAACAAGCAATAAAAAAGTGTGGGTGCCAGAGAACACCCACACTGATAGATTAAAAAGGATAAATCCAAATTATCAAATCATGAACCTGTTAACTGCAAAGATGCGTCAATCAGGTGAGAAGCGGGTGCCTCTTCTTTTCCTCAAACACGTATTCAATTCACCTTAGAAAATATATCATAAACACAGATGATCTGTCAACTCACTTGTTTTTCACAACAGAGATTATCTTATCAAATGAAGCTGCTTTTTGCAATACGTTTTGTTATTTTTTTTGAATGAATGTTTCACAAAGGACAAAGCAAGCCTAAAAACATCTGAATATTTGAGTGCCATGATACTCTGCAGCTAAACCAGGAAGCTTGCAATATAATATTCGTCAGCATACGTTCCATCTATAAAAAGTGAGTCCTTTTTCGTGCACATCATCGGGAACTGCTTTTCTGATATGCATTATTCCACCCACCACATTAGCAAGACCCGGTTCAATAATATTATTGGATTTTTGTCTTAGGTATTTTTTTAATTAAAAATTCGACCAAAGTATAGCTTTATTCTAAAATTAGCCATTTTCAAAAGGAGGCACCCGCTTTACGGGTGCCTCCCAAAGATATTACTGTCTTACTTCTGCTTTTACCGAATTGATAAAGTCTTCAAATGCAACAGTTTCGGATTTCTGTTCGCCGTATTTGCGGACATTAACACTTCCCTCGCTGCTTTCGTTATCGCCGACAACGAGCATGTAAGGGATTTTTTGCATTTGTGCTTCCCTGATTTTATAGCCAATTTTCTCATCGCGGCCGTCAAGATCAACACGGAAGCCTTCCGCCTGAAGTTTTTCCTGAACTTCCTTCGCATAGTCAAGATGGGCTTCAGGAGAGACTGGAATCACTTGTACCTGGACTGGTGCAAGCCATGTTGGGAATGCCCCTTTATATTCCTCAATAAGGAAGGCAACAAAGCGTTCCATTGTTGATACAACGCCACGGTGGATAACGACCGGGCGATGTTGCTTTCCATCTTCACCAACATAGTTTAAGTCGAAGCGTTCAGGCAGTAAGAAATCGAGCTGAACTGTGGAAAGGGTTTCGTCTTTTCCTAATGCAGTTCGGACCTGGACATCAAGCTTAGGACCATAGAACGCTGCTTCGCCTTCTGCCTCGAAATAATCAAGGCCGAGATCGTCCATTGCTTCTTTCAGCATGCCCTGTGCCTTTTCCCACATTGCGTCATCATTGAAGTACTTCTCTGTGTCCTGAGGATCCCGGTAAGAAAGACGGAATGTATAATCATTGATGTTAAAATCTTTATAAACAGCAAGGACTAGGTTCACAACGCGTTTGAATTCATCCTTGATCTGGTCTGGACGGACAAAGATATGTGCATCGTTCAGCGTCATCCCGCGTACGCGCTGAAGCCCGGAAAGTGCACCTGACATTTCATATCGATGCATAGTGCCAAGCTCCGCAATCCGAATCGGCAGCTCTCGATAGCTGTGAATGCTGTTTTTATAGATCATCATATGATGCGGGCAGTTCATAGGACGCAGAACAAGCTGTTCATTATCCATGTCCATTACAGGGAACATATCTTCCTGATAGTGCTCCCAGTGTCCGGACGTTTTGTATAAATCTACGCTTCCCATAACTGGTGTATAAACATGGTTATAGCCAAGGCGCTCTTCTTTATCGACAATATACCGTTCAATAACGCGTCGAATTGTAGCACCTTTCGGAAGCCATAGTGGCAATCCCTGGCCAACCAATTGCGAGCTTGTAAACAAGCTTAGTTCTTTTCCGATTTTACGGTGGTCGCGTTCCTTCGCTTCCTCAAGCAAACGCAGATGTTCTTCAAGATCTTCTTTCTTAAAGAAAGCAGTTCCATAAATGCGCTGAAGCATTTTATTTTTGCTGTCGCCTCTCCAATAAGCACCCGCAATGCTCATCAATTTAAACTCTTTGATTTTGCCTGTTGAAGGGACATGGACACCGCGGCAAAGGTCAAAAAATTCGCCCTGCTCATAGATTGTTACCTGTTGTTCTGCGGGAATGGCCTCAATCAGCTCAAGTTTGTACTCATCGCCAATTTCCTTGAACCGGTTTACCGCTTCATCACGGCTTACTTCTACTCGGACAACCTCAAGATTTTCGTTGATGATTTTCTTCATTTCTTTTTCGATCTTTGGCAGGTCTTCCGGAGTCAATGATTCCTCAAGATCAACATCATAATAGAATCCACCTTCGATAACCGGTCCTACACCAAATTTTGCGTTCTTGTACAAACGCTTGATAGCCTGAGCCATTAAGTGTGCTGAACTGTGGCGGAGGATTTCTAATGCTTCGCCGCTGTCCTGAGTGATAATTTCAATGGAACCGTCCTCATCTATTGGACGTTTTAAATCATATTGCTGACCGTTAAACTTGCCTGCAATTGACTTCTTCTTCAGCCCTGGGCTGATGGAGGCCGCAACCTCTTCAGTTGACGTACCCCTGGCAAACTCCTTAACCGCTCCATCTGGAAAAGAAAGCTTAATCATTTCAGACATACAGTGCCACTCCTTTTAGTTTATTTTAGAATGTGATTTTTGCAGGGGCCAGGCTTCTTAAAAATGCAAAAAAGCCCGCCCCTGTTAAAAAAACAGGGACGAGCTTAGTAATCAAAATGATTGCAACCCGCGGTTCCACCCTCGTTTCACCTGCTAACGCAGATGACACTCGACGCTTATAACGGAAGCTCCCGCCGGCCAATACTCGAAAAACTTTCCTGGCCGAAGTTTAAAGGCGGTAAGTACTCTACCCGTGTTAGGAAGTTTGCAGCCTAGCCTTCCCTCTCTGAAAACCGTGCATAGAATACCCATATCCTCATCATAACTTTTAAAAATGATATGTTGTATAGTATGTAGGAAATTATAATTTGTTATGTAATGAAAATCAAGAGCTATTTGTTGAAAAAAGTTATTCAGGCTACAGAAAGCTTTTTACGAGCAGCCCTGCGGCTTTGGACCGGATCAGCTGCGCTTGAAAGCCGCAGTCGGGCGAATAATTGTTCTTTCTTCAAATATTCGGGTGATGGTTTGGATCAGCCCATCCTCCGCTTCATCGGTGTACAAATGAAGGTTCCGGGGTGCTATTGAAAGCAATGGGGCCAACGCTGTAGAGTCGACATATATAGGATTATCAGCAAGCAGCTTCCTATCAATCAACTTATAAATTTCCTGCTTTCCCAGCTTTCTAAGCTCCCCATCGTAAAAGTGAAAGCCGTCATTGTGAAGCAAATGGACATTATCCATTTTCGGTTTTCGTTCACGAAGGAAATCGCGGAGTGCAGCAATAAAGCTTTGATAATCCTGCTCTAGCTTATACTCGTCTATCGCTAATTCCACATACTCGAGAAGTGAATCATAAAATGACTTTAGCCGGAACGTTGCAAATGAATCAAAGGAAAACGAAACCTTGTCGGTAAGAAACGTTTTCAGACCTTCCTGGATGATCTCTCGCTCCTTATTAAATGCAGTTACCTTTTTTTCATGCTGCTCTCCTTCAATAATCGAACAGGCTATTTCAACAATGCTATCTATCTCCTCCTGTTCCCGGAAGTAAAACCGTTGCCTGACAATCGATTCAAGTACACTTAAGAGCTTATCCTCAAGCAGGAATGTGTAAAACACATCACTTAATAATGCGAGCATTTTTTTCATATACTTTTGTTTAATGTGAAGCAGCAGTCCCCGTTCTGGCTGAAATTGTATATATGGATTCAGTTCTGTCCCCAAAGGGTGGACAGATACGTATTCGAGCAGCTTTAACGCTTCAGTTTCAGTTTGAAAATGAATATGCACCAACCAATACCCCCTAACCCTTATCCTGCTTATATGTATATGGGATAAGCTTGCTTTTTAGAAGCAAGTTAGAGAGGATTGGACCGGAAAAACAGAAAGCCAGCTGCAAAATGGGCAACTGGCATAACATATTTCTTCTATCGAACAAATTGTTTTTGTTCCGGATAAGCAATACTCATTTTTGGACAAATAGTCCTCAATTCCTCTTCATTATGTCCTTCTACATTTAATTTCGCTAAAGAACAATCCTCTTCGATCTAATGAACTTTTTGAGATTTGTTTCTACAGCCTGCGATTTTCTCCGCCCAGCTGCAGCGGTTCGGCGAGATACTTGATCCGTTCCATAATCCTTGCAGCTTTCACTTCTTCCCGCTCACCCCGCTGTGAAACGGTGAGGTGGGTCTGGAGTCCATCAAAATTAAAATTAGAGGTGAAGAAGGTCGGCAGGTTTTCGAGCATCCGGAATTGCAGGATCGGGCCTAGTACTTCATCCCTGGCCCAGCTGCTCATTGCTTCAGCCCCTATATCATCCAGCATGAGAACATGAGCTTTCTTTGTGATCTCGATTTTTTCATTAAGGGTGTTATCACTTATTGAAGCCTTGATCTCACGCAGAAAGTCAGGAACATAGACAATTAAGGATGAAATTTGTTTCTTGGCGAGTTCGTTTGCGATCGCGCCTAGCAAATACGTTTTACCGACTCCGAAACTTCCATATAAATACAGCCCTTTTTGCTTGGCCCCGGGAACAAATTGTTCTACAAAGGTTGTCGCCTTGTTTACTGCCTCCATCCTGCTGCCTTCACTGCCTGTCATTATGAAGTCTTCAAGTGTGGCCGATAAAATATCCTTTGGTACGTATAAGCTTTGTATCAGTTTTTGATGCCGCCTTTTTTCATCATCCATAATTTTTTGCGGGCATGGTTCATAATTTAGAGCAATGGCATTCCCCTGCAAAATAAGCTTTGGATGGTAACCTTCCAAGAAGTTGATGCATCCTTGAAGGTTGGGACATTTATCGCAATTTTTGCTTTGGGAAGAAAACTCATACAGCTTTGACAATCCCTTTTCAACCATTTCCCCAGTAATCCTTGTGCTATTTTCATTAAGGAAATGGCGGATTTCTTTTTCATTCAGGACTTCATGCTTTAAGTTTTCATATCGATTTTGAAACTCTGTATTATTTGTTAATTTGCTTAATGCTCTATCGATTCGTTCCACGGTGTTTTTCACCCCTTGTTATTCAGCTTTTTAAGCCTCTCGAGCATCTGTTTTTTCTGCTCCTCCAGCTCACGGCTGTCCTTTTGCCCCTTTTGTTCGGGCACTGGATTATGCTCGTTCTTCAGCCATTCTGGAACCTGTTCCGTCCGAATTGGCTTTTTGCCAGATTGCTTATTTGATCCTTTACCATCTTGCCATTCCTGGTATTGACGGTGCTCTTTTTTGGCAAGCTCCATTGCTTGCTTGACCGTAACAATTTTTTTCCTTGCCCAGTGGCCGGCAATCTTTTCGACATATCCTTTTGAAAGCTTCATATCCGATTTGAGCATAACGTATTCGATCAGGACGTTGATGACTCCGGGGGGAAGGTTCTGGTTCATCATAATATCTTCAATGATCTGCAGGTCATTTTTCGAAGGTTCGGCTCCACCTGATACCTGTATCAGCCTTTGTCTTGGCGACACTGTCTCCAAGTGGCGGATCAGCTGCTCTTCCTTAGTCTTTGGCTCAGCTGTCTGGGTAAGATAAATAGCCGGCTGAACCCGATCAGAAAGAGAAGGAAGATTTTCATAATGCTCAATTTGATACCAATCCCTTGCAGCCTTTCGAAGTTCCTCCAGATCGATTTCATTTTCCCCGTCAACTGCCCGAAGAATCAGGTTTTGCATCTGCAAGGCGTCAATGCCATATAAAAATGCCAGCTTAGCAATCGTGTCCTTTGCCTTAGCGGTAAATGCCTTTTGCGGAACGAGAGAATTGTTAAGGCCCGAAAACAATAATTTAAAATCAAAGAACGGTTCAAAGCCTGTTAGCTCAGCGTCCCCGGTTTTCCCAATAAATTTCTGTCCCGTATCGGCAGCGAAGTGGCTCTGCGCCTCATCAGTAGTATATAAGGATTCCAAGTGCTCAGATGAAAATACTTCAGGGAAAGGCTTTGTAACTTCACTGTACTCATCAATAGAGATGGTTTCGTCACAAAAGAATTTTTTCAGACGTCCAAAGTGCACCTTGCCGACTTTTTTAAACAGGTACACATTCAGCATCCCATCCGTAAAGAATTGTTCGGGGCTTAAAGGGGGATGAAGCTCATAAATGAATTCAGTCTCATCATTGTCCTTTTTTTTAAATACCTTCAGCAGCCCGAGGCCCTCCAGTTTTATCCGGGCATCATAGATCTCCCTCAGATTTATCGCCATTGTATTCATCAAGCCATAATGGAGAGAGGAATTTGACCACAATCGGTTTTCTTCCAGTTCGCTCCATAATGTAATATATAAACTAATGCACACCGGTCCGATCAGCGGCTGGTAAAGCATCGTTAAAATCTTCCGGTCATAATCATGTATCATCCCGGCAGCCGAAACGGTATACCGGTCAACAGGCAGCAGCTCTTGCCAGTGCTTTGTCATTTCATTCATACCTTTCTAAAAGCGGAAGCGCCCTGGTCAGCCCTGACAGAGTTGTGACGGCTATTGGTCACAATACAGCATAAGACAAGCGCTAACAGAAGGAGCTTTTTGCCTTCCGAAGCGATTGGCTTATGACCTCGAGGCCGACTTAAACCGCCACGTCCTGTGGCGACGTCGGCACTAGCACGTCCTGTGCGTCGGGGCTGGGCGCTGGAGCTAGACATCTGTACTTATTAAAAAAGTTTAACTTTATTAACTAGTAAGTAAAGCGGAAGCGCCGTTGAAAAAACTTTTCAGTATAAAATTTAACATTCATTTTAGGTAAAAAAAAGAGCTAAAACATAAACTTTTAGCCCATTTACCGTTCCTTATTGATTAAATCTTTAAGTTCCTCGATAAAGACGTTGATGTCCTTAAATTGCCTGTAAACGGATGCGAAACGGACGTAAGCCACTTCGTCAATCCCAGCCAGCTTGTCCATCACCATTTCACCGATGCTTTCACTTTTCACCTCAGAAACACCTTGGTTGCGAAGCTCCTTTTCTACAAAGGAAGTGATTTCCTCCAGCTCTTTTAGCGGGACAGGACGTTTTTCGCAAGCCTTGATCAACCCGCGAAGAATTTTATCACGGCTGAATTCTTCCCGTGTGCCTTCTTTTTTCACGACAATCAGCGGGATTTCCTCCACCTTTTCAAATGTTGTGAACCGGTATTGGCATATCTCGCATTCTCTGCGCCGCCTAATCGCCCGGCTTTCATCGACAGGACGGGAATCCAGAACCCGCGTACCATTATACTGACAGGACGGGCACTTCATACAATCAGCTCCGATTTGGTTATTTCCTCTCGTGCGAGGACTTTATGATACTACAATCTTATAAAAAAGAACATTCCAGTACAAGAGAAAACTGAAATGGGCTTAATCCCGAAAGGAACAGAAGTCGTTCTGAAAAAACCATTATTATCAGGCAATATTAAACACATCTGGAATTCTTCCCCGTCCCAGTAAAAGTAAGCTTTTTGTTCAGCGCTTCATAGGCTTGTACTATGTACATCCATATAGCGCGATATATACCTATTAAAGACTATCTTTCGGTAGAAGCATTAAAATCGATCGCCGTCTCGAATGGCCTAACAATGATGAAAGTTGCTGCCAGATATGTGTGAGGATAAGCTTTGGTTTCAACCAGCAAAGTCCTCACCCGTTAATCATTTCTGCTTTTATTATAACTTATTAACTCTATATCATGAAGCAAACGAAACTGGCCTTTAAATATAAAAAAGAGGCGTATGCATACACCTCTTTGGTCTGTTCGGTTATTATAGTGCTTTAGCTTGTGACTGCTTGACCTGTACAGGACCCATTCCGCGCGGAAGTTCAATATTCTCGCGTGTCTGAGCATTCAGGGCTTCAGCAATGTAGTCAGCAGCAATATTAGGGTTCAAGTCACCACAAGTGTACACATCAATGCTAGCATATCCATGTTCAGGAAAGCTGTGAATCGTTAGATGAGATTCAGAAATGATTACCACACCGCTTACTCCCTGTGGAGCAAATTTGTGGAACGCAACCTCGCGTACTTCCGCACCAGATTTCAATGCTGCGTCTACGAAGATTTGTTCAATTAAAGTGATGTCATTCAGCTTTTCAAAATCGCAACCCCAAAGTTCTGATATTACGTGTCTACCCATTGTTTCCATGTTCAAGTTTCCCCCTTTAACATGATAAAGTTTTTCAAAATCCTTTAAAACATTTGACGCAATAACTACCACGGGGGAAAGTTAGTCCGAAGAGGTCCTAACCCTTTAAGTAGATATATGAATCTCTTAATCAAGAAGTTCACGAATCATAGTATACTTTGTATGTATTTTTTTTGCAACATATCTTTTTTAAAAAATTTAGATGATTTTTTTCTTCTTAAGAAAAGAGCTGAAGCAAGCCAATTTTACCCAGATTTTAAAGCGCACTAAAAACCCTGCCGTTTTTACGAACAGGGCCCACTTTTTAGAAAGCCTGGCCATAGGCGGGCTTTCTGTTCTTTATTGAATGGCTTTGAGAAAGAACGCTATATCGATTTCGCTTTTTTATCCAACTTTTACACTAAGAGGTTTCTTCATTTCGCTGGCCACCAATGATACTAGATCCACAACCCTGTTGGAATAGCCCCATTCATTGTCATACCAAGCAAGCACTTTTACTTTGTTTTCTCCGATCACCATAGTCGATAATCCATCAATAATCGCGGAATGCGGATTTGTATTAAAATCTACTGAAACAAGTGGTTCAGTTGTAAATTCCAAAATACCGTTTAGCGATTCCGCTGCTGCAGCAACAAACGCTTCATTGACATCTTCCACTGTAACATCCGTTTTAAGATCTACTACAAGGTCGACAAGTGAAACATTTGGAGTTGGAACCCTTAATGCCATTCCATGGAGCTTTCCTTTTAATTGCGGCAATACAAGCGATAATGCCTTTGCAGCACCTGTAGTCGTAGGAATGATGCTTTGGGCGCAAGCGCGGGCACGTCTTAGATCCTTATGCGGATTATCCAGGTTTTTCTGGTCATTTGTATAAGAATGGATAGTTGTCATTAATCCATTTTCAATTCCAAATTGTTCATCAAGCACCTTTACGACTGGAGCAAGGCAATTTGTCGTACAGGAAGCATTGGAAATGATGGTATGCTTTTCGATATCAAGAGCATCTTCATTGACACCCATAACGATGGTAACGTCTTCATTTTTGCCTGGAGCTGTTAATATAACCTTCTTCGCTCCTGCATCCAAATGGAGGGCTGCTTTATCACGGGAATTGAACTTGCCTGTTGCTTCGATAACGATGTCAATATCCATTTCTGCCCATGGAAGCTGTTTAGGATCGCGTTCGTTTACCAGCATTACACGTTGGCCATTTACAATGAGCGCTCCCTCTTCAGGTAAAACAATTCCGTCAAATTTCCCATGGATTGTATCATATTTAACTAAGTGAGCTAAAGTTTCAGCAGGATAGCTTGCATTAATGGCAACAATCTCCAAATCGTTTTCTAAAATTGCTTTCCGGAACACCATTCTACCGATTCTACCAAACCCGTTAATTGCTATACGTGCTTTCATTTTTCGGCTCCTTTTGAATTAATGTTATACTTTATGTTTGTATTCTCGTAATTAGTATAACATATTAAAACTTAATTGTGATGATAAAAATGCGGAAAATTAAATATTTAATTTTTCTGACAATTTATATTTATAGTCTACTATAAAAGGGTACGTTATCGTCCAAAAATGAAAAGGTCTGGTGCAGGATTCCATGCTGTTTTACCGTGTTGCAAGTGAGAAACTTAGAAATTTCACCACAAAAAAGCACCGGGTTTCCGGTGCTTCTATTGGCTGATAACCCGCCACTTTTTTAATATATTTATTACCTGCTGCTTAGTTTCAGTAATTGTTCCATTATTATTAACAATCTCATCAGCAAACTGTTTTTTCTCGGCAAGCGGCATCTGGGAATTAATCCTTGCCCTCGCTTCTGATTCGGTCAGATTATTTCTCTCCATCAGCCGCAGCAGCTGAACGTTTTCATCAGTATAGATAAGCATAGTTTTAGCCACTAAATGGGTCAGTTTACTTTCAAACAACAATGGAATATCTAAAAACACCACTCGTTCTCCCCTTGAAAATGCCTCTTCCTGCTGCTGCAACATATACTCTCTCACTGCGGGGTGGACGATGCTGTTTAGGATTAGCCTTTTTTCTTTGTCATGAAAAATCAGCGCCCCAAGCTGTTCCCGGTCAATAGAACCATCATGAAGGAGAATCTGTTTACCGAAAGTTTCAGCTATTTTTTGGTTCGCTTTCATCCCCGGCTCTACTGCTTTTCTGGATGCAATATCTGCATCAATCACACTAAAGCCTAGCTCATCGCTGATAAATTTGCTTACCGTGCTCTTTCCGCTTGCAATTCCACCAGTAATTCCATATACAATACCCATCTTCTAATATCCTCGTTTATTATTTATTAATAACATCCTTGAACAGCGGGAGGATAAAGCAAGACCCGGCCCTCTATGCAAAGGAGGGAGCAGTCCTGCATAATACTGGACCACCCATTCTTATCCATTCAACGGCTGGCATGCAGGGCAGATATGTGTCCCTCTGCCTCCGACAACCAGCTTTTCGAGAGGGGTTCCACACTTATTGCAGGTCTCCCCTTTTCTGCCATACACAAGCAGTTCCAGCTGAAACATGCCAATCTGACCCTGAGAATTGACATATGACCGAATCGTGCTTCCGCCTTTCTCAACCGCTTCCGATAAGGTTGCAATTATTTCCTGATGCAGCCTTGTGATTTCGGCCTCTGTTAAAGTAGACGCAATCCGCTCAGGGTGAATTCCTGCGCGAAATAACGCTTCATCTACATAGATATTACCTATTCCCACTACCACCGACTGATCTAGCAGAACAGGCTTTATTTTTCGGTTTGTTCTCGCTAGCCTGTCCATCAAATGCTGGACAGTAAATTCATCAGAAAGCGGTTCGGGCCCAAGATGCTGGAGCGGAAGATTCATCAATTCATCACCTTTGGAAAACAAGTGCATTGTGCCAAATTTCCTGACATCACGATATCTAAGTTCTGTCCCATCCGTAAATGAAAAGATCACATGGGTGTGCTTATCATACTCTTCATCCTTTTTGTGTAGACCATACTTGCCTTCCATCCGTAAATGGGACACCATTGCATAGGCATCCAGATGAAAAATTAAAAACTTGCCTCTCCGGCCAATAGCATGGATAGTCTGTCCTTTAAGAGCATCCTGAAACTGTTCAGCCTGCTCTGGCATTTTTATTATTTTAGGCCAAAATACGGCTACTTCCTTGATCGTTTTACCTACTACAAGCTGTTCAAGTGTCCGCCTGATTGTTTCAACCTCTGGCAGCTCCGGCATTATAGATGTCCCCCTTCAGTTTAACCCGGAAACCTTCTAATAAATTATTATTTTTGAATAATGAATTGATAAATTCCCTAGTTAAAAATAAAGTATTTATTTTGCATCAAACCAAGTTGGTCCATGTGCATAATCGACTTTAAGCGGTACATTTAATTCCACAGCACGTTCCATTTCTTCAGGGACAATCTTCTTTAGAACTTCTAGTTCTTCCTGTGGAGCCTCAAAGATCAATTCATCATGTACCTGAAGCAGAAGCTTTGCCTGCAGATTCTCTTCTTTCAAGCGTTCGCTCACGTTAATCATTGCCTGCTTGATAATATCTGCAGCACTACCCTGTATCGGCGTATTCATAGCTGTTCGCTCTGCAAAGCTCCTGATATTGAAGTTGCGGCTTGTAATCTCAGGAATATAACGTCTTCTATGAAGCAAGGTCGTGCTGTAGCCTTTTTGTTTTGCTTCCTGAATGCTTTCTTGCATATATGCCTGAACTCCCGGGAAACTCTTTAAATACTGATCAATAAATTCTCCTGCTTCCTTCCTTGTGATGCCAAGGCTTTGTGAAAGGCCATAATCGCTAATCCCATACACAATACCGAAGTTAACGGCTTTTGCATGCCGGCGCATATTGGATGTAACCTCATCCTTAGTAACATGAAATACATCCATTGCTGTTCTTGTATGAATATCCATACCGGCCTGGAACGCTTCAATCAGTCCTTCATCTTTTGCTATATGAGCAAGCACCCGCAGCTCAATCTGAGAATAATCCGCCGCGAAAATGATCCAATCCTTTTCGGACGGTATGAAGGCTTCCCTGATCTTCCTTCCTTCTTCAAGGCGGATTGGTATGTTCTGAAGGTTTGGATCAGTTGAGCTGAGCCTTCCTGTTTGGGTTAACGCCTGATTGAACCGGGTATGAACTTTATGGTTTTTTTCATCCACAACCTTTAGTAAGCCCTCGATATAAGTTGACTGCAACTTTCCAAGCTGCCGGTAATGGAGAATTTCCCTGACGATTTCGTGCTTATCCTCCAGCTTCTCAAGAACATCGGCTGACGTCGAATAGCCTGTTTTCGTCTTTTTTACGGCTGGAAGTCCAAGCTTCTCAAATAAAATAACACCGAGCTGCTTCGGTGAATTGATATTAAAGCTTTCGCCCGCCAGGTGATGTATTTTCTCCTCGATCGCTTTCAGCCTTTGTGTGATTTCCGAACCCATTGTCTTTAGCCTGTCCACATCAACCTTGATACCCTGTATTTCCATCTCCGCCAGAATGATTGCCAGAGGCATTTCAAGCTCGGTGAATAGTCTGTACTGTTCATTTTCTTCAAGCTGGACAATCATTGGTTCTTTCATCGCAAGAATTGCCTGGGCAATTCTTGCTAAGTGCTCGCTTAAAGCTGCTTTCCCCGGGATTGAACGCTTAGCGCCTTTTCCGTAGAAAACTTCATCTTTTTGAAGCGGCATTCCCTTGTGCCATTTTGAAATATCAGCTACATCCTCGACCATCTCGCCAGGATTTAAGATGTAAGAGGCTAACATAATGTCAAAATCAATCCCTGCAAGCGCGATACCTCTTCTTTTCAACGACACAATGGACCGTTTAGCATCATAAACCGCTTTTTTCTTCGTTTCGTCCTCGGCCCATTGTTTAAATTCTGGAGAATTAACGGCTTTATCTATAGGCAAATAAAAATTTCCTCTATCATTGGATAGGCTTAGCCCAATAATGTCGGCCTGATTGTAATTATCTTCAAGGATTTCAATGTATAAAGAATTTTCATCGGCAAAAATCTCTTCTGTCACTTCATCGACAATTTGTACATCGATTGCTTCCTGGACAAGTTCATCTTCATTTCCTGCGGTATGATCCATTTTTTCAAGAAGGGATTGAAATCCAAGTTCTTTATATAAGGAAATCACTTTTCCGTTATCCATACCGTTAAACTCAGTCTGCTCCAGCTTTACTTCGACTGGGGCTTCCCGGGTTATCGTGGCCAGTTCTTTGCTCAGCACTGCCAGATCTTTATGCTCTTCAATTTTTTCTCTTAGCTTTTTTCCCGTTACTTCATCGATGGAATTCAATAGGTTTTCAATTGTTCCAAATTGATGCAGAAGCTTCAGTGCCGTTTTTTCACCTATGCCCGGGATTCCGGGAATATTATCGGATGTATCACCCATTAGCCCTTTCATATCAATAATTTGATCAGGACCTATTCCATACTTTTCCCGAATATGCTCCGGTGTATATTCTTCAATATCGGTAATGCCTTTACGGGTAATGCCTACCGTAACAGCGGGGGTGGATAGCTGTGTCAAATCCTTATCCCCGGAGATGACCTTCACCTCAAAACCATCCTTTTCAGCCTGGAGTGACAGCGTTCCAATAATATCATCAGCTTCATAATTAGAAAGTTCATATCTGCAAATGCCGTACGAATCCAAAAGCTCACGGATAAATGGAAACTGCTCGGACAACTCCGGGGGTGTTTTCTGCCGACCACCTTTATACTCCTTAAAGGTTGAATGCCGGAAAGTCGTTTTTCCCGCATCAAAAGCGACTAGCATATGTGTAGGCTTTTCTTCTTCCAATATTTTATTAAGCATCATCGCAAAACCATAAATGGAATTTGTATGAACTCCTTTATCGCTATTTAAAAGGGGCAAAGCAAAAAAGGCACGGTATGCAATGCTGTTGCCGTCAATTAATACTATTTTTTTAGTCAAATGAATCCCTCCCGATAAAAGCAAAAGCCGTTAATTATCCTTCCTACATTCTACCATGAGAATAATGGGAAAGAAAAAATAACGGCATCTGATTTAATTTGTATATCCCATCAGCAGGCGGGCATATGGAGAGTCTGAAGGAAGAACAATGACTGTTTCCCCATCAATGGTCTTCTTATAAGACTCAAGCGTTCGGAACAGGCTGTAGAACTCGGCATCCTTTGAAAAAGAAGCATTGTAGATCCGGGCAGCTTCCCCTTCACCCTGTGCCCTGATTACTTCAGCATCTGCCTGGGCCTTTGAAAGGATCTCTTTTACCTTTCTGTCTGTATCTGCTTCAATCCGGTTTTTCTCGGCATCACCCATTGATAGGTATTCTTGGGCTTTAGACTCACGTTCCGATATCATCCGCTTAAACACAGATTCCTCATTTTCTGAAGGCAGGTCAGTCCGCTTTATTCTTACATCGGTAACTTCAATGCCATAGGAATCTTTTTGCAATAGCTCATTTACCCGCTCTGTGACCCTGTCATTCAGGCTGCCCCGGGAGGATTTTTCATCATTAATGATTTCATCATAGTTTAATTGACCCAGTTCTGCCCTGACAACTGAATAGATGAACTCTTCCATTCTTGCCTCAGCATTTTCCACTGTCCTGGCATTATTGATCATCTTCTTTGGGTCAACGATTCTCCATACCGCGTAGTTATCGATCAGCATCCGTTTTTTATCTTTTGTGTTGATCTCCGCTTCTGAAACCTCATAGCTCATTTGGTATTTAGGGAGAGTTGTAACAGATTGAATAAAAGGTATTTTCGTTTTAAGGCCAGGGGATTTATCAATCCTGACCACTTCTCCAAATTGGCGGACAACCTTATACTCTCCTTCATTTACGATATAGATATTATTAAAGACAAACAGAGCGGCTGACAATAGAATAATTATGACTATTCCTAATTTCGTGTACCCTCTCCATTCAATGGGGACTTTTTTCTTATCAGCAATGCCTATTACTTTATTGCTCATTACTGGCCAGCCCCTTCCTCTTTTGGTTTTGGCTGTTCTTTTTCAAGCGAGCGAATTGGGAAGTATTTCATCGTATTGCCCTCGTCATTCATAATATAAATCTGTGAACTTGGCAGTACCTGTTCAATAGTTTCAATGATTAAGCGCTCTTTGGTAATGTCAGGGTTCTTTTTATATTCCTGATAGAGTTTATCAAAAACCGCCACATCCCCGCGTGCCCGCTCTGTCCTTGCTGCCTTCTCCCCATTGGCATTGGATATCAGGGCATCCTTTTCACCTTTCGCCTCATTCATCCGCTTATTTTCATACTTCTTTGCTTCATTGATTTTCGTATTCATCGTTTCCCTTGCACTTGTAACATTTGTGAATGCCTTTCGGACTTCTTTATTCGGAAGCTCTACATCCTGCAACTTTACCGCGAGAACGGAAATGCCAATATCATATTTATCAATTAAGGTGGACAGCAATTCGCGAACATCTGCTTCAATTTCCGCTTTTCCTGAAGTGAGGGCGTCATCAATCTTGGAACTTCCGATAATGCTTCTTAAAGCTGAAGAAGTCGTATTATATAAAATCTCCTCCGGTTCATCAGAGTTAAAAAGGTATTTCGACGGATCGGTTATTTTCCATTGTACAACCAGATCAGCGAGGACAATATTCTCATCCCCCGTGATCATTTTTGTATCTTCCGGATATTCCTTTATTTCTCCGTCCTTCTGCTCGTAGCCAAACTGAAGGCTGAATGTTTCTTTCGGAAGTTTCTCGATTGTCTGGACTGGCCAAGGCATTTTAAAGTGAAGTCCTGGTTCTGTTATCGTCTCATCTACTTCACCAAATGTAAGAATTACTGCCTGGTCGGATTCGTCCACTGTATACCAAGTTGTAAAAGCTACAAGACCTAATAATAAGGCGGCAAAAAAAGCACCCGTAATTATATATATCTTTCTTAGGCTACCCATGCTCGCTCATCCCCTCCTTCGAACTGTTTACCCTTTTTACGAATAAGGATTGGTAAAAGTTTCAATCTCATTCATAAAAATGAAAAAAAGGAATGAAAGGTTAACAATTTTTATATAGAAAAAAAGGCAAGGACGGGGTCATGTCCTTGCCTTTTCAGCCCTTGGATGAAGGGGTTTTCATATATTATTTTATCCGCATCATGTTAAGCAGAATTGAATTTGATGTAAATAAAATGTAAATATTACTGATCCCCTTCAGGTGAATTACATTATTTATTAAGTTCAACAATAAATGTTGAACCTTGTCCAACCTCGCTTTCAACATGGATTCGTCCATGATGAGCCTCTACGATATGCTTGACGATTGCAAGGCCAAGCCCTGTTCCGCCTGAATTGCGGCTCCGGGCTCGGTCAACTCGATAAAACCGTTCAAAGATTCGAGGCAGTTCTTCTTTTTCAATTCCTATTCCGGTATCCTTAATTTCAATCCGTACCGATTCCCGTTGATCTGCAATATTGACGTCAACCCTGCCGTTGTTCGGTGTGTAGGTCAATCCATTCGTGATAAGATTGATGAAGGTTTGCTTAAGCCTGAAAGAATCTCCCTCAACATACACCGGATGTCCCGGTGCTTCCAAATTCAGCTCTATTTCCTTCTGTTGGGCCTTTCCGTCTAAGATGGCACACGTTTCCTTCAACAGCACCTTTAAATCAATCTTCTCTATGTTCAATGCAAATTCATGCTGCTCTATTTTCGACAAATCCAGTAATTCCTGAATCAGAATCTGGAGACGGTCGCTTTCCTTTAATATGATCCCGAGGAAATTTTCCAGGGTATCTTTATCGTTTAAGGCTCCGTCCAGAAGTGTTTCCGAAAAGCCTTTAATGGAGGTTATCGGGGTCTTTAATTCATGTGACACGTTCGCAACGAAATCCTTCCTCATTTGTTCCAGCTTTTTAAGCTCGCTTATATCATGGAACACAATCAATATGCCTTTCCATTCATCATTTGTTCCAATAATTGGTGCCCCGTATACTTCAAAATGCTTTCTTTCAAGACCAACAGGAAGTATGAGCTGCCTTTTCAGGCTTTTTTCCGTAACAAAAATTTCTTCTATGATCTGAATGATTTCTTTATGCTGGATTACTTCATAATAAAGCTTGTAAAGAAAATTTGAACCATCCACCTTAAATATTTGTTTATATGAACGGTTAATAAGAGTGATGTACCCTTTATTGTCAATCAACAAAACGCTGCTCCCTATATTTTCAATCAAAGTGACCAGCCGGTCCTGCTGCATTGCACGGGCAACCTCCATTTCCTGAAGATTTCTTGCTAATTTATTTAATGAAGTGCTTAACATTCCGGTTTCATCGGATTGTTCTTCATAAGTCCTTGCCTTGTAGTTCCCCTTCGCAAGCTCAATGGCTGTCTTGGTTGCCGCTTCAATTGGCCGTGTATATCTCGAAGCAATCTTCACCCCCAGCATGATAATGAGAATTAAGGCTGATCCAAGACTTACAGTCAGTATCCCCCACATTTGCCGGTTTGCTTCTTTTATTACACCTAATTGGTTATTAAGGATAACATAGCCTTCAATTTCTCCGCCGCTTTCAATTTCCTTCCAATAATAATGAAGGTCATTTCCGCCATCTGATACTTTAAACCCCTCTGATTCCATATCCCTTTTATCCAGGATACTGGAAATCATTTTTTGGTGCTCCTCGCGGTATTCTTCCTTCTTTTCATTAGAATCAAATAAAATAGAACCATACTTTGAGATAATCGTAAGATTGGAATCTAATATCCTGGTAAAATTGTCAGCTTTTCCTTCCTTGAAAAACTCATCCAATCCGCCATTTTCTTTAATATACATTGAAATAAATAATGCCTCTTTTTCCAGCCTTTCATTAAATGTGTGCAAGAAATAGCTTTTGAATAATTGTCCGAGTATCAGGCCCAGTGCCAATAAAACAGTGATATTAAGTACGATTAAAGTAAAAATGAGCCTGGAGCGGGAATTGGTCATTCCTCCTTAGGCTCCTCAAGTTTGTAGCCAAGGCCTCTTATAGTCTTTATATAAATAGGCTTCTTCGTATCTTTCTCGATTTTCTCCCGCAAATGACTGATATGGACATCGACAATTCTGGTATCTCCTGCAAAGTCATAATTCCAGACCGAACTAAGGAGCTGATCCCTTGTTAACACCCTGCCCTTGTTTTTGGCTAAATACAACAATAGTTCAAATTCCTTCGGTGTAAGCTCAAGCTCCACTTCTTCAAAGAAAGCTTCGTAGCGTTCCGGGAAAACTTTTAAAGATCCCAGCTTAATCATTTCATCCAGCTCATCAGACTCATCATCGCTTTGCTCTTTTTGGAATTGGGATCTTCTTAGTATCGCTTTAACCCTTGCCACTACCTCGCGGGGGCTAAAGGGCTTTGTCATATAGTCATCCGCTCCCAGTTCTAGTCCAAGGACTTTATCAAACTCATCATCCTTAGCGGTCAGCATTAATATCGGTGTGATAATTTTCTGCTGACGAAGCTGTTTGCACACTTCTATTCCATCAAGGAGAGGAAGCATTAAATCCAACACAATTATATCTGGCATTTCCCTGATAGCAAGCTCTTTTCCCTCTTCCCCGTCCATAGCCGTCACAACCGCATAACCTGCCTGCTCCAGATTGTATTGAAGCAAAGTTAGAATCGATTTCTCATCATCCACTACAAGAACCTTTTTTGTCATGATTGCCCTCCTGAGTTTGAATACGAAATACCCCTCGACCTGTACGGGCCTCTTCATCCAATATCAATTATAAATAAAAAAAGAATAAAGGGAAACATCGGTGTTAGCAACGTGAAGGCTTGCTCCCCTGAATATGAATGAATGTGTCTTCCTGGAATATAAAAACCTGGCGAAGAAACCAGGATATTTACCAAGCTAATTTAACGGTTTACATCATTTCTTACTGAAAAAACTTACTTTTATTCTTCATAAAAAAAGAACCCCATGCAGAGGGTTCTTGTACATTACCAAGGCTCACCCTTGGGCTGCATCACTGAAGCGGGGAGGGCATACCTTCAATCTTGCTTCCAAAACAAGTTCGTTATCTTCATTTTCACCAATTACATGTATTTGGACCAGTTGCTGGTCCCTATCAACATCTTTAACTTCAAAAATGAATTTGATGGTGCCGTAATGATAAACTGGCTTATGGTAGATAACATCCTGTGATAAAATATGGCTTCCAGGTCCCGGTAAGTATTTTGATATTGCGGAATTAATGATTCCAATCAGCATAACACTTGGAACAATCGGTTTCTCGAATGGAGTTTGTGAGGCGTAATCGTGCTGAATATAAAGCGGGTTGGCATCATTGGTTAAACCTAAGTACAGTAAAAGATCTTTGTCTTCTATTTTTTCAGTTAGCGAAAGCTTCTCTCCTGCCTTAATATCTTCAATTTTTCTGCCAAGCTTCCTTTTTTTTAATAACATGGAAACCTCCTCCTTGCATCAGCTGCATAAAAGTCGAAAACATTTTGAAAAAAATTCGGGGAAAATAGTGTTTCCCCGAATTTTAATCTTAAGCTATTTATTTTGAGGATATGTTTGTTAAGCTAAAACATTCATTACATTGCGAACAGATTCAGCAGATTTAGCAAGGGCTGCCTTTTCATCTTCAGTTAAATCAAGTTCGATAACTTTTTCAATGCCGCCAGCACCAAGAATAGTAGGAACGCCGAGGTAAATTCCTGCAAAGCCATATTCACCTTCAAGGTAAGCGATAGAAGGAAGTACACGGCGCTGATCTTTAAGGATAGCTTCTGCCATTTCAACAAGCGACGCAGCAGGAGCATAGTAAGCACTGCCGTTGCCTAAAAGATTGACAATCTCTCCGCCGCCCTTGCGTGTGCGTTCAACGATTGCATCTAAGCGCTCTTGGGGGATAAGAGTTTCCAATGGTATTCCGCCTGCATATGAGTAGCGTACAAGAGGGACCATATCATCTCCGTGACCGCCTAAAACAAAGCCGGTAACATCTTTAACAGAAAGATTTAACTCCTGAGCGACAAAGGTGCGGAAACGAGCTGTATCAAGTACACCGGATTGGCCGATGACGCGGTTTTTAGGGAAACCGGACTCTTTAAATACTGTATAGCTCATTGCATCAACAGGATTTGTAAGGACGATGATGTAGCATTCCGGAGAATATTTTACAATTTCCTTAGTAACAGCTTTCATGACCTTTTGGTTAGTTTGAACCAAATCATCTCGGCTCATGCCCGGCTTGCGCGCGATACCTGCTGTGATGATAACGATATCCGAATCAGCTGTATCTTCGTAGCTGGAAGTACCTGTAATGTTAGCGTCAAAGCCCTGTATCGGACTGGCTTCAAGCATATCAAGAGCTTTACCTTTTGTCGGATTTTCCATTTGAGGAATATCAACTAATACTACGTCACCAAGTTCTTTCTGAGCTAATAAAAAAGCAGTTGTAGCGCCAGTAAATCCGCCACCGATCACAGAGACTTTTTTGCGTTTTAGAGACATGACAGCTCCTCCTCGAAAATAAATACAATATTTAATTTTTCCTGGCTATCAAATTAGCTTCTGTACGCAGGGCAAGGGAGGCCCCGGTACAGAAGCAAAATTTTCAAAAATTATTCTATTACAGGTTTTTAATAAGTTCATCTGCGAATTCAGAGCATTTTACTTCTGTCGCACCGTCCATTAAACGGGCGAAATCATATGTTACCACTTTAGAAGAAATTGTCTTCTCCACAGAAGCAGTGATCATTTTCGCAGCCTCATTCCATCCAAGGTGTTCAAGCATCAGTACACCGGACAGAAGTACAGAGGATGGATTCACTTTATCCTGGCCTGCATACTTAGGAGCTGTTCCATGAGTCGCTTCGAAAATTGCATGTCCAGTTTCATAGTTAATGTTGGCGCCTGGCGCAATACCAATTCCGCCTACCTGTGCAGCAAGTGCATCGGAAATGTAATCACCGTTCAGGTTCATTGTTGCTACCACATCAAATTCTTTCGGACGAGTAAGGATTTGCTGTAAGAAAATGTCCGCGATAGAATCCTTGATGATGATCTTCCCTGCTGCTTCAGCTTCGGCCTGAGCTTTATTTGCAGCTTCAGAGCCTTGTTCTTCTTTAATTCGGTCATATTGATTCCAAGTGAATACTTTGTCGCCGAATTCCTGTTCAGCAAGCTCATATCCCCAATTCTTGAATGCACCCTCAGTAAACTTCATAATATTGCCTTTATGTACTAGAGTAACAGACTTACGTCCTTCCTTGACCGCGTAGTTGATCGCTGCACGTACAAGTCTCTGTGTTCCTTCTTCAGAAACAGGCTTGATACCAATTCCTGATGTTTCAGGGAAACGGATCTTATTTACTCCCATTTCATTGCGAAGGAAGTCAATTACTTTTTTTACTTCGTCAGAGCCTTTAGCGTATTCGATTCCAGCGTAAATATCTTCAGTATTTTCACGGAAGATAACCATATCAGTATCTTCAGGACGCTTTACTGGAGAAGGTACACCATCAAAATAACGAACTGGGCGCAGGCAGACAAACAGGTCAAGTTCCTGGCGTAAAGCTACGTTTAGTGAACGGATTCCTCCGCCAATTGGAGTTGTAAGAGGTCCTTTAATAGCGATCAAGTACTCCTGGATCATATCAAGTGTTTCCTGTGGTAGCCATTCGCCAGTTTGATTGAATGCCTTTTCCCCTGCAAGGACTTCTTTCCAAACAATATTCTTTTCGCCGTTATATGCTTTTTCTACGGCTGCTTCCAGAACCCGTGACGCTGCTGCCCAAATATCCGGACCAATGCCATCCCCTTCAATAAACGGTATAACCGGATTGTTCGGCACGCGTAGTGTACCATTTTCTACTGTAATTTTTTCACCTTGATTCATTGCTATCCCTCCAAATTCGATATCAAAGGTTAGGGAACATCGAAATGCGGAAGCGCCTTGGTCAGCCCCGACAAGCATAGGACGAATTCCGTAAGAAGGCGTTCTTTGCCTTCTGGAGGAATTTGACTGATGACCTCGAGGAGCTAGGCGCTGCAGTTAGACACCTGTTTTATTCAGAACGATGTCTACATCGATTAAGCCCCATAACCCTTACTACTACACTATTAATTTACTTTAATTCTGTCAATTCGAAAAATGCTGTTTATCTTGCGTCAACCGGAACGTACGTTTGCATTCCAGGGCCTGTATATTCGGCACGAGGGCGGATCAGGCGGTTATTTTCATACTGCTCCAAAATATGGGCAATCCAGCCTGATGTACGGCTGACTGCGAAAATTGGAGTAAACAGGTCATGGTCGATGCCAAGGCTGTGATAGACAGATGCAGAATAGAAGTCTACATTAGGCGGCAGATTCTTCTGAGAAGTCACCAGTTCATCTATTTTGATTGACATTTCATAGTATTCAGCCTGCCCTGTCAGATTGGTTAATCTTTCAGACATAACTTTAAGATGCTTCGCACGGGGATCCCCTTTACGGTACACACGGTGGCCGAAGCCCATAATCTTTTCTTTGTTTTGAAGTTTATTATTTACATAGCTTTCTACGTTGTCAACTGAACCGATTTCTTTTAGCATCTTCATTACCGCTTCATTGGCTCCGCCATGAAGAGGTCCTTTCAATGCGCCAATGGCAGCTGTGATACCTGAATAGATATCGGAAAGTGTAGCGACACATACACGGGCCGTAAATGTGGACGCATTTAATTCGTGGTCAGCATGAAGAACAAGCGCTTTGTTAAATGCTTCCTCTTCGACTGGGGATGGTTCCTCACCGCTCAACATATAAAGGAAGTTGGCTGCAAAGCTCAAATCAGTTCTTGGAGCTACGGGTTCAAGCCCTTTTCTTACACGGGAAAATGCTGTAACAATAGAAGGGATCTTTGCCTGAAGGCGGATCGCTTTACGGTAGTTTGCATCTTCATCCATTAGGTCCGCTTCTTCATCATAAAGTCCTAATAGTGAAATAGCAGAACGAAGAGCTGCCATCGGGTGCACATCGTTAATAGGATACATTTTGAAGTGTTCAAGCACTTCCTGTGGCAGGCTAGCGTTTTCTGCCAGCTGTTGTGTCAATTCAGACAACTGGGCTTTGTTAGGAAGCTTACGATGCCATAATAGATAAATAATTTCTTCAAATGTCGCATTTTCAGCTAGATCATCGATGTCATAACCTACGTATGTAAGCGTATCATCAATGATGGAGCTAATGGATGAAGTTGTTGCTACAATTCCTTCCAGACCTCTTGTTACTGTCATCAAGAATCTCTCCTTTTAATAAAAAATTCCCCTTTACCCATTACTATCTGCGTAATATATAATTGACCACTGATGGCATGGGCGCATTACCACACCATATGTATCTCTAACCGAAGGAAACCCCCGGCAAATAATGAAAGCGTTACCAATAGTGCTAAGGTTCCTCATTATACTGACATCAGGAGAAAAGCACTAGCACTTCCATATGTACCCCTTCCTTGCGCATTCAAAACTTTCATAACTGAGCGCTTGCTCAATCTTGCGGCACTGTTTCCGTTAAACAAAACCGTTCACTAGAATGGCATGTTCATAGAAATTTTGAAAGGATGCGCTTACAAGTCCTATTATAAACAATTATCTGACATTTGTGAATGAAAAAGCACAAAATGTGAATAAATTAATATTTTATTAGAAAAACACAATCCATATAAAACTAACTGTATTTAGAAATTTTTGTTGAAACTCTATTAGAATAAGTATTTCGGCTTCGCCATATATTTAGAGCAGAACGTCATGGAGAATTATATCTTTATTCTTATATAGAATTTTGCTTCCTGTACTAATTTAGGACAGGAGTTACCAAAAGAAATAAAATTTTTCTTTAAAAAGGGGCCTGGCCTTATTTGGTGCATCTCAAGCTGAAGGCAGAACGTTAGTGTAAAGGGAGGAGGACTGGACCGCCCAGCACTCCTATAAAATTTAAATTCTTGTGGAGGAAATATAAAATTTTGCATCCTCTCGCTGATGAGGCTAATGGACGAGCCGATATCTTTTTAATGATCAAGGACAGACGTCTGGTGCCACACAGCCCGGAAGCTTTGTTGACCGACATTGCATTTTGCAGGCGCTTGCGCTTCTTCCTGTCATCTTATGAATTCAAAAAGTTTCATAAACATGAAGGCAATCCCTGCACCAATCAGAGGACCAACGGCTATCCCTTTGAACAAGGACACAGCGAGAATGGTACCGAAAACCAAAGCCGTTGTTATATGAGGATCCTTAGCCAGGAGCGTAAGGCCGCTTTTTGCAATTAGCGCTACAGCAATTCCTGAACCAAGTGCGATCCACGCCACCGGAGATTTCACAGCTGCCCCTAGTTCTTTAAAACCAATCGAGCCATTAGCGATTGGAACGAGGACTGCTATCGTTATAATTGTAACTCCTATGTTTATTCCCTTTGATTGCAAGTAAGGAAATACCTTCTCATCAATTCCGGTAGCCTTCAATAACAGCAAGGATCCTGCTGCAATTATCAAGGATGTGTTTTTCGCTACCAAGCCGATCAAGGCCAGCAGCGATAAAAAAAGGACAGGTCCGCTCATGATCAACCTCCTAATTAGTTATATTATGTCAATATAACATCCTGGGTAATATTACACAAAATCACTGATTCGGCCCTGCCCTTGTTTTTTCAGCCATATTTTAAGATTTATCAATCGGGATAAATCGTCTGTACTAATGCCGATTTAAATAGGAGGGCATATTCTTTGAATCCAGTTCATGTACAACGGCTTTTACGTTTTCTTTTTGTATTTGGTCTTATTTTGCTTGCTGCCGCCGCCGTATTTTATGTTTCTTCATATACATATCCATTTATTATTGCCATTGTGATTGCTTTTCTAATAAACCCGCTTGTTAACTTTTTTGAATATAAGGCGCGGCTTCCAAGGGGGATAGCCGTTTTCGTCTCACTTACCTTTATTCTGTCGTTATTTGCCGGTCTGGTTACACTACTGGTGGCTGAAATTGTTTCAGGTGCCGACTATCTAGGAAATATGGTACCCCGGCACCTGGATACTCTTATCGATTATATGGAAGATTATATCGAATCGCAAATTATCCCGCTTTACAATCAAATAGCAGCTTATTTTAACAATTTGGATGCCAGTCAGCAGAACACCCTTATGAATAATATTGAAAATGGCGGCAAACAGATTGGTTCCACAGTGGGAGATTTTATTCAAAGCTTTTTTCAAAAAATACCCGCTATCATCGGTTGGTTTCCAAACGCAGCAACCGTACTAGTATTTTCCCTTCTTGCTACTTTCTTCATCAGCAAGGATTGGTACCGCCTTTCAAGGATAGGAGGAAGGTTTTTGCCGAAAAGGGTTTTTCAGGGAGTTAAAAGAGTAATTGAGGATTTAAAAAAGGCCCTATTTGGGTTTATCCGGGCACAGTTTACACTTATATCCATTACGACGGTAACCGTTTTAATCGGTCTTTTGGTCCTCCGTGTGGAATATGCGATCACCATCGCGTTAATAGTCGGCATGGTTGATATTCTCCCGTACCTGGGGACTGGTGCAGTATTTGTTCCCTGGATTGTTTTTGAATTTATCTCAGGCGAAACGAACATGGCAGTTGGACTTTCTGTCTTATACATAGTCGTGATTGTCCAAAGGCAGCTGATGGAGCCAAAGGTGCTCTCCTCCAGCATCGGCCTCGACCCGCTTGCGACGCTGGTTTCGCTATTTGTCGGGTTTAAATTAATCGGCTTCCTTGGGCTAATTGCAGGACCTGTCGTCCTCGTCACTATAAATACGCTTCAGCGGGCAAATACCTTCAAAGAAATTTGGCATTTTATCCTTGGAGATGACAAAAAAAGTATTAATTAAAGGCGGTCGGACGGCACCATAAAAGGAGGACGCGATTCTGCGTCCTCCCTCCTATTTCGCCGCCATGCATTACTAGAATGCTACCTGTATTGATTATTGTTGGGAACTGACTCCCTGGTTTTGTCCTGGAATTGCTCCGTTTCAGTTGATCCCTTTAAGGCCGTAGTTGAAGATGTTCCGCCTGATATAACTTGGGCCAACTCATCAAAATAGCCTGTTCCAACTTCGCGCTGATGCCTTGTGGCTGTGTAGCCATGTATCTCACTCGCGAATTCCGCCTGTTGAAGCTCAGAGTATGCTGCCATGCCCCGATCCTTATACTGGCGTGCCAATTCAAACATACCATGGTTAAGGGCATGGAAACCAGCAAGGGTAACGAACTGAAATTTGTATCCCATTTTACCCAGTTCAGCCTGGAAATTGGCAATCGTTTCGTCATCGAGCTTTTGTTTCCAGTTAAACGATGGAGAGCAGTTATAGGCTAATAGCTTTCCAGGGAATTGTTCATGGATGGCTTCTGCAAATCGACCGGCTTCCTCAAGATTCGGCTCAGAGGTTTCACACCAGATGAGGTCAGCATATGGGGCATAGGAAAGCCCTCTGGCAATCGCCTGGTCCAGTCCTGCGCGCGTCTGATAAAAACCTTCAGGAGTCCGTTCGCCCGTGATGAATTCTGCGTCCGCCGGATCTACATCACTTGTAATTAAATCAGCCGCATTTGCGTCAGTACGTGCAATAAGCACAGTCGGAACTCCCATTACATCCGCTGCAAACCGGGCAGCAATTAAGTTGCGTACTGCCGTTTGTGTTGGGAGTAGCACTTTGCCACCAAGGTGGCCGCACTTCTTCTCGGATGAAAGCTGGTCTTCAAAATGGACTCCGGCAGCCCCCGCCTCAATCATTCCTTTCATTAATTCAAATACATTGAGCTGTCCTCCAAAACCTGCTTCAGCATCCGCAACAATCGGTGCAAACCAATCAATTTCCTCTTTTCCTTCCATATAATAAATCTGGTCAGCGCGCTGCAATGCCTGGTTAATGCGCTTAACAACCTGCGGAACGCTGTTTGCCGGGTACAAGCTTTGGTCAGGGTACATATGCCCGGAAAGGTTTGCATCAGCAGCAACCTGCCAGCCGCTTAAGTAGATTGCTTTCAACCCTGCTTTCACTTGCTGCATCGCCTGGTTTCCAGTCAAAGCGCCAAGCGCGTTAATGAAATCCTTAGTATTCAAAAGGTTCCAGAGCTTTTCAGAGCCACGGCGCGCCAATGTTTGCTCGATTTCAAGCGAGCCTCTTAAACGGATTACATCCTCCCCGCTGTAAGGTCTGGTAATCCCTTTCCACCTTTTATCCGTTTTCCAGTTTTCCTCTAATTTCCTTGCTTTTGCTTGTCTCATCATCTATGTTCCTCCTTAACTATTTTTTTACTTATAAGTATCCGCAACTTAACTACCAAAATTTCTTACAGCCTTGGCCGCCGTGAAGCATCACTCCCTTTTATTTATATTGTTATAATACAGAATGACTATTTCTTGATTGTATTATATAACAACAGTTTTTATTTTGTCACCTTATTTTTCTAAAAATTTAAAAAATAGCAATATCATTGCCGGAGCAATCATTGGTTGGCGAAGCCGGCACTAGCACATCGTGTGGGGGCTTTATTTTCCTGCGGGAAAAAAGGGGCGGAGCGCTGGAGCTAGAGTATCTGCGCTATTAAAAAGTTATTCATGGCTTTTCTAATGCAAAAAACCCCTGGCAAGGAAGGTGAGAAGAAGTCACCTCCTTAGCCAGGGGTTAGGTATCGCCAGCAATGTTCACTTAGCGAATGATTGTTATATTTTTATCAATCATTCTGTTCCTGATAAGTTTCAGCAACAGAGGCTTAATCATTTTTCGGGTTGGCGGCAGTAATAGAAAAAATCCAATGGCATCAGTTATAAATCCAGGGGTTAACAAAAAGCAAGCCCCGGCTAGAATACATATTCCATCCAGTAAAGCCTCTCCAGGAATCTGTCCTGTCCTCATTTGAAACTGCGCATTCCGAATTGTTTCCATCCCCTGCTTTTTCGCTAAATATGCGCCTGCAATCCCTGTGGCGATAATTAAAAAAATCGTAGGAAAAAATCCAATTGTTCTTCCAGAGAGCAACAGAGTACATATCTCAAGAGCTGGTACAATTATCAAAATCAAGAGCAAATACCTCATAAAGTTCCTCCAGATGAAAAAGTTCTTGTACTATTAGTATACACCTAAATTCCTGTTCATTCCTCTAATACATACCGGAGAAATTTTTGCAGAACATTAGAGAACCGGAATATTTAAAAAACCCTGCCAAATCATTCTGGCAGGGTTTTAAGCGTTATTGAAGTCTATTTGGATTAAAGGACACTTGAATGTCCATTGTAAATGATTCCTCTTCCAGAATCGACTGTTATGCTTTGGCCGTTGGTTAAAAGAGTTGTAGCATTTTCTGCTCCTACAATAACTGGAATACCAAGAGTGACTCCAACAACCGCGGCATGGCTGGTCAATCCGCCCTCTACAGTGATAAGGGCAGCACATTTTTCTATAGCAGGCATCATATCACGATCAGTTGCAAAAGTAACAAGAACCGATCCTTCTGTTACATTTTCAATTGCTTCTGCAGCGTTTCTGGCAATAACCACTTTTCCTCTAGCTGATTTGCGGCCGATGCCCTGTGCTTTGATTATTTCTTCGCCAAGAACATGAATTTTCATCAAATTAGTAGTGCCTGTTTCACCAACTGGAACCCCAGCTGTAATCACAACTAAATCTCCATGGGAAACCAATCCAGAGTTCAAGCTTTCCTGGATCGATGACTCAAGCATATCATCCGTTGTAGTTGCTTCTGGACCGATTTGTGGATAAACTCCCCATACAAGGGCTAAGCGCCTTGATACATGATCCTTAGAAGTAACCGCAATTATCGGTGCTTTTGGACGATACTTAGAAATCATCCTCGCCGTATGCCCGCTTTCAGTTGGAGTGATGATTGCATCAACTTCAAGGTTTAGTGCTGTATGAGCAACCGATTCCCCAATTGCGTCAGTCACATTATGCTCGCTGTCCTTACTGCGCTTAGAAAGCAGCTCTCGGTGGTTTAATGCTGATTCTGCACGTGAAGCAATATTGTGCATAGTTTGAACAGCTTCAATAGGATAAGCTCCCGCTGCAGTTTCACCGGAAAGCATGATAGCATCAGTACCATCAAAAATCGCATTTGCTACATCACTTGCTTCCGCACGGGTTGGGCGCGGATTGCGCTGCATGGAGTCAAGCATCTGGGTGGCTGTAATAACTGGCTTTCCAAGTGTATTGCACTTCTTGATCAGCTGCTTCTGCACAAGCGGGACCTCTTCTGCTGGTATTTCAACACCCAGGTCTCCCCTCGCTACCATTAGACCATCAGAAACCTCCAGGATTTCGTCAATATTGTCTACGCCTTCCTGGTTCTCGATCTTAGGGATAATCTGAATATGCGGTGCATTATTTTTATGCAGTAATTCCCGGATTTCCAAAACATCGGAGGCACGGCGGACAAAAGAAGCAGCAATAAAGTCTATACCTTGTTCGATACCAAAAACAATATCCTTTGCGTCTTTTTCAGTAATCCCTGGAAGTTTGACAGAAACTCCCGGCACGTTGACACCTTTTTTATTTTTCAGGGTTCCAGGGTTAAGAACCACTGTTTCAATTTCTTGGTTTTCACGACGGATTTCCTTTACTTCTAGCCCTATTAAACCATCATCAAGCAAAATCTTAGATCCTGGCTCGACATCCTCAATAAGACCTGGGTAAGTTATGGAAAATTTCTCCTTGGTTCCAAGTACTTCATTCATAGAGACAGTCACAGAAGAACCTGCTGTGAGCTCGATGGCATCGTTTTCCATATTATGAGTACGGATTTCAGGTCCTTTTGTATCTAGAAGAATCGCGACCTGTTTTCCGGTTTTTTGAACGGCTTCCCGGATGTTGGCGATACGCTGTCCATGTTCTTCATGATCTCCGTGAGAAAAATTAAGGCGCGATACATTCATACCCGCTTCAATTAATTGAGTGAGCTTATCGACGCTCTCACTTGCAGGACCGATAGTACATACGATTTTCGTTTTGCGCATGTTTGGATTTACCTCCTATTATTATCCTCAATAGTAAATGTATGGGATAGATATTATCTAATGGTTTTGCCCCTTATTGTGATGTTGCAAAGGCAAAGACTTGTTCCGAAACTTTTAGAATGCTATTCATCCAAACCGGTACAGAAATTAGAAAGAGGACTTTTGGTTAATCGTCCGGGTTCTTTCAGTCGAATTTAGATTGAAAGCTCCTGTGATAGCTGATACATTTTCATATCGAGAGTATGAGGCTGTGCCAGTGCTTCTATAATATCATAGTTAACCAAGCGGTTTTGGACAATTCCAACCGCGCGGCCGCCTTTGTTCTCAATAAGCAGTTCTACTGCAAGTGCCCCTAAACGGCTCGCAAGTACCCGGTCACTCGCTGTTGGAGATCCTCCACGCTGCGTATGCCCAAGTACGGTTACTCTTGTTTCAAAGCTGGTCATTTCCTCGATTTTTCTGGCAAAATCGACTCCGCTTCCTACACCTTCAGCAACTATAATGATGCTATGCTTCTTGCCGCGCTCATGACCGCGCTTCAGCCTGCTGACAATATCGTCCATATTGGATTTATCTTCTGGGATCAAAATCGTTTCTGCCCCACCGGCAAGGCCTGCCCATAAAGCGATATCGCCAGCATCTCTACCCATAACCTCAATTATGTATGTTCTTTCATGAGAAGTGGCTGTATCCCTAATTTTGTCGATGGCATCAATTACGGTATTCAACGCGGTATCAAAACCAATCGTGAATTCTGTACCGGGAATATCATTATCAATAGTTCCAGGAACTCCAACACATGGGAAGCCGCGTTCAGTCAATGCCTTTGCCCCGCGGTAAGAACCATCACCGCCAATGACTACAAGTCCCTCAATTCCATGTTTTTTCAGCTGCTCTATTCCCTTTAGCTGGCCTTCTTCTGTTTTGAATTCCGGACAACGAGCCGAGTAAAGCATTGTGCCTCCACGATGAATAATATCACCAACTGATCCGAGCTCAAGCTTTTTAATTTCACCATCAATCAATCCCTGATAGCCATGATAAATGCCATAGATCTCCAGATTGTGATAAATAGCTTTACGGACAACTGCCCTTACTGCGGCATTCATGCCTGGAGAATCGCCGCCACTGGTTAAAACACCTATTCTTTTCATCCGAATCACCTCTTAAATCTCTAAACTTATTTGAAAAACGCCAGAAGGATGGCTGTAACACCATATGATTTGTAGCCATTGTTCTAATATGAAATACTAATTTGAGCTTATGAATGCAAGCTGCTAAAGCCTGCCATCTAAAATATGCCTTCACTTACTATTTGCGTTTTATTGCTACAATATTTATGTATAAGCATGCACATATCGAAATACACAAACCTGCACCAGTAATTATTCTAAAATAGAAAAACTAATACGTAAACCAATTTGCGCAGTAAATCACAATATTTTTAGAAAGTTGTCGTTATAGAAAAGTGAAATGCCCACAGAAACGCCGGTCACAGAGGAAAAAATTTGCCCCCATAATAATGGGACTTTGCAAATAGGCTCTTTTTCCTCCCTATTGATTACACTGAGAGAATAAAGTAGTCTAATCACGGAAAAACGTGATGCCTTTGGCAACACGTTTTAATTTACCCCTGTAAATTGTTTTACAAACGAATAATCTCCGATTTGCTTGAATTTTGCATAGCGCTGAGCGACAAGTTCGTCACTGTCCAGGCTTAGCAAATCTGACAATGATTTTTTCAGCACCATATCAATAGCCTCCGCTTGTTCTTTAACATTACGGTGGGCCCCGCCTTTTACTTCCTTAATTATACTATCTATTACGCCTAGCTCCTTAAGGTCAGGTGCAGTAATCCTCATAGTTTCCGCAGCCTTTTTTGCCTGAGAGGCATCCTTCCAGAGGATAGCCGCGGCGCCTTCAGGAGAAATTACTGAATAGGTAGAGTTCTCAAGCATATAAATTCTGTCAGCAACTCCAAGAGCAAGGGCTCCGCCGCTTCCTCCCTCACCAATGACAATGGAAATAACAGGAACTGTTAAGCCTGCCATTTCAAATAAATTTCTGGCAATCGCTTCGCTTTGGCCGCGTTCCTCAGCGGCCTTACCTGGATAGGCTCCCTTTGTATCAATCAAGCAAATTATCGGCCTGTTGAATTTTTCCGCCTGTTTCATTAGCCGCAATGCTTTTCTATAACCTTCGGGATGCGGCATCCCGAAATTCCGCCTGATATTTTCCTTTGTGTCTTTTCCGCGCTGATGACCGATTACGGTTACAGGATAATCATGGAATTTAGCAATCCCGCCAACTATCGCTTCATCATCACCAAAGTATCTGTCGCCGTGGCATTCAAAGAAATCTGTAAACAAGTGAGAAATATAATCTAGCGTGGTCGGTCTGGATGGATGCCTTGCAATTTGAACACGATCCCATGGCTTGATGTTTTCATAGATATCCTTTTCAAGCTTTTGCAGGCGGTTTTCAAGCCTTTCAATATCTTCCGATAAATCAACATCAGCATCTTTTGTAAGATTCTTTAGCTCATCAATTTTCTTCCTAAGCTCTACTACCGGACGTTCGAATTCCAATTCTCCTATCATTTCCAAACACCACCCGGTATATGTATATCAAGAATATTCGTAAGTTTGTCCTTTAGATCCAGCCTGGAAATCACAGCATCCAATTGACCATGCTTTAATAGGAATTCTGCAGTTTGGAAATCCTCCGGCAGATCTTCCCTTATAGTTTGTTCAATAATCCGGCGGCCTGCAAAGCCAATTAGCGCCCCCGGCTCTGCCAAATTATAATCTCCTAGAGATGCAAAGCTTGCAGAAACTCCACCTGTTGTTGGATGGGTCATTACCGAAATAATTAAACCGCCATGACTGCTGAACATCTTCAGCGCCGCACTCGTTTTGGCCATCTGCATCAGACTTATGACGCCTTCCTGCATCCGGGCACCGCCAGAGGCTGTGAAGATGATAAATGGCACTTTAAGCTCGTCGGCTTTTTCGATTGCCCGGGTAATCTTCTCGCCGACCACTGAGCCCATGCTTCCCATTCTGAATCGGGAATCCATAATAGCCAAAACAACATCATTGCCCCTTATTTTTCCGGTTCCAGTTAAAACTGCTTCATTGAGGCCAGCCTTTAGCTTGTCCTGCTCGACTTTTTCCAGGTATCCAGGAAAGTCTAACGGATTAACTGTAACCATTTCACTATCCAGTTCGACAAAGCTGCCTGCGTCTACAAGGCTTTCCACCCTCTCAAAGGAGGCCATTGGATGATGATAGCTGCAATGAAGGCACACTTTCAGATTTTTATCCAGTTCCTTCGTATACATAATCTTTTTGCAGTTAGGACATTTTGACATGATCCCTTCCGGTATATCTTGCTTATCCCGTTCGGAAGGAATAGTAGCATATTTCTTTTTTTTAGGCTTTGAAAATAAATCTTTAAGCAAAGAGGAGTCCTCCCTTTTTCACCAAGTGTCTTATGTCGAATGAATTTCCTTTAAGGATACAAGACTTGTATTAAAATTCTTGTAAAAAGCTGTCATTCGCCATTCGACAATTTCCTTACTTTTTGCGAATATACGACTAGCGTTTTTTCCATGTCCCGCGAAAAGAGAGAATCGATCAGCTCCAAATACTCTGCTTTCTCTCTAATGAAACGGCCATCAGCTGGACAGCCGGCATAGCTGTTGACTACCCGCCAGATTCGTTCCATCAGCCTGTTTGGATTAATCCGGGCTGCATGTTCGAAAAACATTTCATCCGTAAATTGGGTACTCCCGGCCCATTCCTTAAAGTCTTTTATTTCCTGATCCGCAGCTGAAGAAGCAATCAGCCTTAGACAGTCCAATTCAATTATTGTCTTTGTTTCCGCCAAATCCTTGATTACTTTTTCATCCTGCAGAAAAAAAGTGCCCAATAACTCTACAAGCCTATGCTCTTGAAAGTCCCTGATAAAGGTACCTTCTCCTCTTCGCGTTTCAATTAATCCGAGGAGTTCGAGCGCTCTCAAAGCTTCACGGACAGAAGAGCGCCCGACATTCAAACGCTCGGATAACTCCCTTTCTGAAGGGATTTTATCGCCGGGCTCCAGTCCATCCTCTTCAATCATTTCCCGAAGCTTTCCCACTATTTCAATGTAAACCTTTGGGGGAGAAGCGGGTTTTTTCAACCTGTCCATCACTCGCTTTTTCCGATAATAGCCAGTCTTCTCGTTTTTTCTTTAATAGCTTCCAGATCTACTTTAATTCGGGCTACACCTGTATCCATTGCTGCCTGTGCAACGGCTGCCGCTACCTCTGGAGCCACCCTCTCATCGAATGGGCCTGGGATTACGTAATCGGCATTTAGTTCCTCTGGGTTAATCAGGCTCGCGATCGCCTCGACAGCAGCTACTTTCATTTTTTCATTGATATGGGTTGCCCGGGCATCAAGCGCACCTCGGAAAATCCCTGGAAACGCCAGGACGTTATTCACCTGGTTAGGGAAGTCGGAGCGACCGGTTCCCACTACCATAGCCCCTGCTCTTTTCGCATCTTCAGGCATAATCTCGGGTACAGGATTAGCCATTGCAAAAATGATTGGATCGACATTCATGGAGGCAACCATCTCTTCTGTCAGTGCGCCTGCAACAGAAACTCCTATAAAGACATCTGCACCCTTAATGACTTCCTCAAGGCTTCCCTCCTGTTTATCCTTGTTGGTCATTTTGGCAACCTGTTCCTTCACTTTATTCATTCCATACGGTCTGCCTTCAAATATGGCCCCTTTTGTATCACACATGATGATATCACGTACGCCATAGCTGTATAAAAGCTTAATGATTGCGATTCCGGCAGCACCTGCACCATTTGCGACAACTTTAATTTCAGACATGGATTTGCCGACTATACGAAGCGCATTGACAAGACCGGCAACCGTGACAATAGCCGTACCGTGCTGATCATCATGAAAAACCGGGATGTTCATTTCTTTCTTTAAACGTTCTTCAATTACAAAGCAGTTTGGAGCAGCAATATCTTCTAAATTCACGCCACCAAATGTAGGTTCAAGAAGCTTAACTGTTTCAATGATTTTTTCAACATCCGTTGTATTCAGGCAAATTGGAAATGCATCTACCCCCGCAAAGCTTTTGAAAAGCACAGCCTTTCCTTCCATTACGGGCATAGCTGCTTCAGGACCGATATTTCCTAGACCAAGCACTGCAGTGCCGTCCGACACAACGGCAACAGTATTGCCTTTCATTGTATATTCATATACTTTCTCAGGTTTGTCATAAATATCCTTGCATGGTTCAGCTACTCCCGGAGAATAGGCCAGACTTAAATCCTCCGCGTTGCGGACAGTTACTTTTGATACCGTTTCCAATTTCCCCTGGTTTTCACGATGCATTTGCAGAGCTTCATCTCTTAATGTCATATTGCTCACTCCTCTAAAATGGTAAATAAAAGATTTATATAGGAATCTAAGTGGTCTGACCACGTATGTATACTATCCAATATAACATATCTAAGGTAGATGTAAAGTTTATTTATTGAAAATACAGCAGTGCTTTGAAACATCTTAATGCGAGAATCATAGGAATTCCGGCTTTCCCTTTCAAGCACTGCCAGTGATAGATTATAAATTTGTCCGTCACTATTTCTTATCCATTAGCCGAACGTTCTTTTCGCCCAGGATCATGCTAAGCTTTGTCAATAATTCAGCCCCAGGAGTTACCCAGTCTATAAGGGAAAGCTGAACATATCTATCTTCCCGCTCATAATAAAGCATTACTTTTGTTGCCCCGCTGTATTTCCGCAGTGTTTGTTTCAGTTTTTGCAGTGTATGGGCATTCTGTTGAGCCATTTCAATTTTCAAAAAAAGGCGAGCCCTGCTGCTATTCAAAATTTCTTTTAGATTTTCCGCAGAAAATGCCCGCTGTACAATGAGCTGTTTTTTCCCTTCCCGTTCTTCCATTGATCCCTGAAAAACCAATATGCTTCCTGCCTTAAGGGTATTAGCATGCTTTTTATAGACATCAGGAAAGACCACCGCTTCCAGTTCTCCCCCTTCGTCGCTTAGGGTCAGGAATGCCATTACTTCCCCTTTTTTTGTACGAATTGTCTTAAGGGAGGTTATATAGGCACCAATAAGAACCTTTGGATCTGTTGCAGCCAGAGCTGAAACAGTATCTGATGCTCCTGTTTCCTCCAATAACGCCTTAAAAGCGGAAACGGGGTGATCGGATAAGTACAGGCCCAGAGCTTCACGTTCCAGCGCAAGTTTATCCTCCAGCCGGATTGGCTCTACAACCATATACTTAGGCTTAATTGTCAGCCCTGCATCAGCAAATAAATCAAATTGATCATCATTCGGGTTAACCAGTTCAGAATGGCTTAATGCTACATCAAGGCTTGCTAACAAAGTTGCCCGGTCCTCCCCAAATTCATCAAAAGCCCCGGAATGCACTAGCATTTCAAGCACCTTCCGATTAATCGTCTTTCCTGAAATGCGAAGGCAAAAATCAAACAAATCTGAAAACCATCTGTTTTTTCTCGCCTGGAATATCTCTCTTAAAGCTGCCCCTCCAATCCCTTTTATCGCAGCGAGACTATAACGGAGCCCTTCTTTTTCAACCGAAAATGGATATCCGCTGTGATTGATGGAAGGAGGAAGGATGTTCATTCCTTTGTGCTTTGCCTCCCTGACATATTGTGAGATTTTATCCTCATTCCCGATGACTGAGGTCATTAACGCAGCCATAAAATAATCCGGGTAATGGGCTTTTAAATAGGCAAGCTGGTATGCAATAAAGCTGTAGGCAACAGCGTGGCTCCTGTTAAAGCCATAATTAGCGAAGCGGACAATCATATCATATACATCATGTGAAATTTGTTCAGAGTATCCCATGCTCAAGGAACCTTTTACAAAATGCTCCCTTTGCTGGTCCAGTACTTCCTTCTTCTTCTTTGAAACCGCCCGTCTCAGCAAATCTGCCTGACCTAATGAAAAACCTGCCATCCTGGAAGCGATCTGCATGATTTGCTCCTGATAGACAATAACACCATATGTATCCGTAAGAATATCCTTAAGGTCATGGTGTATATAATTAATGGGCTTGAGACCGTGCTTTCTTTCAATAAAGAGGGGGATGTTTTCCATCGGGCCCGGTCTGTATAGGGCGTTTACAGCCACAATATCCTCGAACCTCCCCGGCTTAAGCTTCATGAGCACTTTTCTCATTCCTTCGGATTCCAGCTGAAAAATCCCGGTTGTTTCTCCCCGGCTTAAAAGCTCAAAGGTAGCTGGGTCATCAAGCGGAATTTTGGATATCTCCACGCTTTTCCCAATTCCTTTTTTAATGCTTGACATGATATTTTCCAGGAGTGTTAGATTCCGTAATCCAAGGAAATCCATTTTAAGCAGACCTAATTCCTCCAGTACATCCATAGGAAATTGTGTTAAATGGATTCCTTCATGGCCCTCCTGGATGGCAATCAGATCTGTTAACGGCTGATCGCTGATGATAACCCCGGCGGCATGTGTTGAAGTGTGCCTTGGCAAACCTTCAAGCTTTAGGGCCGTCTGAAAAACAGACCGGTTGATGCTGCTTTCAGCGACAAACTCCCTTAATCTTTGCGATTCTTTATAAGCTCCTTCCAATGTAATACCCAGTCTGGATGGAACTGTCCTAGAGAGCCGTTCCTGCTCTTTGGAATTTAAGCCAAACACCCGGCCTACATCTCTTAAGGCAGCTTTTGCCGCCATTGTTCCGAACGTTATAATCTGAGCAACATGCAGTTCACCATATTTTGAAGCAACATAGGAAATCACTTCTTCTCGTCGATTATCGGGGAAGTCAATATCAATATCCGGCATTGAAATACGCTCCGGGTTCAAAAACCTCTCGAACAATAGCTTATGTTCAATCGGATCTACATCCGTAATCGAGAGTACGTAAGCAACCATGGATCCAGCAGCAGACCCTCGACCGGGCCCGGTCAGTATATTTTTCTGCTTCGCGAATTTCATAAAGTCCCAGACTATCAGGAAATAATCACTGAATTTCATTTTCTTGATTATCCCCAATTCATAATACAGCCTTTCCCAATATGCTTTTGGAGCATTCGGATAACGCATCTCCAGCCCTTTTTCGCATACAGCCTCCAGCATTTCCTCTGCTGTCACGCCTTCATGTACCGGATATTTCGGAAGCAGCTGCCGATTAAGGGGAATTTCAACATTACATCGGCCGGCTATCTTTAACGTATTTTCAAGTGCATCAGGTACATCGCTGAAAAGGTCTGCCATTTTCCTGCCGTTTTTCAGGTAATGTTCCTTGGACTCCGGCTTAACCCTTTCTTCATCTGAAAGCTTGGCGCCGTCCCTTACAGCAAGCAAAACCTCATAAGCGAGAGAATCCTCCTGACCAAGGTAGTATACTGGATTTACAGCAGCAAGCGGCGCTGCTGTCCGGCGGGAGAATTCAATAACCTTTCCATTCAATTCCTCTTCTCCGAGTACTGATGTCCGTTGTATTGATAAATAGACGGAGTCACCGCCGAACATACTTTGCCATTTTTGAAGCGTTTGCTCAGCTCCTGTAATGTTTCCCCCTGCAAGCAGCTGCTCTATTTCCCCCTCTTTCCCGGGTGAAACAGCCAGCATTCCCCCTGCATAAGCCTTAAGCCATTTCTCCGGAATTCCCGACGGTGATTTCGTTTTGATGGCGCTGCTGATTTTAAGCAGATTTTCATAGCCTGTAAGGTTTTTTGCAAGCAAAAGAAGAGGCCGGGATTCGTCTTGTCCGTTCACAACATCTGCAAGAAGGCCAAGCAATGGCTTGATTCCCTGTTTCTTGCACTCTTTATAAAAAGCAATAGACCCATACATCACATTCCTGTCCGTCAGGGCCAGTGCGGTAAATTCGTTTTTCTTTGCCTCTGCTACTAGATTTTCTATTTTTATTGTGCTTGAAAGTAAGCTATATCCGCTCTGAATATGGAGATGGATAAAAGACATAGATTTTCACCCCCCATTTTGAATTCTTTCTTTTATTATAGAACGGACACTCAAAAAAAGAAAATACGTTCTCATTTTCACTAAAGTTTTCTTCTACCCTGTGTACATAAATAGCAGTGTTTGTCCATATATAGTATTAAAGGACTTAATAGCTAAGGGATGATATGAATGAAGGAAGCCTTTTTCCCAGCCTTTATGAACAGTTATTTTATTGCACTCGGTGTTCTGCTGGGCGGTGCGCTTGTTGGCGGGCTGTCAGCATTTTTCACCGGACAGCCGCCGATAACTACGGTAGCACGCCTTTCGGAAAATTTAAGAATTTGGGCGATTGTTGCAGCGATTGGAGGAACCTTTGACGCTGTGTATAGCTTTGAGCGGGGAATTTTCAACGGTGAAACAAAGGATATTTTAAAACAGGTTTTATTAATCCTTGCAGCGTTGGGCGGTGCTCAGACAGGCTCTACGCTTATTCATTGGCTGACACAGGAGAACATAACACCATGAGAATACCTCCTTTATACCGGTCACCGGGCTGGCAGCGTTTTTTAGCAGGTGCCGCTCTTGGAGGTTTAGTCAGCTGGCTGATTTTTTTTTATATGTTTGGAATTCTTCAGGAAAAGCAGATTAGCATGCTTTTGACACAGGAGACCGAAATTGAGGATTTGCGTAAAACGATAGAGATTTTAAAAGAGGAAGCAGATGATTTAAACGAGCTCGCTGAAACAAAGATGGTCATTGAAGATATTCAAGTACATCTCCTAAACAACAGAATATTTGATGATGCAGAAAGGCGGCTCAGTACCGCACAAGTCCAAGACATGATCCGCGATGATTTACAGACCCAGCTGACAAAAGATGTGGAAACCGTCTATAAAGTTAGAGATTTATTAAAAAAATCGATTGAAAATAAGACAATTGAAATGAATAAAAAGAGGTATCAGGCGGAGGTTACTGAAATTTTCTTCTACTCTACCCTTTCAATCGAGGTCAGGCTAAAGCAAATAAAATAGCCTGCAGCAGGATTATCTTCGCAAACCTAAAGGTTGCTATTTTAGCAAACGAGCTTTTTCGTAATAAAAAAGGAACGCTCATCGCTTGATCCGGAATAAACTCTCTCTTAACTAAGACTATTATTGTTTATATTAGGCTGCTTTATTTATAACTCGTTTCGATAATTCAAGAAAAACTGTACTAAAAAGGCATTAAATACGCGTGGAATTTGTCAAGTTTTGACGAGAAATCAATATTTCTTAAAAGTCGCCGATAAGAATCGATAGTTGATGATTTATTTGCTTTTTCGATGATAAAATCGCGAAGTTGACAATAAAAATAGGATGCCTTTGCGGACAGTTAAGCCTTAAAAAATAGTTGATGATACTATGCAAAAAGTTGATTATAAAACTTCAAAGTGACGATACCCCATTAATTTTTGAACATATCGTCTGCGACGTTATCCCGATAATAAGGTCCATCTTGAATCGGTTAAAAATGGCCCTAAAACAGAAAAAACCAAGCAAATTTTCGCTAATTTCAAACCAAAAAACTGCTTGGTTTTACCAATTTTCAATCCTATACCTCATCTATCCACGATCTTGTTTCCCTCGGCCAAAAAACCTTTGAGGAATCACCTTACGCTGTTTCCGTTTTTGATGATTTACTGCCCTGCTACTGCAAGTTGCATATCCCTGACTACCTTATCTGCATCATCCCATGAATAAATGGATGCGCCGGACGCGAGCGGATGGCCTCCACCATTATACTTTTTGGCCACTCCGTTTATCACTGGACCCTTAGAACGCAGTCTTACACGGATTACTTCATCCTCTTCAATAAAGAAAACCCAAGCCTTCATTCCTTTAACCGAGCCTAGGGCGCTTACAAGAAGCGAGGCTTCAGCGGTGGTTGCGTCAAATTGCTTTAATATATCTTTTGTGATGACCATTTTCCCTACTCCGCCAGAAACCATTTCAAAGTTTTGCAGAACATATCCATTCAAGCGGGTTACATTAATTCCGACATCATACATGCCATCAAACATCTCTGTCCTCGAAAAATTGTAATGAATTAGTTCCCCTGCATAAAGAAATGTCTTTTCAGTTGTGCTCGGGTATAAGAACCGTCCCGTATCGCCAACAATTCCCCCGAACAGAAGGCGCGCTGCTTCGTCGCTCATTTTCAGTCCCCGGGATTTTCCAAACAGATAAAATTCATATATCATTTCGCTGCAGGAGCTTGCATCCGTATCTACCCAGAGCAGGTCTCCGTATTGATCTTCATTTGGATGATGGTCTATTTTTATTAGCTTATCGCCAAGAATATAGCGTCTGTCACATATCCTTTCTTCATTTGCCGTATCGCAAACAATGACCAAAGCCCCTTTATATGTATCATCGCTAATAACATCTAACCGCTTCATAAAATGCAGAGTTTCTTCTTCCTTGCCGACTGTGTATACTTTTTTCGCTGGAAAGGAAGCCCTCAGTACTTCAGCAAGCCCGCATTGTGAACCGTATGCATCCGGATCCGGCCTTACATGGCGGTGTAGAATAATTGTGTCATACTGTTGGATCGCTTCGAGGATTTCTTCTTTTACATTCATTGAGTTTCTCCTTTACTACCAGGTATATATTTCTATTTAAGCAGAAAATGAAACCGATGAAAAGCCAGGCGGGTTAATAACTATAGCCATATTAGCGGTTTACCGTTAAAATAGTATATGGTTCATAAGATTTAAAAACTACCTAATTACAATCAAGTATTTTTATTGACCGGAGGATTAGTAATGCCAATATTAGTCATTTTTATTGTTATCGCTTTCGCTTTTTATTTATTTTATAAAATTAAATATGTACGGACTAACAGACCCATGGAAAAGAAGTGGATCTCTGCTAAGTCTTCGATTGCACTTGGATTATTCGTTACACTGTTTGGACTGAACCAGCTGTTTTTAAATCAGACAACCGTTGCCTATATTGTGGGGGCTGTTTTTATGATTCTCGGTGCAGTAAATATCCTGGGCGGCTATAAATCTTATAAATTCCACCTGCCTCATGCCATTAAAGAGGCTGAGGAACTTAGAAAAGCATAAACATCTTTTTGCTGGGCAGTATAGTCCAGCCCGATAATCTGTACGATAATAATTCAAGGACCAAAAGCGCAAGCAACCTGGTATAAGGAACGTTGAGCGATTTCAGCACATCCTTTCAAAGCTGCCGTTTTGTTTCGTGCGATGTTGAGCTGCCGAAGTGTTCCTTCCTTATCCTGTGCCGACGTCGGCATTAGCACGTCCGTTGTGGGTATATTTTCAACGGAATAAAAGTTGCTGGGTGCCGGAGTTAGACCCTCCACTTTTGTTATCCGCAACTTGTTGAATTTAAAATCTCCTAAAGCAGCAAAAAACCTTGTGCATGTCCCTCGGGAACTCACAAGGTTTTTATGTTCCTTTTTTCAGGGAGTCTCTCAAGATCTATCAAGCAGTTGACACATCATTATTGCCTTTCCAACCAGCTTGCCTTCATTAAAGACCTCAACATCAACTTTACCGAATTTTCGGCCAACCTCAAGAATCCTAGGATTAATCTCGAGGATACTTTCAATTTGAACAGGCTTAAAGAAGTAAATTGTGATATTTTCGACTACCAGATCACCGCGCTTAAAATTACGAAGCGCCCGGTTTGCCGCTTCCGTAACAATCGTTGTAAAAACGCCATATGAAATAGTTCCCAGATAATTGGTCATTTGCGGAGTTACTTCATAGTTGTAAATATCCTCACCTTTGCCCCGGTTTCCGATTGCCCCTAGCTGGCTCGAAATTACGTCATCAATAGTCTCTCCCACCTGTGGCTGCCTTTGAATCATTTGGAGCGCTTTCAATACATCCTGTCGGCTGATGATGCCCTGCAAAATATGGCTGTCATCGATGACCGGCAGCAATTCAATCCCTTCCCAGACCATCATATGAGCGGAGGAGGCAACGCTGGTCTTCTCCCCTACAACGATCGGATGCTTCGTCATTACCTTCTCAATAGGGGTATCCAGTTCCTGGCCCATGATATCCTTTGAAGTTACCATACCCTGTATTTTCATATTGTCATCCACTACAGGAAAGCGACTATGCCTGGTTTCTTTGTTATGGAATAGATATTCGGCAACAGTCTCACTTGTTTTTAAAAATACCGTTTCATGAACCGGCGTCAGGATGTCTTCAACAAGCAGGATCTCCTTTTTAATAAGCTGATCATAAATGGCGCGATTAATCATGGTCGCAACCGTAAATGTATCATAGCTGGTTGAAATGACTGGCATCTGAAGCTCATCCGCGAGCCTTTTTACATTTTCTTCCGCATCAAACCCTCCGGTAATGAGGACAGCGGCCCCTGCTCTTAGCGCATTCTCATGTGCCTGGTCCCTATTACCAACAATAAGCAGGTTGTCCTGGCTAATATACCTCATCATGGCTTCAAGCTTCATCGCCCCAATAACAAATTTGTTCAAAGTTTTATGGAGCCCGGCACGCCCACCCAATACTTGTCCGTCCACGATATTCACTACTTCGGCAAACGTAAGCTTTTCGATATTTTCTCTTTTCTTCCGTTCAATTCTGATAGTCCCTACCCGCTCTATTGTGCTGACATAGCCTTTATTCTCAGCATCTTTAATAGCCCGATAGGCAGTGCCCTCGCTGACAGTCAATGCCTTTGCTATTTGGCGTACAGAGATTTTCTCCCCTACCGGAAGCTGGTCAATGTACTGCAATATTTGTTCATGCTTAGTTGCCAACCTTTTCACCCTTTTCACCATATTCCCTTTTTATCATTATAAAGTGAACAGGGCAGCTATTCAAACGCCACTATTGATAATAGTGAATTCTTTTGCGCTTGTATGCCTTTGCTTTGACTTTTTGCGCTTTTTGTTTTTTGGGTTGATATAGCATTCCCGCCAGGTTGCCGCCCATCACAAACAAAGCAAGCAGCAGCCACATGGCGGCAAATAAGCTTTCCTTTCCTCCAGTTGTAAGCGAGAGCCGCGGAACTGCGTAATAAAGCATTACCCCACCCAGTAAAAAGCATAATAGCAATCTTTGTCGCATTTAAAACACTCCTTTACATTTACAAGTCAAGTTCCTGAGAACACTATATGCCAGACATGCTGGAAAAAGAAGCACATACCGAGGCTGATACCATGCTATTGCTTTTTATTTTATACTGTTAAACTTACCTGTTGAATTTCGTTCTAATGGCGGTCCGGAATCCTCCTCGGCGCTTGCACCTGTGTGGTTTCCCTTGACCCGTTTTCCCCGCAGGACGTTGAATTGGATTCCCCTAATAAACACCGCACGAGAAAATGCGATGGAAAAGCTGAAGCGCCCTGATCAGCCCTGACAAGCATAAGACAAGCGCTGACAGAAGGAACTTTTTTCCACCCCTGCCGAAGCATTCCTTGTCCTGTGGCGAAGTCGGCACCAGTACGTCCTGTGCTTCGAGGCTTTATTTTCCTACGGAAAAAAGTTCTGGGCGGCAGCTCTACAACACAAAGTGTAAAAATCAGCAACGAGCTTTAACATAGCATTTTAAAAGAAATAAGGCCTTTCCGACACTACCCGGGAAGACCTGTAAAGAATAATATTTGGCAGATAATAAGTAAATGTGCCTTATTACGCCTTTTCCTGTTGATTTAACCTGCTATTTCTGTATCCATACGTAAAATAAATCACCAGCCCCAATAATAGCCATACGACGAAGCCTATCCAGGTAAATGATGAAAGCTGAAGCATTAAATAGACGCAAAAAATGACAGCAAGCGCCGGGACAAGAGGAACCCATGGGGTTTTGAAGCCTCGCCTTATGTCTGGCTGTGTTTTCCTTAGAACGGCGACACCAAGAGACACTGTCGAAAAAGCAAACAATGTTCCAATGCTCGTTAGTTCAGCTAATTTGTCCAGTGGTACAAACCCGGCAAAAAAAGCGACCAGCGCAGCTGTTACCCAAGTGCTCGCAACCGGAACTTTAGAAATTGGCTGAATGGAAGATAAAAATCCCGGCAGGAGGCCATCACGGCTCATTGCATAAAAAAGGCGTGTTTGCCCGAACATCATAACGATTAATACCGTTGTAATCCCGACAATAGCGCCAAGGGAGATGAGCCCTGCTGCCCAATCCTGGTTAATATATGTTAACGCATAAGCTACCGGATCTTTTACATTTAACAACTCGTATGGAACAATTCCTGTAAGAACGAGCGAGACAGCAATATATAATACAGTACAAATCGCGAGTGCGGATAAAATGCCCAGCGGAAGATTGCGCTGTGGATTCTTCACTTCCTCGGCAGCGGTGGAAACTGCATCAAAACCGAAATAGGCAAACACAACCACCGCAGCACCAGCCACTACCCCAGAAGTACCGAATGGCATAAATGGTGTCCAGTTGGCTGGCTCTGCATACCACACTCCTATTATGATAAAAAGAAGGACCACTGCCACCTTGACGACAACCATTGCCGCATTAAATCTTGCTGACTCCTTCACGCCTTTGGCAAGGAGCATTGTTACTAAAAAAATAATAACCACGGCAGGCAAATCAATTATTGTACCATTCTCCGGATCAAAGGCACTTGTAATTGCGGTTGGGAAATGGATTCCGAATCCTGAAAGCAAGCCCTGGAAGTATCCCGACCAACCGCTGGCCACTGCCGAAGAAGCTAGTCCATATTCAAGGACTAAATCCCAGCCTAATATCCAGGCAATTACCTCCCCAAATGCAACATAACTGTACGTGTATGCACTGCCTGATTCAGGAATCATAGAGGCAAATTCGGAATAGCATAAAGCCGCAAAGGCACATGCTAAACCGGCAATAATAAATGACAAAATCAGTGCGGGGCCGGCATATTTTGCTGCGGCTACACCTGTCAGTACAAAAACCCCTGTCCCAATTATGGCGCCTACACCTAACATCGTTAGATCTCCCGCACCAAGGACTCGTTTTAGCGAGCTGTTCGTTTCATGCCTGATGATTTTTTTTCGAAATAAATCCATAGCACCCTCCGGTATAGGCCTTTGTGAGAAAAATAGTTTTTTAATTTAGGCAATCGTATAAGCTTAGTAATTTCACATCTAATAACCATTATGTACATTTAATTGTTTTTTTATTTTCTTTATGATTTCAGTCCTGCTTCCGATGAGAATCTGCATCAGTTTTTGCGATAAGATATCTCCTGGAGGTCCATGTCCTTCAATCCCATTATTTTTTTGCAAACATAAAAAGCCCGGAACTCTTTGTTCCCGGCTTAGTGAATCGGACTTTTAATATTGATAACCTTGTTGAAAACCTTAGGCATATTGCTGCTGTTCCATTTGGCGTGCCATTTGCTGAATTTGCTGCAGCTGCTGGGCAGCCATTACTTCAGCCTGTGACAATTGTTGAAGCTGCCCCGCCATGCCCGCTTGAAGAGTGTTACGTCCCATCATCTGCTGCCCCAATTGACCTGAATTAAGGCCTTGGAGCTGCTGAAGCTGCTGAGCGTTCCTTTGCTCTTGCATCTGCAGCTGCTGGGCGATTTGCTGAATTTGCTGAAGAGCTTGCTGAGCAACCTGAACTGATTGCTGAATACGCTGTGGCATTGCAATTCCTCCTATCGTTTATCAATACAAAGGATAGGATGAACAAAACTGATTTTTTTATACTGCATTTTAGCACTTCAATTTCCACTTATTTTTTAAAGTTTAAGTTCGTCTCCTGGAGACATAATATGGCCCGTTCCTTTTTTCAGCATTCCAATAAATTCATTTGGATCCTGTTTGATAGGCGGGAAAGTATTGTAATGGATAGGGACAACTTTCGCTGCTCTTATAAACTCTGCTGCAAGTGCCGCATCTTCCGGCCCCATTGTATAATTATCTCCAATAGGCAAAAACGCCAAATCAATCGAATTCCGGTCACCAATTAATTTCATATCAGAGTAAACGGCTGTGTCCCCTGCATGATAAATCGTTTTCCCTTCAGCCTTAAGCAGTACACCGGCTGGCATTCCGCAATAAATAATTTGATTATCCTCTGTTGTATAGCCGCTGCCGTGGAAAGCAGGTGTCAATTTCACCCTGCCGAAATCAAACTCATAAGAGCCCCCAATATGCATTCCATGAGTATTTAATCCTTGCCAGCTTAGGTATGTAGCCAGTTCAGCGGTTGCAATTACTAGTGAATTATTTCTTTTTGCAATGTCAACGGTATCGCCAACATGATCATTGTGCCCGTGGGTCAGAATAATAACATCTGCCTTTACATCTTCCGCTTTTAGATCCGTTAATCCGTTTCCTGTAATAAATGGATCAAACAGAATGGTTTTGCCGCCTGTTTCAACCTTGACTACCGCATGACCGTGGAATGATACTTTCATTTGCTTTTCCCCTTTCAAAATCCATTATTTTCAAATCATTCTTTTAAAAAAATATACACTTTTCTTGCACCCAATTTCAAACAATTTAACTGTTTACAATTGATGTATTTTATTGATAAGGTCATCTTATGGAAAAAGAACGGAGGTAATGTTTATGAGTACTGCGATCAGCAATCTCCAAAGCTGGTTAAAAGAACAGGATATGCAGGCAGCTATGCTCACCTCACCGGATACCGTATTTTACTTGTCCGGCTTTCGCACCAATCCGCATGAACGTTTGCTCGCCTTATTGGTTTTTCAGGAAGCGGAGCCCTTCCTGGTCTGTCCCAAAATGGAAGTTGAAGCTGCAAGGAATGCGGGATGGAACTTTGAGATCATTAGCTATACAGATATCGAAAACCCTTGGGAAAGCATTTATAGTTCTGTAAGCAAGCGTGCCATTAACATCCAGAAACTGGCGGTGGAAAAAGAGCATCTGAATGTCGAAAGATTTGAAAAGGTCAACAAGCTCTTTTCGTCCCCTAAGCTTTTTGCCGCTGAAGAAAAGCTCCGGCAGCTGCGGATGGTGAAAAATGATAAAGAAATAGAACTGATCCGGGAAGCGTGCAAGATTGCTGATTTCGCTGTTGAAGCTGGCGTAGCGGAAATCAGTGAGGGCAAGACGGAAATGGAAATATTGGCTGCCATCGAATTTGAACTTAAAAAAACGGGTATCAATGAAATGGCTTTTTCAACGATGGTACTAACCGGGGCAAATGCAGCCTCACCACATGGAACACCAGGAATAACGAAGATAAAAAAGGGTGACCTTGTATTGTTCGATCTTGGTGTTGTTTATAATGGATATTGCTCAGATATTACAAGAACAGTAGCTTATGGCGGTGTCAGCGATAAACAGGCTGAGATTTACCGAACTGTTTTAAAAGCCCAGGAAGCAGCGGCGTCTGCCACAAAACCGGGAATATCCTGTTCAGAACTTGATTTAACAGCACGCAGAATCATTACGGAACAAGGGTATGGAGAATATTTCCCTCATCGGCTTGGGCACGGACTCGGAACCAGCGTTCATGAATATCCTTCTCTCACTGAAACGAATCTGTTGAAACTGCAGGAGGGTATGGTCTTTACGATTGAACCTGGCATATATGTACCTGGTCTCGCAGGAGTAAGAATTGAAGACGATATTTTGGTAACTTCGGATGGTTTTGAGGCATTAACCAAATATCCCAAGACATTACAAATTATTTAGTAAGCTTCATCTACCTTATAAGAGGAGGAACCGGCAACAGTTTAGGTTCCTCTTCCCTGTAAGATGCGTTTCTCTTAATTCCATATATTATCGGTTAATGGTTAATTAATCGATCTCTCACGTAAATGACGTTTGCTTAATTCTCATGAGTTCGTTTACATCACCAAGTATATTGCCTAGTTTACTCTTCGGCTTGACAACGCTTAATTCATGCAGTATTTTTACGGATTCTCAATTTATCAGCGAAGGCTGAACTTACTTTAACCTGCTAGCCTGAATACGTTTCATTGGATGGTGTGGTGTCAACCATATCACAATCTTCAGCGGTCATACAGCCGCTTATATACGAGTCCGAAATTTGCCGGGTCGTTTCATGCAGGCCATTTTCGTCATAGATAAGCTTTCTTGGCTCAGTTTCATCCTTCATCATTACATTCCTCCCTTCCCTTCCTATTAGTTTCTGTTTCCATAGTTCATCTATGCGCAAGACAAAATTTTGTCACAATCAATTAAAACTTTGCTAAAATTCTGAATTATGAAATATAATATTTTTAACTCATTAGAAAGGGGAGATTTCATTGAAAGCCTTAAAATCAATAATCATCTGGGGCCTTGTTTCTGCATTGGGAGCAACTGGTTTTGCAGTTATGGCGTTAAACAGCGGGGAAAGCATAAATGCAATCTGGCTGGTTACGGCAGCTGTCTGTGTCTATGCCATTGCCTACAGGTTCTACAGCAGATTCATGGCTAGAAAAGTATTTGAGCTGGATGATTCACGCAAGACACCTGCTGAGATTCATAATGATGGAAAAGACTATGTTCCGACAAACAAATGGGTACTGTTCGGACACCACTTTGCAGCCATAGCTGGTGCAGGCCCGCTGGTTGGCCCAATCCTTGCAGCCCAGATGGGATACTTGCCAGGAACTCTTTGGATTGTTGTGGGTGTCGTCTTAGCCGGTGCTGTTCAGGATTTTATCATTTTATTTGGTTCTATGCGCCGGAACGGCAAATCACTTGGCGAAATGATTAAGGATGAAATGGGCAAGGTAACTGGCCTGATTGCAATGATTGGTATATTAGGAATTATGATTATTTTATTGGCCGTTTTGGCATTAGTAGTTGTGAAAGCGCTTGTAGGAAGTCCTTGGGGAATGTTTACAATTGCCTGCACGATTCCGATCGCAATTTTTATGGGAGTTTATATGCGTTATATCCGTCCTGGGCGCGTTGGAGAAGGTTCTGCGATTGGTGTCATTTTATTGCTGCTTTCAATTGTTGGCGGACAATATGTTGCTGAAAACCCAACATTAGCGAGTATGTTTACCTTTAGCGGAGAAGCGATTGCCATAATGATGATCGTTTATGGGTTTGTGGCTTCCGTTTTGCCGGTATGGCTGCTCCTTGCCCCGCGTGATTACTTAAGTACCTTTTTAAAAGTAGGAACGATTGTCGGTCTAGCATTGGGAATTCTAATTGTCGCACCTAATCTTGAAATGCCTGGTGTGACTAAATTTGTGGATGGAACCGGCCCTGTATTTTCCGGAAGCCTGTTTCCTTTCTTATTTATCACAATAGCCTGCGGTGCCGTCTCCGGTTTCCATTCTCTCATTTCTTCCGGCACAACGCCTAAAATGATTGAACGGGAGTCACATGCCCGTCCAATTGGGTATGGAGCGATGCTGACCGAGTCATTTGTTGCTGTAATGGCAATGATTGCTGCCTGTGTACTCACTCCGGGGATTTACTTCGCGATCAATAGCCCGCCAGCCGTCATTGGGACGGATGCCATCCAGGCTGCCCAAACTGTGTCCAGCTGGGGTTTTACCATCACACCTGAAGATATAACAGGGCTTGCAGATGATGTGGGTGAAGAAACAGTCTTGTCCCGTACTGGAGGAGCACCGACACTTGCTATAGGAATGGCCGTCATTTTCTCGGAAGTAATTGGCGGAAAAGCTTTGATGGCATTCTGGTACCATTTCGCAATATTATTTGAAGCTTTATTCATTTTAACAACGATTGATGCCGGAACACGCGTTGGACGCTTTATGATCCAGGATATCATTGGAACCGCTTACAAACCTTTTGCCAGAACAGAGGCGATTATCCCGAATATCATCGCCACTGCTCTATGTGTTCTTTTATGGGGTTACTTTTTATATCAAGGCGTAATCGATCCGCTCGGCGGAATTAATACGTTGTGGCCGCTGTTTGGCATCGCCAACCAAATGCTGGCAGGAATTGCTTTACTGTTTGGGACGACTGTTTTACTCAAAATGGGCAAAAAAGCATATGTATGGGTCACCCTTATCCCAACGACCTGGATTTTAATCGTGACCATGACAGCTGGTTGGCAAAAGCTGTTCCACGAAAATCCAAGAATTGGCTTTTTGTCACATGCCAAAGTATTTAAAGAGGCGCTTGATGAAGGAAAAGTTTTAGCACCCGCCGCTAACGCCTCCCAGATGAAACAGGTGCTTGTTAATGACTATGTTGATGCAGCCCTCTGTGCATTCTTCATGATCGTAGTTATTACCGTGTTTATTGCGGCATTGCGGATCTGGTATCAGGTGCTGAACAATAAAAATTTAAAGCTGCATGAAGAACCATATGTACCGCGAGAAGAAGGGGACATCAAACACTATGCTTAGCAAAATTCAATCAATTTTAAAATACAGAAAACAATTCATCAGCTTACTGGTAGGCGTCCCAAGCTATGAAAAATACGTAGAACATATGAAAATTCACCATCCAGAACAGGAAGTGAAATCAAGGAAAGACTTTTTCTGTGAAGCACAGGAAGCCCGGTTTAATGCCAAGGGCGGGAAAATCTCCAGATGCTGTTAACCTTATGGCGATAAGATACAACAGAGTTTTCCAGCAATTATAACGGAAAACTGACTGAGCGGCTGACAGAAGCAGAGTCTTGTTTCTCTCGGCCGCTCTTTACTAATTTTCAGGATGTTAAAAGAAGTTCGCCATTTTGTTACATCCTGCAAAAAATGCCTTGGCCCTGGATGGTATAATATAGGAAAAGGAGAGGATTTACATGGGGCTTAAGTATAAAAAAATTCTTGTGGCAGTAGATGGATCAATGGAAGCCGAATGGGCATTTAAAAAGGCCATTGAAATTGCAAAGCGCAATAACGCGAAGCTTATACTTGCACATGTAGTCGATACTAGGAGTTTTGCTGCAATGGAAGCCTATAATATGACTATGAGTGACCGTGCAGAATCCTTTGCGGCTGAATTAACGGAAAAATACAAGCAAGAAGCGGCAGCATCCGGAATGCCAGACATCGAAATAGCCGTTGATTATGGCTCACCGAAAGTAAAGATCCCGAAAGATATTGCATATAAATATGATCTAGACTTGATCATATGCGGTGCCACTGGATTAAACGCCGTAGAAAGGCTGCTAATCGGCAGCGTCTCTGAGCATATTACCCGTTCATCACCCTGTGATGTACTTGTCGTCAGGACACAACAGGATGAATAGCTTAGGCAAGGTCCTGTTCATTGGGACGGTGCTGGAGCTAGACGTCTGAACATGTTAAAAAGTTAAAGTTACACTCTCTATGAAAAAACCTTGCCAAAAAATGGCAAGGTTTTCTTTATTACATATTAGATTTGTTTCTGGAATTCAGCAAGCAGACTTTTTCCTTTTTCGATTGCCAGAGAGACCTGCTTAAAGCCGGTCCCGCCAGCACTGTTTCTCCGTTTAACAGCTTCGTACGGGTTCAGAGCTGCATAAATATCATCCTCAAACAGACCTGACGCTGCTTTGAAATCAGAAAGCTGAAGATCTGCTAAATAACATCCCTTGTTGATGCATTGAAGCACCAGCTTTCCTACTACTTCATGTGCTTCCCTGAATGGCATGCCTTTCGAAGCAAGATAGTCAGCAAGTTCAGTAGCATTTGAGAAGTCTGATTTCGTAGCCTGCTCCATTTTTTCTGTGCGGACTTTCATCGTTGAAACCATGCCCTCAAATATTTTCAGAGATCCAATTACGGTTTTAACCGTGTCGAACATTCCCTCTTTATCTTCCTGCATATCTTTATTGTAGGCGAGCGGCAATCCCTTTAACACGGTAAGCAGCCCCATAAGGTTTCCATAAACTCTGCCTGTTTTCCCGCGGATAAGCTCAGCCATATCCGGATTCTTCTTCTGCGGCATAATACTGCTTCCGGTTGCAAACGCATCATCCAGCTCAATGAATTGGAATTCCTGGCTAGACCAAAGAATGATTTCCTCACTGAAACGGGAAAGGTGCATCATTAATGTTGAACTGTTACTTAAGAACTCCAGGATAAAATCTCTGTCACTTACCGCATCCATGCTATTTTCATAGATGGAAGCAAACCCAAGCTGTTCAGCGCTGTACACTCTGTCAATCGGGAAGGTAGTCCCTGCGAGCGCTCCAGCCCCAAGCGGTGATACATTAATTCTTTTCAGGCTTTCAGAAAAACGCTGTTTATCGCGTTCCAGCATCCAGAAATAAGCCATCAGGTGATGGGCGAAAGAAACCGGCTGTGCCCGCTGCAGGTGAGTGTACCCAGGGATTAGTGTCTCCACGTGCTGCTCGGCTTTGATTAGAACAGCTTCCTGCAGCCCATTTATCAGCTGCAGGACATCCTCTGTCTGCCTTCTTAAATATAAATGCATATCCGTAGCAACCTGATCATTGCGGCTTCTTCCTGTATGCAGCTTCCCGCCAACAGGGCCAATTTCTTCAATCAGCATGCTTTCTAAATTTAAATGGATATCTTCCATTTTCACGGAAAAAGATAATTCTCCCGCCTTTGCTTTTGTCTCCAGAGTCTTCAGGCCACCCTGTATCAGCTTAACATCAGATTCCGGAAGAATGCCCGTTTTGCCAAGCATGGCAACATGTGCAAGACTGCCTTCAATATCTTCAAGCACTAGCTCTTTGTCAAAAGAGATGGAAGCACCAAATTCATCTACCCATTCTTCAGCGGATTTCGTAAATCGTCCGCTCCACAGTTTGCTCACACTGTCACCTTCTTGTTTTTTACGATGCTGCTAACCTTTGTTGGAAGTCCCCAAAGATTAATGAAACCGACTGCTGCTGTATGATCAAACTCATCATCTGCCGTATAAGTAGCAAGTTTTTCATCGTATAGAGAGTATTCCGATTTTCTTCCTTCAATAATTGCGTGTCCTTTGAACAGTTTTACGCGTACTGTTCCAGTAACGGTAGCCTGAGTTTCTTTTAAGAACGCCATTAAAGCATCCTTGAGAGGAGAGAACCATAAGCCCTCGTAAATCAGTTCAGTCAGCTTCTTTTCAATAACCGGCTTGAAATGAGCCACTTCTTTTACAAGTGTAATATCTTCAAGCTCCTTGTGAGCTTTAATTAATGTAATGGCTCCCGGACATTCATAAACTTCACGCGATTTGATACCTACTAGGCGGTTTTCAACATGGTCGATACGCCCCACACCATGCTTGCCGGCAATCTGGTTTAATTCAAGGATCAGGTTCGCTAATGTATAACCAGTTCCATTGAGCGTTACAGGTACACCTTGCTCAAAACCGATTTCAATGACGTCCGGTGTATCCGGTGTTTTTTCAAGGCTGTTAGTTAGCTCATACGCCTCTTCTGGCGGCGCTGCCCACGGATCCTCAAGGATACCGCACTCATTGCTGCGTCCCCAAAGATTTTGGTCAATGGAAAACGGGCTGTCTAAATTAATGGGAATCGGAATATTGTTGTCCTGTGCATACTGGATTTCTTCTTCACGAGACCATTTCCATTCACGAACCGGCGCGATAACCTTTAAGTCCGGATTTAAAGCCTGGATGGAGACCTCAAAACGCACTTGGTCATTTCCTTTTCCAGTGCAGCCGTGCGCTACGGCTACCGCATTTTCAAGCTCGGCAACTTCAACCAGCTTCTTGGCAATCAGCGGGCGGGAAAGAGCTGATACAAGCGGATATTTGCCTTCGTACAAAGTGTGGGCTTGAAGGGCTGCTAATGCGTACTCATTTGCGTACTCTTCCTTTGCATCAATAACATATGATTTAACAGCACCTACAGTCAGCGCCTTTTCTTTTATGAATTCTAAATCCTTACCTTCACCGACATCCAGGCAGCATGCTACCACATCAAAATTTTGTTCCTGTAACCATTTAATTGCAACGGAAGTATCCAAACCTCCGGAATATGCTAAAACCACTTTTGGATTTGCCATGTTTTTTCCTCCTATTTATGAATAAAAATTCACTTTATATTATTTTTATTCAAATTACCTGAGTAAACTTTACCAGCTTTAAAAATGGTTTGCAATAGTTTTTACCTAAATTTTTTATAAAAATTATAGTTGCATATTTTATTAGAACGCTAAAATGTATATGACATCCAGGATAATTGTTGTAAACTAATAGAAAACAGCCGGATAGGCGGACGGGGCGCGGAATTTGGTAATATATTTTCCTTTTGCACCGAATGGAGCTAATGAGGAGCTGAAGACGATGGATGAGATATTTTTCTTTGATAAACGGCTAGGGATTTCTATTCCTGTTTTCAAAAAAGAATGGGATCAATATAGCAAGGATATCCAGCAAAACATATTGTTTCATTGGGAGAAAATTCGCGGAACGATTCCTGACAGGATTAAAGAACTGGAGAATATCATCAATGAAAAACAGTCCCTCCTTTCCATTGAAAGTGATTTCGCTGTATCCTGCCGGCTCAATACAGAAATCGCTGAGCACGCATCTACGATAAATGAGTTATGGCTTTGGTTCAGGGTCAATCAATCTGTGAGCGGTAAAATGCACACTTAATTATTGATTAATCGGCAGCCAATCACAGCAGTCCTTGACATGCAGTCAATAGTGTAGTAAATTCAAAAGAAACTAAATATTTGATTTTTCTTATCCAGAGAGGTTTAGGGTCTGGCCCGATGACACCTCAGCAACCTTCACGCTAGGTTATTTCAGTGAAAAGGTGCTAATTCCAGCAAGTTCTTTAAAAACTTGGAAGATAAGGAGACGGCTTCGGTTTCATGTTTATTCAAAAGTCTTCTTCTTAAGAAGACTTTTTTTATTTTAATTAGGGAGTGGAATGAATGGTAAATATACATACAAAGCTAGCGCAAATTGGAAATAGGAGCGACAAGACCACAGGAACGGTTAATCCCCCCGTGTACTTTTCAACGGCATACCGGCATGAAGGGATTGGACAATCTACCGGCTACGATTATATCCGCACAGGGAATCCGACACGACAGATTTTAGAGCGTGCCATTGCAGATTTGGAGGGCGGGGATGCAGGGTTTGCCTGCAGTTCGGGAATGGCAGCAATCCTTACAGTACTGTCTCATTTTAAATCAGGTGACGAGTGGATCGTCAGCAGTGACCTTTACGGCGGAACGTATCGGATTTTAGAGCAGGGATTTAAAAAATGGGGGCTGGCAAGCAAATATGTAAACCCAAAATATCTCGATGAAGTAGAGAATGCGATCACACCGCAAACGAAAGCAATCTTCTTGGAAACACCGACAAATCCGCTTATGGAACAGGCTGACATTGCAGAAATCGCTAAAATAGCCAAACGTAACGAAATCCTTCTGATAGTGGATAATACCTTCTATACTCCGTTGCTGCAGAAGCCGATTGAGCTTGGTGCCGACATCGTAATCCACAGCGCAACAAAATACCTTGGAGGCCATAACGATGTCCTCGCAGGCCTAGTTGTTGCTAAAGGAAAAGAATTATGCGATTCATTGGCATTTCACCATAACGGTACCGGTGCCGTGTTAAGTCCTTTTGATTCATGGCTTGTCATGAGAGGGATGAAAACGCTTGGACTGAGAATGGAGAAGCATGAGAAAAATGCAAAAATTCTCGTGGATTATTTATCCCAGCACAGCTTGGTGGCTGACGTGCTATATCCGGGCAAAGGCGGAATGATTTCATTTAGGGTTCGGGATGAGTCTGACGTAAACCCATTTTTACAAGGTCTATGTCTTATTACATTTGCTGAAAGCCTGGGGGGAACAGAAAGCTTTATTACTTACCCAGCGACACAGACCCATGCCGATATCCCATTGGAGGTCCGGCTGAAAACAGGTGTCTGTAACAGGCTGCTCCGTTTTTCTGTTGGGATTGAGGATGCAGACGATTTAATCAATGACCTGGAACAGGCTTTCATTAACGTTAGAAAGGAGACTGCAGATGCCTACTGAAAACGAATTTACCTTTGAAACCAGCATTCTCCATAACAGCCATAAAATAGACCCTGTTACGGGGGCAGTCAGCGTTCCGATCCACCATGCCTCAACATTTCATCAGTTTGATATCGACAGCTTTGGAAGATACGATTACAGCCGGAGCGGGAACCCTACAAGGGAAGCATTGGAGGATTTAATAGCTCAAATGGAAGGCGGAACGAGAGGCTTTGCTTTTTCTTCCGGAATGGCTGCAATATCAACAGCGTTCCTGCTCCTTTCAGCCGGTGACCACGTCGTCATCACCGACGATGTTTATGGCGGAACCTACAGAATGATAACCCAGGTTCTCACCCGCTTTGGTATATCGCATTCTTTTGCCGATATGACGGATATTGAGGCAGTTAAGCGTGCCATTAAGCCAAATACGAAGTTGTTTTACGTAGAAACGCCTTCCAATCCATTGCTTAAGGTAACAGATATAAAGGAAATCAGCCGAATTGCAAAGGAACACGGCGCACTTACTTTTGTTGATAATACATTTTTAACCCCTGCCCTTCAAAAACCGCTTGAGCTTGGGGCAGATGTTGTTCTTCACAGCGCTACCAAATTCCTGTCTGGCCATAGCGATACCGTTGCTGGCCTTGCTGTGGTTAAAGATCCCGCATTGGCTGATAAACTTGGGTTCTTGCAAAATTCCTTTGGTGCTGTGCTCGGTGTCCAGGATGCATGGCTTGTCATGAGAGGAATTAAAACCCTTCATGTGCGCCTTTCTCATTCTGTAGCTGCCGCTGAAAAAATGGCACATTTCTTACAATCTCATGATCTTGTCAAGAATGTCTATTATCCGGGCTTAAAGAATCATCCACAATATGCTCTGCAGCAGCAGCAAGCAAAAGGCGCAGGTGCCGTATTGTCATTTGAATTGGAAAATGAGAGTGTTCTTCGATCCTTTATTGAAAACGTTAAGCTTCCTGTCTTTGCGGTAAGCCTTGGTGCAGTGGAATCTATACTATCCTACCCAGCCAAAATGTCGCATGCTGCCATGCCAGCCGAAGAAAGAGAAAGCAGAGGAATCAGCAGCTCCCTGCTTCGCCTTTCCGCAGGCCTTGAAAATGCGGATGACATGCTGGAAGACTTTTCTCAAGCTTTGAAAAAAAGTAAAAAAGTGATTACCGTATAAGCGGAATTGACAAATATCATTTCTTATAAAAAAGCGGCCTTCTTCCCGATATGTGATCAGGAAACGGCCGCTTTATATTTTATTCTCTTGAGGAATATTTTAATCCATAGTTCATATACGCGTGGGAATCCTCCAAGCTTCAAGCGAATTCGATGGAATTCTCGCTTATACATAAAAAATAATCGTATAACTACGCAAAGGAAACTAGCTGCAAACTGAAAAATCCGTTAAATCTGGACATTGCTTAATCGAAGCCCTATTCCAAATCCTTCTGAATTTCTTTCACCACATGGCCCATTTCAGGCAAAATCAGCTTCTCTAGCGCGAGGCGTACCGCTCCGGTCGAGCCTGGCATTGCAAAAATAGCCCGGTTTGCGGCAACCCCGGCGATCGCCCTGGAAAGAATGGCAGCCGATCCTATGTCCTCAGTGTAGCTAAGCATCCTGAACAGTTCCCCAAAACCTGGAATTTCTTTTTGAAGTACATTTTGAACCGTTTCAATTGTCACATCACGTTTCGCAATTCCTGTTCCACCGTTTGTCAGAATGACCTCAACTTCTTCATTTTCACAACCCCGTTGTATCGCGGTTTCAATTTCGATACTGTCATCCTTTACTATTTCATACAAATTAACCACATGGCCAGCATTCTCCAGCATTTCGATTATGAGCCTGCCGCTTTTGTCTGTTTCCGCTGTTCTGGTATCACTGACTGTTATCACCATGCAATTAACATGCCGTGGCGCGTCTTTCTTATGCTGGCTAACGCTCATTATTATCCCCTCTTTTCTTAAGTAAGTAGCGGCATTGGTAGTATTTATGGGCAAATTCCGTAATCGCCCGTGTCATCCGGTAGTTGGAGCCGGCCCCAATTGCAACACTTAAAAGAGGTACTCCCTGAAACAGCTTTTTCCGAAGGAGCGTAATAGCTGCAGCCTTTAAAATCTGCTTTAACGGCTGCTCAAGCCAGGAGGCGTCCGTTAATTCCTCTTTTCCCTCGTAAAAGTAATAATCCTCAGCTTCCTTTGTCTCGTTAATCAGTTCCTCCCAGCCATATCCCTGCAGCCTTCTTGGCATCCCGCCAGCCCTGAACACCTTTAGAGCCATTGTCATCTCAAAAGGAGTATTTACTTCAATTCCATATGTCATGGCGATAAGCTGAACAGCTCTAAGATTGAGGACCGTCATGGCCGGGATGTCACTGCCAAGCAGGACAATACCACCTGTGCCGCTGATTCCTCCCTGTGCGAAGGAATACAGGCGATGGCGGGCGATTTGCTGGTCAGCTATGTATTTTAATTGGTCAATCGACAAACTTCCCATGTCTTCGATAGAATGGACATCCTGATTAAACACTCTTGCAGAAGCTAATATGCGTTCCCTTGCATCCTGCTGAACCTGAGAGCTTTGCACCATAGCATGCAAATGGAATAGCCAGCTGTCCAGCTTTGCAAAAAATTTTCCGCGTATCTCTTCCGGCAACAGCAAAAAGGCTTGCTCCAGCCATTCCTCATATAGAATTTCCAAATCTGTAGGTTCATATTGAAACAGCTTCTCTTCCCATCCGCTAATTTCATTCCAGATGTGTTTTTCACGATCAGTTAATGCCATATCCAATCCTCCCTTAACCCCAATTGGCTGATTCTACCTGTAGTATAGCATAACAGCGGTTTCGGTCATTCATTTAAAGTGCGCATTCTCCGGAGGCCCTGGTCTAGCACCTGGAAAATACCAGGATTGATTTATATCGAACAGTACAACCTATTTCTTGGGGAGGTGAAAACATGAGTCAAAACAATCAAAACAACCAAAACAGTGCAGCGCAAAATGTTGCCGAACAAGTAAAAAACGGTGCAGGCGTAGTATTTGACGCTGCAAAAAATACAATCCAGGGTGCTGAGGACGTTGCAATGACAGCTGTAGACAAAACTGCAGATGTCATCGATCAAACAACAAATAGCGTATCCAATGGAATGAGAAATCAGCAAAACAATAATCGATAAAAGTAAAAACGCCATTATGTGGCGTTTTTCAGAGTGTCGAGAAACTCCCTAGAGATCAATATCCTTGGTCATAA
>NZ_QVTE01000013.1 GCF_003429095.1 Peribacillus saganii
GATACCAGGTCGCTTTTATATCAATGGATCGTTTGATTTATGTATTAAAATCAAGAGAGTATATTAGTAAATCTAAAACGAGGTACAACCGTATCACTAAATCCGATTTAATTATCATCGATGATGTCATGTATATGGCATATGAACCGCAGGATGCCCATTTGTTCTTCCAGTTCATTTATGAGATGTATGACAAAGCTGCATTTATCCTTACATCCAACAAAGGCCCAGTAGAATGGGGAAAATTTCTCGGTGATACGACACTTACGACAGCTATATTGGATCGTCTTCTACATCGGAGTGAAATTTTGACTTTCAGCGAAGAACAGGACAGTATCAGAATGAAATACAGAAAAGCACTATTTAATAATCAAAGTGTTGAATCTTAATTGATGAAAACTGTTTAATCTTAATTATTAAAAACTGTTGATTTCTACGGTTCTTACGTCTTTTTGGTGAAAGTTATTAACCCTAAGGTATTGTGATTCCTTCAGTGAAAAATAGTTATATTAATATCTTTTAAATGCTGAAACGTAATCGATTTAACAATACCTTTATACCCGCACGCCCATACATCATTCTTTTGATATTTTTTAACTTGTTTATGGTTCCTTCCGTTATACCATTTGACCAAGGTAATGTTATCGCATAGTAAACAGCCTTAATATCACCTCTGATGCCGTTAATAAATGTTTGAAAGTGAGTAAATGTTGACTGTTGATGCTCGATTAACCACTTTCTAAGACCAGACGAATGTTTTTCTTCAAATAGTCGTTTGAAAGATTGAATGAATCTGCTAATTTTCATTAACGATGGAAACGACTCTAGTAGTTTGGGATGCAAGGTTTTGATTGCTTTCTTATGGTTCTTTACGCCCTTATCCCAAAGAATCCGGATGATCGCCTGTTGAAGATTCAGTGTTTGCGGCTTCTTATTTCGGATATCACGACGTTCGTCCGCAATCATGTAATTTAGCGTGTTGCGATGTCCATCAAATCCTGCCTTTCTACAGGCAGCTTCTATGTCATCACCCTTTGATCCACCTGCAATCATGCTTCGGATGAGTGGGAGATGTCTTTCAAACAAAGAAGTTCGTTTCAAGGACGGTTTCGATGTTACAGCTAAATCAGTATAGACGGTGTTACGAGAAATCCCTAGTTGCTTTGCGATCGCTGTGATGCTCTTGCCTTCTTTCCGAAGGAGCTGGGCATGTTGAATTCTCTTCCAAACCTTGTCTTCGTGTTCCTCTAGAGGCTGAAGTCGCTTGGGTAAAGGACGTGATGAACTTCCCTGTTGGACAACTTGACCAGGGGGTTTCCATTTTGGTGGCACAATAGACTTAATCGTCTTCTTTACTGCGTCGAATAGATGCTGGAAGATGTGCCATCTGTCGCCAACCTGTTTGATTTTTGGTGATGCTTCCTCTGCCGCACTTTTATAAGCTTTCGCACGATCTCTTGTGATTAGTTGAATTTCGGGATGTCCGATAAGCCAGTTCTTTACAGAATCTTTATTTCGGTTAGGCAGAAAATCAAGGATTCCACCTGTAAGAAGATCAATGAAAATCGTGCCATATCGCTTTCGTTTCTTAAATGCAAAATCATCAATACCGACGAAAGGGGCAATAACTTGATTGAGCTGATTCTTCTTTTTTAACTCGGTACAGAATAGCATCATGGCTAATTGAAATGCGCATTTTCCGGCAGACCTTTTCTGCGACTAGACAATTATTGGAGAACCCAACGTAACGAATCAGTTTCTCGAGCCGAGTCGTTTTTCTGCCAGAAGGATTTAACCAACCTAAACGTTCAGTGAAAATTTTAATCTCACATTTTGCATTTACACAGAACCATTTGTGCAGAAGAATAGTTAGGTGCACCGAACGATCTGAAACTGGAAGGTCATCTGCTTTTCTTGCATAACGGCTATGGCGACGAGAAGATAAATGCTTACATCCCGGACATCGAGTGTGTGTTGAACACACTTTTAACACGACATACAGATCCTCTGGTTCCATCAAGCTATGGATGACTTCAACATTTTGATCGAACTTAAAAAGCTGTTCAGTGGTTGTATTATTCATTGTATACACCGCCTTTAGAGTATTAATAATGCTATACCCGAAAAGCAGTGATACATGGCTTCACCATCTTTACGTAAGAACCATTTCTACTTGACGGTTACATTTAACCCACCAGCAGTATATTTATCAGCCTTATTTCTTGCCCAGATTGGTTTGCTTGTTACAAAAAACTCCCGCTAATCGGGAGTTTTTTGTCATCATTCTTTCGCTTGAATATCAGTTAGTATCGAATATCCCTCTTTGTTTTTTGCTCTGACTAGAATTTTTCCTTTGCTCGCTTGTTGTTCAAGTCCTAAACCGGTACCCTCTTCTACATAAAAACGGTCAATTCCATACTCAATCAGTACGAAAGGCTCCCTGCTTTCATCCCATTTTTCGATATAGGGAGCCATTTTCCCCTTCATATAAATACCATTTGGTATGTCTTGAGTAACACTTTTAGCCTGATAAATACCACTCTTGTTTTTCTCTAAAGAAACAAACACTGTCTGACTTTCAACGATTTCATTCTTTTCAATTTTTTTCTTTAGATTCTTTTCCATTAATTCAGCATCCACTTGCTCGATTTCCAGGTCCAAAATTACATAGTCACCATAAAAGAGGTCTCTCGGATCTAGCGGAATTGTCGCTAGAGTTATTTCTTGCCCATTGCGGATTGTATCAAGGGGCTTTACAAGCATCGCCATCAATACGGCTATTGGAATGAAGAAGGAAATAAGGAATAATGGCTTTGGTCTCCTAAAGCTTCTCATTCTTTTTCTCCCCCCTCCTCGTTTTTTCAATCCAGAATCCCAGAATGATCAGCAAAAGCCCTCCAATGAAAAAGGCGATTGACTTATTCATGAATACAAGGGAAATGTCGACATAGAACCTTAGGATTAAAACACTAAACATAATTACGCCCATCAAATACTGCCGATAAACAAGATATAAAATATAGACCGAGTACAGTATCCCATAGATTAACCAGATTGGAATGTCGGTAACTAAGTCGTTCCAAACATACGGGAATGTCAGTATGATACCTGTACTGAACTGAATTGCCAATCCAAACGTCCTCATTAATGCCCTATAATCAGGATGCTGTATATGGGATATCACAATTCCAATTACAAAGAGTAATGATAAATAATAACCCAGCACACCTATATCTAAGTACATCATCGTCAGTATGATCCATTGCAGCGTCAGCACAAAATTTGCCGCAAATAACGGAATCGATTTATTCATCCACTTATGCCCGACAATAAACAGTAATGGGATCAGCACTGTTAAAACTATCGGGAATTCACCCTCGGTTCCTTCCACTATGCCGATTGCAAATTTCATTTCAATGAACTGGTATAGCAAGACAAAGTTTGCGATAAGAACATATATATTTTTCTTCAAAAAGTAGTACCACAAAGCGAATAGAAGCGGGATCACCATTACCATTACATATGACGCTCCTCCTGAAGAAAACATATATTTCGCTTCAATGAACTGATAAAGCAAGAAGAAGTTAGTGTATAGCAAAATTTTGTTCCGGTTCATCAAGAAATGCCCTGCTGCAAACAGGATCGGCAATAATAAAAGGAGCAGATAGGAAGGGCTTTCATCTAAAAAGAACTTCACTTCAATCCCTAGATAAAGGAGTGAAAAACCAAAGATATAGAGAATTTTATCCTTTAAATAAAACGCTAACGGGAGAGTTCCTAGTGCCCACGCTAATAAGGCATTTCCTGCTTCTCCACCAAGATGGAACATCTGTCCGATAAAAAAAATTTCTCCCCCATATGAAAACACACCAATGTAATACAGAACTTTAGAAAGCCAGGGCCATTTCTCTTCAAACAGCCATGCACCTGCATAAGCAGAGATTAGGCCGAGCAGCAAAACGGAGAACTTCTCAAATTCATGTAGTCCTTGCCAATTGCTCGCCACAAAACTTAAAATCCCTAACCCGATCAATATCGCTCCGATAATCAAAAGAATTTGAACAAAGTTCAATTTAATCGGAGCCTTCTGTTTGGAATCGATCTCTTTCACCTCATAGCACTCAATCAGCTCTCTGCTTTGATGAGGAGCTATCCGGCCAATACTCTCTAAATAATCGAATTCCCTTTTCAGAAACTCATATTGCGATAAAAAGACGAGACGTTTCATAAAATGCCTCCTATTCCGTGTCTCCATCATAGTTTTTGAAAATCTTGCCAATTTTAACCGGACTACACCTATTTTAGCATGGATTTTGCTTGTTTAATTATTATATTTTCATAAGTAATAATCGTTACTTTAGATATTATTATCTAGTTAAGGACTTATATGATTTTAGACCTAATTATATATTTTCTGCATTGCTCCTCCTTCAAAATCATCTGTATTGCTTTGGAGATTTCATTTACTAACGAAAAATCCCCTCCTAGTTACATTCTTTACTCCACGGTCTCATGAAGATTTTTGAATGTAACTTGAAGGGGAATTCAGATATATAAATGTTCTCAATCGATATTTTGGTTAATTGTTATGTCTACTAAATTGAGAATCGAGTCGTCAATCGCTTTTCCAAATGCATCTGGATTCGTCATGGCCTGCCATCTCTGTTTTCTTACGGTAGTCAACGCTTCCTCAAGAGCCTCATCTTTTACTCCGACTTCCTGGAGCAAACGCAGCGCCCTTTCCATCGCATCAAACATACGCATCGCACCATAGCTTTGCGGTTCCCGGTATAATCCTTTGGCGCTTGTCAGTGCATAAGCAACATAATCCCGAAGATGCTCCTTAATTTGCTGCTCAGTTTCTAAAGGACCCGTAATGGTCATATGAGATCACCTCCTCTGTTGGTTTGCCGGTTTTTGGACGGGGAGGCTGGTCAGCATAACCTAAGCTAATAAGCAGCTCTGGTTCTATATCCTCCGGAAGATCCAATAATTTTCTGACTGCATCGCGGTGGAATGATCTCACAGGGCAGTTGCCGATACCAAAGGAATGGGTCGCTAATAAAATATAAGCAGCAGCGATACCAAGGTTTACAAAGCGAAGAACTTCAGCTGTGTCCTTGCCGCCCCGAATTAATGACTCGGTTCCGTTAGAACAGAGCACAACCACAGCTGCCGGTTCTCCTGATAAACCAGGAGCAAAGCGTTTAAGCCGCTTTAATTGCTGTTCATCTTGAACGATAACAAAATGGGACTCCTGAGCATTACTTCCGGAAGGACTATTTAAAATAGCATTCTCGATTTCTTCTATTACTTCTTTAGGCAGGGGCCGCTGTTCGAATGACCTGGCACTCCGCCTTGTTTTAACTGCTTCCATTACTTCCATTTTCTGTCACTCCTTTTCTAACGAATGGAAAAACCGATTTCTTCTAAAATTTGTTTCAGGTTTTCTCGTAAACTCGCGGAAACAGCAATTGTTTCAGGACGGGTACATCTTCGTGCAGTATGCTCACACCATCCATACTCGATTCCATGCTTCTCTGGTTCACCCGCCAGCGAAACTCGCCGCCCATCATATGTTCTGCGGGAAATCATCGTCTTGTCATATGATTGTAAGTGTTGTTCAAGTTCCTGGAATGAATATGTTTCATTGTGAACGGTTACTTGTTTAGGAAGGCGTGGTTTTGTCCCTCTCCGCACTCCCTCGCGTTCAAAACCTATTGCCAGCCCTGCAACAGCAAACACACCCACCGGCAGTCCTAGTTCCTCCGCCACAGCCTTTGGATTATTTCTGATAGAACCGACTGGTACAGTGCCAAGCCCCAATGATTCCGCTGCCACCAATGCATTTTGCAAAGCTAATGCGGCATCTACCGATGACAGGAGAAACATCTCAAGTGTATCAGCGGAAAATTGATATCCTTGCCTAGCCGTCACATACCTCAATCTGAATATATCGGAACAAAATATAAGGAACGCTGGAGCCTCGCTAATAAAATTCTGATTGCCGGATAGTGCAGCCAGCCTGCGCTTCCTCTGTTCATCTTGTACAATAATAATGCTGTATGCCTGCAGATTGGACGATGTGGGAGCGCTTCGGGCAGCAGTAGTAATCGCCTGCATTGCCCCTTCAGGCAGCGGTTTAGGCAGGAAACCTCGGATTGATTCGTGAGAAGTCAGTACCTCAATTGTGTCATTCAATATGTATTCAGGCAGTTGGACTCCTTCCAGTTCCAAACGACTGGATGGTTTATTTTTTTTACTAATAAAAATCCCTCCGCTTCAAAAAACTGCTTGGCCCCTCAACTTTGACAGATTTACTATGGGGATTACTTCAATTCTCCGTTTTTGATATACAATTGATCATCAATGTAGATATCTGGTTTACTCACCACTCCATCAATGTGTACTCCTGCCGAAATGGTTCCCCCAAATGTGTTGTTGCTGCCAAAAGCAACATGGATTGTACCGTATACTTTTTCGTCCTCAAGAACCACTCCAGTGATCCTTGCTTTATCATTTGTGCCTATGCCAAATTCGCCCAGCAGCTTTCCATCGCCATCGCCGAGAATTTCCAGTAACTTTTCAGCAGCGTCTCCTTCTGCGGAAATGATACGCCCAATTTCCAGTGTCAGAAGGATAGGCGAAGCCAGCCGGCCAATTCCTGCGACCGAGCCATCAATTAAGATTTTGCCTGAGGCTGTCCCTTCAACTGGCGCAATATATGCTTCACCGGAAGGCAGGTTGCCTGATTCACCATCATTTAAGTACATACCTGTACTAGGAACTCCATTTCGGTCAGCTATTGAGAAAGAAAGTGTGTAACCGCCCTTTTCAATCCTTACCGTTTTTCCTGCTGTCAAAATTTCAGTTACAGCTTCTGTCAGCACTTTTACCTTTGAATAATCAGCGGAAATGGCGCCTTCTAAAAACATATCTTCTGTAATTCCAGGCATAGTAGCCAATCGGGTACCCGCGGCAGCTGCATTCTTTCGTGCCTGGGTATGGGTTAACGAATGTTCTGTTATGCATACGGCAACGTCAGCCTGAATCATAGCCGCAGCAACCGAAGCTGGGGGTTCTTGGCCCGATTTTTCGCGTTCCTTCATAATGAGAAACATCGCTTCCGCCCCAAGTAATTTTCCTGCTTCATACAAAGCCAGGCCAAGATCTTTTTTAACATCGTCTGCCACGACAAGGAAATTTTCATTTTCTTTAAGTCCCAGGCATTTTTCCAATACATTCTTGCTGATTTGAACCAATTGGTCATTCATTGTTATCATCCTCTATTTTAAATCATTTCTGACACTAATTTTGCCATTATGGCATTTGACAAGATGACTGGCAAACCGGTAGCTTTTACAACCAAATCTCTGGATTCTTCGGTATAACCCATACAATCCAGTAAAATGATATCAACTTTGTTCTTAAGTTCATTTGCTGCGTTTTCATAGCTGGCCATATCATTTTTATAAGGCGAAGCAACCGCAAACTCAGGATTCAGCCCAAAAGGAGAATATTTTGGATGCAAGAGATCTTTCTGTTCGTCAAGAGGCACGATCACTCCAAATCGGCGGTCTGCAACGAGTGCCTTGACTGTTGGCGGAATGATATGATCCGGCTCGATCAGATAGGAAGTTGTAGTGGTAAGCCCCGGAAACACCCCTGTGCAAAGAAGAAGAATATTTTTAATGCCTTGCTGCTCAAGGTAATTAATTTTTTCTTGCAGAATCGGTTTGATTTTCTCACGGGACATAACAACAGAATCCCCTGTTACTAATCGGGAAGTTAACACATAGTCATCAGCTTCCGGATATAAATGTTGTTCTATGTATTCTTTTGTCATTCCATCGAGGACTCCTGCCTGAATAAGCTCAGCACGCCCATCCAGATATTTCTCAATGATAGGTGCCACATCTGTCCTTGGCGCCTGACCAATCGTAACCATTCCTAATTTTTCCATCTTTTTACCTCCATAGAGAATAGAAAAGCGAAAGCACCATGGTCAGCCCCGGCAAGCATAAAACAAGCGCCGGCAGAAGGCTCTCTTTGCCTTCAGAAGCGATTGGCTTATGACCTCGAGGGGCTGGGTGCTGTAGCTAGACACCAATATTGTTGAAAAAGTACTGCTTTCTCGTAAAGTCAATAAAGGAGGGACTTCTCCCTCCTCCTTCTTTACTGATGAGAAGCCTTTTTACCCATGGTTTGCAGCATTTTCATAGAACCATAGAGTTCAGTTATTCTCTCAAATTCATCTTTGTTATATAACTCACATGTACCATTCGTCGTTTCCTTTGCCACCTCTACTGCAAAACGGACAGCATCGGCGATGTCTGTTTCATGACTGGCGCCTGTACCGCAGCCAGGCACTATAGATTGAGCTGTAATAGCTACTCCCACAACAGGAGCATCTGTTGCTACAGCCGGCTGAAGAATTGAATTAATATGATAAAGATCGTTCCCGTAAGGGGTAATATCCTGTGTTGTAATTGGGAATGTAACAGCGAATTGCCCTGTTGTCATCTCCATGATTCGAAGTAAATCATCACTTACTCGAAGGATATAGCCTTCCTTCACTGTTGGAGATATCGCAATGCCTTTATGATTGATAACACGATTACCTTTCGTTGTATCAATAGATATTACCGCGTCCATTTCTGGTACAACTTCATACTGGTTCATTGTTAAAATATCAACCGGAGAGTCCATAAAGTCCACAGGTTCATGCGGACGAGTTGGAGCATCTGGACATATGTGAGTCGTAACTATAACGTCACCTTGGAGGGTATCCCCTTTTGATTGCATTTCTGCAAGCTTTAAAGCTGAAGCAACTGCTGCAACCGCTCCGTCCGCATCAGATACTAGTCCGATACGGCTTGGACGGGCGCCGATCCCTCCAAGGCGGCCAATAATGCCAAAAGTCGGTGTCTGGCCGCCATTTAATTTCCCGTTCGTTCCCGGAATCACAATCTTAATAAAATCAGTGCTGCCTTTTTCACCGGTAACGGTTGTAACCGTTACATTAACATTTGGAAATTGAGAGAACAATTCTTTGACATTTTCCCCTGTTACAAAAGCGCTATCAAGCGTATCCATTGCAGTTAAAGTTTGTTTAAGTACCATTTATAAAACCCTCCCGCCGATTAAAAGAGATATGGAATAATCGATTTTTTAATAATTTCTTCTACTGGCTTCATCAGTTTTTCATTTCTCATCGTGCTGCTGAGAATTAAGTTTTCTTTTGGAACAGCAATAACAGCTATTTGCTGGCCTTTTTCAATCGCAGCTGAAACAATTGGTTTTGCAGTTTTTGCGTCTAGTGTCATGATCAGATCCGGGAATGTGCCATAACGTTCTCCATCTTTTTCAATGGTCATGTATTCATTCCAGAATGTCATGTCGTAAGAATCATTGATTGTTACTGTTCCTACATCAAATCCGCCAGTTGTTTCAAGGATGAAATCTGTTACAGTTCCTTCAACAACTACTTTTCCGCCAAGTCTTTTAACGGCTGCATCAATGGCGGCTTCCCCTTTATGACTAAGCAGGGCTTCTCCTACCTCAATAGCCTGCTGAATTGCTCCTGCTGCACCATTTGCCTTAGCATAAGCTACAGTGACGGGGTTTCTTGCAACTGCCAATAAACCTCCCGCTTCAATCGACGCTTTGCGAATTATGGTAGAAGCCTTGTCCAGTGAACCTGAAATGCTTAATTCCATATAATTAGCACCCTTGCCCCCTACAGCAGCCTGATGGGAAACATAATCGCTTTGCTCCGATAAATTCATCGATCCCATTGAACCCGTCGGATGGGCACGTCCATTACAAGGAATATCAATAATAGGGATGCCTGTAACAGCTGATTGAAACCAGCCATTGACTGTTGTGCCAGCTCCGTTTTCGTTTGTAATGATGCCTTGAATTGGTTTGCCGATCTTTTCAGAAAGGATTTCCAATGCTTTTGCGTAATGGATTGGCTTTACAAATTTATCCTTAGCAGCCGGGGCACCGACTAATGATACAGTAACAAGTAAATCCTCGTCCTGAAGCTCATCAACTGTCAGCAGCTCGGGCTGGCCGATTTCAAAAGCCAGGCGGCCAATTTGAAGGCCATCCTCTATCCAGCCGCCTCCACCGCCACCAAGGACTGCACCACCATAAACTGCGTACTCTACTGATTTTTCATCTAACTTAATTTTCGCCATAGAAACTCTCCTCACTTGTTAAGTTTGAATACTGAATTGAAGAAGCTAAACAATGCATCACCCGCGATGAATCCGGCTGCCATAATGCTCATTGGTGTATCTGCTTCTTTGCCTTTTGCTTTTTTCCAAATCAGACGAATCGTAATCCCTGCCAATACAGCCCAGCAGGCATTTGGAGTCAATATAAGAAGACCTGTTGCAAACATAATCCCGATTTGACGGCTAGGGCCGCCAATCAACTGCAGGATCGCACCTGGGATAGCCCAAAGCAATAACTGCATTGCTACTTCGGATGAAGCACCCGCTTTAATAGTTGAAACATACACAGCGTCGATCGGCGGAACAAGGTTTTGAGCAAAATATCCTTTGTAAGTTACAAGAACAGTTAATAAAGCTACACCAAATGCAATCATAGCGGTAATGTATTGAGTCTTTCTTCCCGCTAATTCGTATGCCTTGTCTTCACCATTTCCGCGTAATATGTGGCCTGTTTTAAAGTCATAACCCATATCAGCGAATGCCGGGCCAGTTGCGGCGCTGAAACCTGCAAGCAAAGCAAGCGCTAACGGAGGAAAACCAATCATCATCCCAATTAGAAGAGTGATAAACGCAACGGCAAATGCCGGGAACCAACCGGAATGCATCGCTGCGATCCCAACAATGATTTCGTGTACAAAAGCAGCGAACGCGGCGAAAATGATGAAGCCAATTAACATGCCTGGAGACATATCAGTAATGATTCCACCAGTCACCGCAATCACAACGGCTACTGCGGTATATGCCAGGAAGCCTAATCCCAACGCTTTTTTTGCTTCATTGATTGGACGGGTGTGAACAGCATCTTCTGCACCCTCCAGTGCCGCTGCAACTTCGTTGTTAGCATTTGAAGCCGAACTTTTTGGTCTCTTGAAAAGGAGGATAGAAACCTGTATTAATGCTACGATCCCTGCACCAATCATTATTCCATGCGGGATATAAAGAGCGTTGACGTCTACACCGAACACTGGAATAGAGTATTGGCGGAACAACAGCCCTATCCCAAACATCGATAAGGCCCAAATGTTCCCGATAAATGCAACACCAAATGCTGACATAGGGATATGCAGGTAAGCACCCAGGATACCAATCCCTGTCCCAAGTCCCAGAAGGCCTGCCCGTTTCCCGCCCTTATCACCTGCAAGGATAGATTCGGCAGTTGCTACGCCAGGCGCCCATGTGCCGCTGGCCGGGAACAGCTTTGAATCGAATATTTTATAAAGGATAGCTGCATCAACAAACATAGCTAAAGCAGCACCAATAAGCATAGGGATGATTAATTCAGGAGCTCCCATTAGAAAAGGAATACCTATAGGAATTAATAGACTGTTAGCAGCCCCAAATGTGGAAGCAGAAATTGATGTTTGAACCAGATTCTGACGATGAATAGATTTGTATTTTTGAAATAGTGTCACAGGGATTCTGGCAATAAGCATCGCGATGAGAGCACCAATGATTGAGGTATTCGGGGTTACCCCAAGAGTAGTAATGATTTGCATCCCGATGATTGCGCCAAACACAGCCGTAACTATATTTAAAACAAGAGACACTGGTTCAAAGATACTAGGATGCTTTTTTTCTTTATTTTCTTGATTCACTGTTGTAACCCCCCATTTAGTCTTTATGTGTATCTATTTATGTTATGTGAAAACCCCTCTGAAAAGGCACTAACCTATCCAAACGGCAATTATGAAGAATCTCTTTCTATTTGTTTATCAAACATCATATTTATCATTACTCTTTTGGATGATCCTTTAAATACTAGAGTTACAGAAAAGACAAAGCTTTAACTAATTTCCTTGTCCATTATTTCAGAAGACTTTTTGTCGACTTCATCCTTTTTTATTACACATTTTTGTATGGAGGCATCATTCTTGACCATGCTGAGTAGAATACCGGCAAATACAAGAGCTGCACCAAACATTTGTTTAACTGTTACGGTATTTTGATAAATCCAAAAGTCTAGCAGCATTGTCATTAATGGCTGCAAATTGAGGACTATTGCTGATCTGGCTGCCCCAACTGAATTCATTGCCTTATTCCATAACATTGTTGTAATGCCTTGCCCTATTATGACTGACAGCACAGCAAATCCCCAGAAATACAATGATTGATTCCAATCAATATTAATGCCTGTTAACACAAATGGGTCAAACAGTATTGCGCCAATCATAAAACTATAGGTAGTAATAATCAGGGAGGACAAACGTCCGGAAAGCAATCTTACAAAGATCATGTTGCAGGAAAATGTAGCCGTTCCCCCAAGCAGAAGCAAATCACCAAAGTTAAACTCAAAGTGTCCATTAATAGATAGAACTAGGTAGATGCCTATGATAGCAATCACACTGCCTAAGATCATCTTCCGTGTAATCTTTTCTTTAAGAAAAATATTAGCTAATACCGCCGTAATCAGAGGTGCCAAACTAAAAATAAGGGAGGCATTGGTGGCTGTCGAGTATCTCAAGCCAGTAAAGAGAAATATCTGGTTTGCAACCAAACCAATTAAACTTGCTAAACAAAGAATTACAATTTCATTTCTCTTTAACCGAACAAATGATTTTGTTACAAGCGCCAGGCTGAAAAAGAAAATTGCCACAACGGTTAAGCTGAACGCCGAAAGAAATAAAGGGGACAATTCAGTTAGCAAGAATTGTCGCGCCAAATAATTTCCAGCCCATACAAACACACAAAATAATAAAATGATATAAGATTTTGCCAAAGGAAAACCTTCTTTCAAAACTTAGGCTTGGTTAAAGACTTCCCGTTCCACCGGGAAGCTTCCAAGCTTTTATTGCACTACGGAAGAAGCAGATTGTTTATATAACGATGATGCAAACAATCCTTCAGCTTCTACTGCATCAATGATAGGAACATTAAGTTCTCTTCGCAAAACATCCGCAAGTCCAATAGTTGAAAAACCGGTGCAAGCAAATACAATTACTTTGGCTCCTTGGTTCAATAGAGATCGTGCGGCTTCAATGCCTTTTTCGCGGCCAGCAGGGGTCATCAAATCTGTTGTATTAGCGACTCCTTCAGGGCTTGCATATCCGGCAAGCAAGTCCCCTAGCAAATTTTTTATTACGGCCGGAGGATTGTCGGTTATACCCAGCACCCCTACTGGTTCCCCGATAGCTAAAGCTGTAAGCGCTGCAGCACTTCCAGCCCCGATTACTGGGATAGATACTTCTTTGCGAAGTTCGTTAATCGCGGGATCCGCTGCACAGCTGATCACTAGTATGCTGCATCCTTCCTTTTCCATGGATTTCCCTAATTCAACGATTTTAGGTACAGCAATCTCTTCCGTCTCATCATTAAAAATGCCGAGTGGCTGATCAGGTATGCATTTATTTACTGTTTTAACCCCATAAAGATCGGTAATTACCTTCCCATGCTGTTCAACAATTTCTTCTCTTTCGGTTGTAAAGACGCGTATTACTCCAATCATGTTTGTATCCCCTTTTCCATATAATTGAAAATAATTTCTGAATAAAAAGAATGTATTGAATGTTGCTTATTATTCTAATTATTTTTGCAGATTACAACAATGTCCCCGCTCACCAAAAATAAAGAGAGTCTTTTGTGCGCCCAGCACAATTGATTCTCTTTATTTCGTTTTCTTGATTAAATGGTACATTATGCTGAAGTAATAGACGAACCGCTCTTGAAAATTTTCTAAATCAACATCGGCTATTTCTTTAATCCGGTCGATTCTGTATTTTACTGAATTCCGATGAATATATAAATGCTTGGCAGTATCAAGCAAGCTGCCTCCAGAAGCGAGATAATAATAAAAAGTTGTGACTAAGTCTGTATTATGCTTTGTATCATAATCACAAATCTTACCAATTTTTTTCTCGACAAATTCATCCATGTTAATATACTCAGATGCATCTATCAATAATTGGAACATTTCGATTTCTTCGAATGTAAAAATCTGCTTGTTTTTATCCAATCTTGAACCAATCCTGATTGCTTTTTTGGCCTCTAGATAACTCTTCTGCACTGCCCATAGCTTGCATTCCCCGCCATAACCGATTCGGAAGCCTTTCCAGCCGCTTATTATAGGGTTTAATATTAGTGACCAGCTTTCCAGATGCTTAGTTCTATAAACTTGTTCACCAATTATGTCCTCTCTATTATGAGAAGCAAGCAAAAGGACAATCCGGTTCCCTTGCTTATGGAGATGAGATTTGATTCCCCTTTTATTAGATTCTTGTTCAATCAATTCACCAAGTTCCATAATATATTCGGAACTATTATCAAAGAACAGTTGGTCTGCTTCAATAATGGCTGTTTGCCAAACACAATCTGGAGTTAATCCAAATTGACGCCCTTTATTAACCAATTCCTGTTTTGATAGGGGCAGCCCCGTTAATAATTCTTCGATAAAATCTCCCCGCAGCCTTATTTCTGTATCCAGAGCGGTTTTTCGCCGCATCAATTCTAAAGAAAATACCAGACGTGCATGTTCTACACAAATCAATTCCAATTCGTCTAAATGTCCCTTTTCTATGATAAGTTTACCCACAAACTGCTTATCCACAGCTATGTCCCAATTACGGTTATCCGATGTGGCAGTAAGGGGAACGTTTGACGGTGAAGACACGATCGTTTCGCCGATTTTATCAATTACCCGGATTGGAGATTTAAGCAGCTTGGAAACAGTATCTGCCACTGCTTGAATGCCTCGATTTTCTAACACCAGCGTTGTTAATGTTTTGTAAACCTCATCAGACCTTCTTAGCATACTAGCTTGTTTATCAATGATCTGTTCCATTACTGCGTGTGTAATATCCATGTAGGCAATTCCGCTTGGTATTTCGATAATTGGCAAGTTATAGTCATTACTCAATCTGATCATCTCTGCCGGCATATCCTGCAGAAATCTTTCAGGTTTAATCGCCAGAGCTGCCGCACCTGCTTTCTCTAGCAGCTCAACTAATTCAGGAAGCAAGGAAGGGTCATGGCGGATCGCATAGGCAGTAGTCAATAATAATTCGCCCTCTCTTAACCATTCCTTAACATCGGGGACTTCCATAATATCGATAAAACGAACTGCCCGGTCCAATCCCTGCTCTCCACTAATCACCTTTGCGTCCTTTAAAACCGGAAGGCGAAGTAATTCTCTTAAAGTAATACCAGCATTATTCATTGAAGTTCACCTATTTCATTTCCTTATAGCTTGCAATAATCTAAACTAAAGCATTCCAGCTATTCTTGAGTAATTTTGCTTAAATAATATGATTTTATTGTATATTTATACAATAATTAATATAAATATACAAGCTTTTTTAGAGGGAGTTATTTGTTCAATACACTACTTCTCCAAGTTGCCAAACTCTTATAGAAAAGTTTTTTTCAATAACAAAATTATTCATTGATTAAGTGTCATTTTGCTATTTTGTTTTTGCAGCATCCGAATCCGGTTCCCGCCCCCAAATGTAACCAGATAGACCCCAATAATGACCAGGACGATTCCTATTGCATGAACCCATGTCATCGTTGAACCATAGAAAACCACAGAAATCCAGGCTGCATTTATGGGCACCAGGTTCATATAAATGCCAGCCTTGCTTGCCCCAATTTTTTGAACACCCATATTCCAAAGAAAAAATGCAATCACGGACGCGAAAACGATCAGGTATATCATTTCAATCCATGACTGTGTTGACATTTTTGCAATATGTTGCCAGCCATTCTCAAAGAGCGAACAAATCAATAAAAATATTGAACCGATAATCGTTGTGGCAGCCGTTGTGAATAACGGAGAAACATTGCGCATCACCGCTTTTCCAATTAAGCCATGAATGACCCAACTCAATAAGGCTGCCAAAAATAAAATGTCACCTAGGTTAAAGGTGAACGAAAACAGAAGCTTTAATGATCCGTTTGCAATAACGAGCAGCACACCAGCTAAAGATATCAGCAAGCCGGCACCGTGCAGTTTATTCCATTTTTCTTTTAAAAATAGTACAGCTCCAATGGTAATAAAGATTGGCGACGCAGCGATAATCAATGATCCGTTGATTGCTGATGTATAATGTAAACCAATGAAAAAGAAAGCATTATATGAGAATATTCCAGTCATGGCCATCATGAATAAACCCCGCCATGATTTTCGGAGCAAAATCCATTTCCATTCTCGTTTTAAGACCGTTATTATTACCAATATAACTCCTGCAATGCCAAACCGGATTCCTGCGGCAGTAAAGGGAGGAATTTCAGTAATTATATGCTTGGCAGTCCCGAATGCACCGCCCCAAAATAATGGAACTAACAATAGTAGGAAATATACGAAGATATTCGGGTGAATTTTTTTTGTTGTCATGCAATTCACTTCTTTCCTTCTGCCAACACAGAATAAACCTGGTTCATTGGCCTTAACCAGTTTTGTTTCATGATTTCGGATGCCAGCTTTGGATTTTTGCCTGAAAACGCTTGAATGATTATTTGATGCTCATTTATCGAGTCATTTTTCCCTTCCATATGTTGGTTTAAAAAGATGTATTTAAAGCGACGAATATGGAGCTGGAGTATAGAGCAAAAATCTAAAATAAATGGATTATCAGAAATGGTCAGTATTAAATCATGGAATTTTTCATCTAACTCCATTGCGGCAACTGAGTCATTTTGATGCAAGGCTGAGTCGTATTCTCGATTAATTTTGTTAAGTTTTTCTATCTGTTCCGACGTTATTTTTCCTGCAGCTTCTTCGGCTGCCAACGAATGGAGCGCAGCATGCGGAGGATAAATTTTCAGTACATCTTCCTTTTCAATAGATGAAACGATTGTTGCTTTACCAGGTTGCATGATCACAAAACCCTCATGCTGCAGGATTTGCAGCGCTTCTCGAACAGGAGTCCTGCTAATTCCAATACTTTCTGCAATCTCCCCATCGTATAATTTTTCTCCGGGTTCAATGGTTCCGTCAATAATCCATATTCTTAATTGTTCTAACGCTCGTTCTTTTGCTGACATCCGTTTCTGAAGCTTACTATCTTTAGGAATTGGCATAATTTATTCTCCAATATATTTCTGATTTATCTGAAATATATCGTATACTTCCCTATTTATCAAGTATTTTTAGAGAATTCTAACATTATATAGCCGTACAAATCCCGAATCAAAATGAACTTTTAACTATTTTCAATGACAAAGAAAAGCATCGCCCACTCTATAAGCGATGCTGTATATCCGCTTCCCTTCTTCTCCTAGTCCTGGCAACTGGGACAAAAAAAAGATTTACGTTTTGAAATGTCAGTTCTTTCAATCAAAGTACCACATCGTTTACACGGCAGATTTTCGCATTCGTATACCAGGAAATGGTCGTTATAGCACCCTGTCTTTGTATCATTTACATATAGGGGATAATCCATATAACCGCCGATTTGAAGGGCTCTCGACAAAGTAGGTTTGATTGCATTAAAAAGTGATTGAATCTTATGGTCAGTTAAATCTGCTGCTTTCTTAGTTGGCCGAAGCCGTGCCTCAAAACATATTTCATCTGAATAACAATTGCCAATTCCTGCAATGAATTTAGGATCAATTAAAATCGATTTGAGTACGCCACGCTTCTTGCTTAACCGTTCCTGGAAATCAGTTAATTGAAATTTTGGATCAAAGGGCTCAGGTCCCAAGACAGCGAGTTTCTTATCTAATTCATCTGGAGTTACTAAATGAAGATACCCAAGCCTTAGATTTATGAAAAATAACTTCTTTTCACCGAATGACAGAATTACTTGTTTGGTTCGGTCAGGGCTGACTCTGTCACTGCCAATAAACATCCATCCTCCAAGCATTAAATGCAGCAGTAAATGATCTCCAGAGCTTAAGTCGAAAATAAGATACTTTGCCCTCCGTCTTATCCCTATTATCTTTTTTCTCTCCAGTGCAGAAGTGAATTGGGGAACCGGCATATTAACCGATTTTTCTCTGTTTATCTCAACCCCTGTTATCGGCTTGCCAATAAAATGCTTGCTTAATTCCAGTCTATAAAGCTCCATCTCCGGCAGTTCGGGCATTGTTTTTGCTCCTTTAACTGATTGATTTTTTTATTATTTTTATGGAAGGCTCTAAATATTCTTAGACGATAAAAACTGGAAATCGGATAGATACCGGATAGATTAATGTTTATAGATTATGTTAGAAACCCTGACAAATTTATGAAAGTGGCAAATATGATGCTGAGGATAAATTATATATTCTACCGAGGTAATTGTTGACATATATTTTGATAGCCTTAATGGTCTTATTCAGCCAGAACTTGAAAGAAACTGCTTAACAGTGCTAATGTAATGGCGCTAATTCGGATATACACGCGGCTCGAGCATGAGCGATCCGGTTAATTCTAGAACCTTAATTTTTGAAGAGCTGGAGGATATTATAACCAGTTCATTTACATGAATCCCCTTTTTTAAAGAAAAAGAAGCTCCCATATGTTCGGAGGAGCTTCGTCAAGTTCTGCATTATTTATTCAATCAAGGACAAAATCCAGCCCTTTAAATCGACGATTCGCAAATGTGGCGGTTTTGTATTGGTGCCGGTCACAATCATAGGCACCAATGTATCCTGTTGGTGCAATCCACCATGACCAGCACCTCCGACATGACTTGGTGACCCTTCACCAATGAACTCATACCCAGGCTTGGCACTTACAATTAAAAAATCACCTTCATGGGAATTTAGACTGCTATGGATTCTTGCAAGTGCGTCCGGATATACCCCGTATTCAATGCCTTGATCACTCTGCTTAATATCCAGCACGTTTAAATCGCCTGTAAGCGACCATGACTGTCCATATTTATCCATAAATTCCCCATCAGGCCGGAATAACAACTCTCCCTTCCGCACTCCTGACCTGACTGCAGTCGACTGCTCCTTTTTCCAGGCAATTACATCTATTCTGCTGTCTTCCTGCAATATTTCCACGACTGTTTCAACTGCAACATCATTTGGATTCAGCGTATAAATATAGGCCATGCGATCGTTCACGGCCAGAACAAGTTGGTCTTTAACTTGAACACCTTTGCCTTCCTTCATGATTCTGAAGGAACCTAGCATTTTCCTCAAATCGATAAGCGCCTCCTCCTTGTTAGCGCTAACCCAGGCTTGTCCATTATCCCCCATTGCAATCCAGATATTTGCTGAAAGGGCAGCCTCCCAGGATTCATACAAATCAAATATTTTTTGTAAATGCTTATCCGCCTTTTCAATTCCGGTAACATCCAACCTGCCATTTTTATGTACGCTTTGGTCAAGATCGGGAAAATACACAATGGAAAAATTCGGCAGCCTCTGATTAATTATTAACTGAGTTAACTGCTGTACTGAAGAAGAATCATTTATTCCAAGCTTTTGAAAAAAATGCTGGTACCGGTTTGAAGGGTTTATTTTAGCCAAAGCCCCAAATGAAAATACCTTTGGGGCTTTCGCCAACAGGTTTTTCGGAATTTTAATAAGAAATGTTAAAGTTCTCGGAAGTTTAAGATGATGTTCAGTATTTCCACGGTAAATGAGGGCATTTATTGATGCGGATTCCTTGCTGTTATTCTGAAGCTCCTCATGAATAGTGACGACCTGATGACTTATATGGTTCTCATTCATGTTAAATAAGACATCTTCAATGGATCTCCCAAGCCCCAGTTTCAAAAGTTCCCGATAATGGGTTCCATAGTTAATCAGCCGATTTTCCTGCTGATTAAACCAGGTCAGCCCAGGCAGCCGGTGCTGATCGCAATACGTCCCGGTAAGCAAGGTCGTATCGACATTCACTGACATAGTCGGGAAAGGTGCAATTATATCAGGAAAGTATTGACCGTTTTCGACTAAAAACTTTAACACTGGGGCCCTCCCCTCACTTATCGCTTGCTTTAATGGAGCATCCATTAAGGTATCGATCACGAGCAATAGCACTGGTTTACCTAGTTTTGTCCCGTTTTCCAATTTATCCACCCTTTTCTCTTCACAATTCCGGTTACCTTTTCTACACTTACTATTTTCATAATCAGGGCAACTCATGATATTTTTAATAAATTTTTTAAGGGTTGAAAAAGCTATCAATAGAAATTGAATTTGCAGGTTGGTGACATATGGTGATAAAAGTTCTGACATTTAATATCCACCAAGGGAGAGGTACCGATAAAAAGCTGGATTTGTTCAGAATCGCAAGAGTAATTAGAAAGTCTGACGCCGACATTATCGGCCTAAATGAAGTCGATCGATACTTTTCGTCCAGAAGCCATTTTGAGGATCAGGCCTTATATCTGGCAAAAGAGTTAGATATGAATTTCGTTTTTGGGCCTGCCGTCACAATTAGTACCCCAAAGGGAATGAATACCCGGCAATTCGGAAATGCCATACTCACCAGGTTCCCAATTGTAAAATCTGAGAACCACCCGTTTGATTTTTTGCCAAATGTTGTTGAAGACAGGGCTCTGCTGGAGGTAACTGTACAAGCTGGCGAACATGAGGTTACCGTGTTTACCACTCATTTAAGTTTGGCCCCATTCCTCCACCAAAAACAAGCTTCCTTTATCGTAGACGCAGTGAAAAAAAGTGAACGCCCCTCCTTAGTCATGGGAGATTGGAATATGACACCCTTTTCAATTGCCTGGAAAAAAGTTACACGGTCACTTCATGATGCATGGGTGCAAGCTAATCAGGACAGGCGTGGAGGAAACACCTTTCCATCAGCCCGGCCATTTCGAAGGCTTGATTATGTATTCACCGGCAAGGAAATGGAAGCGATAGATTGCCAAGTGATAAAGTCAGACATTCGGGCTTCAGATCACCTGCCTGTGCTGGCAACCTTACAAATAAAACCAGATATAAAAACATAGACATTTCCTAAACTAATAACAAAAACAAAAAGGAAGAGAAAGATGAGAGGGTATGTTTTATCGGTTTGGAATGTGTTGGATCCTTTGTATTTAAAATTTACACGGCTTTGCTGCCTTCCTGATACGGATGAGACCAGTAATATTTTCAGGGTCCGCCTGACATGCTACAAAGGCCGTGATATTACACTTTCAGATGGGACACAGATCAAAAAAAATGACACGCTGGTTAAAATCCATCTGCATAATGTAAGATTATTGAATGAATTAAAGCATATCAGCAGTGAACTAAAAAAATCGAAAATTGTGTATGAAAAAGTTCAAAAGTCGCTGCCCGGTATTGAAGCTTATATCAGCAGCCACAAGTATGAAAATGAGATAAAGGGAATCATTGGAATCACTACGTTAAACAGAGGCTGTGAGAGGCTGGGTTTTGAGGTTCGATGCATTGCCCATCCCGTTTATAAATGGCTGAAATGGGCTTCGTTTTTACCGATCATGTGCCTGTCTGTCTCGAAGCCATCGATGAAAAAACTGGTCAAACAAGGCGCTCCAAGCTATTTATTTATGTCTAAGGAAAAGCTTATTCATATTTATAAAAATTAAGAGGCTGAGGAAGAAAGGCTGCTGCATTAAAAATCATTGCATTGATCCTCTATTGTAGTCTGGTCTGCATAAAACAGCGGTTTACTATATCAGTATTATGTAAAGTATTAAAATGACCCATATCACCGCTTATGGTGAACATGGGTCATTTCAGAATACTCAAGCATTAAATGGCCGGCAACGAATCTGTTTGGGCAATCCCGAGTGAAAATTGGTGCAATGTGATTTCAGGACGGCTTCCAACACGAATGTTTACTCCGGTCTGGCCTAGGCCTTCATTAATATAAAAAGGCTTTCCATCTTGCTGGTGCAGGCCTTTAATCATGTTCATCCTTACAAGCTTACCCATTTTCACAAGGTGGTACGCTTTAGGATAGCATATTTGCCCCCCATGAAAATGGCCGGACAATAAATAATCAAAATGATAGTCTTTCATATGAAGAACCAGGTTCGGGTCGTGCGTTAATACAAGATTTGTTCCGGGCTTAATGCCTGTATACGAAGCTTTAAGGTCGCTTCTTTTTGTGCTGAAATCATCAATGCCAATAATATTGACAGGATTCCCCTCGACAAAAAGGGTTGTATTTTCATTTTGCATAACCTTACAGCCGTTCTGTTCTAGAATGTCTCTAAGCTTTTGGAAATTTTCACCGCGCAGTACATAGTCATGATTTCCAAAAACAGCATAAATACCATGCTTGGCATTTAATTGATTTAGTATTTTTAAATATGGAGCAAGCTTCGGAAGTGTACGTTTACGATCTAGAAAATCACCGGTTAACGCAATAATATCGATTGGTTCTCCTTTTAGTTTTTCATAAAGCTCTGAAGGAGAAATGGAGATGTTTTCAAGATGAAGATCGGAAAGCTGGAGAATATTTAAAACGGGACCGTTATTTTCAATTGGAATACGATTGAGTACAATATCAGTGGTATTTTTGTAGGCCCGTCTAATTAAATAAAATATCATTGCAACAAAAGCTGCAATCAGTAAGGTTTTCACTTTATCACCCCTCCTAATGATTATACATGATAAATGCCGCCAGTTGGCCCGGTAATTGATGGACAGAAGGGACTGTTTTTCCAACTAGAAGAAAAGTGGGTGTTATAATGCCAGCTTATGAAGACAAGAAAACTGTTTTGTTTCTCCCTTTTTTGAAAATATCCTCAGGCCACCACGAGGTGGCAAACTCGTTAATGGAAGGCCTGAAAAATAGGCTAAATGAAGTTAATTGCGAAAAAATAGACATTCTTTCATACAGCTACGGTAAAACGGAAGCCTTGATCTCTTATGCCTACCTTAAGTTCATTCATGCTTTGCCCAAATTTTATAGTTCTCTTTATCACAGCAGCGTTTATAAAAATATAGACAAGGACAAACGTTTCAGGCTATATGAAACATTGTTTTTACGTTATATGAGGAAGCTGATTGCGGAAAAAAAGCCGGACATGATTGTTTGCACCCATGCCCTGCCCTCCTATATGCTTAGCAGACTTAAGGTATTTGGAGAAATTTCCATCCCCGTAATTAATGTATATACAGATTATTTCATTCATCAATTCTGGGGGATTCAGCAGATTGATTATCATTTCGTCCCCACTGCCGAAGCAAAAAATTTTCTGCTGAAAAAAGGTACAAGGAACGATCAGATTTTTATGACAGGTATACCAATCCATGCTGATATTTCCAAGAAGCAATTGCAACGGGAGGATAATATTGCTGTCTCGCCCCTTTCCATCTTGATATGCGGCGGAAACCTTGGAGTTGGGGCGATGGACAAACTGATTAAGAAAATGGATGGGAACAGGACCATTCAGTTTTACGTGTTATGCGGAAAAAATCGGAAATTATACCATAAACTTCACAATCTTCACGCTCGCCACATCATTCCCCTGAATTATATTAAATGCAGAAAAAAAATGAATGAACTTTATGAGCGGGTGGATGCTATCTTAACAAAACCGGGCGGAGTTACGATAAGCGAATGCCTATTCAAGAGAAAACCAATTTTTATCTACCACACCTTACCCGGCCAAGAGGAAATTAACCTGCATCAGCTAAATAAATTAGGAATGGTATTACATTTAAAAGATTGGAATAAACAAAGTATTTCCTTGGAGGAACAATTGCTTGCAATCTTACAGGACCAACAAAGGCTGCAAGTTTTTCAGGATCAATTGTCGAAATACCATAACAATCTAACCGGAGATCCAGCTCAAATTATGGCAGAAATTCTGAAAGGGAAAATCATTTAAAAACGGCCGGGGAAAGATTCTTGCGGAACTGCCTCTATGCCGGAAAACAGAGTTTCTTTAATTGACCTGTTGTTATGATTAGGCTTATGTCGGTTTTCGGCTTAATTTGTCGTTATCGAATGAATTCCCTTTTTCGCAATATTGCTTGTTACATTAACTTGATCTCCTGCAGGAGCCTCCGTCATAAAGACGGAACACAAACTCCTCATGTGTTCCGGCCTTGTGACTCCGGATGAGCTTTGTTATTTTGATTGCACAACTATAACCTGCAGAGTCACTCTTTTTTCCTTATTTCTGTTACCTTTCCATCTTGATGAGAAATGACAACCTCATCCCCAATCTGATAGTCGAGATATTTGTCACAATCCAAAACAAATATTTGTTCATTGCTGAATTTCATAGCACAGGTTGGACCTTCTGAAGACATATGTATATTAGCAGGTTCTTTTGTTTTGATGCCAAGTGCTTTTTCCTCAGGATTTGGTGAATAGTATTTTTCGAGTATTGTCAGCTCCTTTTCAAACGATCCTCCTGAACCGTTTAGCCACATGAAGACCAATGTTCCCAGGACTGCGGTTAATAAAATAAGAATGATTGCTTTTGCTTTTAAGGCGTTCATTTCTCTCTCCTCAATGTTCTTTTCATATGAAGTATCTTATTAATGGAAAGATTTGTTTATGACTTCTTTACCCAAAAGTTAATAGAGCTAATATTGAAAGACTACGAGATTCATTTGTTGGTCCTATAAGTAAAAAACCGAAACACCTTGCGTTCCGGATTTTCGGTTGAATTGTAATGCGCGTATCACATAGCTTCAATAGCTTGTTTTACATTGGCATAAGTTCGAATGGAGGATAAATCGATTCCAGAGCTTACAACCGCCTTCGCCAGCTCAGCACGTATCCCTGTGATAATCGCCTTTATACCCAGCAGCCGCAGAGCGGAATGAATATTAAATAAATGATTGGCAACAGACGTATCAATGGTTGCTAGACCAGAAAAATCAATAATTAAACATTGGATATTTAACTGTATAACTTTTGGTATAGCGTTCTCCATCAGAAATTCTGCCCGTTCAGTATCTATGGCGCCAATTAACGGCAAAACGGCTATGCCATCCTGGATAGGAACAATTGGGGCTGATAATGCCACCACTTCATTTTGAGCCTTTTTGATAATCTCCTCAGTCAGAGTTTCAAACGCTTTTATCGTTTCGCTTATACTTAAATCCAGCATATAGTTTAACCGGGTAATGATATAAACGAATTGTTCCATCGCTAATTGATGTTCCTCAGTGGTCGTGGTAATTAATTCTGTAAAGACGGCCCTTGTCTCTGGATAGCGCCGTATGATTTCAGAAATCCTTCCTCCCGAAGAGGCTTCGCGCTCCCCATTTTTCTTGCTCCATTCAATAAGTCCTTTTGGCACCTTATCAAGTTCTCCGTTTGAAAGTGATGCACCTAAAAATCCAAGAAATTCGGTATAAACTTTGACAGCATTCTTTCTTTCCCATTCAGGGATATCCAGATTTAATTTTAAAAGAACGCTATCTACAATTTCCATAGCCAATGATTGCGCATTATTAGAAAAATAATTGGCAACTTTTAAAATAGAATTCAAGTTAGCACTCCCCTAAAATAAAATAAAACGATTGTTTCGCCTCTGGCACTGGATTCCGGTTAGAAAGATTATATCGGAAAAACACTTTTCATGTTTAATAATATACTTACCAATAAAGGATAGCCAGTCAAGTGACTTAAGGCCCACTGTTTAGCTTCCAGCATTAAAGGCTCCGTTTATGCATTTGATTTAAAATTACATACCATAAAAATAGATATTAAAAAGACGCCTGCACACAGCAGACGTCTTTGATGCGTTTTGAGGCGATAAACCGTTCGGCCACATCCAAACGTTTAACCCGAGGGCTTGTCTATCGACTTACACAAATTAGCTCATCGCAGTAATCATTATAGCATTTATTAAGGATGAGTGCAAGCACTCAAAAAATTAGAAAATCCCCGCTGATCTGCAAAAAAATTTGTAGTACAAGCGTAAAAACCTGAATAGAATTGTACGAGCAGACCATTGAAGCAATGTTGTAACGGGGGGAAAATATGAGTGTATTAATTGGATATGTATTTTTGGGCCTTTCTCTTGCTGCACCAATCGGGCCGATCAATGCAGCACAGCTTGATAAAGGAATTAAGAACGGATTTATGCATGCCTGGATCCTGGGCCTAGGAGCTGCCCTTGCCGATGCCATTTACATGGCTCTCGTATATTTTGGAGTTGTATACTTTTTAGAAACTCCATTTATGAAAACTTTTCTCTGGCTGTTTGGGTTCTTTGTACTTTGTTATACAGGTGTAGAAAGCATCATGAGTGCAGGTAAAATAGAGGCTAATAGGCGTAATAAAACAGATTCACTTTTCAAATCCTTTTTCTCAGGCTTTTTGATGTCGCTGTCTAATCCGCTCACAATCCTGTTTTGGCTTGGAATATACGGATCGGTTCTCGCTAATGCTGCAAACTCTTATGATTTTGGCCATTTGTTATTATATAGCGGAGCAATATTTTCCGGAATCTTAATATGGGACATTACGATGGCATGTGTCGCAAGCAGCTTCCGAAGGTTTTTAACCAGCCGTATACTTGCATTAATATCTGTTATTTCAGGGCTTTCTTTAATCGGATTCGGTATCTTTTTTGGTTACCAGGCTTATAAGGTATTGGTGGGATAAAATCATTCAGCAAAAAGCCTTGCCCAGACTAGATGCAAGGCTTTTTTTCATGATAGCTTTCTTACATGCACATATGTTTAGCTTCAGCGCCCAGCAACTTTTTTTCCGGAGGAAAAATAAAGCCCCTCGAATGTTGTGACCAAAGGCCGTCACAACCTTGTGTTGCGATCAAGTGCCATCGCAACCTTGTGTTGCGAT
>NZ_QVTE01000014.1 GCF_003429095.1 Peribacillus saganii
AGAAAACAGGAGAAAACGTGAGATTTTCCTTTCTTCATTGAGGGAGGTTAGTTAAACAAGGAATTAGTTACCAATACCCTGAATTCTGATATATTGAGATAATCAAAAGATATCTTGACTTGTAAGGTAAGGAATTATACTTATGGAGGATTCTTTTATGGAAATAGAGAAAATAAACAAGATCGTAAAGGAATTACGAGAGAGAGACGCAAAGTTGCTTCTTAGTCATATTTTAAAGGAAATACATTATTTGAACGAGCAAGAGTATTCTGAGGAACAGTTTATTAAAGCTATGAAAAACGCATACAAAGCGGTTTTCGAGACTACTGAACAGCAGCAAAATAAAATAGAAGGACCCATCAAGGTTGTTCATATTCTGTTCGGGGATTCTGCTGCGGGATGTTTTAGACAAGTATTAAAGCAACTGGGAGCGTATAAAGACGAAAAGGTCATTTGTATTCGAGAAATGTTCTCTATCGCTCCAATCTGGAAATTTAATGAAGAAGTTGGAAAGCAGTCCAGGTATAATTGGTTGCAAAATAACTTGTCTGATGAAGATGGAGAGTTCGATGAATTTAAGGAAAGCTTCAACAGAGCTGTTAATCAAATTATGTCTATTAAAGAAGATATTCCTATTTATTTGTGGGCTGCTGAAAATGCTGAGGAGCAGACGGGACTTCGTTTTGTCGTGGATCTTTTAAAGGAAAAAAATAATGATATTTTCGTTATGAACGCAACAAAGGGATTTATTGAACTATTTAGTAAAGGGAAACGGAAATATACGATTGCACATACTGGCGAATTATCTCCAGATAATCTCCGAGCGATTTACGAAAAACAACGACAGGACCATTCCCCTCTAACCCAACATGAAAGGAATCAATATGAAAAGGAATGGCTTTCTCTCACTAAAAAAATAGAAACATTAAGAATTTGGAGAAACGAAACTGTACAAAGTGTTCCTGAAAACTATTTTGACGACCTTATTATAAATAGAGCGAAAAAACTCCACGGTAAACGTAAAGCAAATGAATTTTTTAAATCATTAAGGTTAATTGGAGATGTCCTTGGTCATATACATTTAGACCAGTATATAAGCGATACTTTCATAAACTATCGGTTACAAAAAATGATTGAAAATGGAATTTTTGAAATGGAAGGCAGTCTTGGGGCAATGAGATTATATAGTGTCCGTTTGAAACAATAATGGTATTTGGAATGGGATGGTAAAGGAAAGATTGTGAAAAATTGTTCTTAAACAAACGGGTGCTTTTGCAATTTAAGATAGAATTAAAGACTGCCAAATAGCAGTCTTTTTTCGGTTAGTCGGTCAGATTATCCCAGGTTGTACCGTTGTCCTCTGTTTGAAGGACTTCATTATTGTGTGTAACAAGCGTAATTTCTTCCCTGTTTTTAGGGTTGGATGCGATAAACATAACTGGATTTTTATCATTAATTTCAGTTGGAATATCGATCTTTACGTCTTTTTGATTAGTTAAATCTTGTTTATGTAGCTCAATGGAACCTGACTTTAATGAAGAATACAGCAAAGAATTTTCCTGGAACTCTAACGCCGTAATTTGATTTTCGTTAGAAGAAAGCTTAAACGTCTCCCCGTAATCATCGGATAGGAATAAACCATTACTTGAAGCGATACCCACTATATTAGGTTTATCAGGATGCGCCGCAATCCCGTAAATGGAATCGCCCTCAAAACCTAACATCTTGCTTTCTCTCCAGCTCTTTCCTTCATCTTCGGTAAAAAATAGACCTGATGATTTAAGCTGTGAATTAGGCTGTTCATTCAGTGCATAAATAACCTTACTGTTATAACTGGCAGCTAAGTAATGAAAGTCTGTTTCGCCGTACAAGGTAAGCTTTTTAAATGATTTACCTTCATCTGTGCTTTTAATCAGACCCAATGGATTCTCTAAGTTAGAGCCTTGCTCCAGGGTGACCGCTGGAATAGAATCCTTCCTTTGTTGGCTGAAAACCCATATAATCGTGTTTTTCATTGCTTGATGTGTACCACTTCTCTTTCGAGTATTTTACCAAGCCAAAATGCGTTGCAAAGTAGATGTCATTTTGATTTCCAGCGTAGCCCATCCCGTGTAGATGTTCCAGCTCCACTTCCTTTGTTTCTTCGTACATTGGTGTGCTGTCAGATTTGTTTTGTGTTGCCTCTTCACCCGCGCACCCCGTTAGGAAAAGACTTACTAAAGCAGAAGTTAATAACCATTTTAAGAATTTCATTTTTACCTCCGAGGATTGTTTACTTCGACTGATTTCTTTTTCTTACGATATAAAAGATGATAAAGATAACAAAAGCTATAACAGCAAGTATAATATTTTCGCTCATTGTGGATTCCAGTACATGTTGGACTGAATAAGCTTCAATCAATAGCGCAGGAAGCTTCCCAAGGGAACTGGCAATAAAGCAAAGCGTTATGCTTGTCTTACTTAAAGCTGCCGCCAGGTTAATCATGCCAGAGGGAATAAAGGGAAGAATTCTCAGCATTAAAATGATGAAAAATGCATCTTTACCATGTGTGTGTTGAAGCTTCACGAGCCATTTATTTTTGTTTAATATTCTAGGATTTAACCGCTGAATGCCTTTTCGGTACAGCCAAAAACTGACCAAAGCTCCTATACACTCTCCAAGAAAAGAAATAACAAGTCCTGTCCCAAACCCAAATACTGTGATATTAGCAGCCGTGATGAAAACACTTGGGATAACTCCAGCGACACTTATGACAACATTGAGTAAAATGCTAATAAAAATGGCAAAGGGTCCGCTAGTAGTTAACCAATCAACAATGACCGAACTCATGATGACTCTTCAGAGCTCCATTTATAGCCAACACCCCAAACGGTTTTCAGGTGCTGATCAATTGGGAAGCCTGCATGGCGCAGTTTTTCCCTGATGTTTCTAATATGAGAATCAATGGTTCGATCTTCGGTTTCTGTGCTAACACTCCAAAGGGTTGATAAAAGAAATTCCCTTGAATAGACCTTGTTAGGCGATTGCAATAAAAGCCCCAGGAGAGAAAATGCCTTTGGTGTAAACGGAATAGGCTCGTCTTTATAAAAGGCTTCAAATGCCGATTCATCCAAAGATAGACCTTTGAACGAAAGATTATTTTTGGGGATATTATTAGTACGGCGTAAAAGTGCTTCCATTCTGGCAAGTAACACCTCCTCGTTAAAGGGTTTAGTCACATAATCGTCTGCTCCTTTTTTCAATCCCTTAACCATTTCCTCATCTGCGCTTCTTGCGGTCAGCATGATGATTGGAACACCCGAGAATTGCCTTATCCTTTCGCATGTTTCCCATCCATCCATTTCTGGCATCATGACATCAAGGATCACTAAGTCAGCCTCTTCTTTTCGTAAGAATGAAAGGGTATCCGAACCTGAATTCTTTTTAATGCACGAAAAGCCATGCGGTGCTAAATATAATTCTAATAGGTCGAGCATACGCATTTCATCATCCACTAACAGCACTTTCTTCATGAGTAATTCTCCTTAAATACAATGGTAAAACGGGTCCCGCGGTCAGCGTTTTCAAACCGTTATCACCTTTCTTGGTTATTGCTTAATTGTAACGAATAATTGTGGAGAAAGTTTGCAGAAGAAACGAATCAAAAAGATCGGGTGCACATTGCACCCGAATTAGTACTGACTTACCATATGGGCTAAAGCGTCAGCTGTACGGTACAGCTCGTCTAACTTGTTATCAACCCCGCCAATTTCAACAATGACACTTTTAGGCGATAGGTCTTGATTATAGACTCCATTCCCCTGGGTGTTATCCTTTAATAAGACTCCTTTTGACAGACCAGGATAATTTGCAACCAATAACCTATGAAGGGTATTAGCAAATTCCAAGTTAGCTTGATAGTTTGGATGACCAGTTCCAACAACAAATAAGATTTGCGCATAGGCTTTTCCGTTAATAACAGCAGTGGTATTTTCTTTTCGAAGTGCATCTCGATGGATATCAAAGAAAATTTCCGCGTGATGGTTCTTCTTTTTTTCCTCTAACACTAATTGTCTCGACATATCGTATGAATGACCAAAATCCAAATTCATCTCATTTAACATAGTGATGATATCAGCATCACTAACATTATTTCTTATTCCATAATGTTTAAGAGCTTTTCCTAAACGTTCACCAACTAAACTTACATTGAAGGCGGAATGATAAGCCATTTCAGGTTTAGTGGCATTAGAAAAGTACGGCAGAAAGGATTCACGGTTATGAGAAAAATAGATGAAAGCCTCTTTATTTCCAACGTTCTTTTTCGGGGATTTCATGTTGATGTTGGGCTCTTTCATTCTACTTCTAATATCTGTAATTTCTTTGTGTTTAAGGCTACTATCCTTTGAAATAGCGTATGGATCAGGGGTTACTTCAACACCTGCTTCTTCACTTGATTGGCTGGGTAATTCGATGTTAGCATTGCCTGTATCATTACGATTTACACTAGCATTCTTTTGTTCTAGTACATGCTTTGTGTTAGAAACTTCCCTGGGTTGAATATCTCTGTCCTTTGACATAAACAAAAATATAAACAGTAGCCAAAGGATAAATAAGATAATACAAAACAGTAATAATCGTATGATGATTTTCCGCTTACTTTTCTTTTCGTTGCTGTTCATAGTTTCCTCACAGTTTGTAAATTCTTCATCATTGTAATTTGTTACATTGGAACATACAAGAAATAATTCCCGATCATACAAAAAGGCTACTATCGTTATGAATAGTAGCCCTGATAGTTTCAATCTTAAGCAGCCATCTTGCGGCACATTTCTGCACATCTAAAGCATGACTCAGCACATTTTTGGCAATGATCGTGGTCATGTTTTTTGCATTCGTTCCCGCATGCTTCACAAATGTCTGCACACAGCTTGCAGATTTGTTTAGCAAATGGGCTATTTGTTTGCATGGCTTTTACGGCAAAAACACACATATCCGTACATTCTCTATCTAAGCGAATGCATTCTGCCATCATTTGTACATGGTCCTCTTTTAAACAGGCATCGAAGCAAACATTACAAGCTTCCATACATTCTAAACAAGCTCGGATACATTCTTCATATTGTTGCTGGGTCATTTAATATCCTCCTTATAAAGAGATTTCATTTTCCTTCTACCCAGACTGTTTTAAAAAAAACGGAATAAACAAAACTCCTTAGAATCTGCACATTTTAAATAAAGTTACATCACTTCATGGAATTGTGATCAAAACGATAAAATATAACCATATTTTGAACGTGCCAAAATTCGATGGACTGGTTCCGTTTTTTATCCACATAACCTAAGATGTTTACTCCCTGTTCTGAGCGTAAGTAGGAGTTTTTGCCGTATGCGGATTTGACTTTCTTAACGGAGTCTCCAACCTTTATTCCTTTTGAGGTAGCTACATCTCGACCAACAATGAACCGTACGATTTCCCCGTACTTATTTACTGCAATTTCAATATCGCTGTCTATTTTAAAATACTTATGATTTTCATTATTAGCGCTCTCAAGTAGCTCTTCTCCATATTTATCTAGAAATTTCTTATCGTTAATATTATCAAAGAGATTCATCCCGTTAATGTTTTCTCCCTTTAGTTCAGTACTCGCTGTAAATGTATGATGATATGAACGCGGTAAGTTATGTTTTATCAATAAGAAAAAAACACCAGTAAGTAGCAGTGAGAGGATGATTATAATAAGTCCTATTTTTTTAAGCATTTAAGTCCTCCAGAGATCGTTGTTAAAAGCATGTACCATTTTTATGCTGCATAAGAATGAACTAAGGGGTGATCTTATGAATAGTTTTTCTTACTACTTTTTAGGTACATTATTATTGCAAGCTATTTTAATTTGTTTAAAAGGTTCTAAATTTAAAAGTAAAATCCCTCACATGAGTGGGATGATATTATCTATGACTTTTTCGATGACCACAGGCTTAACAGCAGGTGTGCTATTTGGTTCAATGTATCAGGAGAGCCTGTTTTATTCAACTTTTTTATCTATGACATTGGGCATTACAGGAGGTGTGCTTATTGGTATCCGTTTCGGCTTTCTTTCGGCAATTTAAGGGATGATGAGTGGTTTAATGGCTGGGATGATGGGAGCAATGCTGGGTGAGATGATAAATCTAGCGCAATAAAATATCATTTTATGCATCCTTCTTACAATTTCTTTATCCCTATTAATTTTGTTCTACATTCAGACAACTGATTCATCTGGCAAGGAAACAATTAATTTGTTTTGGTTTGTTAAGCCATTGCTAGTTGTTGCAGCGTTTGGCTCATATTTGCTATTTGGATTTTCTTTAAGTAAAAACGTTAATGCAACAAAAGAAGAGATGAGCGGTCATGAGCATCATATGAAATCAAATAGCATCCAGATTGAGACCATCGGTACTAAGTACAAACCATCAAATATCACCGTTAAAAGTGGAGAGAATGTATCATTGATTCTAAATAACATGGATTCTGTTGAACATGATCTCGAAATAAAAGATGCAAGCATTAAAAGTGTAAAGACGAACTCACCATTACATGTACACGCGATGCCCAATAGCAAAAATACTATACAATTTACACCGCTAAAAGCTGGGATATACGAATTTTATTGCACAATTCCAGGACACAAGGAAGCGGGGATGATCGGTGTTATGAAAGTAACAAAGTAAAAGACAGTTTTTGAAGCAGGTTAGTCTCCCTGTTTCTAAATTTAAATGCTTCATTTTGCAACTATTATATATAAGACTTACTTGCTTCTTTAAAAAGTATAGGTTGTTTATCATAAATGAAACAAGGTATGGGAATTATTTACCGCGATTTAAAGGGATTTGTTTTTTCTTTTTCAATCATTGTTTAAAAAGGAGTCGGTTCTCTTGGAATAGTATTTCAAACCAGACGGTATTTGGTGATAGAGGTCAATCAGTTATTCAGCAATCATTATTTTTTTTGCTTAATGCAACGACCTAGAACCGTTATGACTTGTTCTACTTGTTCACATCTCTTCATAAGTTGGATTAGTAGCAAACAAGGAGGGGTTTGGATGTATATTCGTAAATTCGGGAATGGTTCTTCTCGCTCTGCTGTGGAATGGGTCAAGGCGAATCTTAAGTTTATAGGGAATATCACTAGCTTTGAAGTCTATCAATATGAAGATGATATGCCAATTAAGTATAAGAAAGTGCCTGATATTTATGTAATTAATGATAATAGAGAAGACACCGAGAAAAGCTATCATCTTATCCTACGCGATGACGATGCAGAAAGGGAAACATGGCTAGGGGGCTGTAATTGCGGTTATGGAGGAACAGGACCTAGTGCCACAAAAGAAATCCTTCAAATTGCAGGCATTAAGATGGACTATAATGTCATCTCAGAAGAAAGCATTGTCAAGAGATATAATTTAATCCCTCATCATGATTTAAACATCATTGTCTTAAAACCTCTTGATAGAATGCATTACCGAAAAGAGGAACGATTGGTAGTAAGGCTGCAATTTGAAGAAGCCCATGAAAAATGGGAAACCAAAAAGATGCTTGAAGTATTGGGGAATTTTCAGCCACTAAGAGGTGAAAGTACATCTATTCTAGAGGCGACTTATTTTGCTGAACTTCCTTATTCAACTGAGCATGAGTGGCATGAATATGCTACAAATAATGGGCTAGTGTTAAGTAAACCTTTTCAAGGCTTAGGTAATGATACCTTAACCAGTATTATTGAAAACATCGGATATAAATTCAATGTACGATTAGACATCAAAGAGCTGTAAGGAAAAGAGAAAATGACTAATAAAGAATAGAAAAGCCAGGAGGAGAACTTTGAAATAATTTGAGAGGCAACAAGCGAGGATATTGAAGTGACTCCCGAAACCTAGTTATGATAGCAAATTCTTTTTGATAATCCTGCTGAATTAAGCTGCCATAAGGCGGCTTTTTCTTGTTGCACTGACAGCATGTCAGTTGATGAAGAGTTAGAATCATATTCTTTTTATCCAGTTAAAGGTTCCTAATAAGTGTGTATTTATTTCTAATAATGTTATCCGTATGTTCAAGTATTGATTAGGACGTTTTTCATCTATACGGCGGTCAATACACAATGAATAATCGTAACCTTCATTCATATATATTCACAAAGGAGGAATATAGGTGAATGTTAATCCGATTGTCCAAAATCAATTTACCGATTTGATGAACGAAATGTATGATTTTGAACCCTATTTTGAGCTGCTTTTATCAAGAGAGTTCTTCAAATCTCGCGGCATACCAATAGTAAACGAATATCCTCTATTGGAAACTTCCATACGAAAATACAGAAAAGCATTACAAGCTTTAAAAAAGAAAAAATATGATAAAAAGATTATGCTAACCATTCTCGAAAATGAAACATTTACTCAGGATATCGGTTTAAACCATAATCCAAATAGCTATTATACAATTCATTGGGATATTACGAAATTAAAGAAACTAGTCCATTGCAGTGGAATATCCATTACTATCAGAAACTCCGCAAATCCTTATTGTTGATGGTAATTATCGCTCCATTCGAAAATACCTTCGGGGCGATGAAAATATTGATGTTTACTTTATTCCAGCTAATATTCATTTCCAGGCGATGCTAGATGATAATAGTAAAACCGCTTATAAAATTCATCATAATTGTTATCACATCGCTTTGTATAGCAGGAGAAATTGCAACCCAAAAAGAGCTGAAAAGAATCTTGTATCTAGTTTTAAAAAATAGCCGCAACTATGCGGCTATTTCCATGGGGTAAAATCGATTTGCTTTTTGCACGAGAGAACTAACTTGTTTCGGTCAATAAGATTCTTGGCGTTTGCAGAAAAAGGGAATAAATCTAATGACACAATATGTAGTATTTGTTTTAAAATATTTATCTATATATCGTATATTTATCTTGACCAAGCATTTTCAGTCAGGATATAATAACCTCTGGGAACACATATTCGATGTAAGGGGGAATTTTATGTTCGGAAGTTTTAGCAATCAGTTGGATGATTTATTGCAACGTGTGGGTCACAAGCTTCAAATCAGCAAAACCCAGAGAAATCTGGCAGAACAACGTTATAATGCCGTTGGTACCTGGCTATCAGAAGATGAAAAATTCTTCAAAGGAAAAGATGTGGAAATCTATCCTCAAGGATCTCTAGCCATCAGCACTACTGTAAAACCACTGCAAAAACAAGAGTATGATCTTGATCTTGTCTGTGAAATTAAAGAAAACTGGCAGGGAAAAGATCCGATCAAGCTTCTTGACTCCATTGAACGACGCCTCAAAGAAGACGACACCTACAAGAAAATGGTTGAAAGAAAAAATCGCTGCATCAGGCTAAATTACGCCAATGAATTCCACATGGATATATTGCCTGCTCATCCAACGGATAAGGGTAATAACACCAACGTGAAAGTTCCTGACAGAAAAGCGGAGGACTGGAAAGACAGCAACCCAATCGGATATAGAGAGTGGTTTAATGAGCGGGCTGAAAAGTACGATAAAATCCTTTTCGAGAAAAATGCAGAGGCGACCATCGAACCGCTGCCCGATGATGAAAATCCAAATCTCAAGCCACCATTAAAACGGGCTGTTCAGCTTATCAAACGCTACCGCGATGTATATTTTGAAAACCACCCAGATTCTGCACCAATTAGCATTGTTCTTACAACGCTTGCTGGCAATCATTACGCGGGGCATCTTTCCGTAAATAGCACCATCGAAGATATCCTGCAAAAAATACTCTTTGAAATTTCAAAAGAAGATCGCCTGAAAGTTTGCAATCCAAGCAATCCTAATGAGGATTTAAGCGAGCGGTGGAATGATAAACCTGAACTTTACACTTCATTTGTTACCTTTATCCTCGACTTCAAGCAAAAATGGGACGAGCTTAACAAGCTACAAGGTATTGCGGAAGTAGCAAAAGAGCTTAAAGCAATGTTTGGCGAGAATGTCATCACAGAAAGTTTAAAAGAACAAGGTGATATCATGGGAAAAAGCAGAACGGCAAATACGCTTGGCATTGCTTCATCAGGCATTCTTGTTGCAGCAGCAAAAGATCCAGTTATCCCAGTTAGGAAAAATACATTCTATGGCGAGTAAGAAGGTTTGGTTTGACAATAAACTGCCTTTATCAAAACATGTCATTGCAATGGAACAGTTATATCCAGGCTTTGTTGTAAGCTGGAAGAAAAATACCGTCATTTGGACAGGAGATCTCAGACCAACAGATATGAGCGCTACATACACCGTGCAGATTTCTTATTCAATTGATATGACGCAGCCAAAAGTCATCGTCCTCTCGCCAAAACTAAAACGGCGGGAGGGTGAAAAAATCCCGCATATCTATCCAGGAGAAAAACTTTGCCTGTTTCGACCAAGAAAGAAGGAGTGGACAAAGGAAATGTTCATCGCTGAAACAATCGTTCCTTGGACAAGTCTTTGGCTCTATTACTATGAGATGTGGCATGCAACAGGAGAGTGGCTTGGCGGAGGAGAACATATTCGGTTAAAAAAGGGGAAGAAGAAGCATGCGTAAAATTTTATCAATCGACGGCGGCGGTATTAAAGGTGTTTTTCCTGCATCATTCTTGGCAAGTATTGAGGATGCCATAGAAGAGAATATCGGAGATTACTTTGATCTGATCATTGGTACCTCAACGGGCGGCATTATAGCACTGGGCTTAGCAAGTGGCATGAGTGCAAAAGATGTGCTTGCTTTTTATGAAAACGATGGTCCAGCCATTTTTAAAGGTAATCGAATCTTAAAAGGTCTTCAGTGGTTTTCCTCTGCAAAGTACAGTGAAGAACCATTGGATAAGGCTCTAAAGAATTGTTTTGGTGAAAAGAAAATCGGCGAATGTTCTACACGTGTTGTCGTACCTTCCATGAACCTTGATACAGGAGAAGTGCATGTGTATAAGACAGCTCATCATGTGCGGTTTAAAAATGACTACAAGAAAAGCATCGTGGAAGCAGCTCGTGCTACATCTGCTGCCCCAACCTTTTTCCCCAGCATGATTGCAGAAAGCGGTACGGCTTTAATAGATGGAGGAATGTGGGCAAATAATCCAGTGGGTACTGCTGTTGTGGAAGCAATTGGCGTGCTTGGCTGGCAGCCAGGCGAATTTAAGGTACTAAGTATTGGTTGTACAAAAGAGCCTTTCTCTGCTGATGGAGCAAGAAAAAGTGCCAAAGGCGCAGGATATTGGGCACCGAAACTAGCCGATGCTTTTATGAGCGGGCAAACTTCGCAGTCCCTTGGAACTGCACAGCTTCTAGCAGGTCATGAAAATGTTTATCGGTACGGCGATAACGTCATGCCAAAAGACAGATATAAACTTGATGGTATTAAGGAGATAAAATCGTTAAAGGGTCTTGGAGAGACAGAAGCACGAAAGGTGCTTCATCAAATCGAAGATGTGTTCTTTAAAGAAAAAGCAGAATCCTTTGTTCCATTTCATCAACTCATAAAAGAAGTAGAAGCAGGCTAAAAAAACACAGAGATCTTCTCTCTGTGTTTTTTGTTATCCGTTGAGCAGGTAAAATGTTTAATGATGTCGAATTATTCGTTGATTAAAGCATATGGAGGAAAATTATGGCGAAAATTGATACGAAATCATTATTTTCTATTCTAAACGCAGTTGATGAAAATAACCCAAAGTTAGCTCACACGAACCTGACTATATTAAATGAACTGCAAAATATATTGGCTGATACGGGACAAGCAATACAACGTTTAACGGAAGAAGAAGCTATAAAGACAATTCTTTGGCAGGGGGTGCTAAATGAATTTGGCATTTACGGGGATAAAAAAGGTACTAATCGAGTTTTTTATAAAAAGAACAAAGCCACTGGTAAATCTGATCCTACTACCTTTGCATCCGAATCATTTAGTCGCGGAAAAGTCTTAAGTATCGATTTTGGAACAAGTAACTTAGATTATGAGTTCTCACTTACGCACACTGGAATTGTTCTTGCAGAATATAAAAATTTACTTGTGGTTGTTCCTGTCACTTCACAAAAAGACAAAACGCTTACTTCCCTGCCTAAAGAAATTCAAGATGTTTTAATACCCATTACAAAAAAAGAGTACCCGTTTTTTGAAAATGACTCTTTCGCTTTGTTGCATCACATAAGATCTATTTCCAAAAATAGAATAACAAAAGTAATTGGTAGTGTTGCCAAAACAGACATAATGGATCAAATTGAAGAAAAATTATATGAAAAACATAGTGTTTTTATCAAATCTACCAATGATAAGAAAATCAAATCATTAGAAGAGCAGGTTGGGTTTTATGAAGAAAAGCTAAGAAAATTTAGTGAAATTTCCGCTAAAATCCCGAAAGGAAAATGGAAATTAAAAAAGAATTAATAATAAAGAAATAGGTTGACAAAAAGTTTGATGTTGCGTATAATAAACTCAAATAATATGTAGCCATTAGGGCGTTGAAACAAACACATACATTATGCCCCTCTATGGAGGGATAACCCCCTTAGTAATTTTCTAAGGGGGTTTACATTTATAATAACACACAGAGATTTCGTTTCTGTGTGTTATTTTTATTACTGTAAAAAACCGTATCCGTCAGGTTTCGGGAGGAAGACCATTATTGGAAGTGTTAGCTGAACTATTCTTGGCGCCTTAATTTTAAGTGTCAAAATAATCAGTGAGAAAATGAAGATAAAACCAAACATGAAATCATTTCTATACACTAAATAATATGAATCAAGATAAAGATGCTGTATTACATCAACCATTACCATTGCAGAAACGGAATACTTGCTGTTCAACTCATAACTGCGTTTCTCCAAGGGTAAAAACAAAATCCTTAGAAGAACGAAGGCTGGGCTTCCTTTTGGCATCAGCGGATTTTAAGGGAAATGGAGCTAACCTCAAGCGAATCGATTGAATTCGCAAAGCTGAATGCAGGTGTCGTTCAGCCTTCGAAAACAAGCATCAATCCTTACTACCTCGGGTTAAAGGTATTTGAGGATATTGAGGAACGGTACAATAATCCGACAGAGGAGATGCAAAAGCGCGGTGTTACTCCTGGCTCCGGCAGGGAAAAGATGTTTGAGGTCCGCGAAATCGAGTCGGATATCTCCTTTTTGCGTAACTACTTAACAAAGGATCTGGTAATGCGTGAGGATATGTATCTGTTTCAGAAACAAGGCAAAGATTATAAAGTGGTAGATAAACAATGGGAACACGTGCGAGATCAGCTTGTCAGCATGAGGGTAAACGGTGGCTTCCCATATATTACAGTAAATGATGGCGACTATGTAAAAAATGGAGAGCTATACCTTAAGCATTGGTACGAGGATATCGAGCTTGACGTGAAGTATTTGGAGAAAGTGCTTCCATATATTCATCAGCTTTGGGGCAGGTCAATTCATATGGAAACCGTTATGGAAGGAAAAAATATTTTATATTCTTTTGATGGAAAAGGAATTCATAAGAAATATATATAAAAAATGTGAGGCTGTCCAAAATGAACTTTTGGTTAGCCTCTTTTTTCATAATAATATCTAATAAAAAGGCTATTAACAAAAACCTAAGTGTTGTTATGTTGTTAAGGTACATAGAACAAAAAACTAGAGTTATCAAAATGAAATAAGAAACCAAAGTTTTTGCTATTAGCGATAAGGGACTTGCTTATAAAACATCCTTTTATAATTCAGTTACAAGCCTTATTTTTAAACAGACACAACATAAAAAGAAGTCTAAGCATCCCTCTTGTAATAGCAAGTGTTTTCTTATACAATCATTTTTGTATTCATCTTATATAAGTAGATAATTATTTTATAATATACATATGGAGGTGTGTATTTTGCCGACAAAAGAAGTATTAGATATCGAGACTGCTGCAAGTCTCCTGAAGCTTTTAGGTGATAAGACTCGTTTAAAGATGGTTAAAATTATGGCTGAACATGAATGCTGTGTGTGTGAGCTAGTCGATTTATTTCATATGAGTCAACCAGCCATTAGCCAGCATGTACGGAAGTTAAAAGACAGTGGTCTAATAAAAGAAAGAAGAGGAGCACAGTGGATTTATTATTCGCTAAATCTTCAGTCACCTCATTATGAATTTGTATTGACTGTTATTAAGGATTTACCTAGTAAAGGATATAAAAAGGATCAAAAATGTTGCGATTAGCAACTAGGGGGAAAAACATCAGTGATTTCAGTTATTTTAGCTAGTGTTATCTTTTTAATTACACTGACGCTTATCATCTGGCAGCCAAAGGGCTTGTCTATTGGCTACTCAGCTTGTGGGGGTGCGGTACTTGCTTTGATTGTTGGAGTAGTTGATTTCGGCGATGTTTTAGAAGTGACACAGATTGTCTGGAATGCAACCTTTTCGTTCATTGCTATTATCATTATTTCTTTAATACTGGACGAAATTGGCTTTTTTGAATGGGCTGCTCTGCATATGGCAAGGGCGGCAAGAGGCAACGGCATCAAAATGTTTGTTTATATCTGTATCTTAGGTGCTCTTGTAGCGGCTTTGTTCGCAAACGACGGAGCTGCACTTATCCTAACTCCAATTGTTCTAGCTATGGTAAGAACTTTGAAATTTGAGGAAAAAATGGTTTTTCCTTTTATCATTGCCAGTGGGTTTATCGCTGATACCACTTCCTTGCCCCTAGTGGTAAGTAATCTGGTAAACATCGTATCAGCTGACTTTTTTGGAATTGGTTTTATCGAATTTGCATCAAGAATGATTGTTCCCAACTTCTTTTCTTTGATAGCCAGCGTTTTAGTTCTCTATCTTTATTTCAAAAAGAACATTCCGAGAAAATACGACCTGGAGCATTTAAAGAAACCAGTAGAAGCGATTCGTGATGAGAAGATGTTCCGTTTGTCATGGCTTGTGTTAGGTATTTTATTAGCGGGATACTTTATTAGTGAACTCTTTAATATTCCTGTATCCATTATTGCGGGAGTTGTAGCTGTTTTCTTTCTGTTTATGGGCAGACAAAGTCATGCTGTAAATACGAAGAACGTCATTAATGGAGCTCCTTGGGCCATCGTTTTCTTCTCCATTGGAATGTATGTAGTGGTTTACGGATTGAAAAATGCGGGATTAACCAACATCTTGGCTGATCTTATTCAAGTAACTGCTGATCAGGGTTTATTTGCTGCCACAATAGGGATGGGTTTCATGGCGGCAATCCTTTCATCCATTATGAACAATATGCCAACCGTTATGATTGATGCTCTTGCAATTTCTGACACGAATACAACAGGTACCATCAGAGAAGCACTAATATACGCAAATGTGATTGGATCTGATTTAGGTCCTAAGATTACACCAATTGGTTCACTTGCCACATTATTATGGCTGCATGTTTTATCATTAAAAGGTATCAAAATCTCGTGGGGAACTTATTTTAAAACAGGTATTGTGCTGACAATTCCTACATTGTTTATCACGTTGGCAGGTCTATATATATGGTTGTTAATTATTTACTAACATTAGTCCACTAAAGGAGAAATGCATCATGTCTAAAAAAACAATCTATTTCTTATGTACAGGAAATTCATGCAGAAGCCAAATGGCAGAAGGCTGGGCAAAAAAACATTTAAAAAGTGATGAATGGGAAGTAAAAAGTGCAGGTCTTGAAGCGCATGGACTAAACCCTAATGCAGTAAAAGCCATGAAAGAAGCAGGAATCAACATCTCAAATCAAACATCCGATGTAATTGATCCAGACATCCTAAACAACGCTGATCTAGTGGTTACACTTTGCGGTCATGCAGCAGATCACTGCCCTGTAACTCCAGCACATGTAAAACGCGAACACTGGGGATTTGATGATCCTGCTAAAGCTGAAGGTACTGAAGAAGAAAAGTGGGCATTTTTCCAGCGTGTTCGTGATGAAATAGGCGACCGCATCAAAACCTTTGCTGAAACAGGCAAATAATATTAATACCCAGGAGTTCATCTCTTGGCTATTTCTTTAAGGAGAGTGCAAAAAATGAGTAATAAAAACTACCATGAGTTAATAAAAAACCGTATTTTTATTGGTGGAGCCAATGATGCAAAAGATGTGTTGGAGAATGAAAAAGTAGATGTTATTTTAGATTTACGTGCAGAATCCCCAGGAGATACTGAATATGAGCGAGTTCATAGCCCAATCGTTGATGATGCAGAATTCCAAGATGAATCAATCAGGATGTCGATCGACCGAGTAGTGAAAGATTACAAAGATGGGAAAAATGTATATTTCCACTGTGCTGGCGGAAGTAATAGAACCGGTACAGTCGCAATTGGAACGCTTCTTGAAATAGGACAAGCTAAAACCATTGAGGAAGCAGAAGAAATAGCACAAGCAGCTCGACCGAAGATAAACGTGAAGCCTGAAATGAAAGCAGCATTAAAAAGACTTTATCCAAACGCCTGATAACACAAAAGACAGGAAAGTTGATAAAAAATAAGGGGGATGTATAGATGCTAATCACAGATAATGCTCGTAATAATTTGAAGGCATTATTTAAAGAGCAAAATGCAAAAAATATTCGTTTTTATTTTGCAGGCTATGGCTGAGGACAGCCAAAAGTAGGACTGGAGCTGGATGCACCAGAAAAAGACGATATCATCATCAATGTAAATGAAATAGAAGTGGCAATCGAGCCTATGATCGAACCCCACACAAAAGACCTTATTCTTGATGTAAGTGGGGATGGGGAAGGGTTCTCTCTTTTGGGGAATTCCGGGAATTGCTGCTAGATAAAATCAACACCACAGGCATTAGTCTACCTTCATAATTAATCAGGGATTTAAACAACTATTTCCCGAGTAAATTGGTTTAGGTAATGGAAAGACCCCTATTACACGGGGTCTTTATTCATGTCTTATTAGCTTTGTATCGCTGATAAAACCAAATTGCAAAGGTAAGCCAAAAGGAACTTATAAAATAACCAGCTATAACGTCGCTAGGATAATGCACGCCTAAATAAATACGACTAATTCCAATAAAAAAGATCATAATGATGCTTAAGATGATTAAGGTAGTCCGTCCGAAGCAGGTGGAAATATGCCGCCATAGAATAAATGTTAAAACGCCATATAAGGCAAAAGCCACTGTTGCGTGACCACTTGGAAAACTGTAATTTGCTGCCTCGATTAATCGATGCAGATCTGGCCGAGCCCTGCGAAACAATAGCTTTAATGATACAAAAAGAAGATTAGCTCCTGCAATCACCGCAACAAATAAAATCAGTTCAGAACGGTGTTTTAGTACTTTGTGGAGGATAAATAGCACTATAAGTGAAATTAACACTATTGGAATTGTTCCCCCTATGAACGTGAAAAATTTCATAATTGATGTCAAAATGGGAGTCTCAAAGCCCTGAACATACGTGATAATGGTACGGTCGAAGTCAACAATTGAATGTTTCCTAACCAGAATAGCCATAACTACAAAAAACATAAGGGATACGAGACTAATCATGAAAGCTATTAAAAGATGAACCTTTAAACTAAGAAAAACAAACCTCATATTATGAAAATCCTCACCTAAATTAACGACATAAGAGTTCCACCAATAGCTCCAGTTATTACAATAACCCAGGGTGGTAATTTCCAATAAACTAACATACTGAATAAGATTGCAGCAAAAGCAAAGTCCAATGAGCTGAGGATTGAACTGGTCCAAATAGGCTGATAGAATGCCGAAATTAATAATCCAACAACGGCTGCATTTACTCCCATTAGAGCTCCTTTTAACTTGGGATCACGGCGTAAGGTGTCCCAAAAAGGCAACGCGCCTACAATAAGGAGGAATGCTGGCAAAAATATAGCAATAGTGGCTAACAAACCACCCTGCCAACCATTCATAACGGTTCCTAAATAGGCCGCAAAGGTAAATAACGGACCGGGCACAGCTTGTGTCGCACCATAACCAGCTAAGAATGATTCTTTGTCTAACCATCCAGTTGGTACAAATTCACGTTCTAATAATGGCAAAACTACATGTCCACCACCAAATACTAACGAACCTGATCTGTAAAAACTGTCAAACATGGCAATCCAATGTAAATCAGTTAATTCCTTTAAAATAGGTAAAAGGATAAGCAGTCCCAAAAATACTGTTAAACAGAACACTGCGCAGCCGCGAGAAATAGGAAAATCCATTTTAGGCTGTTCTCTTTCACTGTGTTGTTTATACAGGAAAAATCCAAGAAGTGCTGAAATGAGGATTACTCCTACCTGAAAAAATGCGTCTTGCCATAGTAGCGTACCTACCATCGCAAATAACGCAATGGCTTTTCTTTTTAAATCTGGAGTCAGGTTTTTCCCCATTCCTAAAATAGCTTGGGCAACAACTGCTACTGCTACAATTTTTAATCCGTGTATCCAGCCAGTTTCACCTAGATCTAATCCATGAAGCAGTACAGCAAACAAGATAAGGAAAATAACGGAAGGAAGCGTAAATCCGATAAACGAAGTAATCCCTCCCAAGACTCCTGCTCTCATGACACCAATCCCGATTCCTACCTGGCTACTAGCTGGTCCTGGCAAAAACTGGCACAAAGCCACCAAATCAGCATAATTCTTTTCGTCTATCCACTTTCTTCTTCGAACATACTCTTCATGAAAATAGCCTAAATGGGCAATTGGTCCTCCAAACGAAGTTAGACCAAGCCTTGTTGAAACTAACAGAATTTCAATTAATGACTTATAACTTTTGTTTTTTTTGATTTGATGCACTAGATTAACCGCTCCTATTCCTTAATCTATATGAAGAGTCAACAATTGATTGGCTATATTTATTAAAACAAGAATAGCTATAAAAAACAAAAATGAATTCTTCCATTTCCTATCTTTGAGTACAATTAAACTACTACAGAATATGGGTATACACTAAAGTACTAACCATTTGCGATACGTTTGCTGGACCACTTTGGGAAATTTATAACAAATATATATAATAATCAGGCTGACTCTAAGATTGATTAGTGTCAGCCTTAGTTTTATTTTGTTTTTCTTCCATTTGAGTTCTGATGAAAATAAGCAAGTAACTTATGCTTAAGAGAAGAATAATTAGAACCACAACCCCAGCCCAGTGAAAATACGTCCAGAAGATACCTCCGAAAGAACCAATCAGGCTTGATCCTAAATAATAAAAAAGCAAATAGAGTGATGAAGCTTGGGCCTTATTAGTTTTCGCATCATTTCCTACCCAGGAACTGACAATTGAATGAGCAGCAAAAAAACCGAAGGTAAAAATGGCTAAAAAAACAATTTTTAAGATTAAATTTGGTACTAGAGTACCTAAGGCGCCTGCTCCCATTAGTCCAAGGGATAACATTAAAATGAATTGTTTTCCATGATGATCGGCCTTGCCTCCCATTAAAATGGAACTATAAGTGCCGGACAAATACACTATAAAAAGAAATCCAATAATTGTTTGGCTTAAATTGTAGGGTGGTTCCATTAACATAAAGCCGATGTAATTATATACGATAATAAAGCTTCCCATTATAAAAAATGGACAGATGATGAGCAGCATTAATTTTTTATCAGTAAGATGGGTTTTATACCCTGTAATAATCGGTTTCCATCGGAAAGCATTTTTAGTAAAATTCCGTTCTCCGGGAAGGATCATCCAAAAAAATATACTGAGAATCAGGGACAAAATGCCCATAAGCTCAAGAGAAATTCTCCAGTGGAATAGATCTGTGAATACACCTGTAAGGATTCTGCCGGTCATGCCACCAATAGCTGTTCCGCTAATATAAAGTCCCATGATTTGTCCGATCCCTTTTGGGTGAAACTCCTCCACTATATAAGTCATGGCTATTGCGGGAACACCCGCCATACTCAGCCCCAGCAATCCCCTGAGCATTGCAAGAGAGAAAAAGTTGGGTGTAATGGCACATAATACCCCAATTAGTGATGTCGATAATAATGAAAGAACCATAATCCTTTTTCTGCCAATGACATCGGAAAAAGCAGCAGCCACCAACAATGCTAAAGCAAGTGTTCCCGTAGTTAACGATAGGGTTAGGCTTGACGTTGAAGGGGACACATGAAACTCTTTGGAGATAATCGGCAATAGCGGCTGGGTAGTATAAAGGGTAGAAAAGGTCACAAAACCGCCTATAAATAAGGCCAGACTCGCTAGCTTGTACTCATTGGTTCCCTTTTGAATATACGTCATGGCTAATCCCCATTCTTTCTATTTTCTTTATTTTACCATTAAACAGTGAAAAGGTAGTAAACCCCGAATTTGGGTAAAAAACTACATAAGGGGGAAAATAACCTAAAAAGGAGGAAGGCAGATGGATAAAGAACAGGTAACAAGCAACCAGGAAAGCCATGACGTAAGCTCCGGCAGCAAAGGGCAATTAGTTAACAACAAAGAGCGCCACGAGCAGAATTTAGTATGCAGCGATGAGCTGTTCTACAATGATTTAAGGGCAATTGTAGATGACACTGTCCGCGAACATGATTAAATATTTAATTTATTGAATAAAAGAAATGATGCCTGCATTTTTTTAATGCTGAAGTAAATTATAAATTTCTAGAATTGTGGATATTAAAGCCTATCGCTAGCTTCGGCGCCCAGCAACTTTTTTCCGCAGGAAAATAAAGCCCTATCTCACAGGATGTGCTAGTGCCGATGCACAGGACAAGGAGAGCCTGAGCAGCGATTCATCGCACGAAACAAAGCGGGAACTTTGTGAGGATGTGGCACACCTTGCTGTGATTCGTCTGTCAGGGCCACTTGCGCTTTTTGTTTCGGAAAGTCCTTCACCTTGCTTTTAAAAGAACTGTCCATCAGTTTTAGCAGTTGAAACAATGGCCCGTACAACTGAAAGAAATGGTACGGGTCATCTGTTATCCTTTTTTGCTCCTGACTGTCCTCCTTTAAGGACCCACTAAACTATTGAACATACTCCTGACATATTACCATGATAGAATATACCCATAAGCTGTGCTGAATAGCTCTTAAAACGGGCTGAAAACAATTGAATACTTGTACGCTGTACCAATCTATTGAAAGAAGTACACAATAGAATGATTACAACATAGACGTTTGTTTTGGACTTGCAATACTCCAGCAATAGTAGGAGGGATTTTGTTTGAAAACTATTTTAGTGGTTGAAGATGAAGAACCGATTTCAATGGTGCTTAAGGTATATTTACAGCGGGAAGGCTATAAAGTTATTCAAGTATTTGACGGTGACGAGGCCGTTGAAATATTTGAGGAGCATATGCCTGATCTGATTCTGCTTGACGTAATGCTGCCGAATAAGGATGGCTGGGAGATTTTAAAGGAAATTCGTCAAAAGGCAGCTTGCCCGATTATTATGCTTACTGCGCTTGGTGATGTAAATTACAGGCTCGAAGGGTTTCATTCCGGTGCGGACGATTACATTGCGAAACCCTTCGTAGCTGAAGAGGTTGTCGCGCGCATTCAGGCTGTCCTGCGCAGGTCCCCCCGAATCCTTGATGAGGAAAACATAAAACAGTACGGGGCTCTAAGGATTTCTCTCGATTCATATATAGTACAAGTGAACGGTGAAGAAATAAATATCACTCCCCGCGACTTATCCCTGCTTATTTTTTTGGCAAAAAACCCAAACAGGATCTTTACACGAGAGCAGCTGATTGATCAAGTCTGGGGCATGGATTATGATGGCAGCGACCGGGCAGTGGACCTGGCAATTAAAAGGATCAGAAAGGCATTGTCCGATTGGCCCTCAAATGAAGGAGAAATAAAGACTCTTAGGGGAATGGGGTATCAGCTTTGTGTCTATGAAAACTGAGAAACGAACCACACTGCTGCGTTATTGGACAACAAGGTATGTGATAACATTTTTTGTGGGACTTTTATTCCTCTCGGCTTTATCAATGTGGTATATGCAGGAAAAAGAAATGGAGAACCGTCTGAATCTGCAAAAATATTTAGCGGATGAGACGGCAGACCGGGTTGTGGATGAAAATGGGAACATCGTAATTGGAGATGTCTTATCACAAATATTGGATGAGCGTGAAAAATTGCTTCTAACTAATGAAGAACCAATGATTTATATAACAACCGTAGATGGCGAAATTATTTTTACAAAACCAAAACTTTACTTAAAAACAGGAGATTCCCTGCCAAAACCCATCTTAAACAGCCAGGAAATTATCCAGCGCGTTACCTTATCAGATGGAAACCGTGTATATGTGGTCAAATCCCCTATTGAATCTGCAGGCCATCAAGGGGGATGGGTATTCATAGTACAGGAAGAACGGGCACTGAAAGAAGTGAAACAAGATCATGAGCTTTTGGGGATCATGATGTTTGGTCTTGGAATTTTAGGGTGGGCAGTTATTTATGCCCTATCCTTTAGGATTTCAAAACCTATACAGCATGTCGCCCGTGCGGCGGTCCAAATCCGCGAAGGAAATTATGATATTTCATTAAATCAAGACGCAAGAGAGCAAGAAATATACGAATTGATGAGCTCCTTTAAAGAAATGACCAACCGGTTAACCCAGCTCGAAAAGCTGCGGGCCCAGCTCTTCGCAGGAGTAACCCATGACTTAAAAACACCTGTTGCTTCAATCAGCGGGCTTGTCCAGGCGGTAAGGGATGAAGTGGTAACAGGTGAAGAAAGCAAGGAGTTTTTAGATATCACTCTAAAAGAGATTAAGCGGCTGCAGACGATGATTGAAGATCTTCTCGATTATAATGCGCTATCGGCAGGCGCATTTACTTTCAAGCTTGAGAAGAAGGATCTTAACATATTAGTGGCAGAAATCTCTGAGCAATGGCGGCTTACACAGGAGGAACAAAATTTCTCCCTTAAACTGATCCACGCGGAGGAAAAGTTGGTTAGCATGGTTGATCCCTATCGCTTGCAGGAAATTATCATTAACCTGTTAAATAATGCTAGACAATCCTTGCCATCGAAAGAGGGGAGCATTGTGATTGTGGTGTACAGGGGAGAGGACAGCCATAACTTCATTGAAATTTGCGACAATGGAAAAGGGATACCACAGCAGGAACAAAGCTTTGTGTTTGAGCCGTTTTATAGGGGAGAAAAGAAGAAGCTTAAGGTGCGCGGACTTGGCCTGGGACTTCCATTCAGCAGATTGTTGGCAAAAGCCCAAAATGGTGATATAAGCTTAAAGCAAAGTTCTGATAAAGGAACGATTTTCTCCATCAGTCTGCCATCGGTGACCAAAAATTGAATTATAAAAGGATAAAGATTGTCGGAAACATCACTACTTTATATTAATAATATACTCCAATAAATTAGTGGGATATTTGATTGAACGAATGAAAATCAATGAAATATAATGAGGACTACCAATATGGATGGCCTTTTTAAGGGCTGTCCTTTTTTGCTGCATAAGAAAAGTATAACTTTTTAACAAGTTCAGATGTCTAGCTCCAGCGCCCGGCAACTTTTTTTCCGCAGGAAAATAAAGCCCCGACGCACACAACGTGCTAGTACCTGCCTGGCCACAGGAAAAGGAATGTTTAGGCAACGATACATTGAACGAAACAAAGCTGAGGTTGTATGGGGGCGTGTAAATGCCGACGAAGCCATAGTGCGTGGTGACTTTAGCATTAATGCTTCTTTTAGTTCGCTAGCGTATTTGTGAAAATGGCATTTAAGTTCAGTCAAAAAAAAAGGAATATCACCAGATAATCGTTAGTGATATTCCTTTTCCCTTTTGTTAGTTAATCGCCGCAATTGCGCGCCAAAGACGAATGCTTCTAACTTGCCGGGGCAAAAAGCAGCCCAGTTCTTCTTCGTTATAACCGGCATGAATGTTTTTGTTGTCGAAGATAATCGGCCGGCGCAAAAGATCCGGATTGTCGCGGATAACTTCACAAAGTTCATTTAATGGCGTAGTATTCAAATTTATTTTAAGATTCTTGAATTTTTTAGAGCGGGTTGAGATTATTTCATCTGTACCGCCTTCTGTCATTTTTAAAAGATCTTTTACTTCTTCTACCGTTAGAGGCTGGGCATAGAGGTTTCGTTCTTTGAATGGAATATTGTTCCTGTTTAGCCAGGACTTTGCTTTCCTCGATGCCAGGCTGCTCGGTGTAGTATACAGGTTTACCATTTAAGAATCACTCCCTTATCTATTTTTAAGAAATTTATTTATAAGTTTATAACCTTACTTTAAACCTCCTTTGTGTCAGTTAAATGTCAGGATAAAATTCTTCTTGTTTTTTTCTAAATTATTTTCTTGTAACGTATATTGAGTTTTTACATTTCTTTTTTGCTTTGGAAAGCTATAATTAATTTGACGAGAAGAAATCAAATTTAGTTCCATCTATATTTTAAGAAAGAAAAGATCATTGAAGTGCGGTCAGTGTCTTAAAGATTCGCTGATTGGCCATTTTCCTCATCAAGCTATGCAAATAATAAAAGAATGTTTTTTCTGTCTATTTAATGCTGCAAGGGAACTCATAATAGATATTGTTTATAACTCTGGATGTAAAGGTTGGTTTTAAGAATGCAGGGGGATTTTTGGCCACCGGTTTTTTTATCGGTCCAGGTGGCGGCCGTATCAGCAATCTGTGTGTTTATTAGCGGTATTTTATTGGCAAAAGTAATGGCCCACCGGCGTTTTAGAGGGATGGTGCTGCTTGAAACGATTATGCTGCTGCCGCTTGTCCTTCCTCCATCTGTAGTAGGCTTTTTGCTTATTATCGCATTTGGGCGAAATAGTCCAGCTGGACGCGCTATTGAATGGATTTTCAGCCAGCCTGTCATTTTTACATGGTGGGCTGCAGTAATAGCCTCTACTGTAGTCGCTTTTCCGCTCATGTACCAATCATGCAAAACAGGCTTTGAATCGATTAGCCGGGATATAGAAAATGCGGCAAGGGTAGATGGGGCGAATGAATGGATGGTTTTCTTTCTGATAACGTTCCCGATGGCAGCAAAATCTATCATTTCCGGAGGGATTCTGGCGTTTGCAAGGGCGCTCGGAGAATTTGGAGCTACCTTGATGTTTGCAGGGAACATTCCTGGAAAGACTCAAACGATACCTACCGCCATTTATGTAGCGATTGATTCTGGCAATATGCAAAACGCCTGGCTTTGGGTCGGAACGATGGTGCTTATCTCCTTTATCATGCTGTTTTTCGTGCAGTTTATCACCAGAAAATCGTAAGGGTATTCTAAACTGACTTGTTGTTAAGCTCGTCTTTAGCGCCCAAAGTTGAGTTATGAACAGCAGTTTTATTAAAATAATCTTATTAAAAAAGACTAAAACATAAACAGCACTGCCATTCGGGCAGTGTTTTTTTGATTTGGTACAGGTCTGATGTTGATATGGCCTAGATTTCAATCCTGCCAGAAATTAGTCGACGTTCCTCTGCCAGGCCGTTTTCTGCTTTTGTTCTAGTAATATTACTTATAGCTTAAAGAATATTCGAAAATATCGTGTTTAATAACAGACTGTTTGTGAAATGTAAATAAAGAGCAAAAAAGTCTAAACATCCGAGGTGCATCATGGAGGTTGTTGAATTTTTCAAAAGAGGTAATAAATCATCGGGTATTGCGGCGCTTGGGAACGCATTTCTGGCATTGATAAAGGGTGTTGCAGCAGTAGTGAGCGGGAGCGGGGCAATGCTTGCAACAACCTTGCATTCGGTTGCTGATGCACTTAATCAAGGGTTTGTCTTTTTCGGAAGCGCTCTCGCAGAAAAAAAGCCGACAAAAAGGTTTCCATCAGGATTTGGGAGAGTGGTAAATCTATTTGTACTGCTGGCAGTAATTGTTATCTCTATTATGGCATATGAGACGATACACACAGGGTGGGATCTGATTCAGCATCCGAAGGCATCGGGGAATCTATGGCTAAATATTGCGATAATGGGATTAGCCATTTTGATTGATGGAGCAATCTTATTTAAAGCGATGAAGGAGATTGCCCATGAAACACGGGCAAAAGTTAAGGGACCAGGAATCATCCTCTATGCCTTTAAGAATGTCCGTCTAGCATCACCACCCACAAGATTGGTTTTTTACGAGGATATCATTGCAACATTTGGAGCGGCGCTCGCCCTTGTAGCCATTTTGCTTGCGCATACTACGGGAATGTATTTTCTGGATGGTGTTGGAACTGTCTTAATTGGGCTTCTGCTGGTAGGGATTGCGATAAAAATAGGATACGAGAATACAATTGGATTAATCGGAGTTGCAGCGCCAAGGGAAGTGGAAAAAAGGGTGGCTTCCATCATTTTCGAGAATCCTGCAGTTGTAGATATCAGGAATTTAAGGATTTTGCAAGAGGGACGAAGATATCATGTTGAAAGTTATATCGAACTTAAGGAGGGTCTCACGCTAGCTGATGCAGATGATATTAAATTTATGGTTAGGGACAAGCTGCTTGAAGATCCGGATATTGGTGATGTCGTTATCGGAATACTGGAAACAGATCATATCAGAAGTTGGAAGGAACCAATTGATAATTAAAACTAAACAGATTATTTTTATCTATTTATTTATAAGTTTCAATTCCACCTGACCGAGTATGATTCATTTGAGAATCGCAATTGCCGAGGGCGTTAATAAAAAGTTACACATCTGTTGACAGCTGTAATTTCAGATGGTAAACTATAGACAATTATTTTAGATCGGAATAACATTGATAGAAGGAAATTGGTTTCCTCTTGAAAAGATTATATCCAAGATCAAGAATAGTAATAAACAGGATTTTATCCAAACAGGAGGAAATACAATGGTACAAGGTAAAGTTAAATGGTTTAATGCAGAAAAAGGTTTCGGTTTCATCGAAGTAGAAGGACAAGACGATGTATTCGTACACTTCTCAGCTATCCAAGGCGAAGGCTTCAAGACTCTTGAAGAAGGCCAAGAAGTTTCTTTCGAAATCGAGCAAGGCGCTCGTGGACCACAAGCTGCTAACGTTCAAAAGTAATTGAACGAGGACTCCCTTTAAGGGAGTCTTTTTTTATGGCTTTAGGAGATATAAAATTATCGAGCTGTCGAGATGGTGTACCTAGAAGAACAACAGGTAAAGATATGTTTTCATCCCAAAAACAGAATTACTTACTGCTTGCCGGCTAGAGACATAAACAAACCTTGTCGCTACATTTGAAGAAACAAGGTTTTTATAGAAGATTTAACTGTTAGATTTTTAGACTTCTTTAAAATACGGATTTAAATGGATCAGGACTTCCTGAATATTGTCGTATTTCTTAATTAATGTCTTTTTTATCTCCCTCGATAGATCATGGCCCTGTTTAATTGTTTTATCATGGTCAATTGATATTCTTAAATCTACCAGGATATAGTGGCCATGTTCCCGGGCCCTGATTTTATCTATTCTTTTTACTTCAGGGAATTCCGAAATTACCGCTATATAATCATTTAATACTTCGTTGTCGATACTTCTTTCAAGCAGAATATGAAATGCCTCGGTTAGCATCTCCTTTGCAATTTTGAAAATTAAATACGCCACAAACAAACTCGCTATTTTATCACCGTATAGGAGAAAGGCAATGTCAAACTTATCACCTAATATAGAAAGGAGTACCCCTGCCGCCGCGGCTATAGAGGCAACTATATCTGCCTTATGATCCAGCGCGATGGCTTCAATTGCTTTGCTATTATGCGCAGTAGCAATCCTTAATGAATACCGATAGAGATATTCCTTAGATGCATATGAAATCACTGCTACCCACATAGCTAAAATACTCGGTGCTTCGACATGGTGAAAAAAGCCCATGATTGCTTCGTAAATGATATAAAAGGCTACTAAAAACAAAAGGATCCCGACTACCCCTGAAACAATTACCTCGGCTTTGCCATGACCATATGGATGATCTTCATCGGCAGGTTTATTGGCAAGTTTAATGACCAGCAGGACTATAACTGATGCAAACACGTCTGCGGCAGAGTGGATACCATCTGCAAAAACAGCATCACTGTTGCCGGCTGTGCCAATGACCATTTTTCCAATTGTTAAGATAATGTTGCTGATTACACTTATCCAAGCTACTTTTTTAGCGATTGATTCTCTGTTCTCCACTTAAGAAACACCTCTTTAAACACAATCTTTTGATATAGTAACAAACCAAGCTGCTGTAGGTCTAGAGAAACAGAATTGCCAAAGTCTATTAAAGTAACATGGGAAAAACTCTTTTATATTATTCCTAAAATGTTGAGTCTTACCAAAATTAATTATTGAAGCCGATTGCCTTTGGCTGCCGCTGCATGAAAAGCTATAGTATATAAAGAATCCAGTCAGGGAACAGATGACTACCGTTTTTGAACAAGGAAAGCAGTAAGAAAAACGTCCTTTAACTTCCTTTGCAGTGATTTTTAAAGCTTTCTCTCCATAAAAAAAGGGTGCATTTTGCACCCTTTATGAATTAACGATTTACCTTTTTATCGCTTGAGGATTGGTCTTTTACTTTTTCCCCATCCTTTTCTTCTTTATACTCTTCTCTAATATCCTCCAATGGCAGGTCGTCGATTGGCATTACGACTTGGTCTCTTTCAAGCTGCTCTTCCCAATTCTCCTTGAACGCTTTTGATTTATCATTCCGTTCTTCGAGAATTTTTTCCTTTTCGGAGTTTTTCATAAAATTCCCTCCCATTCTTTTTAAAGACTTTTCCCCACTAACACCATTTGAAACCTTGACAGCACTTAATCCCCAAAAGTTATTACAGAAATAAAGCCGGGTGTTTGGGATAAAACAATTAGCAATGCAGGAATAATTATAGATGGCAGGTTGATTGCTCGGATATAAATTGCAGTCAAATACCTGTGTTTTTACAAAAACCATGATGGGTAAAATTTTATGGAAAGGAGGAATTGAAAAGAATGGATTTTTTATTTATCCTCTTATATTTCCTGATTATCGCCCTTGTTATTGAAATTTCAGTCCGGCTATTTGTGTTAACAGGCATTGACACGAAGGTATCCAGGTTTCAAGTAATATCGATGCTGACGGGAACCGGCTTTACCACCGATGAATCTAAAGTGATTATTGATCACCCGATCCGACGGAATATTGGAACCTTTCTTATTCTATTTGGTGCCTTCTCATTAGCTGTTATCATTTCGTCCATTAGCAATCTGCTGGCAAGTGATTTACGAATTTTAGAGCTGTCGATTATTTCCGCGATTTTAATGATCGTTTTATTAGTATTAAGAACGGCAAACGTTAAAAAGAGGTTTGAAAATATACTTGAAAAAGAGATGGAAAATAACTATGCACTACACGAGCATCCGATTAAGGAAATTTTATATTTGGATGAAAATGACCTGGTAACCGATGTTGTAATTAAGGAAAATTCCCCGCACATTGGACTAAAAATTGAGGATATAATTACTTTCGAACAAGATATTCTCGTACTGTATTTAAAAAGGGGAGAAATAAATATCAGAAAGAAAGCTTCCCAGGAAGAAATAAAGGCGGGAGACCAAATTTTCCTATACGGAAATCAGCAGGAAATCGAAGAGATATTCCATCCGGAACTAGACGAAAAAGAAGAGAGTTAACTTGAGCAGGGACTTGATGAAATGAGGATGCCTTTAGTAGTAAAGAAGCGGTGTAACCTGTTATAATTATTTATAAATGGAGCCAGGTGAACTTTTACAGTTTTTTTGAATTAAATTAGTTTAATTTATAAAATTTAACTAAATGCCTTTTTCACAGGGGAGCTTGGTGAGTACAGGAAGGGAATTGAGATATGACGCTTCGCTGGTTTTGGATTACGATTACAATATTATTGATTCTTGTACTGCTGCCATATTCTTGGACGCTGGTTTTTGCATTCGTGACTGCGCTGCTTCTTGAACGGGTAGTGGGCTTTTTCGGAAGAAGCTTTAAAATGAATAGACTTTGGTCCGTGCTGCTTTCATTTTTATTGTATATAGGAGCGTTATCGGGCATTGTTTATATATTGGTTTCAGTTTTAATCAAGCAGGTTATTAATTTATCTGAAAAGTCTCCTGGACTGATGCGGGACCTGTATTATTCCGCTTTGCTGCCATTCATACGAAAGTGGGAATCGTATTCTAAAACTTTGCCAAATGAAGTGATAACTTCAGTCGAGGATGCATTGGAGAGAGGCTTGAAATCCCTGGAGATGTTCTTTCAGAACCTGATTGAAGCTACTGTACAGCTGGCTACGCTTGTACCTGGTTTTTTGATTGAATTCATTATCTATATGGTTTCACTCTTCCTATTTAGCTTGGAAATGCCGAAAATAAAGCAAAAGCTAAGTACATATTTAAGTAAATCAATATACCATAAATTTTCACTCGTGGTTAATGATCTCGGTCAGGCTGCTGTGGGCTTTCTTAAGGCACAGGTATTTCTAAGCTTAATTACATTTACTATGGCTTATCTGGGATTATGGATTTTGGATGTTCCTTATACTTTACTCCTGTCCATCTTAATTGTTATCGTGGATATCCTCCCAATCCTTGGAACAGGCTCTGTATTGGTTCCTTGGGCAGTCATCTCGGTGATGCAGGGTAACCAAAGCCTCGGAATAGGTTTAATAGTCCTTTTCGCCGTTATTACAATAGTCAGGAGAATTTTGGAGCCGAAGATATTTTCCGCAAACATGGGGGTCAGCCCATTAGCTGCTTTAATTAGCCTTTATCTTGGTTTTAAAGTGATGGGTTTTATTGGCTTATTCCTTGGTCCGGCCCTTGTCATTGTTTATGAAACGCTAAAACGGGCTGGTGTAATCCGGACAAAATCGTTAGAATAGTCCTCCAGCATATGATGGCCATGAGAAAAACCTTGCAAGTGTGCTGAGATAGGTCGCATTTGCAAGGTTTTTCAAGTTGATCCTCTTTCTTATTGGACACGATTTTCCTTTTGGAACTGGCTGATGTGCTTCGTTGTTCGTCCAGCTCCGTCACAATGCTGGCATGACCGAGAAAAGAACTGAAGATAAGGAACCTTTCCTTTGCCTTTACAATGGTTACAAATCTCTATTAATTTCATTGATGTCCCTCCTGAAGTGAATACTATTTTACAAGTCATATATAGTATGGTTAAGATGCAGTGGAAACATTCAGCAGTTGAAAAAAATATTCTGTTACAATATTATAATAATTTTCAGAATTTTTGTTCGTTACGTCTAGGGGGTGAAGAAAATCATACAAGCAGCAATATTGTTTTTACTGGCAGGAATCGCTGAAGTTGGTGGAGGTTTCCTTGTCTGGAAATGGCTCAGAGATGGCCTCTCAGCTTGGTATGGAGTAGCAGGATCCCTAATATTACTCATTTATGGAATTATACCCACTTTTCAAAGCTTCCCATCATTTGGGAGGGTATATGCAGCATATGGGGGTGTCTTTATCATTATTTCACTCTTGTGGGGCTGGGCAGCTGATAAAAAAGCACCGGATCTCTATGATTGGGTTGGAGCAGCAATTTGCCTAATTGGTGTTTCTGTTATTTTATGGGCACCTCGTTCATCGTAGCCAGATATGACCTATAGCCGTTCAATATACTTTTTTGAAATACAAAGGTCAGCCTCTTCTCAAAGGCTGACCTAAATTTATTAGTGAAAGGAGTATAAAATTTTTATAATAGGAACTAATATCTAGTCCCGGTGCCCAGAGGCTTTTCCCTGACGGAGTACAAGGATGCTATGGCATCGATGCATCTCACGATACAAAAGAGTGCTTGGTGAAGATGTACCAGTCCTTAGCAGATGTTCCTTTTGGCCAGGGGGCATGTGCCTATCTATGACACTATTTCTGTCTGCACCTTTGTTTTTTGTAAAGACAGTTCTGGCAATGCTGCTGGTTCTATTGCCTGCTTCGTAATTTCAATATATCGGATATGATGTTCTTCCATTTCTGAGATCCTAAAACAGTATAAGCCGTGATGCAGTGTGTCACCCTGCTCCACATCATAATTTTCAGAAAGGACCCAGCCGCCAATTGTATCGATAACCTCATCTTCAATTTCCAGTCCCAGCATATCGTTTATCTCACTCAATAAAACTTTCGAGTCTACAATAAAATGGTCATCTTTTATCTTTCGGACCATCGGGATTTCATCGAGGTCGAATTCGTCACGGATATCCCCAACAATCTCCTCAAGAATATCTTCAACAGTAACCAATCCGGAAGTGCCTCCATATTCATCCATAAGAATGGCCATGTGGATTCGTTCCTTTTGCATTTTGACGAGAAGGTCATGGATTGGAATGCTGTCAATGACACGGATGATAGGCCGGAGATAATCTTCCACTTTTTTCTTTGTGTCCTTTTTTTGTGAAATTATATCAGTAAACAGTTCCTTCACGTTAACCAATCCAATTACATGGTCTTTATCTCCATCAATGACAGGATATCTGGTGAATTTTTCCTCGGTCATCAGTGTAATGAATGACTCAATTGTATCGTCTTTTGATAGAGAAACAATTTCAGTGCGTGGAACCATAATTTCTTTCGCAATTCTATCATCAAATTCAAATATTTTATTAACGTATTTGAATTCAGACTGGTTTATCTCACCGTTTTTATAGCTTTCAGAAAGGATCATTCTCAATTCTTCTTCAGTATGAGCCAATTCATGCTCTGAAACAGGCTTAAGGCCAAACATCCTTGTGATAATTCTGGCTGATCCGTTTAATGTCCAGATAAACGGAAACATAAGCTTGTAAAAGAAAATAAGCGGCCTAGCTATAAGCAAAGTAACTGCTTCTGCTTTTTGGATGGCAAGTGTTTTTGGTGCAAGTTCGCCAATTACTACGTGCAGAAAAGTTATCAATGCAAAAGCAAACCCAAAAGAAAGAATCTGTGAAGCAGCAGCCGGAATATTCAAAGCATCCATAACTGGATGCATTATTCGCTCGAGTGTAGGTTCACCAAGCCAACCAAGCCCAAGGGCAGTTATTGTAATACCAAGTTGGCAGGCTGACAGATACTCATCCAGGCTGGCAACAACCTTCCTTGCTGCAATAGCGTTGCTGCTGCCTTCTTCAATCAGCTGGTCAATCCTAGTGGTCCTAACTTTCACGATTGCAAACTCCGAGGCTACAAAAAATCCAGTCAAAGCAATTAAAATGGCTATTAAAACCAAGTTTAATATGTCCAAATAGCTCCCTCAACCCGCTAAAAAAATTGCGGGTAAGGAGTCACCTCCCAAGGCGTCTTATTTTTAATATTGTAGGAGTCAGATAGTCTCCAAATCCTTTAATCTCTTTTCTAAAATAAATTACAGACTAGTTTGGATGGAGCAGCAGCCATAACCGCTTTTTTCTTTCCATCCGATAAAAATCATCAGCCGCAATGGCATAATCCTCTGCGTTTTTATGAAATCTCGTTTCAATACCCCATCCAATCACCTCGGTCTTTGTTAAAGTAAATACTTTAATTATAAAAAATGATATACCAGGCGTCAAATCAGCAGTTTTCCATAAATGGTTATTATTTCATTTATATGGGTGTTTATAACCTTATATTAGCGTTTTTTAAACATATTCTTCCGAATTCTCCATTATAGGGAAATAGTTACTTATTATTTTGTACTGCTATATAGTAAAATGATAAAGAAGCTGTATAAATACACCATGAAAAATGGAAGTCAGTTACTTGCTCCCTGATACGATTCCCTTGGGCTTTTATGTTTTATTTCCTGTAAAATCGGGAAAAAGTAGGAGTAGGTAACGTACATAATTGGAGCGGGCTGTCAGTATACAAAACCGTTTTTATAAAATCTCTTGGGGTGAGCATGGTGGATAGTCAAATAATTATGAAATTTAAAAGCAAAGGAATAAAGATTGAAAAAACAAAATCCAGACACGAGGTATTTTCTAATTTATTCCGGTCCAACCCATCCCTGCTTGGGTTTCAGGCCAATCCATTAACTGAAAAGCTGAGCGATTTAAAGGGTGAAGATGTAAAACTTACCTGAAATGTATTAGATTAAGGTAACTAAAGAGAGGTGCGGAAAGCGCCTTTTTTTGCGTGAGGAAATTACTAAATGCCCGAAGTGGATAATAAATATAGTGAGGTTATCTCTAGCTCCAGCGCGCTTTTTTCCGGAGGAAAATAATGCCTCGACGCACAGGACGTGCTAGTGCCGGCGTTGCAACAGGACGGAGGTTGAAATGCTCTTAGATTTCAACCCCTCCAGAAATTACTCGACGTTCCTTTGCTAAGACGCTTGCGCTTTTGTTCATGCATTAGAAGAGGTTGGAAAAATTAGAAATAATCTCATTGAAAAGGTAATATACTTGTACAAATTACAATTAGGCTAAAAGTGAGCCTATGGCGGATAGGGAGTTTGGTATGAAAGATCTGATAAACGAAATCTTTGTTATTTTATCTGATCTGGGCTATTTTGGAATTGCCCTTGGGTTAATGATCGAAGTTATTCCAAGTGAAATCGTTCTCGCATATGGAGGATACTTAATTTCTCTGGGAAAAGTCAGCTTTATAGGAGCCCTGCTGGCAGGAATCATAGGGGGAACTTTAGCCCAAATGTTCCTTTATTGGGCGGGCTATTATGGAGGGCGTCCGTTTCTGGATAAGTATGGGAAGTATATATTCATTAACTCCCGCCATCTTGATTTGGCAGAAGAATGGTTCCACAGATATGGGGCCGGTGTTATTTTCAGTGCACGATTTATCCCGGTGGCAAGGCATGCTATCTCAATACCAGCTGGAATCGCCAAAATGCCTGTGTTTACGTTTGTTGCTTATACGGCTGCTGCCATGGTACCCTGGACAATTTTCTTCTTATATCTAGGAACACTTCTTGGTTCAAACTGGGGAACAATAAAAGAAAAAGCTGCTCCGTTTATATCCTTTTTCATCCTGGCGGCAATTGCATGCGGAATTGTATATATGCTGTGGAAAAGAAAACAAGCACCGCCAATCTTATCTGTCCCGCGGAAGAAATAATATTTGTTGCAATGAGCTTAAAAGGCTATGCTATGATGGCCAAGCAATATTCTTATGTTATTAGAATAGTTTCGTGCAATTGTATAAACTTGATCCCGTGTTAACAAAAAACGCGGGTTTTTTAGTGCTGATTTATTCCAGATGAACACATTTAGTTCAATACCTAAGCGATCTCACAGCTATCTTGTTTAATCAAGCAAGTTAGAGGGGTATAACTACTTATAAGGCAGTTGGACTGGAGGAGGGAATGCATGAGACTTACGACAAAGATTATCATTGGCCTTATTGCCGGAGCTATCACCGGTTTATTATTGAATATTTTATCTCCTGATCTTTTCAAGATTTTAAATCAATATCTTTTTGTTCCGGCAGGAAAAATATTCATTAACTTGATTACCATGCTGGTAGTGCCAATTGTACTCTTTTCGATTATTTTAGGAACGGCAGGGCTAGGCGACCCTAAGAAGCTTGGCAGAATAGGATTAAAGACAATCGTTTATTTTTTATTCACAACAACGATTGCCATATTAATAGGGCTGGCCTTAGCTTTTCTGTTTGAACCTGGCAACAAGGGGGAATTCGACACTGCTAACACAGAATTCACAGCAGAGAAGGCACCTCCTGTAAGCGAGACACTCTTAAATATTATCCCAAGTAATCCGTTTGCTGCACTAACGGAAGGCAATATGCTTCAGGTTATCGCATTTGCCGTATTAATTGGCTTTGCACTTACAGCACTAGGCGACAAAACAAAAGGCATCTTAAACCTGGTAGACCAGGGAAATGAATTAATGATGTACCTGGTGAATCTTGTTATGAAGCTGGCGCCATATGGGACGTTCGCACTCATTGTTACAGCTGTTGGAAGTCAAGGGATTGATGCTGTAAAGGCTATGGGATTATATATGTTTGTGGTTATATTTGCACTAATTCTGCATGGACTGATTGTCTATGGTGGTTCAATTATGTTACTGGCACGCAAAAATCCCCTATGGTTTTTCAAGGGATTTGCCCCTGCAATGGGCGTCGCTTTCTCTACATCAAGCAGTAATGCGACCCTTCCAGTTTCAATGGAAGCAGCCCAAAAGAATCTTAAGGTACCCGAATCAATCAGCAGTTTTGTCCAGCCGCTTGGAGCGACCATCAATATGGATGGAACAGCGATAATGCAAGGGGTGGCAACGATATTTATTGCCCAGGTTTACGATGTGAACTTGACATTTCCTGAGATTGCAACAGTCGTGCTGACTGCTGTGCTGGCAAGTATTGGAACAGCTGGAGTTCCAGGGGTTGGCCTGATCATGCTCGCAATGGTGTTATCATCTGTACAGCTTCCGGTAGAAGGAATTGGGCTTATCCTGGGAATTGACAGACTGCTTGATATGGCAAGGACTGCTGTCAATATTACAGGTGATGCAGCCTGTGCGGTGATTGTTTCAGAGCAGGAGAAGAAAACACAAAGAAGGGCAGAAACTGTTGTAAAACGTTAATGAGAGACAAATACAAACAGGCGCCATAAACGGGATGCCGTTTGTATAAAGAAATTTCTCTGTTATATGTATATAGAAAATCTCCAATATTGGAATCTGCTGTCAGACTCTGTGCCGTAATGCTCCTTAATAATTACTAAAAAGAATATTTTATATTCCAAGCCTAAAGAAACTCTTCCTCCATGTTTAAGAATTGATACCTTTGGTTATCTATAAATTAACAAGGTTTCTTAAAAGGAGGAATTCCATTGTCAGAGCAAGGACATGTAGTTAAGAAAAACGGTGAAATGGATACAGGTATGGTAGATGATGCGATTAAGCGCATTCCCCCTGAACGTGTTGAAGACATCCTGGAGAGTTTCGGCCAGTTTAAATCGTATTTGAAGGTCCGTATGGATCTGGGGAAAAAAATCGGCTTAGATGAGGAGCAACTTACCAAAACAGCAGAAAAGATAAGTAATTATTTAGCTGAACATGTCGAGCCGAAAAATAGGGAAGAAAAGCTTTTGCAGGAATTGTGGAAAGTTGGTAACCAAGAAGAGCGGCATAAACTGGCACATTTGCTTGTTAAGCTTGTGGATAACGAAATGAGTTAATGGTTCAAACTGAGAAAAAAAAGCCTGGCGATTGTCTATTATTGACAATTCGGCCAGGCTTTTTAGATGGAACGAAGGAAATGAATCCTTATTTAGCAATCAGGACAGGACAATACGCTTCTTTTGCCACAGATGCACTCACAGATCCCAGAAATAGCTGCTTAAGGCCGCTTTTTCCGCTATTTCCTACGATAATTAAATCAGCACCTGTTTGTTGAGCGAAGCTGCAAATGCTTTCAACCGGATTTCCTTCAAGAATCTTGAAGCAGCCCTCCACATGGTTTGAAGATAGAATCTCCCTTGCTTTTGTTTCAGCCATTGACGAGCTGTTTCGGACGATACTATGGGTGGAATCAGTGGGAGCAAGATTGTTTCTTTCGATGGCTATAGGCTGGATTTGGCTTGGATCGACGTACAAAGCATCGTTTGAAAAACCAGCAATCCTAGCTTCTCCAATCGGCACATTTTCCACTTTCTCATTAAATACATGGACAACTGTCAGCCTGGTATCATTTAATGACTTAACAAGCCTGCAGGCCCAATTCAAAGCTTCCTTACCGCCTTCACTACCATCGTAGGCAGCGATAATATGCTTCAGGTCCCTAGTCATATTCTCATCTCCCCTTTAAAGTAATATTTCAAGCAGCTTCTCCCCTGCTGGACAGAAGTTACCCTTATCTGGCACTACCTCTTACGCACAGCAAATTTAGAATATATAGCTTCCACACACGGGATTTGCTAGTGCCGCACACTAAGTACCTTTGTCGTTTTCAGGATTTTTCCTAAATAAATTCAAAACCGAGCGGTGCTTTCCTAAGAATAATATTATTTTAGAGATTAATTTTAATTATATTGTTTTTACCCAAATTGTTGAGAATTATCCATAAGACAATATAATGAACTTTTTAAATCCGCGATTTTCTCTATAAAGAGGTATTTATGTCGAATCATTTAGATAAATAGGGCAGAAAGGTTCAGGAAAAAGATAGAAAATTGAAAAAATTTATTTAATTCATGACAATAGTCCAATGCGTATTGGAAAATTTTCCTTTAAAATAAAATAATAAAAGGAAATTGGGGTGATTTGGATGCATGTAGCTGATTCAGGAATGCACCCGACTATTAAACGTTGCCTCCAGCATTTAGAAGTTATTAAAACAGATGATAAGACACGGCAAATTGTCTATATGTATATGCAAAGTCTATATAAGGAATTAACCAAGCAGGAACCCCAACTTATCGAACAAAAGGTTATCAAAGGTTAATTTCAAACGGAAATTTTTCAAAATCTAATATGCATTTATGCTAGGCAATTTAGAGTCACCCTTCTTTCTTGGATAGAGCGGGTGCCTCTTTTTGTTGTTAAAAAATAGTTTTTTCTATTCTGAAGCCCACAGCAGGCAGAAACCTGGAGCACGCGAAAAGAAGTAGAACGATGTCTTGTTCAATGCCTAAAAAAATAGCCCCCATTCAATTTTAAATATTGCTTTGGCCGCTGTGTTTTTTTGTAATAAAGTCAATTTTATAGATCGAATTACTTAAGAAACGTGTGGGTATACAGTATTAGGCTGCAGTTGGTAAAAAGGTTTTTTTCTTAATCCATAGGAAGTGTTATGTACCATGCACCTGAATATTATCTCTACAGCTTAATCCCACAAACAGCCGAGGTTTTCGTCTGCAAAATATACTCATAAATAGAAGTGTTAATTTGTTTTTAACGGGGTATATAAAATACGTTGGGCCTTACATACTAGGTTTATTGGTTGCTTTTGCTAGAGAAAGACGAAATAGGGGGATCATATGGACGGGCTGTATCGCTTTTTTGCAAATCATATTAAGCCTATGAAATTATTTAAGACTGGAATTATATTGTTTTCAAGCTTTGCATTGTTTGCGGTAGCTTTTTTGAACTTTTTTGAACCAAAAACAGACATTAGCAATTTAAAGACTGGCCTGGAGAGACCAACGGAAATTTATGATGCGGAGGGAAAGCTGGCAAGCAAAATTTCAGCCAATAAAACAGAAGGGGTTCCGATCGAGGAAATTCCCAAAGAGGTAAAAAATGCTGTGCTTGCTATTGAAGATCACCGTTTTTATGAACATAACGGAGTAGACTACAAGGGTATTGCGAGAGCTTTTTATACCAATCTTAAAGCGGGTGAAATAGTTCAAGGCGGAAGTACCATTACCCAACAGCTTACCAAAACTGCCTTGCTCGACACTGATCGCACGTATAAGAGAAAGTTCGAAGAGTTCTTTCTGGCCCGGGAAGTTGAAAAAGAATTTTCCAAAGATGAGATTTTAGAAATGTACTTAAATCAAATTTACTTTGGCCATGGGTCCTGGGGAATCCAAAAGGCATCAAGGATTTATTTTGGAAAAGAAGTAACCGACCTTTCTATTTCTGAAGCAGCCATGTTAGCAGGATTGATAAAGGCACCGACGAATCTTGATCCTTTTAACCATTATGACAAGGCCGTACAGCGCAGAAATACAGTCCTGAGCAAAATGAAATCATATCAATTTATAACGAAAGAGGACTATGAAGCTGCAGCCATCGAAAAAATCACGCTGAACAAAGAAGAAAATGGGGATCCGTACAAGGGGAAGTTTCCTTACTATGTCGATCATGTTTTAACAGAGGCTTCAAAGGAATACAAAATTGAACTGGATGAACTGCTTACAGGAGGATATAAAGTCTACACTGCTCTTGACCAGAAGATGCAGCAGGCCACTGAAGAAGTATATAAAGAGGACTCCAATTTTCCCAAAGGTACTAATGACGAGAAAACGGTCCAAAGCGGCACAGTCCTGCTTGATCCGAAAACAGGCGGTATTAAGGCGTTGGTTGGAGGAAGGGGAGAGCATCAGCTGCTTGGTTATAACCGGGCAACCCAGCTTAAAGCTCCCCCGGGTTCGACGATGAAGCCACTCGCCGTTTTTACACCTGCTATTGAGGAAGGTTATGGACCTGGATCCATGCTAAAGGATGAAAAAATGGATTTCGGCGGATATGAACCTGAAAACATAAATGACCAGTACCGGGGCGAGGTGCCGCTATACGAGGCACTCATGAAATCATTAAACGTTCCCACTGTATGGCTGTTAAATGAAATAGGAATTCAAACAGGGATGGATGCTGCGGAAAGGTTCGGAATTCCACTGACAGAAAAGGATAGGAAGCTTGGTCTTGCACTGGGAGGGTTGGAAGATGGGGTTGCCCCTATTCACATGGCTGGAGCTTTTTCAGCATTTGCAAATAACGGGGAAAGGATCAATCCGCATGCCATTGTTAAAATTGTCGATTCTTCTGGGAATGAGGTTGCTGCCTGGAAGGAGAAGAAGGCTAAGGTAACCTCAAAGAGTGTTGCCAAAAAAATGATTACGATGCTTCTTGGCGTTGTTGAACAAGGGACCGGAAAAAACGCACAGGTTGAAGGATGGGAAATCGCCGGAAAGACAGGATCCACGCAGGTTCCCTTCGAGGGTTATGAGCAGGGAGTGAAGGACCAATGGTTTGTTGGGTTTACACCGACATTGGTAGGTGCGGTTTGGGCTGGTTATGATAAGACAGATAAAACAAGCTATCTGACCTCAACGAGCAGCACCGGAGCGGCGATATTGTTTCAAAGGATTATGGATAAAGCTCTGGAAGGCCAGAAGCCAGTATCGTTTGACGTTCCTGATATCGATACTGTAATAAAGGAACACGAAAAGGATGAGAAGAAACGTGAAAGAGAAGAATTCTGGAATGATCAAAAAGAGAAAGTGGAAAGGGGCTGGCAAAAGTTTAAAGGAAGCCTAAAAAAGGAAGATAGCCAAAAGCAAACAAATCCTGATCAGGAATCAGAAATTCCGGAAGGAAACAAACCAGCTGAAGAGGAGGGAAGCGTTTCGAATGAAAAAGCTCCGGTCACTGCTGAACCTGATGGGGGAACGACTGAGCCTGACTCAGAAGAAAAAGAAACAGTGAAGGAACCGATAGATGAACCAGTAAAGAAAGAAGAAAAGAAAGAAGTAAAGAAAGAACAAAAGCCTGAGCAGCAAGAGCCAAAGGGAAAAACCAAAACGGAACCGCCAACTCCTGAGCCGCCTCCCGCCGAACCTGAAGGAGAGCCCGAACAGCCTGAGCAGGATGGAGATACAGGGCAAACAGATGATGGTGAGGGAACCGCCCCAGAGTGATAATTTCCTTTGGAAGTAAGTTTCTCATTATAGCGTATGCAAGACGTCTGGAATAATTATTCGATCCAGGCGTTTTTTTGCAGCTAATTCTGTAACCTTACAGGCAAAAAATCGTCAAATAGATGAAGCGAAAGGAGGCAGAGTAATGAAAAAAATCATAGCAGGGTTCTTGTTCCTTCTGATAGCCAGTGTAACAACTGGTTTTGCGGAAGCAGCTATGCCGTTAAGCGGAGAAACAGTGCAGCATTTCCAGGAGGTTAAATCCGACACATTACATCCAGATGAACAGGCATTTATCGATTATGTTAAAAAGACGCCAGGAATCCATCAATACAGAAATCTTTATGTGGTTGCCCTCGGACCTCAGCCAAGTGCGGGATATGGCATTGACCTAACCAGGCAAGCACAGACATGGGAGCAGTACAATGTTTATTTTACCAAAACAGTCCCTCAGCCTGGCCAAATGTATGCTGAGGTTGTTACGTATCCGTATATTGCTGGAAGATGGGATGGAGTACCTTACAGCACTCTTAGCCTGCTCGATGAAAAGTCACAAAAACCATTTTTACAAGAAGTTAAATCGCCGTTTGTTTTTATGGAAGGAAGAAATATTACAGATTTGAAAAAAGGATGGACTGTTACATTCAACAACGGCTTTAATGAAAAGACAGCTCAAAATTTTATAGTAACAATTGAAAATGTTTCAAAAAACAAAATACATCCTTTTGCGCTGCATGTTCAGCTAAAAAGCAAGTCAATGAAAATAATTCCAAAATTTCCATATGAAAAAAATTCGTTATATCTTCTGAAAATTAAAGACACCCAGCGGGGAACAGAAACCATCATGCCTTTTAAAACCATTGAAGCATTAGATAAACTGACCCTAAGCTACGATTTTTCTACGGGTTTGCAGGGCTGGAGGGGAGATTTTACAGATCTTCCTGTTAAGTATGATAAAAATTCCTTTGAGTTAGAGTTTGGGCACAAGCCAATCCCATTAATAGATAAAAAGCTTGCGAAGGCTCTAATGCTTTCAGGTCATAATCGCAGTGACGATTTATTTATGTTTGCAAAGAAAAAAATCGGCCAGGAAGAAGGATTGCTTCCTAACACAAATTATGAGGTCCAAGTGGAACTGACCCTATATACAAATGCCGATCCGGGATTATCAGGCATAGGTGGAGCACCCGGTGAAAGTGTCTTTATAAAGGCTGGAGCAGCTACCGTCGAACCAAAGCCAATCGTGAGAAATACCGACCATAGACTGAATATTGACAAGGGAGAGCAAGCAGCCTCGGGTAAAAATGCAGTGGTAATCGGCAATGCAGCCAAGGAAAAAGAATCTCAAGCAATGTTTGATAAAAAAACGCTTAAGAGTTCCGAAATGATCATTGCGAAAACGGACAGCAAGGGAGAGCTTTGGCTAATGTTTGGATCAGATTCAGGATTTGAAGGAAAAAGTTCGTTATATTATGAAAAAGCAAGCTTTTCTTTAACAAAACAATAAATCAAGATGTAAGCTATAATACAGCAATAAAGGTTTATCCCAGCCAGGAATCCTAAACTGAAAATAGGCGCCCCTCAGGGGACGCCTGTATTTTTATTGCCTGAACACAAATATTTTCTGTCCTGCATAATTTGCGATGGTATAAAAGCCGGTTCCCATCAGTACAGCTAAGTTGGTTTTGGATAGCAATTGGAAGGCCTCGATATTCCTTTCCAGATAGTTTGCCATAGCTTCACTTATTGAGTAGGCACCAAAGTAGCAAATCAGTATAACAGCAATAAATTTCGGGATTCCTGATTTTACAGAAACAGAGCTATGAAAGGTAAAAGAACGGTTAAGGAAAAAGCTGACTGCTGCACCAATGCTGTTGCCGGTAAAAGTGGATAACCAGTAATTAAACCCGAATATATTTAAGAAAAGAAATACAGCAGATAACCCGACACAAGTATTAATTATCCCCACAAGCAAGAAGCGGACAAATGAATTAGTTGGTTTCAGGCATTTTTCGGCTATCAATGGCGAAAAGCTCCTCGTCAGCAAAAGTCAGATTTTTGCGGTGAAGCGGCATTGGAAACGAATAGGAATCAATATCGATAATAAACTTTGGACGGCGTTTAGATTCCTTGTATATTTTGCCGATATACTCACCAATTAAACCTATCGCAATAAGCTGCAGTCCGCCTATCAGCCAAATAGAAATGATTAATGAGGTCCAGCCCGTTGTTGTATTGCCAGAGAATTTTAGAGCCAGGAAATAGCCCCCTACAAGCATACTTACAAGAAAAGAAGCCAGCCCAAGCAAAAGTACAAACCTGATTGGGGTAACTGAGAAGGAAGTAATCCCGTCAAAGGCGAAAGCAAGCATTTTCTTTAATGGATATTTTGTTTCACCCGCCATCCTCTCCTTACGGTCATAATAAACGGTGTCAGCCTTAAAGCCAATTAAGGGAACGATGCCACGCAAAAACATGTTCACTTCATCAAAGCGCTCTAGCTCCTGAATGGCACGCTTACTCATCAAACGAAAATCGGCATGATTGTAAATGAGATTTACACCCATGTATTTCATCAGCTTGTAAAAGGCCTGGGCAGTTGTTTTCTTAAAAAGCGTATCGGTGTCGCGCTTGTCGCGTACCCCATAAACAATTTCGTTTCCTTCCACAAACTTTTGGATAAATACGGGTATCACATTAATATCATCCTGTAGATCTGCGTCAATGGAAATCACGCAATCAGAGCCTTCTTTGGCGGTGAAAAGCCCTGCCAGCAGAGCATTTTGGTGTCCGCTGTTCCGCGCCAGCTTCAAGCCTTTTACCCGATCGTTTTGTAGGCTCGACTTATAGATAATAGGCCATGTTTTATCCTTGCTGCCATCATCCACAAATAAAATTTTGCTTGAAACAGCGACAAGATTTTCCTTGATCATTTCTGCAACCAATTGATCGAGCTGTCGGATCGTTTCTGGCAATGTTTCTGCTTCGTTAAAGCAGGGAACTACTATTGTGAGTATAGGTTCAATCATTTTTGTATCCTCCTGGTGCAGTCGTCTGGCAATTTTAGCTTATAAAACTTTATATAAGTAAATTTTCCATGCAGCGGTTTTCGATGTGAAAACTTTTTCGAGCTTTATATTGTTCTCATCAGCATTTTCAATAGGCAGGGCAGCCAGGAAATAGGATCCTCCAAGCTGTTTAAAGGGTGCTGTGTTTAGCTGGAGATTTTTCAGTTTTTTCCTGGAAGTCTTTTTAACCATATAATGCTTTCCAAGCTCACTGGTGAAAATGTAACAGCGGCCGCCCCATTCATCGAAGTAGGTACGAATGGTTTTATTTTTTGCCAACTCTTGTTCAATTATTTTCCGAAATTCATATTTGTAGCTTAACGGATAGAAATTATTATAGGTATCAAGTGTATAAAAACCATTGTATTGCGCGACAGCAGGATGGATCCCAATACTTGCGACCCGATAATCCTTCTGCGGCATCCCGATATGTTCCTTAATATCTCTGAAAAGGTCCTCAGCATAAAACTCCTTTACAGTAGGTTTGTTGCGGTAAATAATTTCATCATTAAAAGCAAACAGGACAAAAATCTGTGCTGCAACAAAAAAAATAGCCAGCTGCTTGGGGCCGATTGCGTGTTCCCAGAGAATTTTCAAGGCAAGGGCAAAGCTCGCATAGATTATGAGAGGCCGCAGAAAATGGAACCTTGCAAAATTAAAGGTATCCAAAATATGAAACCGTTCTGTTAACGGAAGCCAGCCCTTATAAAACCAGAAGGCGTACCAAGCGGAGAGCAGGAAGTTAAGAATAAATAAGAAAACAAACGTTGTTTCGCTTCTCCATAGACGTTTTTTTATCACAGCATATAAGGCAAAAAAGAGTGCCAGAAGGATAAAGAGTCCATGGACGGTCATTACATGAGTATGGCCTAGAATAAAGTTCTTAAAAGTTAGCTGGATAGCACTCTCTAACGAAAGGCGGGCGTGAAAATATTCATCCCTGCTGGTAGGTTCTGCTGCAAATAGCAGTGAATAAACCAGTCGATATTCAACAATCAGAAAGACTATTCCCATGTAAATAATGGAAAGTAAAAATCTGAAATTCCAGCCTTTGCCGCGCAAAACGTCTGTCAGCCAGAATATACCCATTGCCGCAAGAAAAAAGAAAAAGCCAAGTACAATGCTGGAGTAAAATGGGAGCAGGGTTAGCACCAAATAATTTCTCCAAGAATGATTAGCTTTTCTGATATGTAAAAAAGCCCACAGTGCAAGCGGCATTCCAAGCGTGCTCAGCATACCGGAGGGCCAAAAGGGAGTAAGCGCAAAGGCCAATGCCGGCCAGACTCGGATCGCTGCCATTTCGCGTATCGGGATAAAGTGGTCTCTAAGCAAAAGGTACATTCCTATAAAAGCGACTACTCTTGTAAGTGCCTGGCTTAAGGCATATGCCGTCATCGGAGAAAAAAGGGCATATAGCCAAACAATGCCGGTCAATTCAGAACCGAATGCGTTTCGCGGCAGGCCGTTGATTATCTGAGGAACGGTTGATTCAAGCCCGCCTGCCAGCTGGCCGCTTTCAGCCAGCACTTTATACCAAGCAATATTTGAATCTAAATTGTCGTGAACCCGGATATGGGCGTTCTCGCCTAATAAAAGCAACGGAGAAAGATAGACAGCCAACAGAAGAAAAGCAAAGATTGCTTGTCTTTGCTCATTTTTTTGCAGAAACAATTCATCCACCCCGCTCGAAGAAATTCCAATACTTACTGATGACTATAATGTTTGCTTTAAAACAGAATATATTCTTAAAGTGGATTTTTTCATCCATTTAAACTATTTCTTGCAAAGGAAGCAAAAGGCCAAAACGGAAAAAACCATGTCCGGTACGGACATGGTTCATCTTTCCAGATAAAAGTATAACTTTTTTAAAGTACAGATGGCCTAAAGTCCCGCCTCATCGGAAAAGGCACTTTGTGAGGATGTGGGATTTTAGCTGTCCTTCAGTCTGGGCGCTTGAGCTATTCTTAATCTTATGAACTGCAAATGTTTAGATACGAACTGTATCAGTAGGGTTTACGAAATATGGCTGTCTAATTCCCGAAGGCTGGAAATGCCCATCGAAGTTTTCTTTTAGATCTTCCAGCTTTTGCTGTACCTCTTTTCCTTCAACAATAATTTTTATTAAGGAGTCTTCCTCAATTGTTAGCATGAAGGAAACTAGTTTAGAAAGTTTCTGTGCATCAATAATTTTGTGGTTGCACATGAAATAAATATTTCCTTCAAAGCCTTTAATGTTTTGATATACCGATAAAATGCCTTTCATAGTAAGACGTGATTGAACTTTTACATCTGATGATATGATTTCATACATTTAGATTTTCTCCCTTCGAGTATTATATATTAAGTAAATTTGTGTGATTGTTTGGTTAGTTGTTATTTACCCGGAGGGGAGAATTTGAAACATTGAACAGAAAGGTAATTTATTATATTGATAAAATAAAATTCTTGAAGAGGACTTAGTTCGCACTTTGGGGAATGACTGAAGAGGTAATTTGATTTGGGGCTTTTGACGTTACAGCATGCTTACGCTTATGAAAAATATGAAGTATAATTTCAGCTGCAGCAGATCCGACCTTACCTTGGTCTTTCTATGTATAACTTTGGCACTCCCTTTCATTGCCGCTCATAAATGTGGCTTTCGGAGGCTGTCTGATGGCAATCAGTGTGTTTTATTGAGTAGTTCTTCCAAGGTATCTTCATCAGCAAAACAGGAGAATCAATGATCGTAATGAACTTACCGGCTGATTTACTTGTCTGCTCAGATGAATGGCAGGTTTTATTTTTTCTAAAGATTTTCAGATAAAAGATGAACGTTAATTATGGCTTGATCGTCTTAAGTGTAAAAAGAAGCAAACGCCCCACAGCATTGGCGGGATCAAAAGCAAAGGAAGAGAGATAGGGAGGATCACATGTGGAAGAAAAGAGGCTGATTGAAAGCGCCAAACGGGGGGATGACCTCGCCTTTGCCCTGCTTTTTCAGGACAGCTACCAGCTGTTAGTCAAATATTTAATTAAGGTCACATTCAGTTATGAAACGGCGGAGGACCTCGCACAGGAAACGATGGCAAGAGCGTTGGAGAAAATACAGTTTTACAACGGATCTTCTAAATTCTCTACCTGGCTGATATCGATTGCCACAAATTTATTTATCGATATGACGAGGAAGCAAAAAAGAGAAAATCGCTACAAGGAACAAGAGCAGTCCATTCGTAAACTGAAATGGCAGCTGCAGACGTCTGATGAGGACTGGATCGACACGATAGAAGCTTTAGGAAAATTAACGGAAGAGATTCGGATTCCCATCATTTTAAAGCATTATTATGGATATTCATATGCTGAAATCGGCAAAATGCTGGACATTGCTGAAGGGACCGTAAAATCAAGGGTGCACAATGGAATCATTGCTGTAAGGAAGGAGCTGAGGCTTGATGAAGAAGATAGTAAACATCGAAGAAGCACAAAATAAAGAGTTTAAAAGTACTATTGTGAAAATAAAACTCGGTTTAGGCCATTTAGACGAAAACAGCAAAGTGTTTAATCCAGATTTATCAATGATTCAAGCGAAAATAGCCGAACAACGGGAATTGGCGGAAAGAAAATGGCGAAGGGATATTAAACTCTTTTGCCTTATTGCGGCCGTAATCCTGTCAGTTATGTTAATTGCTTTATACCAAAATCCAATTGTCTTCGCCGCTGTTCAAGGGATATCTGCAGCTTGCTTTATTGCGGTCACATTTTTCAAGTATATTAAACAGAAGGTGAAGGAAACATGACCGAGAACGAACTCATGATTCTTCCTTTAGTTGCTTTGATCTTACTGGCACAAAGCGTCTTTCTGTTCACAAATGCCAAAAAGCACGGCCACAACTATTGGCTCTGGGGTATTCTTGGCTTGGTGCAGGCTCCTGTTCCAACTATTATCTACTTGTTATTTGTACGAAAAGCCAGGAAGGATAATTAAGCTTAATAGGTTGTCGCATCAAGCTCCCGGTTTCTTTTATTTGGAATCGCTAACTGGCTGTTTTTTTATGTTGATATTAACACTGAACTTGTTCATGCAATTTTCACATTGCCGTCAAAGAATATTGCGTTTTACACTCAGAACGATGTGTCCTTCTATGTTAAATTCACAGTAGATGAATAATGAGGTTTACATAGGAGGAATATCACATGGAAGAGCTATCTGTTACTCTGGCAATCGCCAGCTTAATGACAATTGTATTTTATGTCGGTTATACAATTTACAACGCTTAGTCCGTCGATGTACTCGAGTAGAGACCTATTATAAGAAGGGATGAGACCCTGTTCAGCGCAAATGGCAGGGTCTCTTTTATATTTTAAATATCATTTTTTATTGATCTCAAAAAAATTGTCTGGATTTGTATCAGATAATAGGGTAGAAACAGGAACAATTTCTATATGACGCTTCTTATATTCATCCAGAGAATTGACTATTCCCAGATAACAGGCTTTTCCCTTCACACCGACATGTCCTATGGCGACGGCATTTCCTTTTCTTTCAGTAATGTTTGCCAGCTTCATCATCTGATTTGAAACATAAGGCACATTTGAAATATCATCAAGGAATATATCGCTTTTCAAGATTGGTACTCCTAATTCTTGTGCGATTTCAGGAAATTTTGTTTTCGGACTAGTGCCGCTATCTACAATAAATAAATCCTTCTTTTTAGCAACTTCAACGATTGCTCTGACGATTTCTTCATCCTCAACTACCAGTGAACCCATATGGTTGTTCAGCCCTTTTGCATAAGGTACACTATCAATTGCTTCCATTACCCGTTGTTTCACTTCCGCTGGGGAGAGGTCTGAAGTGATCGGTTTAGGGCCGAGCCAGGATCTTTTTCCTTTTTTCGGCTGCATTGGCAAATGGATGATAACCTCAAAGCCATTTTGATGTGCAAGCTTTGCGTGATTCACGGAATACTCTGTAAAAGGCATGACAGCAGCTGTAATTGGGATGTCGCCCTCCAAGAACTCTTTAACACCGCCATTTCCCCCTCCGAAATCATCAATGATAATTGCTGTTTTCAAGTCTTTGGATATGGCTTGAACTGAGGCTGAAGGAAACATAAAGAGTGATAATGGTACTAAGAACAACAGAACTTTATTCAAAAAACCCCCACCTTCTAGCAAGGTATACTTTTCATTAGATAGTTAGTTTTTGTTTAACAAAAACTAACTATTCAACAATCCTTCTTGGTCGCCGCTGAAGTGTTTATTGCAATTGGCTGAAGGGAAAAGAAGATTAACACTATAAGCAAAGGAGGCAGTTAAAATGAGTGGTTTATCAGATAAAGTCAAAGGGACCGTAAGTAAAGTCAAGGGTGAAGTGAAGGATCAATTTGGAAATGCATCAGGAAATAAAGGAATGCAGGCAGAAGGGCAAAGAGAGAAAATGAAAGGATCAATCCAAAAAACCATCGGGAATGTGAAGGATGCTTTTGATGCTGGAAAAAATAGGAACTAATAATTCAATTTTTATAATAAGACCCTGACATTTTCTGTTTAAAGGATAAGTCAGGGTCTTTCACTGATTTCTTTTTTAATAAATCGGGAAAAGTGTGGATAACTGATTTTAATTAAGGTGAAATAAGCAGTTTTTTACGAGTAATACTTTTTTAACAATAGTTGTCAGCTCCAGCGCCCAGCCCCTTTTTATCCGTAGAAAAATAGAGCTCCGACGCAGATGACATACCAGTGCCGATCGTCGCCACACGACATGGCGTTCTTAGTCGTACTCGAATGATTTGACCAAGTGCCGTTACAGCCCTGTGTTGCGATCAAGTGCCATCGCAACCATGGTCATAAGTAAATCATTTCGGAAGGCAAAAAGCGCCCTCTGTCAGCGCTTGTCTTTTTATGCTGTATTGTGCCAAAAGCTGTCACAACTCTGTCGGGGCTGACCAGGGCGCTTGCGCTTTTCTTATAAAGGAGCATTCCTGTTAGAAGGATTTTCGGGGACTTGAACAAA
>NZ_QVTE01000015.1 GCF_003429095.1 Peribacillus saganii
AATGCTCCTGCGGGGTCTCACCTGTCCCGCTGCTCCCGCAGGAGTCTTCGCGCCTTCCACTCCAATCAACAGGCTTTTAAACGTTTACTATGGGACGATCCTAAAATCTATTTTAAAATTGATACATAAAATGATTGAGGAAAGCCCCGACGCACAGGACGTGGCGATCTTAGTCGTTCTTCCTCTGTGGGGCTGTGCCGGCTTCAACGTTTGGCACAGGACGGAGGTTGAAGTGGCCTTAGATTTCAACCCTGCCAGACCTTAGTCGACGTTTCTTTTTTCTGGCGCTTTCGCTTTTCTTATTATTCACGTATTTGCCCGTTGCCGGAAATAAAATATTTGCTTGATGTTAACGCTGGCAAGCCCATTGGTCCTCTTGCGTGAAGCTTTTGCGTACTGATCCCGATTTCGGCACCGTAGCCGAATTCAAAGCCATCTGTAAATCGGGTAGAAGCATTGTGATAAACCGCGGCTGCATCTACTTTGGTTTGAAATAAGCTTGCTTGCTGTTCGTTTTGTGTGATAATAGCTTCTGAATGCTTTGTGCCATAAGTATTAATATGCTGAATGGCTTCCTCGGTATTGCTGACAACCTTTACACTGACTGTAAGTGATAAGTACTCAGTTGCCCAATCTTCTTCAGTTGCTGTTTTCGCTTTAGGGAAAGCTTTCCAGACCGTTTCGTCGCCAAAGATTTCCACACCGTTTCCTTCCAGAATGGTCAGCAGATTTTCCCCATGGGAGGCGAACCATTTTTCATGAATCAAAATAGTCTCAATCGCATTGCAAACAGATGGCCTTTGAGTTTTTCCATTTAATACAATCCGTTCAGCCATAGCTGACTCAGCGGTTTCGTCAATATAGATATGGCAATTGCCGGCCCCTGTTTCAAGAACGGGTACCGTTGATTCCCGTACAACAGTTTCAATCAGGGTCTTCCCGCCTCTTGGAATCAGCACATCCAAAAACTCATTCAGGTTAAAAAGCTCTTTAGCGGTTTCTCGGCTGGTATCCTCTATCAGCTGAATAGCCTCCAGTGGAATCGCAGTTTTTTGAAGGGCTTGATGGATTGTTTTGACTAACGCAATATTTGAATACTTTGCGGAAGAGCTGCCTCTTAATATTACAGCGTTTCCTGTTTTCAAAGAAAGAGTTGCAGCATCAATCGTTACGTTTGGCCGCGCTTCATAAATCATCCCAATAACGCCGATAGGGACACGCTTTTTATGGATCATTAATCCGTTAGCCTTCTCAATTGTTTCCAGAGTTTCGTCAATCGGATCCTCCATCTCAATTAGCAGTCTGATAGCACTTGCCATATCTTCAATGCGTTTTTTATCAAGCAGCATGCGGTCCAATACAGAGTCTGAGTAACCATTTTGTTTTCCCTGTTCCAGGTCAATATTGTTCTCGGCAATCAGGTAATCGGCATCTGTTAATAGCTGATCGGCGATAAAGCCCAGTGCCTTGTTCTTTTCATCAGTCGAGATACCGATTAATGAAAAACTCGCTTTTTTTGCAGCCTCGCCTTTTTTTCTAACCTCGCTCATTAAGATCTCCTCCTTATGCTTTAACCCATTTATCGCGATGGATGACTTCGATTGATGAAAAAAGAACATTTCCTTCTATTTCGTCACTGCGTTTCCCCATTACTTGCTGCAAATCTTCCGATGAAAAAAGTACTTCTCCTTTTCCTAAGAGTCCATTTGGACCGAAAACCTCTACCACATCTCCCTTTTTGAATACTCCTTTTATTTCTGAAATACCTGCTGGAAGTAAACTTTTTCCGTTGAAAATTAGCGCCTGTTCTGCCCCTTCATCAACCAAGATTTTACCTGAAACAGGTGAATGGAGGGCAATCCACTGCTTGCTGCTGTTAACAGAAGCTAACGTTTCACCCCCAATATAAGTACCATCACCATGCCCCTCAAGAATCTCTATTAATTTTTGGCTGCCTGATCCTTTACCAATAAAAATGCGGACACCGAGTGAAAGGGCCGTCTTTGCAGCTATAAGCTTGGATTTCATTCCGCCAGTTCCAAGATTGGAACCTGTCCCTTCTGCACCGGCCAGGATCTCTTCAGTTATTGCTGAAAGAAAGCCGTATCTTTTTGCAGACGGATTTTCACGCGGATTAGAATCATATAACCCATTAATATCTGTTAAAATAATCAGCTGTTCTGCCTGGACGAGCCCGCTGACCAGAGCGGAAAGCATATCATTATCGCCAAATGTCAATTCAGCGACAGAAACCGTATCATTTTCATTAATAATTGGTAAAATTCCACGTTCCAAAAGCTCTGAAATTGTGGCATAGGCGTTTTTGTACCTTTCTTTTTTTGAAAAATCATTTCGGGTAAGCAAGATTTGGGCCGGGACAATTCTAAACTTGCTGAGCTGATCGCGGTATGCCTGGATTAAAAGGCTTTGGCCCACCGCAGCGGCAGCCTGCTTTCCCTTCAAAGTAACAGGGCGTGAAGGATATCCCAATTGCTTAAAGCCGGCCGCAACCGCTCCCGAAGATACTAAGAGAACCTCGTGACCTTGGGCACGGAGTGAAGCAATGGCCTGAATATGATCTATAAATTTTTCCAGGTCTATCTCACCTTTTCTATTGGTGATAGAGCTGCTGCCTATTTTGACGACAATTCTTTTTTTTGCCATGTGTATTCCCCCAAAATAAAATCTATAAATTTATCTATTTTAATATTAAAAAAAGCCCAATTCATCCTATAGAAAAGGACGAAAAGGGCAAAGTTTCCGTGGTACCACCTTAATTGGATGCAAAAGCATCCCGCTTAACCTTGATAACGCTAAGGGCAGCGCCCATGTTTTGCACGGGACTCTGAAGGCAGGTTCTGCGGCTTTCCTGCGGCAGGGTCTTCCAGCTATTAAACCCCGCTCTCTGTCGCGTCAAGGTACGCATACTATTCCTTCAATAAACGTTCAACATATTTTCTTTATTATGCTGACTATTACGCTATGTGTCAAGGATGATTTAATATTTAAAATTTTAAAAATGAATCTTGCTTTTGAAAGCTCATTTGCTGCCATATTGTTCAAACTTTTTGGATAGAACTTGCATTTCTTCATCCGATAAAATGGATGGTTCGCCTATGCATTTGGCTTGAAAATAGACTCTGGCACAGAATTCAATTTCCTCTGCAATGGTAAAAGCGGTTTCAATATTTTGGGCGCCGGCGATGAGTCCATGGTTTGCCAGCAGAACTGAACGCCGATCCTTCATCCCTTTATAGGCACTGATCGCTAATTCTTCCGTTCCGAATGTTTCATAAGGTGCACATCTAATATTTGGCCCGGCAAATGCAACCAAATAGTTTACAGCCGGAAGTTCCCACCTTAGTGAAGCGATAGTTGTTGCATATGGAGAATGAGTATGAACAATAGCTTTAATATCATGACGGTTTCGATAAAAAATCAGATGCATTGCTTTTTCACTTGAGGGTTTTCTGCTGCCGTCAACCACTTCACCATTTAAATTAATAATTACCACATCTGAAGGCGATGTGTGAAAGTAATCGATTCCGCTCGGACTAATGGCCACTAGATTCTTTTCGGAATTAAATATGCTGATGTTACCGCCGGTTCCCTTTGTTAACCCGCTCGAAATTAATTTTTCTCCATACTCGACTACTTTTTCTCTTTCTGCTTGTAAAAGCAAAACGAATTTCCCCCTTGATGCTGCCGCCTGGATTTCATCCTTTTTCGAATAAAATATCTGGTGAGCAATAATAGAGATTATTCCTGAAAACCGATCGTACTTTCATGCTAACTTAGCGGATTTCTTTTATTTGTCTGATTTACCCAATCGTTTATACAGCCAAAGAAATCGAAGGTTTAGAGCAATTTTAACATTTCATAAAATTATCCTTTATCAACTTAATAATATCGTTTCCACATTTATAATTTTGCCGATTGATAATAAGAGTCTTCGCTGTTTGCAGGCAGAAACGTTCTGCTTTCACACGGAGTTTTATGTTTTCAATCGAAGTTATATCACTCACTTTCGCGATACCAACTATACGTCGGATCATTTCAAGTCCTGCAATGCCTGCAGTATCATTCATTACAGTTTCTAAATACCAGTGGTCAAGTCCCTCTTCCTTCGCCATAATTTCGGCAGCATTCGTTTTCCATCCTGCTAAAAATTTTTCAGAAAAAAGATCAATAACCTGAGTGATCGTTTCCTCAAGCCAGTCCGTGAACCAAGGTTTACTGGCTCCTTCAGAAAGCGTGAAAGCAGCGTTAGTCCATGCAAAAATCAGATTCGCGACAATATTGCCTATGTCGTATCCCATCGGACCATAAAACGCGAATTCAGGATCAATTACTTTAGTCGAGTCGTGACGGACAAAAATTGAACCAGTATGGAGATCTCCATGCACCAACGCTTGGCTATTTGTCATAAAATCAAACTTTAACTTTGCAGCTTCTAGACGAAGCTTTTTATCTTGATAGATATGCTTTTCTATCCAAGCTTTATTTTCTGGCAGCAATATATTGCGGTTTTGATAATCATTGAACGGCTCAGAGTAGACAAGATCCTCGGTTATTTCACACAGCTCTGGATTTATAAAGGCTTTAACCTGTTCCTTTTTGACCTTATGATTCATAACGATATCTGACGTCATCAGCAGTGTTTGCACCAAAAATGTGGATAAATCATCAGCAAGATTCGGGAAAACTTGGAACTTAAGCAGAGCTGTTCTCAAAATGACATGGTTTGAGAGATCTTCCATAATACAGCACTTCATCTTATCATCATACAAAAATACCTTGGGAACCAGGCCCGGTGCCAGCTTGGCCTGAAGTGCCAGAATATTCGACTCGTTTCTGATCCGGTTTGCGGAAAGCTTAAATTCATCTGAAATTCTGGCGGTATCTCCTGCCTGTTTCACAATTATGGAAGCTCCGTCAGTTTCGTCAACTACGCGAAATACATAATTTAAATTTCCGTCGCCAATCTCTGTGCAGGTTAGCTGATGTTCTTTCTTAAATGCGGGCATTTTTTCTGAAATATATTCAATGACATCACTGGGCTTCATTAAAAAATAACTATCAAATCTGGACATGCTAACAGCCCCTTATCCTGAGTGTATGAATTTCATGCTGTCTGCGGGGAAAATTAAAATCCTTTTAACATTTTATGGCCGTTTTGGTATGCTATTACTTCTTCAACACAGAAAAACCGCATGAACTATGAAAGTCCATGCGGTTAGCCGAATTAGTTTTTAATTTTATCGTTCAACCAGCTCTAAATGGAAATCTCCTACTGCGCCAGCTTCGTACAAATTCGTTACAGAGCTCGAGTAATTATGAATGGTCCCTTTGAATCTCAAGTTTCGTTCAGGAACTTCAACATCAAAATCATTTTTATATAAAAGTGTAGTGATGTCATGATAGTTGCTGTGATTTACCTGGAAATCCACAACAATTCTCTTGACTTCTTTTCCGTTCAATAAAACTTTTTCTTCCCGAAAGTTATTGATTTCAATTTTTTTCGAGTTAAGCAAGATATGATCAGCCATTGATTAACATCTCCCTATCTATTCATTAGGGAATAGTAGCATTAATGAATCGCTTTTTTCAAGTAAACGGATTAGTTAAATGATCCCCTTAACCTCATTTAACAATTGAAGAGTGCTTACATTTTCAAGGACTTTTTCTGTAATATCCTGTTTAGGGATAATTGGATAGGTTTTTAACTCTTCGATATAGCTGGAATCATCAAACCAATCTGCCTTGGATAGCTGCATTGGCGGAATATCGCTCCATGCATTGACCAAAATCGGACTATAGATTTTTCCCGCAAATTTATTCTTTGTAAAGATAGTATCCCAATAATCTGATCGTGAGCCAGTATGCGTTACACTGTCTGCAAATTGACATACTCCCTTATATATTTTTGGATCCTGGAATAATAATTGATACAGCTTTTTTCCGGTCATTATTCTCATTTTTGGATCTTGAAACTGATTTACAATTACGCCTGTTAAGGAATAAAGATCTTGCCGTCCTTCTTTATGTGGAAAAATAACTGCTGTCAATCCAAATAATTCTTGTAGCTGAAAATCTATTTTCTTTAGAATATTTGCATGATTTTGCTTGCTGAGAACCCTCTTCTGCAGCATTCGCTGTTCATTAATAATAAGAGCGGTTGTCAGAAGCAAGGGATTTGGATCCTTTATAAATGTTTCCCAAACTGGATACATAAATCGGGAAATATGAAAAAGCGGCAAATTCTTACGTAAGCTTAACCCTGTTCTTTTTGCCTGTTCGTATAAAAGCAGCTGAGGGTAAGCATCCGAAAAAATGGCCGAATTGGAATGTTCAAGAAACAAAAAGTAGCTTTGCTTCTCTTTTTCTTTTATCAGATGTTCCAATGCCGAGCCCTTTAGATCGGTCATATGATATCCGCCATTCCGGGATACCATATGCGCCAACAAAGCCCAATGCACTTCAGGGTTTCGATTGTAAAAAGCCCAATATGCCTTTGTTCTGGTTATATTATTGACGTTCCATTTGGCTGTATCTTCGCGAATAGATTGAACAAGCTTTGTTTCTTGGGGAAACAGCCATTGAGGCTGATTTTTAGAGCTGATAAGTTCTTTTTCTATGGAAGTTCTTAATATTTTATAATTGTTGTCGTCCAATATGTCTCTTTCATCTGCTTCTTTGCCGCTAAACCAGTCCTGTATAGATGATACAATGGAATTAATGAAAATATAAAAGCACCTCCTGACACTTTTAACAATCTTGTTCATGAGCTGTACTATTTCGCGGAATGGAGCGAGTATATTTCACGGAATATTTTGCCGAATAAAGTGGCTGTTAGCAGAATTAATGTGCATCTTAGAAAGAGAGGTTGGAGTTATTGCTTTTCTCTTCATGAAAATGAAATCCCTTTTTGCTAAATATCACCAATGCCTTTCTCCAGAACAAACCTGAATAATAATAAAGAGGACTTGCAAATAATGACAAGCCCTCCTGAACATTAATATCCGCCGTAACAAGCGCCGATAATAATCAATAAAATGAACAATACGACAATTAAGGCAAAGCCAGCGCCGTATCCGTATCCGCCACCAGACATAAAGTTTCACCTGCCTCATAAAGGGTAACTAATGAGTGTTTTAGTTTCCCTGTAGTATATGTACAAGCAAACTTTTTGGTTAGCTATTTTGAAAAAATCAACAAACCCCCAATTTCAGCACTTATAAAGGAAAAGACACAGACTTGAATGAATTGGGTGGCTTTGAAGAATTATATGTAATGATGAAAGGAGGATTACCGAAATGAAAAGAGACGATACGGAAAACAGTTTGAAAATAGCGGGCAGAACCTATAATTCAGAGGATTATTACAAAGATGATGAGGTTTCAATCGGATTGGCAACTACCCATGAACAAGTAAGCGACCATTTTATGGGCGGTGAAGCTGTCCCTCCTGATCCAAACGATACACCACCTATTCCGAGAAAAAGCTCTGAAAAATAAGCCGGGCCCAGTTTCCCGCCGTTTTTATCGGCGGAGAACTGGGCCCGGCTATTTTATTAGAGAATACTTAACTTTTTTAAAAAGTGTAGATGTCTAGCTGCAGCGCCCAGCCCCTCGAATGTTGTGACCAAGAGCCGTCACAACCCTGGTCATAAGCCAATCGCTTCGGAAGGCAAAAAGCACATTCTGTCAGCGCTTGACTTATGCTTGTCGGACTTGCACAGGATGTGCTGGCGTCGGCGTTTGGCACAGGACGTGCCAGATCTTAGCCGATGTTCCTTCGTGAGGACGTGGGTCAGAACGGCGTTGCCACAGGACGTGGCGGGGCTTAGCCGTTCTTCCTTTCATCAGGGCGCTTTCGCTTTTCTATGATGTCTAGCTGATGCGACCAGCAACTTTTTTTCTTAGGAAAAAAAGCCCTCGAATGTTGTGGCCTAAGGCCAAGGTTATCTTGTCGCCTGTTTTATTATTGGTTTGTAAGCTCTTTGTTTATCGATGAAGAATATTCCTTAACGCTTCTAACCAGCGAAATTGTATAGGAAAGCAGGTCTTTATAGTCTTCTATTGGCATTTCTCTATTTGTCTTTTCGTATTCGTTAAGCTCTAAGCCTAGCTCTTGTAAGTAAAATAGTGCATGCTCGAGTTTTTTTGTATCCATCTCGTTTCTCCCCTTTTTTACCTGTTGTCTCCATTTTAGGTACTTTTAACGTGAAATGGTATGGTAATTAATGGTGAATAGGTCTTCTGTGTGTCTAAATTTTGAACCGCCAGGATAACTGTTCTCGTTCTTTTAATAGGATTGGTTTACAGCAGGTTTTTGTCGGGAAAAGTGCTTCAGGGATAAAGGAGCAAACTATTAGGAAAAATAGGAAATAATAAGGATCATGACAATGAGAATGGATAGGATGTATGGAAATGGTAAGAAAAATGATCTTTTACATAGTAAAGCTAAAGGGCAGAATTTTTTTCCCCTTTTTCATTTTATACATAATAATGGCCGCATTTATCGCCTACTGGCTCGAACCGGAGACATTTGAATCATATTTAACTTCGTTGTATTGGGTTTTTACAACGCTTGCCACTATTGGTTTCGGAGATTATGCTCCTGTTACCGATGCCGGGAAAATATTTACGATTATTCTTTATTTAACAGGCATCGGAATGGTGAGCGTATTTATAGGGAAAATAATTCAAACTGTTAGTACAATCGAAAAACATAGAGTTGGTGGGAGAATGAAATTCACTGGAAAAGACCATATCATACTAGTCGGCTGGAGTGAAAAGTCCAAATTTGCCATTGAAGAAATTCTTAGCTCGGATTTAAAAGTTGAAGTCGTTATAATTTCCCATTTTAAGCAAGCGCCCTACATAGAGGAGCGGGTGCATTATGTCCGCGGTGATGCAACGGACAGAGAAACCCTGCTGCAGGCAAATTTGCCGCATGCAAAAGGAGTTATCATTTTTGCAGATAAAGCGATTTATGATAATTATGCAATAAAAGATCCTCTGCTCGTTGATGGGAAAACCCTAATTATTGCTACAGCAATAACCTCAATTGAGGAAGAAACACATAGTGAAATCCATGTGACAGCAGAAGTAATGAACGAAAAGCATATCAGCTTATTCAAGCACGTAAAGGTAGATGAATTTATCCCCACTTATGAAATGATCTCCCATGCAGCTGTCAGTTCGCTGTTCCATCATGGTGTTATTAGAATGTATTCAGAATTAATGAGCAGGCAATTTGAAGAAGGCATGTACGAAATTGCAAGACAGCCACATTGGAAAACTTATCGCGACGCCTTTGTCGAACTCCTGGATAAGGGAGCCACTCTTGTCGCTGACCATAGTGACCTCCAAATAAATAAAAAATTGGACAATCCTATTCCAGAAAATGCGCAGCTTTTTGTAATCTGTGATAAAGAAACACTTCGCCAACTAAATGGTGAAATGACGAAGTAGAAAATCGAGTGATATCTCGTTCATTACGAAAACAATAAATGTGCCAAGGTTTGATACAGAACTGGGCTGATGAGAGCATCTATATTTATACATATTTGATGTATACTATAGCTGCTCAATTTAGACTGCTTTAAATTCATAGTCGATATTAGCAAAGAAAAATGACTGCAAGTGCTTTAGCAGTCATTAATTGAGTCTCCTAATTATTTTCACATAAGGATATTATGTTTCTTCTTGCTACTGGGCATTTTACCCCCGTCATGTATTGTATATCCCCAATCCTGTTATACATGCTTTATTCAGTCACTTTATATGCCATTTAAAGTGACTGACCATGGTATACCCCGTTTATTCAGGTGAAAATATATATGTACCATCAATGTAGATGGTATCGTTCTTCAGTATTCTGGTCAAATCAGCACGTTGAAATTTGTCCCAATTTTTGATGCTTAATTTGCTTGCTGAACTTCCGCTGGTAATGTGTTATGACTTCCTGTCCGAGAGCCTGGCTTATTCGATTTTTTTGAAGACATGTATACCCCTGTAAAAATAATCAGCAGGCCGATTATGATATTGGGTGTTATTTTTTCATCCAAAAGTACATAGCCCCAGACCATAGCACTAGCCGGAATCAAGTATGTAACAGTAGAAGCCAGTTCGGGACTGCCTTTTTTATTGATATAAAAATAAATTAACTGGCCGATCCCCGAACCAAAGCATCCGAGTCCGATTACCGAAAAAATTGTCAGAGGTTCAAGCAGTGCTGCAGGCCTTACAGGTTCTGTAAGCATCATTCCAATGAATCCGATAACTGCCCCTGTCAGGAGTGTAAATACCGTTATAACCAGCACGCCTGTCCCGGCAAGATAACGCTTGGTAAGCTGTCCTGCCATTCCATAACTTATGGAAGCGATTAGCATCGTTCCAATTCCAATAAATTCCTTGCCAAATAATTGGCCGAATTGAAAATCCATCAGCACAAGTATGCCAATAAAGCCAACAAATATTCCGAGCCACTGCCGTCCCGTTAAGACATAAGAAAATATAATAAATCCAATAAGTCCCGTCCAGATCGGAGTTGTTGCATTAAGTATGGATGCGGTGGTACTGTTAATGGCCGTCTCGCTTAAAGATATTAAGCCCCAAGCGATACCGCAGTTAAAGATGCCAACGACAATTAAAGCCTTCCATGGCAGCTTCCAATCAATCTCCCGTCGCTTCCACCATAAAACAGGAAGCAGTACAGCAGATCCTGCCAGACAGCGAAGGAAAACAATTCCCCATACTCCCGCTGAAGGAAGCAGCCATTTCATAAATACAAAAGACAATCCCCAAATCATGCTTAAGCTGATTAAAGCCGCATATAAACGAAACATCTTACTCCCCCTTTCAATCTCTTATTATGGCAGTTTTATTTAAGAATTTCATTCAAAATCTTGCTCTTATATTTGATATGTATTTTTCCAATGGCATACCCAAATTCAACAAATATAAACATAAAAAGGATAGAAAACTAAAAAATATGTCGAAATTCCCCTATTTTTATGAGAAAATACATTTAAAGCACATTTTCTAAAACTCTATGAAAAACCTGTAGAGGAGAAATAATTATGATTGATAAAATGAAACTTATTCGCGTTTTAGAAAACCGTTTGACAGAAATTAATGGACTTGAGGATATATCATATAAAAATGCAGTTCTGGAGTTAGAAACAGTTTTAGAAGATATTAAGAATGGAAGCTTGAATATTCAAATCTGGGAAGACTGAGGTTTCCTGTTAAAATTTAGAGAATGAAAATGGGCTTTTAGGCTAATTGATTACTTCAATTATCCGCCATAGTTTGTTTCCAATGTATGAATTTTCCTTTTTTGTAAAAACTAAAATGAAAAAGGAGGTTCAGACATTGAAAAATATAACTATTATTACAATTAAATTTATTACTTGTATAGCTGCGTTTGCTATTGCACTTGATTTGTTTTTTGATGCGACCATAGCTGATATTGTTTCCTTTAGTGCTGTCGTCACAATAATCTCTTATTTTGTCGTTGACCGGTTTATCCTGCCCCATTTTGGCAATACAACCGCTACAATGATGGATTTTCTGATTACGTACCTTAGTGTTTGGATTTTTGGAAGCGTGCTGCTTGATAGCTATTTGCAAATCGGCTGGGGAAGTATTATCGCAGCCACAATTGTAACTGCTGTTGAAGTTTTTGTGCATCGATATCTACAAAGCCAGGATACTGAGGGACAAGCCAGCGATAGACAACAAAGGGTTACAAGCCCGCAGCTGGCCTATGGAACAGAAATGGCAGAAGAAATGACCATAAGAGACGAGGATCAATTGCCGAAAATATAATCGGTCATAAGGTAACTTGAAAAACCCCTGCAATGCAGGGGTTTTTTCAAAGGTTTAAGTAAAGATTAAGTTGTAGTGAAGCACCGAATAAGGACACCGGATTTTTAAAGTGAGGGTTGTTGGTGAAAAAATGGCTTATCCTTATAATGTACTTATTGGTTATCTTGATTGGCTTCTTCAATAAGGAGCATATTTGGCAATGGATCCAAGATGATGGAAAAGCGCATCTTCCTCTCATGTTCCTATTCTCGGCTATTATTGCCACAATCCCTGTAATACCCTTTACCTTTTTTTCCGTTATTATGGGTGCTAAATATGGCTGGCTGCAAGGTTCTTTTATTATTTGGTTTGGCGGTCTTATCAGCTGTACCATTTACTTTCTGCTTGCACGGTACCTATTGACGGATTTTTTGAAGGTCTATGTAAGAAGGTTTAAGCATATAGAAAAATTCCAGCGAATGATAGAGAAAAATGCTTTTGCAGCAGTTTTTTTGGCCAGAATCATCCCCATTATTCCTCCTCCCGTTGTAAATATTTATTCAGGTGTGACAGCAATTGCTTTTCTAACCTATTTAACTGCAACGGCATTAGGAAAAATACCTCCTGCCTTTTTTGTCGCCTATACCGGAGGACATATAATGACATCTTGGTCCAAATTATTTATAGTTGCCCTCTTTTACTTCATTTTTGTTATCTGTATTTTATATTTTTATAAAAAATGGTTTGCAGAAAAGAGTTCCCCTGTCCCCTCTTATACACCAACAAGATCTGATGACTAAGGACTCTTCCACTTTTTCCTCCTGAGCAATCGACATTTAAGGTGGAAAAAAGGAGGTATCCCACTTTCTTTGGCGAATCAAAGCTTGTTTTGTCAAGCGCAAAGGAATTCCCCTATTACAAGGAGAAATCTTCTTTCAAAAAGGAGGGATGAAAATGGACACAAAATATGCGGCAAAAATATTGGGCGTATCAACAAGCACTGTTCAAAGGTGGGTTAAACATTTTGCATTGCCTCTGGATCGCAATGAATTAGGACATTATATTTTCACTGAAGAAAGTATCGAAGTTCTTAGGCAAATCAAGACTCAAATTCAGCAAGGAGTCCTTCTGGCTGATCTGAAGCTTCCGAATAATTTGATTCAAAAGCAATCAGCTAATCCAGTGAATGCAATCCATCAAATGGAACACTTACAGAATCAAATCACTCAGCTGGAAAACAACCTGAACCAAAAAGCGGATTCAGTGGTTTCCTATCAGCTTCTGCTGCACCGGCAAGAGATTGAGGAATTGCACGAACAAGTTAAGATGCTGTCTAAAAAGATAGCTGAACTTGAGTTAAAGCAAAAACTTACGAAAAAGAGCCATTTGATTGACCCTCCCCTTCCATATGATCAAACTTCAGTAAGAAAGAAAAATAAAAAAAGAAATATTATTGGAATGCTCTTCGGGTTTTAATGACACGGCAAATCAAGGGTTTGCTGTGTTGTTTATTTTTTTCTTCGTTGGTATTCCACATGTATTTTTCTTTTTTGGAAAATAATAGTTTGCAGTTAAAAAAATGAAAAGAGCTTTTTTCTATCCTTACTTTTAATCATTGAATTATCTGAAATTTTCACCTATAATTCACAATAGGTGTAAAATTCAGAAACAAGGGGGAAATTATTTGGAGAACTTTATTAACAGTTTAAATGATATTTTCTGGAGTACAACAGGTATCTACATCATCATGGGTATCGGATTGATTTTTTCCATTTTAACCCGGTTTTTGCAAATCAGACATTTTAAAGATATGATCCTTTTAATGTTCAATGGGAAAAGTTCTGACGCGGGCGTTTCATCTTTCCAGGCATTATCTATTGCTTTATCCGGCCGTGTAGGAACAGGAAACATTGCAGGGGTTGCTACAGCAATTGCCATGGGAGGCCCAGGGGCTGTGTTCTGGATGTGGCTTATGGCATTTATCGGTGCAAGCACCGCTTTTATTGAAGCAACACTGGCACAGATTTATAAAGTAAAGCATGAAGGCGAATATCGCGGCGGTCCTGCTTTCTACATTGAAAAAGGGCTTGGGAAAAAGTGGTTTGCAGTCATTTTCGCAGTTTCGACCATTCTTGCATTGGCAGTTTTAATGCCAGGTATCCAGTCAAACTCAATCGCTGGGGGATTGGACAATGCATTTGGCATTAGCCCTGTTATATCAGGTATTGTTATCATTGTTGCATTAGGACTAATCATCTTTGGCGGTGTTAGGCGGATTGCAACAGTAGCCCAGTACGTTGTACCTTTTATGGCGCTTGGTTATATCCTTGTTTCTCTAATAATCATGGCGATCAATATTACAGAATTACCTGCCGTTTTTGCTTTGATTTTTAAGAGTGCATTTGCCGTAGATTCTGTCTTTGGCGGATTAGTGGGAAGTGCTATCATTTGGGGAGTTAAACGCGGTATTTATTCAAATGAAGCAGGACAGGGTTCCGCTCCGCATGCGGCAGCAGCAGCTGAGGTTTCTCATCCTGTTAAACAAGGTCTTGTTCAAGCGTTTTCTATTTATATTGATACACTGATGGTTTGCTCTGCGACCGCATTTATGATTCTCTTTACAGGCGCATATAATACTTTTAACACTGATGGTAAAACTTTCTTAGTAGAAAATCTGCCTAAGGTTGCACCTGGCCCTGGATTTACACAGAACGCGGTAGAAACAGTGATTCCAGGTTTTGGGGCAGGCTTCGTTGCAATTGCCCTTTTATTCTTCGCATTTACAACAATCATGGCTTACTATTACATGGCTGAAACGAATGTTAAATACTTAATGCGAAACAAAGATAGCAGATGGGCTACCCACCTATTAAAGCTTATCATAATGGCATCTACTTTCTATGGTGCTGTAAAAACGGCTGAATTCGCATGGGCAATGGGTGACGCAGGACTTGGACTTATGCTTTGGGTCAATTTAATTGCCATTCTCCTCCTGGCTAAACCTGCATTGATTGCACTAAAGGACTATGAAGCACAAAAAAAGCAAGGTTTGGATCCGGTATTTAACTCGAAGAAGCTGGGCATTAAGAATGCTGATTTCTGGGAAAAAGAATATAACGTTGATCAAGGAAAAGACCGCGTTTCCTAAACTTTTATGATAGTAAACTGGCAAAACCCCTGTTTCCAAATCTTTTTGATGGAAACAGGGGTTTTTATTTTTAGCATTGCGGTATACTGCCCCCATAATTTTTTATCACTTGAATTCTATTGAACTGTTATTGTTTGATATTTTTCTACACAAGAACTACCTTGTCACCCGCATGTATGTCTCCTGCTTTAATCACGGAAGCATATACCCCGAAATAATTATCTCTTTCTAATGCAACGGTTCTCAGCAAAGACATATCTTTTTTTGCATCACCCGGATTAACAGTTATGATCATGCAGCGTTCACACCGCCTTTTTAACTGTATTTCCACCTCTGAACCAATTTTCATTGACTTGCCGATCCATGTTTCCTCAATATACGGAATTTTATCGATCAAATCTATATACAAATTTGGGCGGAACCGGCGGTAATCCAGCTCCTCTCCATACATCTCGCCTATTTTCCGGATGGATGCATCCGTTATCAGTAAAATATGTTCTTCCTCTATTGCCCCTATTGGTACATGGGAAGGTGTAAAGGAGACCGATGTAATCTGCCGATTGATTTTTCGTTCCACTTCCTTAATCAATCGTTGATCACTCCAGTGCAAAACCATTCCTTCAGGTGTAGTCACTTCGATCTCCGGATATTGTGTCATTGTTTCTGGGCCGATAAACCTTGCCTTATAACGTACCATATCAGAATATTGAGTGATCGTTAAAAACTTGCCGTGCCTTGTTTCATCCAAAAGAGCATGGCTCCTGTCGCCATAAAGACCATAATCCATCACCTTTGTTTTATGAATGCTTTCTCCACGAAACGATTTTACTGGATAACGAATAATTTCTTTTATAAAGCCGAGTTCCATTCAGAGCCCTCCTTTTACCCGCTGTCTGTACGACAATAAAGCTGCTGTGGTGTTTTCAGAAACAAATATTCCAAAGGCCTTTGCTATGTATACATTTATCAACAGTAAGTACCTGCTATACAGGATATTGTTAATACATATTCTTTTCCTGCTGTTCTATAATAAATTTTAAACCAGCATGAGCCGAATTGAAAGAATGGATGTTTCTATTTAACTCCCCCCACCATGGCTAATTCGGGAGTGATTCCGACAAGAATACACTTATACTTTTTTGGAAAGTCTTTTACAAACCTTAGACTTGAATAGACAGCAATAGTCCGAGCAGCTAACACGATTATGATTGCCAAGCCGATTATACCCCATTTATCTGAGTGATGAATGTTCTTTATTTTCAAGACCAATCATCAAAAATATCAATGAGTTGGCAATTAATGTAATTACCTTAATAGAAATAGCCAGCAATACTAATATCTGGATAAACATCTCATTAAAAGCATGAAAAAGATTTCTCTCCCTTTTTTGTTATCCTTTAATAGTCTCTAAAACTTAGAAAGATGGTCTATTGTAATGTACCCAAAATAAGTATTTAAAAAATGAATATTTTAAACAAATTTGTTCTCCTTAAATTTTAGAAATATGACATAAAAGGGAGAAATGAAGTGGGAATTATTATAAAATAGTCATAAATCTTTATCCTGCAGGAAGTGGTGAATCAATTGGAGTCGTCGTTTGAACAAAAATCATATGTCCAGGAACTTTTCAAACTCTTGGAAGAGCAGCAGACTGCTTTTTTGGAAGAATGGCTAGTAAGAATCAATATCGATGAAAATGATCCGCATAAAGATAAAATCCTTGATAATGGAATCATGATGTATAATATCATTAAGAATGCGATTAACGGACCGATATCGGAAACCGACATTAAAACGCTGGCTTATAAAGTTGCAATGGAACGTCTTGAATCGGGAATTAATATCGGAGATTTTGTGTATAACGTAAACGTCGGCAGAAGCATCATTGTCGATAAATTCTTTGAGTGTGAACTTCCTGCGCATGTTTTAAAGCCGGCTATTGATAGGATTAATACGTATTTTAATCAATTCTGCTATCATGCCGTAACTGAATATATTAATAGGAAAAACTTGGAGTTAAATGAAAAGACACATTTTATCAGTGAGAACCATAAGGATAAATTAGCTGTCCTTGGACAAATCTCTTCCAGCTTTGTCCATGAATTTCGCAATCCTTTAACCGCTGTAATGGGTTTTACAAAAATATTGAAACAAGAACATCCGGAGCTTATGTATTTGGATATTATCGAGCATGAATTAAATCAGCTTAATTTTAGAATTGCGCAGTTTCTACATACTTCTAAGGTAGAGATCGATGAGCAAAGACGTGAAAATGTCATTTTGATTGATATTTTTCGCAATTTGCAGGAGCTCATATACCCAAGTATCGTCGACTCCCAAATTAATGTAGTCACTGACATTGGGGACGATTTGGTTATCTCAGCACATAAGGACGAACTGAAGCAAGTTTTTCTAAATCTGATTATGAACTCTATCGATGCCTTAAAGCAGCAGGAAAAATCAAGAAATTTGATTATCTCTTGTCAATACGAAAGTGACGTATTAAACATTAGTATTTCCAATAATGGACCGGCCATAGCACCGGATTATAAAAAAACCATTTTTGAACCTTTTTTCACCACCAAAGAGCTTGGAACAGGTATCGGCCTCTTTGTATGCAAGAAAATCATTGAAAAACATGGCGGTTCAATTACTTGTGAATCAGGTGAGTACTTAACAACATTTAGCGTGCTTTTACCAAGGAATTCCAACGAGTGATACTCAGTTAATAAATAGCGAGTAATTAGTAATACTATTTGTCGTAAAAAGCATAAGAAAAAATCACGTTCAGCAGTGGATTTAGATGTATAGTGGATTATTGAAAATGTCTTGTTCAAGCGCTCTCTAATTTCCTGTTAAAATAAAGCAAAAAACTCCACATTTCAAAAAAATGTGGAGTTTTTTTATTATATTTTCTTAAAAATCAGTGAAGCATTATGGCCGCCAAATCCTAACGAGTTTGACAATACAGCCTTTAGATCAGCTTTGCGTGCCCTATTTGGTACATAATCGAGATCCAGTTCTTCATCGGGAATATCATAATTAATCGTTGGCGGCATTATGCCTTCTTGCAACGCCAATAATGAAAAAATTGCTTCAATTGCCCCGGCAGCACCAAGAGTATGCCCCGTCATTGATTTAGTAGAACTGACAAACAATTCGTAAGCATGCCTGCCAAACACTTGTTTAATCGCTAATGTTTCATTTAGGTCATTGTATGGTGTTGATGTCCCATGAGCATTGATATAGTTAATTTCTTCCGGTTCTATGCCAGAGTCCTTTAATGCGAGCCTCATTGCCCGCTGGGCTCCTTCGCCTTCCGGTGCAGGTGAAGTAATATGAAATGCGTCAGCCGTTGCTCCATAACCGGCCAGTTCACCGTAAATTTTTGCTCCTCGCGAAAGGGCATGTTCCAGTTCTTCCAGGATTACGATTCCTGCTCCCTCGGCAATGACAAAACCATCCCTATTCCTCGTAAATGGACGGCTTGCCGTTTGTGGGTCTGGGTTGGTAGACAATGCTGTCATGTTTGCGAATCCGGCAACGCTCATTTCTGTAATGGAGGCTTCTGTCCCTCCTGCTACCACCATATCCACTTCTCCATTTTGAATCACACGGAAAGCATCGCCAATGCTATTGGCCCCGGATGCACAGGCAGTGACTGAGCAATTGTTGATGCCCTTCGCCCCTAATTCAATCGATACACGCCCTGCTGCCATGTCAGGAATGAACATTGGAATTGTGAATGGGTTAACTCTCTTTGGCCCTCTTGCCATGAAGCGCTTATGCTGCTCTTCAAATTCTCCCAGCCCTCCAATGCCGGATCCGATCCAAACGCCTACCCGTTCAGGAGCAATATCTTCTCCGATTTTCACTCCAGCATCTTCAGCTGCCATCTTGCTGGCGGCTACTGCGAACTGAGTAAACCGCCCCATTCTTCGTGCTTCTTTACCATCCATAAATTGTTCCGGTTCAAAATCTTTTACTTCCCCTGCTACTTTCACAATAAATTGTTCAGGATCAACTCGTGTCATTACTGCGATGCCTGAGATACCAGCTTTAATTTTTTCCCAAGCCGAAAACGCATCATTTCCTAAAGGAGTAACTGCCCCAATCCCTGTAATTACGACTCGTTTTTTCATTTTTTATCTCCCTCATATATGTAGCAATATATTTTTTAAGTACTAGGTCTTAATAGCTCCTATTAGTTATTATAAACCCATTTTTAAGAAAAAAGTGAACAAAATGCATTTGGTATTGTTTGCAGTCGCATATTTCCATTACCATAAGCCAAAATATAAAAAAGGAGATGATACAAATGAGACATTTAATGGCTTACGCGATAAAATTCACCGGAACATTAATAGTGCTTGGCATCATCCTGGGAGCATTGTTCAACTATAGCTTCACAGATGTTTTGCTGATTACCTTTGTGTTAACACTCGCTGGATATATTATTGGCGATTTGCTTATCTTGCCAAGAACAAACAATTCTGTAGCTTCAGCGGCAGATTTTGGTCTTTCCTTTCTTGTAATTATGTGGCTTAGCAGCATTATTACGTATGAAGACGATTTGCTAACTGCTTCCTTGATTTCTGCAATTGCAGTTACTTTAATGGAATTCCTATACCATAAGTTTGTTGCAAGGATTGATCCCATGCAGGCTGACCAACAACGGGGTAATATTGGGAGAAGCCAGTTTCAAACAGAGGCATCCGAAGAATTTGCTCCTGTGAGGCAGGATGTACGAAGCGAGGATTCTAAAAGCGAAAACAAACATAACAATCAGAAGAAATAATTTACTGGAGCTGGCAACTGCTATGTCAGCTCTTTCGTTTTCCTTTGCCTGCTTTATTGAAAAATTTTTTAAAATATTCCTACTACTTGTCTCATACCCTTATAGAAAACGATCTTTCTAGGGAGTGAGACAGCATGAATTCCTTTTTTAGAGGAACCATAATTTTGATTGTAGCGGCCTTTTTCAGTGAGTGCATTGAGTTCTTTGTCAATATGATTCTGGCCAGGGAGCTCCGTGAAGCAGGAATGGGTCTTTATATGTCAATATTGCCGGTTGTTATTATGGTAATGGTGATTGCAAGTCTGGAGCTGCCGATATCCATCTCTAAATTTATCGCAGAGAATAATCGCAGTCTTCATTATAATTTCCTCCAGCATGCTCTTAATTTGGCAGTGTTTGTGATGCTGGCCATAACAGGGGTTACGGTATTGCTTTTATCATTTCCGGCTGTTTTGTCTGGATTCCATCCATATGTAAAATGGCTGCTGATTGGGTTAATTCCGATTGCAGCTATTTCTTCCATAGCCAAGGGTTACTTTATTGGTGTCCAGCAAATGGGCAAAATTGCTACATCCAATTTTATTAGAAAAGTATTTCAATTTGGAGTGCTTTTAAGCATATTTCATTTTTTTGAGTATGAACAAGAAAAAGCACTGCTAGTGGCCCTCAGTGCTTTAATTGGCAGTGAATTAATTGTGTTCCTTTACTTAATAAGCCTGTTTATCATTCATATACAAATAATGAAAAATTCTCCACATACGCTTATGTCAGGAAAACAAGCGCGCCAGAAGCTGCTAGCCGTTTCGTTGCCAACTGTTGGCCTGCGGATTTTTCACGCTGTAACCAATGCAATACAGCCGTTTTTAATCCATTTTGTTCTTATTGCTGCAGGCTTTGGTGCGGTTGCAGCAACGGAGCACTTTGGAATGCTCACTGGCGTTGCGATGACAATAGGGTTTTTTCCGGCATTTATCGCTCATTCACTCATGATCATGCTGATTCCCAATGTATCAGATGCCTATGCAAGAAAGGATTTTGAAAAACTAAGGTATTTATTGCAGCAGTCCATGCTGTTTACGATGTGCTACGGAATTCCTGCTGTCCTCATAATGTACATATTCGCTGAGCCCTTAACAGCCCTATTTTTTTCATCTACAGCAGCAGCATTCTATTTAAAACTGATGTGGCCGTATTTCTTCTTCCATTTCTTAGTAATTCCAATGCAGGCATACTTAATAGGACTTGGGCTGGTTAAAGACGCACTGCTCCATTCCGTTTGGTCCCATGTCATTTCGTTTTCGGTTATGTTTGCTCTTGGATCACAGCCCTCATTAAATATGGCAGGAATTATTGTTGGGATGAATGCTGGAATAGTCCTACTGACAATGCTTCATTATCTGACTATCTGCAGGAAAATTGGATTTACACTTTTACTGACAAAACCAAAGGAAAATTTTTATACGTGAAAATGAAAAAATCAACCTCAGAAAAGAGGTTGAAATTTTTTCTATTCCGCTGTTGTGGCTTCTTCCCTGCTATTATTATTTCCGATATTAATATTTAGGTCCGGGTCAAAATTCAGGTAAGCTTTAGGATTAATTTGTGTTTTCGGGTTAATTTCCAGTTCTGGATTAATTTGCGTCTTAGGATTGATTTGAGTCATTGGATTGAATTCAAAGTTTGGATTAATTTGTGTTTGAGGATTGAATTCGAATTTTGTTTCTATTTCAGTTTCAGGGTTGAACTCCAGATGCGGATTCATTTGTGTAAAGGGGTTAAATTGCAGAAAAGGCATGCCCATAAGTTCCCAATTCTCATATCCTTTTACCCAATGCTTCCTTAGTTTTTTTACATAATGATAATAGGTATGCATATCAGAAGCCTGCTTCATTTTCTGATAATAAAAATTTAACCGGCCTAAATGATGTGCAAATTTATCGTGTGTTTTCATGGAAAATCCCTCCAAATATTTGTGTCCCATCGTCCTTTCTACATTATGATTGGGACAATTTCTTTGTTTGGGTATGAGTCCAGTTTTAAAAAAATAGCCCTATTGGTCTTCAACCATTGGGCTTGATTTTGTCATGAATTGAGATGAAAAACAAATTCGTGATGCTTGTAAATCAGTGTAAAATTTTCATCCTGGCTTAACCCGGTTTCTAAATCTTCTGGCGAGAATAGGAAGTGATCATTGTAAAACTTGTAATGTGCTCCATAATAATAGGATAACCAAATGAGCTTTGAGCAGTAAATTGACTCCAATAGGTCTTCCAGCGGAGTTTTCGTAGTAAAGGAAAATACAGGATTTTTCTTTCCGTTTTTAGCATTATCTTGGTAAGTTGCTAAATAGGAAAGAGCAAAATTTGCCGCTTTTGTTCCCATCTCTTCGGATTTGGGGCGATAATGGGCATACAGCGGATGTGCAACAATAAACTGTTCAATCGTATCTTTTTTGATAAAAGGCCTCATAATGATAGCCTCTACGACATGACTGTCATCAACAACAATTGCGGAATGCCCCATATAGCCCGGAGGAAACCCATTAACATTATCACATGCAATCAGAATGTCTCCTGCCTTGAAATCCGCTCTCAAATCCCGGGATGTATCCCTATTAAACTGAAACCGGTTTACGTATCCGACAGTCTCCCTGTTTTTTAAAAAAACTCCAGAAACAGTGAGACGATGTGTGCCATCTCCTAAACTTCTTGTATCGAAGTACAATTCTGATTGAGGGTAAAATTGACCGAGACAATGTTTATCAACATAAAGATAATATGGTAAAAATCGAATGCCATCTTTCATTTTTAACTTTAGTGTAGTCCCCATTTGAAAGATATCAAAAAGTTTAGAGTTCAATTGATTCACCACCCACCCATACTATATTCAGGGTGGGCGATCCAGGTGATTGATGAAGTATCTTATTGCACAACAATGTCTGTCAGTACGTTTTGCCCATTGTTATTTTTATAATAGGAAACCAGAACTCGAGCATTTTTAGGAATGTCCTCCCAGTCCACGTTTCTTACATCCCCTATTTGCAGCATAAGCGTTTCCATTTCCGTATTTACTTCGATTGAATTATTGTCTATTTTGCCAACATAGGCTGCTTCCGTTTTGATAAGATTGGGCTTATTGTCATTCTTTATTTCAATATAGGTTAATACGTTCTGGCTATTTTCGTTAATAAAATATTCGATAACCACAGGGGTATTTTCTGAAACGCTGCTCCAGTTAAAACCTCTAACCATTCCATCCTGCAAACCTATCGATTCAGAACCCGTATTTATTTCAACTGAATTGGCATCAATCCTGCCGGTATATACCCCTTCTTTTTTGATTACTTGAGGCTTCTTTGCTACAGAATCATTTTTGTCACTCGTTTCGGGGTTTGTTATAGAATCTTTTTCTGCAGTGATCTCAAACTTCGTTAAAACAAACTGGCCATTTTCATTTTTGTAATAACTAATGAGAACCGGTACATTTTTCTCAATGCTGTTCCAATCGACATCCGTTACATTCCCTATTTGCAATGCCATGGTTTTCGATTCAGTATTCACTTCAATTGATTTTCCATCAATTTGTCCTGAGTAGGCCGCCTCTTCCTTTATAATATCGCGCATTTCCTCCTTTTTGCTGCCGCTGTCCGCTTTTTCTTTTACTTCTTCTGTTTGCGTTTCTTTTCCTTCTTGATTAGTTGTATTTCCACAAGCGGAAAGCGCCAAAGATAAACATAAAATTAAGCAAAACTTTATATTTTTCATAATTCACCTCCTATTTTGTTGTTTCAGCTATTTGACGTTTGCATCCACCGTTAAGTTACATGAAATTTTATATGCTTTTTTGTCTAATGAATGAAAAAATTTAAAGGGGTAAACAGTTTGGAAAAATTAAAGCTTGGAGCCATTACAAGAGCTTTAACAGGACTATTATTAATTCAATCACCTGCTCCTTTGTCTTACAAAAAACAGTTTTTGCAGCTGTACAGACCCAAAGTCAAAATGCGAAGGATCTGCTGATTACTTCTGCCAAAAAGCAAATCGGAGTTAAGTTTGTGTACGGCGGTACATCCCTATCAGGTTTTGATTCCTCCGGGATATATCCAATATGTTATTGCCAAGCAAAATGTAAAACTGCCGAGGACTACTAAGGACATCTACCCGAAAAGGGTCACCAGTCCATAAAAGCTATCTTAATCCGGGTTATCTGGTGTTCTTTGACATAAAAATATTTTTCCAGAATAAACAAGAATGCATCCTTTTTTGACGGTGCATTCTTGTTTTGATTGCATAAATTTATGCTTCTATTTCTTTTTTTTCATTCACCATTAATATAATAAAAGAATTGACAATGAGCAGTACAACACATAGCCAAAGTGTTGACCCATAATTAGAAGATAAGCTGAAAAGATAACCTGGTATCAACGAGCCGGTTGCTGCTCCGAACTGGTGAAAGAATCCAATTAAACCTACTGCTGAACCCATTCGATTGATCCCGAATATATTCGAAACAAGCATAGTAAAAGGTGTAATCGTTGCAATATCGGTAAGACCGTAAAGCAGTGCAAAAACGAATAAGCCTATCGGCTGATCAACAAAAATTAATAGAAACAATGCAACTAGCCGAATGCCGAATAAAATAAAAAGCAATATTTTATTGCTAAACACATCTGTTATATATCCTATTACAATGGTACCTAAAATATTAAACACACCATATAGGATCATAGCATTTGCGATTAATGTTCGTGAGTACTCCCTGTTTTCCCCCAACGGGACTAAATGTGAATGAATCAGCCCAATATCAGTGAACCCGCAAATAAAGTTTGCGGTTATCAGGAGCCATGTAATCGGGTGCCGGAATATGGATAGAATAGACGGGGCTATACTTGTTTCACCTTTCTTCAGAACCGGTGCATGTTGTTCATATGGACCACTCTCCTTTGCCATGGGACGGTCACGGTAAAATAACACATAAAGAGGTAAAAAGACTAATGCATACACTCCGCCATATAAAACAAAAAGCAGTTTCCACCCTATTTTATCAATCAGGAAGATATTTAAAGGTGTATAAATCATAGGACCAGCAGCCATTCCTACGACTACAATGCTTATCATTAACCCTTTTTTCTTCTTGAACCATCTAACTATAGCGACCGAAACAGTAATATATGACGCGAATCCAAACCCAATTGATCCTATGACCCCGTATAATATCATCATTTGCCAAATATGTTCAGCAAAATAAGAACCAATTAAACAAATACTCAAAAAAACCATACTATACGATAAGACCTTACGGGGACCTATTCTATCAACAAGTCTTCCTGCAACCATCATGCTAATTCCATATACAAAAAGACTGGTAAAGGAAACAGTGCTGATCCACAGACGGTCCACTGAAAAGGTTTTTTCCCATGGTGTGGTGTATGTTCCAAAAGAAGCACGGATACCCATAGACGCGAACAAGGCTAAAAAAGATAAAGCTACTATTATATAGCCATAATAAAATGATGCCTTAGGTTCAGGGATAACAACGGTAGACTTTTCCACTTTCTCACCTCTCTTTCCCTAGTTCTGTATTTTTTTTCTTTTCTACTAAATTGGCAATTAACGATCCAGCAGCTAACGCCCAAACTGGTGCACTAATATAAAAAACAGTAATATGTGATAAAGCAATTACATAGGTAAAGGTTACACTCATTAGCATTTTTGGCTGTGAAAAACTTGAATGCAAGCTGGAACCCAGCACTCCAAATAAAGCAAATCCTGCAAGTATCGGTACAAAATCTTCCGGCAGCGACTTAATAAAAGGGACAGTTTGCCCAGCGAAAATCCCAAATAATAAAAGCAATATTCCAGATACGACCGCAGCAACAAACCGTGTATCTTTTGTACCTGTATCCTTTCCTCCGCAGATAGCTGTCATCATTCCGGCAATATTTGCCGATTGTCCCCCGAAAAGATTAGCTGCTGCTGAAAAAATTCCACTTAGTGTTAAAATCCTATTGGTTGGCGGATTGTAATTATTTTGTTCTAAGGCACCAATTCCAGGCGCAGCATCGTTACCTAAGATTAATAATGCAAGCGGCAATGATATGGAAAAAATGCTCAGCAAGCTAAATGATGGAATCTGGATATGTGGTATTACAAAATCCATTGCCGTTCCTGCTGATGTGAAATCCTGGGTGAAGAACAGCATCAGAAATGCAGCCACAACAGCTCCTAATACAGGTGGAATCCGTGTTTTCCATTTTGTTAATATGAAAAACGAAAGCAATGCCACTCCCCCGATTATTGGCAGGTGCTGTACAGATACAATTAATCGCACTACATATTCAGTAATTATTCCAGCCATCATAGCAGCAATAATTTCTTTCGGAACATAATTCATTAGTTTTGAAAACAAACCCAATATTCCAATAAGAAAAATCAGCAGACTGGAAATGAGGTAACTTCCTATCAACTGATTATATGTAAATTGTGAACTCATCGTAGCAAGAAAAGCTACCCCGGTAATGGAATGAGCTCCTACAATCGGTATACGGTAATAAAGAGGAAGGACAATACTAAATAGCCCTCCGAAAAAGTAGACCGAAAACATCCAAAAAATCGTTTGTTCATTTGTGAAGTTCCCGTTGGCGGCTGCTTCAAGAATAATAATTGGCGGTCCGGTAAAAGCAAGCAGCCCAGAAACTATACCTGAAGAGAGATTCTTTGAATGAATGGTTTTGTCGCTATTCCCATTTGATGGTACTGGAAAGCGTCGAACTTCTGCTTTTCCCATACTACACATCTCCTCTCCCGATTAATAAATGAGTGCTCTCATTCATCAAAATGAATGGGAGACTAGCAAAGAGGCAAATAGAATCATTTGCCTCTTTAAAAATAATTATTTAGTCTTCTTTAATATAATCGGCCGTGAAAAACTCCACTTGCTTCCATTGTCCATCAACAACTTCCATTAATGCATTTGTGGAAATTACATTTCCATGTTCATCAAAATCAATAGGGCCAGACGCTCCTTGATAATCAATGTCATTCCCTGCTTTTAATTCTTTCAGCCCTTCTTCAAAAGTAGTAACTTGCTTACCAGGTGGATTTGTGACTTCACGAATCTTTTCATTAATCCCACTTCCGCTTGCTTCTCCTGCTGCCTGCATTGCTAACGCAGAAGCAATTAATAGATCATAAGTATTCGCGTTATAATATCCACCTGAAGGTTTCGCTTTAAATCGTGCTTCATAGTTTTCATTAAAACGTTTAAAAGCCTGATTGTTTTCATCTTCCATAGCAATAATCGTTTTGATTCCTTCTGCAACGTCTTTGCCAATTACATCAATGAATTCTTGTACCGCTACGTCAGGTGTAATATACCATTCCCATGCATAGCCCCTCTGCTTTGCTGCTTTAAAAATAGATGGAGCAGTGTCAATCCCGCCAGAATAATAAACTAATTTAGGATTTGCCTTGGCAATTTTCTTCAATTCACCATTATACGTGTTCTGTCCAGGGTTGAAGGTTACCTCTTCTAGAATTTTGCCGCCTAATTTTTCATAAGTTTCTTTAAATCTATGAACATCACTTTGTGCACCTTCATAGTTTCCTACCATAATCGCTATTTCTTTTACTCCGCTTTCAATCAGCACTTTTGCTCTAACTTCTCCGATTGTGGAGTCGGAAGCTGCGGTACGAAACGCGTAGTTTCCGCCAACTTCATCCAGCTCAGTTGACCCAGCAAAAGCAGACATAATAGGCACTTCCGATTTTGGTGCCTCTTTTAGTAATGCCAGCATTGATTCTGTTTCAGGACCGATCGCAACTACAGCTTTATCAGCGTTGACAAGTTTCTGATAGCCTTTAATTGCACCTTCAACAGTAGAGGCTGTGTCCACATCGATCGTATTTATTTTTTTGCCATCAAGAATCCCGCCTGCTTCATTAATTTCTTCCTTCGCTAAAAGCAGTGAATTTATATTTTCTTTTGTAAAGGGTCCAAGCCATCCTGTTAAACCTGCTAGAAACCCAACATTAATGTCTCCGCTGCTTGCTTTTGCCCCGTCCGCAGAACCCCCAGTTGAGCTGGCACAACCCGTCAGAAGAGTGGCGGCAGTCACAATGGATACGGCAATCAATGAAATTTTTTTCATTCTTTTTTCCCCCTTAGTGTCCTAAAAATAATTCTTCAAAGTTCTCTTCTTCCAAAAACTCTCTTCCAGAACGTTCCATTTTTATGATGCCAGAATCCATAAGATATACACGATCTGCATGCTGTAACACATCTTTTGGGTTTTCTTCAACCACCCAAACAATTGTGGTTCCCTGGTTGCGGATTTCAACAATTAATTCTATAAGCCCTTTAATAATTTGAGGTGCCAAACCTGTGATTGGTTCATCTAATAGTAGCAGTTTAGGTTTCACTATTAAGGCACTTGATAAAGCTAGCATTTGCCTTTCTCCGCCGCTTAACGTTCCGGCTCTTTGCCCTATCCTTTCTTTCAGCCGAGGAAACAACTCTAACATTTCTTTTATTTGATCCTTCGGGTTTTTTAGGGTATAAGCTCCCATTTCGAGGTTCTCTAGAACAGTCAATTCTGCGAATACATTTTTTCGCTGTGGAACGTATCCTAGTCCCATTCTCGCAATGTCACTGGCAGACTTTGTGTCGATCCTTTTGCCTTGAAAGCTAATAGAGCCCTTCATTAATGGCAGCAATCCAGCGATAGTATGCATTAATGTCGTCTTTCCAGCGCCGTTGGACCCGATTACGGCGACCATCTCTCCCTGATTAACATGCAGGCTAACCTCATGTAAAATTGGAATTTTGCCATATCCGGATATTACGCCAGCAATTTCAAGATAGCTCATATCAACTCACTCCCAGATATACAGATTTGACATTTTCATTATTCGATATTTCCTCAGGAGTGCCTGATGCAATTAACTCGCCATTGGCCAAACAATAAATTCGGTCGCAAATCCGGTAAATAAACCCTAAATTATGGTCAATCACCAAGAAGGTCATTCCTTCATCCCGAAGACGGAGTATATGATCCACCATTTTGTCAAGAATCATGGGATTTACACCCGAAGCTGGTTCATCCAGCAGCATGATTTTTGGATCCGCCATAAGCTGCCTGCACAATTCCAAAAGTTTTAATTCCGCAGCACTTAAATTCTCAGCCAGCTCGTTCCGCTTATCGTACAAATTGAACTGTCTTAATAGACTGCAAACCTTTTCGTAATTCTTCTGTTCGGTTTGAACAATAGTTTTTCTCTTCAAAAATGTTTCAAAAATACCTTCCCCTTCATTAGGTGGAACAACCATCAAATTTTCGAGCAAACTTAATTTTGGAAAGCCAACTGGGGTTTGAAAAGTTCTCAGCAGTCCCCGTTTGACAACAGCTTCTGGGGTGGAGCCATCAATCTTTTCATTTAGAAACGTAATTTCTCCAGAATTGGATGATAGAAACAGACTGACCATGTTAAATAATGTCGTTTTCCCAGCACCATTGGGACCAATTAACCCAACAATCTCGCCTTTGTTTACTTCAAGGCTGACATTTTTAACTGCTTGAACTCCTCCAAAATTCTTGCTTAAGGCTTTAACTTGCAGCATTTCTCCTGCCCCCTTTCGGTTCAATGATCATCGAATTCTGTTGGAAGTTAAGCAGTTTTTCCACTGATTTGAATTTCTCTGCGATCAAGCCCTGAGGAAGGAATCTTAAAACAAGGATCAGCATCAGACCGGATATAAATTGACGTAAACCCGCCAAAAGAATACTGTATTCTGCAGGTACAGGTATAAACCTCGTGGCTTCCTGAACAAGGATTAGAACAAAAGCTCCGACAACGGCACCGCGGTTGTTGCCCATGCCTCCCAAAACGAGTGCAGTCCAGACAGTGAAGGTTATGGCAGAAGTAAACATATTTGGGGCAATAATTGACATGTACCATACGTAAAAGCAGCCGGCCAGCCCTACCATACAACTGCTCAAAATAAATACTTTTAGCTTAGTTGCAAATATCTTCTTGCCGATAGATTGGGTAACCTGTTCATTTTCACGGATTGCCCTCATATATCTTCCCATTGGCGAGTCAGCCAACTTCTGGGCAAACACATAATAGATTGCTAGTACAACAAGGACTAATCCGGCGAAAAACAGCATATAGATTGTTCCTGGAATAAAGTCCTGGAACGGTCTATCAAGTCCGAATATTCCGATATTTCCGTTTGTAAGCCATTCTTCATTTGCTGCAATGATCCGAATAATTTCAGCAAACGCAAATGTTGTTATTAATAGGTATTCACTTTGCAAACGAAGTGAGGTGTAACCAATAAATAAACTAAGCAGGCCTGTAATGACTACTGAACCGATTACTCCTGCAATCATCGGCATTCCAAGGCCAGGACTGTCATGAGTAAGCAATGTATACGAGTATGCGCCGACAGCGAAGTATCCCACTACTCCCAGGTCCCATAAACCCAGCATTCCGCCATTCACATTTAAAGAAACAGCCAGCATCGCGTAGATCCCGCCTAATGCAATTAAACCGGATAAGAATACTAAAATATCCATCTAAGCAGTACCCCCTCTTGATAGTCCTTGAGGACGGATTAATAACACTAGAATAACAATGACGAATGCGATGGCCGTGCGGTATGAGGTAGGAATCACGACTGTACTTATGTCCATGCTTAATCCTATGATAAGGGCAGCAAGCATTGTGCCGTATATGTTTCCCATTCCTCCTACGATAACAACGGACATGATAATCAGGATCTGCTGCCAGCCCAATTCCATATTCAATGTACCTGTCATTGCCAGCAAAATGCCTGCAAGTCCGGCTAAGCCAGATGAGATCAGCCAAACATAGTTTGATAGCTGCCTAGAGTTAATTCCCCTTATTTGAGCTAAGTCACGATTTTCAGCCATAGCCCTAAAACCTTTTCCGTTTTTCGTTTTTGTTAATACGAAATGAAGAGCAATTACACAAATTAATGAAACAACGATTATAAATAGCTCCTGCGCTGACATGATCTGCCTGCCAAATACATCAATCATTTTGCTCGTTTCCAGTCCAAATGTCCGAATCTCTGGTCCTACGATTGCTTGTATGACTCCATAAATGATCCACGAAAGTCCAATTGACGTGAATAATAGAACGAGAATTCCGCTTTTTCGCACCGGAAAATAAAATACTTTTGCTAACAATAGTCCAAGGACCGCAGTCGCGATAACTGAACAAACCATGGCAAGTGCAAAGGGGAAATTTAATACTGACTTAAATAGATAAGCCATATAAGCTCCGATTAATAGCAATTGTCCATGAGCGATATTCAGGAAATTTTCTGTTTTCCAAACCATTGAAAATCCGATTGATGCGATGATCAAGATACAGCCAGTGATTATTCCATAAACTACATAATCCATTTTCAACCCTCCTAATCGTTATTATGCATGGATTTTATTCTTCCCTTTTAAATGGCACGAACTCCTTTGGTTACGGACGGCCAGCAGCTCTGAAACGATACTGATTCCAACCTCCTCTACGGTTTCCCCTCCTAAATCAAGTCCAATCGGAGCAAAGAGCGGCTGGTCGATAATTTCAATTCCATTTGTCTCCAAAAGTTCTTCAGTTCGTTTGGCTGGACCAAGGACTCCTACATATTTGGGATTCGAATCCATTGCTAGTTTAAGTGCAGCCCCATCTCGCTCCATATGATGATTCATAATAATCCACCATGAATTTCGTAGAGAAGCAGGGATTTCCATGTTATTGGAAGGGTCTGCAACCCAGTGATTCGCTCCAGGAAAACGTTTTTCATCATTGAATTGTGTTCTTGGATCTAATACATAGACATCAAAGTTTGCTTTAAGTGCGAATTCAACTACAGGAATTGCGTCGTGTCCTGCTCCTGAAACGATCAATTTTTCAAGGGGGAAAATGGTATCGACAATGTATCTGTTTTGTTCATCAATCATCACTTTAGCACTTTGTCTATATTGTTTTTGAACGAAAAAGAGTTCATTAATAATAGTAGAAGGAATGTATTCACCATTTTGGACGATCACTTGATTATGCTGGTTTAAAAGAGAACCTTCGCCTGTGTCGATATTTAATACAAGATTCAGCAGCTGCCCTGTAAATGCCTCCTGCTTGACCTCTCTCCAAAAGACTGAGGTCTTTTTAATCGGAAGAATGACAATTTCAAGAGCTCCTTTACAGCCAATTCCAAGTCCCCACAAGTCATTTTCACTTAAGTTATAGGACTTGGTTGCAGGCCTGTTCTCAAGGATGGCCACTTTTGCATATTCAATCAGGTCGTTTTCGAGGCATCCTCCACTTAAGGTGCCATAAACTTCGCCATCACTCGAGATCATGATCTTGGTTCCAGGCCTCCTGTAGGAAGATCCTCTCACCTCAGTAATCATCAGTAATGCCGCTTCTTCCCCGCGTTCCCAAACTTCGTCCATTTTTATAAAAATGTTTTGTAATTCTTTCAAGGAAGACATATTACCTAACCCTCCATTTCATCCTAGGACCCTGTTTTATCGATTTTATATCTTTTAAAGAAACCATGTGGGAGATATAAGGAATCACTGTATTAAATGCCTGTGTGTGGGGATAATAGCCCTCTAGGCCAAGTAAAGGATTGATCCAAATAATTTGGTAAACCTGAGTATGGATTTTCTTTATTTGATGTGCCAGCTGCTCCATATCTCCGCGATCCCATCCATCACTAAAGATGATGATGGTAGTTAATTGCGGGGAAAGCTTTGAAGATTGAGTTTTCCAAAATTCGCTCATGCATTGCCCTAAATTCGTGCCATTAGCTGAGACTCTTAATCTTTCATTTAACATTTCCAGAGTATTCCCATATCTCTGTTTAAAATATTTTGTTACAGGGTAAATGGAAGTGTTAAAGAAATATGTTTCTGCTCTGCCAGCATAACGCTGCAGAAGATAGAAGATTGGAAGATACATTTTGATATAAACTTCCATTGAACCACTTATATCCACCAAAGTGTATAATATTTGTTTATCAGTTTTCCTTTTTCCTTTTCTATACAACTGGAACAATTCACCCGCACCCTGCGTTAGATTTTTTCGCAGCATTTTTTTCAGAACCAATTCCTGTCTGCCCCTAATTGTGCTATCTTTTCGCATTGTTTTCATAAGTAAGGCAAGAAGGGTATTCCATTCCGTCCTGAAGTCTGCAAAATCCTTCATAGGGATGGAGGAGTATTGTTTCAGCAGTAGCTTTTCATCGGGCGAATAGGAAAACATTCTGCCAGCCTGCTCCAATTCTTCTGAAAGATCTTCCTGCAAGAGAAATTGCTGATCCTGCTGGCCAGAAGAATTGACAGCAGATGAATCTTGCTCAAGGCCCAGCTCCTCTATATCTGGTTCGTTTTCATGGCTTTCTTCCTCATCTTCAATTGCGTGTTCTGTGCCGGCATACGGCACCTGTTCTCCCCAGAAACCGCGGAAAATCCGGTCAAAAATTTTGTAATCCTCGGGGCTAAAGCAAAAAACTGAACGAAGTGCGTAGTAAAACTCGGTTTTATTAATCAGGGATATTTCATTAAGAACAAGCATAGCTCTTAATGATTGGGCTTGATTGATTTTTAAGCCTTCTTTCTTTAAGATCCGGGCGAAGTTTACGATAGTTTCATTAAATCCATAGTGTTCCATGTTTCTAACTCAACCTGGCTAAAATTTGTCTTGTTTCTCTATAAACATCTTCGATTCTTCTTGTAACTAACTCATGATCTTCTTTAGTTTTGAGAAGACAGCCAGCTAATTGCTGGAACGTTTCTTTGTCCCAAATACTTTCTAATTCTAAACCTGCAATCGTCCTTGCCCAATCAAGGCTTTCTGACAAACCGGGCTTCTTATCAAGCTGCTGTTTCCGTAATGCTGAAACAAACGAGCTTACCTGCTTTAACAGCGATTCTGAGAGTCCAGGTGTCTTTCTTTTGATGATTTCCATTTCTTTTTCGAGAGAGGGATAATCAATCCACTGATATATGCAGCGCCTTCTTAAAGCATCGTGGACTTCCCGGGATCGATTGGAAGTGAGTATAACTTTTGGTTTCTTTAAAGCCTCTATCGTGCCCAATTCAGGAATCGTTACTTGAAAGTCGGATAAAAACTCAAGAAGAAAGGCTTCAAATCTTTCGTCTGAACGGTCGATTTCATCTATTAGCAAAACAACCGGTTTGTCGGACTGGATAGCTGATAATAATGGCCTAGCAATCAAGAATTCTCTGTGAAAGAGGTCTTTCTCTTGAAGAGTATCAACAATTGTTTGTTCACTTTTCAAAAGCTGATGCTCCCGCAAGCGGATGTTTACTATCTGTTTCAAGTAATTCCATTCATATAACACTTCATTACTTTCTATCCCCGGAAAACATTGAATTCTAATTAATTCACCATTGATACTCTTAGCAAGAGCTTTTGCTACTTCGGTTTTCCCAACACCGGGTTCGCCTTCTAAAAACAGCGGCTGATTCAAAAACTCCGAAATGTAGATGGACATTAGTAAGGAAGGGTCGGCTATATATCCTTGTGATTTTAATTGTTCATTTAATTCCTCTACTGCTGAATTGTTCATCTAACTCCATCCTATCTTCAGTGCATTTCCTGCAGCTCCGCTTCTTCTATTAAACTTCTAAGTTTATTAGGACTTACTGGCAAAGTATTAATTTCAATTTTCATTGGTTTCAATGCATCGCACACAGCATTAGCAATAGCTGCTGGCGGACCAATCGCTCCGCCTTCACCGACGCCTTTAATTCCCATCGGATTTCGAGGAGAAAGAAATTCTTGATGGCCCATTTCCACAACAGGCACTTCCATAGCAGTTGGGAGTAAATAATCCATATAGGTTCCAGTCACCAATTGCCCGTTTTCATCATAAATGATTTCTTCATAGAGAGCACCGCCGATCCCCTGTGCAACTCCCCCTTGAATCTGCCCGTCAACTATCATCGGATTAAGGACACGTCCGCAATCGTGGACAACAATATAGCGCAGAATTTCAACAAAACCTGTGTCTTTATCCACCTCGACAACAGCCGTATGGAAACCGGAAGAAAAAGTTACAGTTGGCGGTACAAAGTAATGGGTAGCACTTGCTCCGGGCTCCATACCCTCTGGAACTTTACAGCGAGGACCAGGTTTTGCAGCAAGAGCAATTTCTTGAAGCGTAACAAATCTTGTTGGCATGGCTTTCGGATAAACCTTGCCATTTTGTAATTCTAAATCGCTTGCTGCTACTTCAAGCATTTCCCCGGCAATCGCAAGGAGCTTTTCCTTTAGTTTTTTTGAAGCTACATGCACTGCCGATCCGGCTGTAACTGCTCCGCGGCTTGCAAAAGTGCCTACACCATAAGGGAGCAAGCTGGTATCCCCCGCTTTGACAGTTACCTGATCTGGGCTTACTCCAAATTCATCGGCACAAATTTGAGCAAGTGTGGTTTCGTGGCTTTGTCCATGCGGGCTTGAGCCGACAAAAGCGAGAATGTGCCCAGATGAATCAAGTCTGACTACTGCTCCTTCATGAGGGCCAATACCTGTTCCTTCTATATATGAAGAAAAGCCAATACCTAAATATTTTCCTTTTTCACGCGCTTCTTTTTGCTGCTCTCGAAATTGTTCATATCCAACAATCTTCATAGCTTGTTTCAAAGAACCAGGGTAATCTCCGTTTTCCAGCACCATATTGGCTCCATCACGATAGAACAAATCAGTATCATAAGGCATTTCCTCAGGAGTAATAAAATTTTTAAATGATACATCTACTGGATCCATATTTAGTTTTTCAGCAATCATATAGATCAGACGGTCCATCACAAACACAGCTTCCGGCCTGCCTGCTCCCCTATAAGGAACATTTGGAGTCTTATTGGTTAAAACAATTTGGCCAGTAATATCGTAGTTTGGAATGCGGTACATCCCTCTGAGATGGGCAGCAGAATTGTAAGCACAGCATAAAGCAAATGAATTATGTGCCCCGTTATCAAGCAAGAAATGGTCCTTTAACCCTAGTATCGTTCCGTCATTTTTCACGGCGACCTCGACATCATGCACCTGATCCCTGGAATGTCTCGTGCTTTGCATATGTTCTAGTCTGTCTTCGATCCATTTAATTGGACGCTTATATTTTGTTGATAGATAAGGAATGACAATTTCTTCGGGATAAACTGCACATTTTGGTCCAAATCCTCCGCCCACATCAGGAGCAACCACACGGATATTGTTCTCAACTAAACCGACCAGCTTTGATAAGTAAGACCGGACCATATAAGGTACTTGAGTCGAACTCCATACTTGCAATTGCTGCGTGCGTTCTTCGTATTCAGCTACAACGCCTCTTGTTTCTAGAGGGTTGCCGGATACCCGTGGAGTCTTGATCCTTGCTCTTATCACGTGGTCAGCCTGATTAAATGCCTTCTCCACATCTCCAACACTCACTTCAAAATGGGATTGTATGTTGTTTTGGAGGTCTTGATGGATTACCGTAGATTCGGCTTTGACTGATTCATAAGGATCTGTTACTACAGGCAAAGGCTCAAATTCTATCTTAATTAACCCTATGGCGTCTTCTGCAGCGTAACGATTTTCCGCGATGACTATCGCAATCGCCTGTCCGACAAATGTCACCCTATCCTTGGCAAGCATTGGTTCTGGATTTTTCTTTATGATTGGTTTAATGTCTTTTTCCAGATTTGGCGGCAATGTGAACTCCACAAACTCAGTAAAAGGCTGAACTTTACCTTCTAAATCAGCAGCCGTGATCACATCTATAACACCTTCGCAGTCTTTCGCTTTTGATGTGTCAATGCTTTTAATTAACGCATGTCCATAAGAGCTTCTCAAAATTGCAGCTTCTGCCATGTTATCTAATCGGATATCACCGACAAATCTTCCGTTCCCTGTGAGAAGCCTGTAATCTTCTTTTCTTTTTACATTTTGACCGACATATTGCGCCATAGCCGAATCCCCCCATTTAACAGTTCAGGGCATACGCCTCTTTTACTGCTTTAATAATGTTGCTGTATCCTGTACACCGACAAAGGTTGCCGGAAATAGCTTCGCGAATTTCTTCATCTGTCGGCAGAGTAGGGTTGTTTTCCATGAAACTCTTGAGTGACATCAAAAATCCCGGTGTGCAGAATCCGCATTGCAGTGCATGATTATTTGCAAAGGCTTGTTGAATATGATTAAATGATCCATCTGCGCGGGCAAGTGATTCAACGGTTTCGACTTGGCAGCCATCCGCCTGGACCGCAAGCATTAAACACGAGCGTACCGGTTCTCCATTTATTAATACTGTGCATGCACCGCAGACACCGTGCTCACAGCCAACATGGGTGCCAGTTAAACCAAGATTATCCCTCAAAAAATCCGATAACAGCCATCTGGATTCAATCTCTTTTGCTACTTCTTTTCCGTTAATTGTTACCTTGACCAATGTTTCTTTCATACGACCACCCCTTCCCTTGCTCGTTTAACTGCTGTATGTAATGCCCTTTGCAATAGTACGCCTGTTAGGTAGCGCCGATACTCCTTGGAGCCATGAATATCTCCTTCAGGATCAAGGTCTTCTAATTGCAGGGTGGCTGCTTCTTTTAATATCGTTTCATTAGGTTCTTTTCCTATTAAAAACTCTTCTGTTTCCAGTGGAACGAAAGGAACGGCATTGGCTCCTCCTAAAGCAATTTGTGCTTCGGCCACTTTCCCATCTTTATCAAGATTTATAACAGCGGCCACTTCGACTAGCGCGAAATCTCCATGTCTTCTGGCCACTTCTTCAAATGCATATCCACTGTTCTTGTTTAATTTAGGAAATCTGATTCCTTTAATTAATTGATCAGGTTCTAAAGATGTTAACAGATAGCTGAGGAAAAATTCTTCTGGTGTGAGAGTAAACTCATCTTCTTTGGATGCGACAACAATTTCCCCCCTCAACGCTGTTAAGATACACGGCAGTTCTGCAGATGGGTCGGCATGGGCAATGCTCCCGCCTATTGTTCCCCTGCTTCTTATTTGTGTATGACCGACCCAGCGAATCCCTTCTGTAAGAAGCGGGCATTTTTCTTTAATTAATTCTGATTTTTCTACATCCACATGGCGGGTCATGCCGCCTATAACTATTGCGTCCTCTTCTTCTTTGATTCCATGTAATTCTTTTACTCTGCCAATATCGATGATGTACCGAGGGGTCGAAAGCCTCATGTTAAGTAAAGGAATCAGACTTTGACCACCTGACATGATTTTGGCATCCTCCCCGTATTCTGCTAGCAAATCTAAAGCTTCTGCTAGATCGTTCGGCCTCAGATAGGAAAACTTTGGCGGTTTCATACTTATGACCTCCATTACCTGGTTTCAGATGTGTAGTGCAAAATTAATACTTGCCCGACAATAAACTTCCAGCATTCGGAACTTTCGTTTCGAGCTCTAATTGCTTCAATATTTTATATACAGTGGCAGTTCCAGCAGACAAGACAGGTAATCCAAGCTGATCCTCGGCTTTCTGAATTGCCGGAAGTGATGGCATTTGTACACAGGCTGAGAGAACAACTGCGTCCGCTCCTTCAATATTTAGCTTTTTAGCGATTTCAGGCAGGTTATCAGGATTCAATCGTCCTACCTCTAAATTATCCGCCACCTCTAAACTGATCGAATCGATTACTTCGATTCCACTCTGCTCGATATAATCCACGACCATTTGAGTAAGAGGCTTCATATATGGAGTAATGATCGAAACTCTTTTGGCATTCATGATTTTCAAACAATCGACAAGTGCCCCTGCACTGCTGATCACAGGAGCGCCGCCGCCATTTTCTGCTGTTGCTGCATGAAGCCGTTCTTCCGAAGCTTTATGATAGCCTGCACCCTGGCACATGATTGCGACAAGGCATGCATAGGCAAGTACATCGCAGCGCGCATCGGATAACTCAACTGCACAGCGATCACTATCCTTATCCATTTCAGAGAGCTCTTCTTTAGACACGTGCTTCATTCTCATTCTGCTGGAATGAAAAGTAAATGTTTCGTCTGGAAATTCGTTGATTCTTGAGTTTAGCATTGCTGGTATTTCGGTTTCCATTGTTGTATTTGAGCTTGGTACAATTAGCCCAACACGGTAATTTTTGGCCATAATATTTCATCCACCTTTATTTGTTTTTTACCATTTCCTGTGCCTTTACATAATCATCCGGAGTATCGATATCAAAGCCCCAATCAGTCTGATTGAAATCTAGTTTACTAACCTTATCCCAATGTTTTTTGATTAATGACTTACCTCCCGTATCACCCTCAAGATTAGCGAATTCAGGAAATAATGAGGAAGGGAACAGAATAGGGTGTCCTTCCATTGCGCTATATACTGGACGAACAATAGAACGACTGCCATCTGCTTTGAATTTATTAGCCATATTTTGAATGACTGTTACATCGACAAATGGCTGGTCTGCAAGTAAAATAAATACTCCCTCTACCTTGCAATCCAGCTGTGAAACTCCTAATCTTAGTGATGTTCCCATCCCTTCCTGATACTGTTTATTCTCGAGGACTATGACATTTGGATAGGAAGATAAGTATTTTTCATACTGTTGCTTATTGTTTCCAACCACTAGTATAATGGGATCCAATTTAGCCCTTATAGCTAAATCTACACTATGCAGAAATAATGGATTTCCATCCAGAGAGAGAAACTGTTTAGCTTCACCCATTCTCCTCGCCAGGCCAGCAGCTAATATAACTGCACCTATTGTTAGCTTCATAGCATCAAACAGATGCTTTAATTTCTTTTTGAATATCTTTAAAAAACTTTCCAGCTAAAAATTTCGCAACCCCAGCGAGCACCCGGTTTCCAACACTCGCAATCATACCGCCGACAATAGCATCGCATTTCCATTCCAGTATGGAGCCATTCTCAGTTTCTACTAGTCTGCAGTCCATCTTAGCATCCACATGTCCAGGTGAGCCGCTTCCGGTTGCATGCAAGATATAGTAGTTTGGTTTGTCAACATCCTCAATTTTTACTTTTCCTATATACTCGCCCTTTACTGCTGCTACTCCCAGTTTTAACACAACATCATATTCTCCATTTCCTGTCAGCACTAATTCCTGGCAGCCAGGGATCACCTTTTTTAGAATCTCCTCGTCGTGTAGAGTGTCCCAGAGGTTATCGATTGGTAAATTAAATTTAGCTTCTCCTTCTATGTTCATCCGTAAAACACCTCTTATTTTCTATAAATTAAAATACTGAAAATTTTTTGATGAAAATTCGTATAATTACCGATTAAGAATAATATTGATGTGGAACCTGAAGAAGTTCATCAATTGGCTTATTCGCCATTGCAGCTAGCTTCGTAAACGCATCATTCGAATTCAGATCAATTCCGATAAGTGTGAGATAAGGTTCGCTTTGATATTCTGCAAAAGGTTCCCATGCTATTCGGGTGCCAAAATATTGCACAAGATACGGAGTCTCTTCGCCTTCCAGAAAAACAAACCCTTTTGCCCTTATTAAATTAGGTTTTAGAATGGAAAGATAGTTTTCAATAAATGCTTTCGTTACTCTTAAATTGATGGGTATGGCAATGGTTGACATATAGTCGAAAGACAGCTGTACATCTTCTTCCGCTATTGGTGTCTGATCGTAAGGTGTGGGGTAAACTTCTGAAAATTTCGATTCATTTCCTGAGAGTATTTTGTTTAAATCTACTTGACTGAAAGTGGTAAACTGTATCGCTGCATCTCTGTTTACGTCTCTTATTCTTGTTTCTATTTCATTTTTGGCAATGCCATCAACAAGATCCAGCTTATTTACAATGATCATATCGGCAACTGATATTTGCTTGCTGAGTGTCCTGTCGACATTGGCTCCAATGGAAGAGTAGCGTTCGTTTAGATAAGCTTCTGCATCCACAACTGTAACAACATTTTTTAAATATACTTTCGAAATGATTTCTTTTTTCGTCATTTCGATCATAACTTCCTCGGGATTTGCTAAACCAGTTAATTCGACAAAAATGATTTCCGAATCCGTTTTAAGCAATTCGTCAAAGCATGCAACGATTTCACTTTTCTTACTGCAGCATACACAGCCGCCCAGCAATGTTTGGACGCTAGAACTGCTTTTACCGCCAAGTATATATCCATCGATATCCATTTTTCCAAATTCGTTAATCAGCATTCCAGATCTAATACCTTTGTGTTCAGCCTGCTGAAGCAAGTGCAATAATAATGTTGTTTTTCCGCTACCTAAAAACCCGCTGAGAATAACTACAGGAATGCGTTTCAACTGATTCACCCCAAGCAATGTATAAACTGTAAAGGAGATATTTACACTATAAAACTTAAATTTCCAATGAATTCGTTATTATTGATTAATTCCACTTTCTTTGAGGCGATTTTCCAGGTACCACCCTGTGATCTTAACTGATGCTCAAATCTGCCTGACCAAATAGTTTGAATGCTTCTTCTTAATTCAACGAGAATGAAGTTCGAAGACACCACTACCTTCTGGTCATCACTTTCAAGAATTTTTACGTTTGTAATCAAATGCCGTGTTCTTGATTTTGGTTCTTGGCCATACGCTAAACCGCTTTCGAGCCGCCAAACCCGTTCTTCTAAACGTTCTCTGTCGTCGTAAATAATAGACACATGTGTGTTGGGATCTATATGGTCCTTGTTGGAGGGGATCCAATAGATGCCGTCTTCTGTAAATAGATCGAGCCATTCGCTGAACTTTTCTTCATTAATTAAAAATGCTTCGTGTATTAGAAAATCTTCAATTTCCTTTCTTTCTACCATAACCGTATTCATACATTTTGCCTCCTTTACAGTCTAAGATATACTTCCTGCGGTCATTAGACGCTTCCATTCCTTATAAAGTGCCCTTGCTGATACCTCATCACTGGAGGTAGCGGTAATTATACCCTGTTCATCCACTTCTTCACGGTTCATACCACGGCTTATTTCCAGCCATTCACCGTCAGGCCCCTTAGCTTTTAGGCCTTCAGCTACACGATCAAAGCCTACTTCAAGATCATCAACCGTTCCAAAGCCAGCAGGTCCATAAAAACCCTCATGTTTTCTTAATCTTTCAGCATTTTCTTCTACGGATACCCCTTTTAACATGATCGGATAAAGGAAAACGTGTGTTTTATTTACAGATATTGGACGTGTAACGCGTACCTGTGAACCTAAGAATCCGAGATTAGGGAATACAATCAGGTTAAATGGCAATGCTCCAATCCCCAGGTCGCCACCTAATTCATACAGGGAATGCCCGTTGCCCAGGTCACGAATTTTCTCAGATTTATGCATTCTGTTAAAGTTAATTTTCTTTCCTGTTTTTTTGCTTAAAATATTGAAGAAGCTTCTGTGTGTTACACTTAAATGATAAGGATCAATTGTGTTCTCAATTTGAAGCTTCCAATTTCCATCGAAACTATATTTGTGTGCACCTGCATTCAGTGCGATTCCATCTGGACCTGTTCCTACAATGTAGTCAATATATGGACGGGCGTGCCCAAGATGTTCTTCCAGACTTGGTCCTTCTTCACTTAAACTGGCAAAGATAAATCCTTGATAAATCCCTACCCTTGGAACTTTTATAAGCCCCATCTTACAGCGGTCGAAATGCTCATCATATCCATCCTGAAAAGGCATACCGGTTAAATCTCCGTTATTGGAATAGGTCCACCCATGGTAAGCACAGCGGAAGAAGTTGGCGTTCCCGGTCTCTTGCTGGCAAACTGTTGCAGCACGGTGCCGGCAGCGGTTAAACAAGACAAAGATTTCCTCCGTATCAGAATCCCTTGTTACAATAAGAGGATGTTCACCGATTACTGTTGTCTTATAATCTCCCGGATTGGCAATTTCACTTTCGTGGGCAACAAACACCCAAGTTTTTTCAAAAATCCGTGTCATTTCTAATTGGAAGATTTCTTCTTCGTTATAAATATCTCCATGAACAGCTCCATCTTTGACTAACTCTTCAATATTAATGGTTTTCATCCTATCATCACCTGTCTTCCTTAAAATTTTTCATTTACCACAGCAACGTGGATACAGCCATCTTCACCATATGCATGTGTCCTTACAGCCTTTGCCGCTTCTTCAACTGGAAAGCTGTGTGTCACCATCTTTTCAAGAGGGTATTTTCCTGATTCAATAACACGTAAGGCAACTCCGACTGCACTTGTCGGCCGTCCCAAAACTCCTTTAATTGTAAGGAGTTTCCATGTGATTTTACTGGACATTAAATTCTGAGATAACTTTTCATCAGTTCCAGAATGTACGACGGTAGCACGCAATCCTGCTAAATCCAAAGCAGCAACCAGCTGCTGTGGAGCTGTTGCAGCGTTGATAACGGTGTCTGCCATTTTTCCATTTGTAACTTCGTAAACCTCTTTCACAAGATCCTGAGTATCAGCAAAAAAAGTATGGTCAGCTCCAAATTCCTTCGCCATCTTTAATCGATGTTCGTCCTTCGACATACCTGTGACAATAATCTTTCCAGCCCCCGCTTCTTTCGCCCCAATAACTGCACCAAGACCCATTGGACCCGGACCTTGAATCAAGACAGTATCTCCAACTTTTGTATTACCTACTTCTTGGACCCAATGTATCCCATTGGAAATCGGGATATACAATTGTAAAAGCTCCGGTGACACATTAGGACTTGCTTTATGGATAATAGAATTAGGGTGCAGGTACATATATTCAGCAAACCCGCCCCAAAGCGCTGTTTTTTCATTGTTAATATTCATTGCGCCATAGCGTAAATCAAAACATTGTCGGTAGTTTCCGGTTAGGCAGTTATTACAGGCGCCGCAAGGAATGTACTCTTCTACGACAACCCTGTCTCCTTCTTTTACCCCCCAGCGCTCCGCAGCTTTATGTCCCAAGTTCTTTACACGCCCAACTATTTCATGGCCAATCACACAGGGTAGCTGGAATACGCCATTACCTCCATATAAATAAGCTTCACTATCAAAACCGCAAACTCCACACGCTTCTACATGAAGCAATGCATCATTATCACCTGTTTCCGGTATCGGAAACTCCATTATTTCAATAGTCTCTTTTTCTGTAAGAACAGCAGCTTTAACTTTAACAGTCATATTAAACACTCCTCTATATTCACCTTAAAAGGTTAGATACAATTAATAGAAATAATCCGGATTAATCCTCATCGTCTGTTTCGTTAATCCACCTTGTTTGTGACGGATCCAGAAAACTAGTAAGTTCTTTATGAGTACTCCATAATAAGCATTCCAGCTCCAGAGGATCAAAGAAAGAAGTTTTACCAGTGCGGACGTCCGTTATCATAAGCCTGTCTCCGTTAGCAGATTGATCTACCTGAACAGAGACATAAGCAAATTCATTTTTTAGCATAAAAACTTCAGACATACATATCCACCTACACTCTTTCATATTTAAAGCAAATATACTGTGATGGTGCTATCTAAGCAGAATCTCCTGTTTTAGTTAGTACTAACTAACATATTTAAAAATAAAAATTACGTTTTGATTGCTTTTGCGAATTGTGCAACACTGCTTTCAATAAATTCCTCTTGGCTAAACGTTGTAATTTTGTCTTCTCCTGAAAAAGAACGAGAGATAAATGAGCCGTAATTCATCCAAATAAATGAGACAGCTAAAAGTTCAAAATTCATTTTGATAATCTTTCCGTTTTTATGCATTTCCACAAAATAATGGACTAAAAATTCTTTAAGTTCCCTAGGATGCTTTGTAATTTTATCAAGAATGCTGGGAAGAGTATGTGTTTCTTTTACCGCAATCTCGAAAATCTTTTTGTTCTTTTTCATAACTTCATGGTACTTTTTACTAATATGCAGAAGATCAATTTCTATCTCCCATACAAGATCTTCTTCAAAAATTCTCTTCATTGGAGCAGTAAAATAAAATCTTTCCATAACTTCTTCCAATATGTTAATCTTGCTCCTAAAATGCCGGTAAACGGTCATCTCACTTACTCCAGCCTTATCCGAAATTGCTTTTGTGGTAACCGATTTAAAACCCTTCTCTGACATTAGATCAATTGCTGCAAACAGTATCTTGTCATTCGTATTTAGAGAATCTTCCTTAGTAATTGTGCCGTTTAGATTCAACTAATTTGCACCTCATTAAATGGTTAACATTATTAATTTAGTGTAAATGTTAGTTATCACTAACTACCATTAATATAATCTAGGCTATTTGTACTGTCAATAAGCTATTGGAAAATTGTAAATAAATATTATTTTCAGAATTAAATTGCAAAATAATTTTACTGGTTTATAAATAAAAAGGATCTAACAGCTGCTTATCTGCTCGCGTTTATTTAGCACGAATTGAAAAAAATCTTTCATATTGGCTTCCATATGATCTTTCATAGAGTTTTCCGCTGATATGGGATCCCCTGAAGCAATAGACTGAATAATCCGTTTGTGTTCATCCAGGAATTTTTCGTCTCTATGGTAGTTATGAAAAATCGAATTTCGGTAGTACATAAAAAGTCCAGATAGATTTTGGTATATGTTAATTAGTGTCAGATTATCTGAAGCATGCACTATCGCATTATGAAATAAAATATTATATTTAACTACGTTTTTATGATCATTTTCATACGTGGCTTTCTCCGATAGCTGAAGCAGTTCCTGAAGACGATCGATCAGAGGACTAGTAATGTTATTAGTTGCTAAGTTTGCAGCTAATATTTCTAATCCCGTCCTGCATTGATAGACTTCTTTGATATCTTTAATAGTAAATTTACGAATGATCTTTTGACTGCCCTCTTGCATGATTAAGCCATCTTGTTCAAGCAGTCTAATAGCCTCCCTAATAGGGCTTCTGCTAACCCCTAATTCCTCAGATAATGCAGCTTCCACTATACTTTCACCTGGAGTATAATCTCCATCGATTATCTTTGACCGAAGCACACCGTATACCTGAACATGCAAGGGTGTGTGTTTTGGAATCCTTGGCATAACTTTCCCCTTTTCCTTTTCATGAAGAGTGAATAAAAGAGTTAACCACTTTAGCCATATATTAGTTCCGGCAGGATAGTTGAAATGAACGGAATAAAAGTAACGATTAACAAGCCAATCAATGAGACCCACAAAAACTGCATGATTCCTGGGAGCATTTCATTCATTTTCAATCGGGTGATACTGTTGGCAACAAAGATATTCAAACCGAATGGAGGTGTAAATGTCCCAATTGCTAAATTCAGCACCATAACAATACCTAAGTGAATTGGATCAATACCAAGCCCAAGAGCGCTAGCGAGAATTAAAGGAGCAATAACTACAAGCGCTATAGTTGAATCAACAAACATACCGATCACTAAAAGCATTAAATTAAGAAAAATTAAGAAAGTCCATTGTGAAGTAAAAGTTTCGGCAACAAAACCTGCCAGCATTTGCGGGGCTTGTGCAACAGTTAAGGCCCACCCGAAGGCAGATGCAGCTGCTACCAAGATTAAAACTTGGGCAGAAGTCTTAGCTGAATCGAAACATAATTTATACAGTTTTTTTCCATCAATTTCTTTATATACAAACATGCCAACAAATATTGCATAAATTGCTGAAACACCTGCTGCTTCAGTCGGTGTAAAGATTCCAAAGGAAATACCTCCGATAATAATGATTGGAACAGCCAATGACCAAGAGGCGTCTTTGATTGCTTTCCAAATTTCCTTGGCACTGGATCTTTTTCCTTTCGGGAAATTTTTATATCGGGCATACAGGTATATAAAGAGTAAAATAAATCCGCCAAAAAAGAGACCTGCTCCTAAACCTGCCAAAAACAATGAACCGACTGATGTATTCGTTGCGCTCGCATATAGAATGATCGTGATACTTGGAGGGATTACAAGGGAAACAGCTCCGGACTGTATAATTAGTCCACTGGCAAATTTCTTTGGATAGCCTTGATTGAGTAACTCCGGATACATGATACGGCCTATCGCAACAACCGTAGCTGGGCTAGATCCAGACAGCGCTCCAAAAAACATGGCGGCAATCTGTGTTGCCATCGCCATTCCGCCATATAAATGTCCAACCAGTGCTCTGGCGAAATTTAATATCCTTTTCGAAAGTCCGCCAACATCCATGGCATTGGCTGCCAGTATGAAAAATGGCAAAGCCATCAATACAAACTTATCAATGCCGCCGAATACCCTTTGAACAGCAACCATTGAGTTTACATCAGTAAAAAGTGCTAATGTAATAAAGGTTGAAAATATTAATGAAATATATATAGGGACACCAAAAAGCAACATCGCGAATAAAAGACCAATTAAAGCAACTACCATATGTATTTCCCCTTTAGTTTAAAGTGTTTTCTAAACCCTTATTAGAGAACAGTTTAATTAATTGCTGTAAATAGCGGATGGCCACCAAAATACCTGAAATGGGAATGATGAAATATATAACTGAAATAGGTATACCTAGTCCAGATGTTACTTGGCCAGTTTGCAAACTGAAATTTACTAATTGGTAACTGTACCAGATTAACAAGATACTAAAAACGAGACCCACGGCATAAATAATCGCCAGTACTATTTTTTGAGCCGTCCCTTTAAGCATTTGTGGTATAAACTCGATACTCATATGCTCATTGTCTCTAGCACAGGTGCTCATTCCGACAAAGGTTACCCAAATAAGGAAATAGCGAATCAGCTCTTCAGACCATGTCAAACCTGATCCCATAACCCTTAACACAACGTTTACAATTACGAGAAGGGTTGCTATTAATATACTTACTGATATGAAAACGTTTTCAATTCGGTCAATTATTTTCACTAAATTCACTCCTATCTGAAGTCAGTTTTAGTTTTCATAACATGATAGATTGCGTATAAATATCTGCATTACTTTAAAGGAAAATCAAGGGGTGAAGTGGAGAGAGTATGTTCTTGAAGTAAAACCCCCTTGAATATGAAGCGGGTGCTTGCGGATTCAAGATGCGTTAATAGGATTTATTATTGTTTTATGCCTAAATCTTTGTAGACCATTTCCAGCAATTCCTTCTTTTCTGGTGTATTGCTGAATTCCTTGTGTAAAGGAAGTGATAACTTTACAAATTTCTCTCTGTCTTCCTCTGAAATCTTGTGAACTTCAAGTCCTAATTTAGGGAATTCTTCTAATCGTTTTGCAGCCATTTGCTGAGTAAGCTCACGTGCTGCCATCCTGGCTTCTTCTTCAGCCTCGGTTAGAACTTTTTGCAGTTCGGGGCTTAACCCATTAAACCAATCCAAGTTTGCCACAATCATATAGAATTGATATCCATGGTCTGTTATGGATAAATGGTCCTGTACTTCATAAAGTTTATTTGAATTGATAGTTTCCAATGGGTTTTCCTGCGCGTTTACGACACCTTGCTGCAAGGCGTTATAGAGCTCGGCGAACTCTATTGGCACTGGGTTTGAACCGTATGTCTCAAAGGTTTTTATTAATATTTCTGATGGAATTACCCGCATTTTCGTACCTTTAAGGTCGTCTGGAGAGAGGATTGGTTTACCTTTGCTTGTCATAGATTTAAAGCCGCCTGCCCAAAAACCGAACCCTTTAAATCGGCTGTTTTCCAATCCTTTTAGTGCTGTTTTTCCTGCATCTCCAGATAAAACCTGCCAAATTTTTTCTTCGTCATTCGGCCATAAAAATGGATATTCAAATACCTGAAGTGCTTCTGCATTAAAAGAAGTTACTGTAGAAAGCAATGTTTGAGTCATATGCACGGTCCCTATCTGAACTTGTTCTGTTTGTTCACGAATGGAACCAAGCTGCAGATTCGGATAGAGTTCAACTGTTACTTTTCCGTCCGTTTTTTGTTCTACCAACTCTTTAAATTTTTCTGCTCCTACTGTTAGCGGGTGTCCAGGAGGTGTCATCCCCGCTAATTTAATTGTCATTTTTTCAATGCCACCAGAACCGCTTCCTGGTTCTGCACTGGTTGTCTTTTTTCCATTGCAAGCTGTAAGGGACAATAACAACATGGCTAGACAGATAAGTACAGCAAAAAACTTTTTATTTTTATGGTTCATCTTTATCCCCCTAACATCGTTTTTTTATCAGATGTTTCTTTTCTGTCTACTGTATACTGTAGACAGAATTTGGTATAAAGAATTATTGATTATTTAATTCTTTATATTCCGAAAAATCAAGTGAAATTTTTTTCTGTTTTCAAATATAAAACAGGGAACCGTTACAAGTATGAATATAGTTAAAACGATTCCCATTAAATGAATCGGAAAAAGAGCAATTTTTATGAATTAACTCGCCACTATTTTCCATACAATATCTTCTTTTTCTGTTCCTTCAACGATTTGTTTCGCTTCTTGATGGCTTTCATATTCGCGGTCTTCTATTCTTCTTCCAGGTACAGAAGTTTCGAACTCATCTGCGAATGGGAAAGGATGAACGAGAAGGGTGCCATTTCCATTTGATTTTACAGTCAAATTGATTGGATCGCTCTTACGTGACATTCTGATTGGTCCAAGCGAAACCTCTTTTTCTATCTTTGGATCATTTAATCCCATAAACAGTCCTAGAAGATCCATGACCTGGAAAAACTCGTATTGCATCCAAACGTGATCCTCAAACTCGCTGCGCTGCTGCTGTTTTTGCCAATATTGAAGCTTTACATCAATCCATTCCTTTTGGATATTGGCTACTGTGTTATTCATGAACTCTACCAAATCGTCTGACACTTTGTATGTAAAAGTAGGATCGTAGCCAAATCTGCTTGTATAAAGGCCAATCCAGTGCATTCCAAGCATCATCCCTGCATATGGGTCTTGTTTTAATGTTTCCCGGTAGCCAAGTTCATAAAAACGAACATGCTCTGGCAAATTGACTTCTAAAAAATTCGTTGGCCTTTTTGTATTGGAGTTGAATAATACTTCATCATCAGGGCCTCTCCAGCCAGCGTCATGCTTTTCAATACCAAGACTTACAGATTCATGGTTTAATAGTTTTTCAAAGTTTTCGTTGCCCCACTTTCTGGCGACATCTCCCATTTGTATAGCATGCTCATCTTGCCTGACAAGCACTAATTTTCCATCTTGCTTTGAAATAATCATACTTTTACATCCTCTCGTTCCAATTTGTTCATCTGTTCAATCACATCATCAGTACTTACCACATCTGCATATTTTTGCTGCATATCAAACAAATTAATAGCATGCGTTGTAATTCCTCTATCAAACACACATTCTTCTGGAACTATAACTTTATAATTATTAGAGAAAGCGTCTATTACTGTTGCTCTTACACATCCGCTGGTTGTGCATCCGGTAATAATAACACTATCTACTCCGTGAGCTGTTAGGTAAGAAACTATCGGCGTCCCAAAAAACGCACTTGGTTTCTTCTTCGATATGGTAATTTCCCCTTCTATCGGTGCTAATTCTTCTACTACTTTCGTTCCTTTTTCACCCTCCAGCAAAAGCGGGTGGTTGAAGATATTGCCTTTTATGGCAATACGGTCATTATCGCAGCCTTTATTGCCTTCAATTATTGTAAAGAATACAGGTAATTTTTTTTCCCGGGCTTTGTCTAAAACCCTTTTAATCTGCGGAATTGCTTCCCAGCTTGCAGAACCGCAGCTGGTAGGATATTTTTTAATGGCTTCTTCAATTTCCTCCGGTCCTTCGCCTGTAAAACCGTATTGGACATCGACTATGATCAATGCAGGATTTTTTCCAAGTCCATAGGTTGTTCCTAGGCCAGCTCCCGAATAAATTTTTGAATCTCTAGGATCTAAATATTTATCCCAAGTATTTGACATAGCATTTGTCCCCTTTATCCGTAAGTTATGACCTTGTCACAAGCTGCTGTCATTTCCACTAGAACACTAGGGGAACCTAACTCTACATTTTTGCCTTCCCAGTCTTTTTCAGTTATTCCTCTTGCTCCGCAGGACACTTCCGATAATACAATACGTCCCCCGTTTTCAAGAATTTCATTTACTGAATTCCTTAGCTCAGTAGCTGTTGATCCTACTCCAAACACCTTATCAAGGTTTTCCTCTTTGATCAGTCCAACTGCACTCCCGGCCAGGAACATTGACGCCTTATGACCGTCTTTTAGTGCTGTTTTGGCAATTAAAAATGCCCGGTCCGCTTGTGTTGGTGCTTCAGGACCATGTGTTAAATGAATTAATAAATGCATATTATATTCTCCACCCTTCGTAATATTGTTAATTCTTTACAAAAGGAATTAACTAAATTTATATTTACAAAACTATATACTCAGATGAGCTATAGTTAGTACTAACTAACAGAAGTCTATACATATGCTTGCTTTTTATTGTTGCTCACTGCATTACTGCTTTGGAGCGTTCAGGTGTTAAGTTCTCTACAAACACCTTTACTCCACCGGTAATAATATTGTCTTCAGCAATACTTGTTATGGATTCACCAGAAACAAATGACCTGGAAATAAAATGCCCATAACTCATGTACAGAAAGTTCATCGCCTGCAATTCGTATTCACTGTCTACCACAAGACCCCTTCTGTTCATTTCTTCAAAATAATTTATTAACAATTCCTTTAACTGCCTCGGGTGTTTATTTACTTGCTCTAATAAACCTTTAACCCTGCTGCCTTCCTGAATGGCGATCTTTATTACATTTTTATTCTTTTTCATTAAATTGTGGTAAGTTTCTGCCACCATCAGCAAGTCCTTGTCTAACTCCCATGTAACCTTTTGTTCAAATAACTCTTTCATTTGTATACTGTAATAGTACCTATCAACCGCAGCTTCCAAAATCTTCTTCTTACTGCCGAAATGGCGAAATAAAGTCATTTCACTGACAGAAGCTTTTTCTGCGATTTCTTTTGTTGTTGCTCCCTTATAACCCTTTTTGGCAATCATATCTATAGCTGCATTTAATATCTTATCGTCAATTTTCATTAACCTTTACCTGCCTATAATCTATTGTTAGTACTCACTAACTTATTACCAATATTATTATAGTGTCTATAATGTGTCAATATTATTTACTGAATAATTAAACTATAATTTCAACAATATTTTATAGGCAGTTTTTGTCCTTATTACGGAGGGAAAGGCGCCGCGTTGCTACCTTCCCTCATATTCTTGAAAAGTAATATTTTAAAATTATACGATTTCTTCTTTCGGTTTTTGAGAGGATATTTTCGGTTGATTGCAGTCTAAACGAACAAACCCTTCAGATGTATATACCCAGTCTTTCCCCACCGAAGTTGCCAAGTATTCAGCATCAAATCCTGAATCAATTTCAGCTTGAGGATATCGCGGAAGGATCCAGGTCTTCATGAGGACTAAGTACAGTACGAATCCCGCGGGAAAACCGACTATATAAGCATATTCCAGCTGCCAGATTGCTAATCCGCCTGCAATAATCCAAGAAACCATACCTGCCCAGTTAAACCCTTTTGAGTAGGTGTATTGTCCATTAACTTTGTATAATTCCGGTACGTTAAGCCTGCGCTTGCGGATAACGTAATAGTCGCAAATCACGATTCCAGCTACGGCAGACAGTGCTCCTCCGTAATATCCAAGAAAGACCATAATGTTATCAAGAATTAACCATGGCATAGTAAGGGTACCAACTAGTCCAGCTATGACAACGCCTGCTTTATAGCTAATAAAAGGAGCGCCTGCATTTACGAAAGCCAAAGCTGCAGGTATCACATTTGCAGCTGTATTGGTAGACCATTGCGCAAATAAAACTAAGGCAAGTAAGACTACCAAAACAAATCCTGTCTGATTGTCCTGAATTATGTTGATAGGATTCCAATCTCCTGTAGCGGCAAAAGCGATAGCTCCGATAAAAGTTAGCAAAACTGCAACTAGAGGCAATGCGACCAGCTGAGCAATATAGAGATTTCTGTTCCGTTTAGAGAAACTCATTGTATTTGTATCGACTTTTAAATATCTTGTAATATTTGGCAAATCAAGACAAAGTGGAGTCCATAAGCTAAAGTTAGTAAGGAAGATTAGAAAAAGTGGGGTATTTTCATTTCCAACAAATGTCCAGATGTTTATTCCATTTAGAGTTGCGATGTCATTTAGGAAGAAATACATCCAAATGGAGATAAGTATGAGTACTGGAGCTGCAAAATCAGCAAAACGTTCCACCGCTTTTATTCCAAGTGCCGTATTAATGATTTGGACAATACCGAAAAGAATATACCAAATTATCCAATTATCAAACCCTGTAAGGTACTCGAAAATACCATTAAGAGCTAATGATCCGAGATATGTCTGAATCCCAAACCATATAGCAGCTACAACACCTTTTGATACTGCGGGAAAATGAGTACCATAAATACCAAATGGAGCTCTCATGTAAACAGCATTGGTTAACCCATGCTCAGTGCCAACATCTGCCGAGAGAAGCATAAGGGCTCCCATAATAAAGAACCCTAAAAAAATTGCCAGCAAACTTGGAACTATATGGTGTGAAGCAATTGCCTGAGCGCCAAATTGATATAGCACAAGCATTACTGTCATACCCACCCAAATAGCGATGTATCCGATATTCCCAATGGTCTTGTTTTTATTTGCTATTGGGAGGATTGATTCTTCCAGCAGATGATTTTTCACAATGTTTTGTTTTTGAAAGTCCATTGATGTTTCCCCCTGTTTCTTTATTTTCTAATTTTGTTATAAGGAAAATCAGGCGGTTCTTTGAAGAAACTATTGCGGCTGCACGCCCATTTGTTAAATGGACGCGGTCCCCGGGTTCGGATAATATTTATTTAAATATAGACAAAGGCAGGTAAGCTGACACAATGTAATTAGGCTTATCTACAATTTCGCTGATTTTAAGATCAACTGCCAAGCTGCAAAGAAGGTAAGCTTCATATCTTGGCAAGCCATACTCTTTTTCTAAATGGTCAACCATAGCTCTTGCAGCATCTTGTGCGCAAACCATTAGATCTGGTCCAACTCCGGTGGTGGCAAAAAAACCTTTTGTTTCTGTGCGTGGCGTTAGTGAACCAGGTGCTGTAATGAACTGAGGACTTGGGATACTTTTGTTTTTATGCAGTGTAAACTTTAATGATCCGTAAAGCGGACATTCGACTGCTGTCAGGCAAATTTCGCCATCTCCTTGAGCTGCATGCCCATCTCCCGCTGAAAACAAAGCTCCTTCCACTTCAATCGGAAGAAATAAGCGGGCGCCTTGCGTTAAATGGCGAATATCCATATTGCCCCCGTTCTTATCAGGAGGTGCAAGAGAGGTTTGATTCGAATCACTCGGTGCTACTCCCATTAGACCCAGGAATGGCTCAATAGGTACATGAATATCCTCCCTAAACGGAATATAATCACCGTTGCTTATATCGAAAACTCTTAGATAAGGCTCACTAAATTCTTCCGATAACAGCCCAAATCCTGGAATTACACCAGTCCAACCCCATCCTTTTGTGCGGAGATCAAGAATTTCAATTTCTAATGTATCCCCGGGCTCGGCACCATTTACATAAATCGGTCCATGCAGGGGGTATGTACGATTCCAATCATAATTAAGAATTGCTTCTACCCCCGAGCCAGGTCCGATTTGACGGTCGGAACCATCTCTAAATTCAAATACAACAGTATCGCCGGATTCAATTGTTAATGTTGGCGCTAGTGTTTTGTCCCAGGCAAAATGAAATTTATCCGGACAATAATGTGTAGTTCCCTTTTTCTCTTGAATGCTTGCTTGTTTTAACATAAAGACACCATCCTAATTAAATTATTTTATACACTTATTGGCTGCATTTCTGGATGATGGGTTACAGCGTTATAAAGACCGAAGTAGAAAATTGCATTGATCACTCCTTTTCACTCAAATTTAAAAACTTACCAAACTTACACAAAGTTTACTGTGGCTAAATATATAATATTCTATATTTTCGTAAAATTAAATCAAATCTTTCGGAAATATGAGTAAAATATACCAAAAAATTTTTTAGTAAAAAAGGATTATGTAAGAAAATCTGACATAGTTTTTAATATAATTAAATAAGTTGCCAGTTATCTCAGTGCTTAGGAAACATTCTTTTACAGACATAAAATAAAAAAACAGAAATCCTTTCAAAGGAAATCTGTTAAAGCTGATAGCATATTTAAAATTTTACGGCTGCAGTTTAATAATATTAATAACCTTTTCTAAACTGAGAACATCAGCATACCTTGCGTTAAGATCCAAGAGTGTTGAAGTTTGGATGGCTTTATTTCTGTCACCAACAGCTTCGGAAGGAATGATCACATGGTATCCATTTTGCAAAGCATCTACCGCTGTCGCCCTAATACTCCCACTGGTGGTAGCTCCTGCTAGAATAACCGTATCAATCTCATTTTGTTTAAGGAAATCAACAACTGATGAGTTATGAAAATCAGTTATAAAGGGTGTTTTATTTATTAGGCTGTAAGGAATCTCCTCAAGTTCAGGATGCATTTTCTGAAATTGGCTTCCTTCCTCTAATATTCTGAGTGAAGGGAACTTTTGACACCAAAGCCTGGATGCATGAATAGCTGGATCGTAAATCGATTGACTGAAAATAACCGGGATATCATTTTGTGCTGCTGCTATTGCCAGCTCTTTGGTTGCTTTGACTTGCTTTTCCTGAAGAATAGCCAATTTCGAAAGCGGATCCAGAAAAGCCAGTGTAAGATCACGAATTAAAATGGCAGGTCTTTTTCCAAATCCCAACTGTCCTGAAAAGCCTTGATTCGTATATAGCTGTTGAACCTCCTCTAATATGTATCTTCTTTGTCCGCCTGGAGTGTAAATAACCTTTAGCCCATAGCCCTCCACTACTCCCTTACTCTCCAAGCGTCTTAATGTTGCCGCTGATACCCCCAGCAGTTTGGCAGCTTCGGAAATGTTTAATAATTTATCATATAACATCACAAACCCCACTTTTTTTACAATTGTAAAACTTAAATAAAATTGTTTTCAAATATTTTTATCAACTGATTGTCCAGATGTTTAAAAGCATTACCCTAAATCTGTTATCTTGGGCAGTGGGATCAATTCTTAGTAACCCCATGCTCACATTTGCAGATTCGTTTATTAATTATGTATCATATGTATTCTATCTGACTCACAAAATAACACTGGTTTCTTTCCTCACAAATAATTTGGGCAGTTGATGGAAAGAAAAATAAAACAAGAATGTATGATTCCTAAATAAACATTCTTGTTTTGAGTATAAATTACCTATTATACAATTCTATTTAATTTCCATCTGGGTTTGTATCCTTTGAGATTTAAGCTTAATATTTACAAATATAATACTGGAAACAATCAATAAGAAGCCAATGAACAGGTTTAATGTAATCGGTTCTTGTAACATGATTGAACTGGAGATTATTGAGATTAGCGGAACTAAAAATGTAAATGCCCCTATCTTACTCGCTTCTCCCGATCCTACAAGTGTAAAGAAAGCAAGCCAGCCAAAAGCAACGACGAAGACGGCGAGAAAAAATAAATTTGTGATAAATGGCAAGCTCCATTCAATGCTTGACCAGCTTTCAACGCTTGAACCTGCACAAATCAGGAATATTCCTCCTATAATAAGCTGAAAGGTAACCATCCATATTGAGTCCACACTGTCACCTATCATCTTCACATAAACGGTTCCTAAACCCCAGCCTAGTGCTGAACCAAGGGCAAGGATAATGCCGAGCGCAGATATTTCTCCAGTAAAACCACCCGCACTTATAATGGCTACGCCAGCAAATCCAAGAATCAAGCCTATTATTTTTAATCCATACATAGACTCGCCAAGCCATATCCAGCAAAAAATTCCTAGCAAAACCGGCTCAATGAATACAATTGCTGAAAATAACCCTGCTGGGACATACCCCAGTCCAATAGTTTGAAGGCCGTTAAAGATTATGATATTCAGAAATGCTGAAATTACATAAAAATGCCAAGTTTCCTTAATACGAAGAGTCTTTATTCTCGGTAGAGCAAAAAATAATAAAAAAAGTCCTCCCAAAAATGTTCGAATACCAGCAAAAAGTAATGGCGGAGAATAGTTAAGTGCCAGCTTTGAAAGTGGCCAATTTATTCCCCACACTATAACTAGAAATGCCAATAGCAATACCGTTCTTGCTCTTGATACTGTCATGTTTAGTCCTCCGTGATTTGAAGATACCTTTATGCTGCTCTTCATATTTTCAATCAAAAAATATTTAACACACTAAGAAATTTTGGAACAATTTTAAAAAATATTGATTAACCAAGGCAACTTCAGAATGGCTTCCACTCAATAGTACCATAGAATCCAGAATGGAAATAACAGGAATACACTTTTAGATAAAAAATGGGACCTCTAGAATCATCAATTAATAAAGAAGTTGGAGTCAGCAAATATACGGAGGTGAGATAGAAATAAAATAGCAGAAGATTCACTGATTCGCATAATGTCCTTCCAGCGGTGGTATTCTTTGAAATGTTTAAACCGTAAATAATCTTTTGGCACAGATGGTATTTTATGCATTAAGCGGTTGGTGCCAAAGCAGTTTTCATACAACCGGATTTTGCCGTACACAAAAAAGCTTAATGATCAAAAGGCTGTCTCAGGTACTAATTGGACAGCCTTTTTCATTTCATTTACTTACAATAGCAAACTACAAGATGGTGCAATTCCCGTCTTATTAAAGCAATGGGCAATAAAAACATACTTTAATGAAAAGCTGTGCTTTTGTAACGGTGTCAGCCCTGTTCTACCACAGACACAATGTAAGAATTTTGAATTTCAAATGGCCATTTTTCCAGCGTATACGCCATTTCCCAAAAGGAGTATTCATATGAGCTGCTAAGGATGAAATGTTCTTTCATCCGCTTTCGGTCTTTTTCAGTGACCGTCTCAGCGATATGATCGAGTCGTTGGATCTGCTCTTCCACAAGACCTCTAAACCATTCACCTCCATATGCAGCAATCCATTCTTGGTAAATGGGCTCCTGTGGTGTGCATTGCTTCAGCCTTTCACCGATTTCGTAATAAAGCCAGTAGCATGGAAGCAATGCTGCAATTATGTCACCGATATGCCCTGTTGAAGCAGATCGATACAAATGTGACGTATAGGCATATGCAGTAGGCGAAGGAATGAAATCTTCTTTTTCCTTATCAGTAATTCCAAGCTGTTTTGAAAATTTTTCATGCAAGGCTAATTCGGCCTCATACGTCCCTTGAGCATGGGCAGCCATCCTTGAGGTTGTATGTAAGTCTTCTGCTTTTGCTGCGGCAAGTGCCTGAACTTTTGCAAAATGAGATAAGTAGTATGCATCCTGCTTTACATAATAATTAAAGCATTCAAGAGATAATGAACCATCCCCTATACCTTTCACAAATGGATGCTGAAAGCTCGCTTCCCAAACATGATCAGCCGCCAAACGTAATTCTTTAGTAAAACTCATATTTTTCTCCTCCCTCAGCAGAACATCCATCCATCTGATAAAAGTGCATGCAAAAAGCCACTTTCTTTTTATTTACCTAAGAAAGTGGCTTAGCTTATTAGGACATATAATCCGATGATCCTATTAACCAATTTCCACTTCCCTACGCTGGTTTAAACCAGATCAGGTTCTAAGAGTCTTAAAGTATAACTTTAATCTCAGCCTTTAATGAAGGCACCCCTAGTGAATGGTTCATGCTATTTAGTTTTGTATATGACTTAATCGTACCATTATCGAGGTGATTGTCAAATAATTCAGAAAAAATTGTATATCTTTAATATTATTTTTGCATTTTTATTGTGCAGTCTGTTCAGGAATATCAGTTAAATATTTTGAAACTCTGTTTGCTACCTCACGTAAATTATCCGGTACTTGTGGAAGTGAATATCCAATAAACAACGGAGTAGTGACGAACCGAGGGGTAATTTTACATATAATATCTTCACCTATTTTATAAAAGAAGAGATTATAGCTGTTACATTTAAAATGAAAATGATTTAATATAAAGTCTGCTGCTGTCTGAATGCAATCAGCCATTTGTTCTATGCAGGTAATATCCTTCAAAATGACGTTAAATTCATAAAAACCTATGCGGGGTTTTGTTGAAAGGTTAAATTCAACCTTTTCATTTTTGTGTATAGTTTCCCCTTCAAAATCTTCAAATTGAATATTTTTTCGATAATCTATATTTTTTAAGCCTATAATTTGCATGTGCGGATGCCGTATGGAACCCCCTGAAAACGGACCATGGTTCTTGGTAAGTATGACAGAAGCGTAATCTCCGCTTTTTTCATATTGCAGCCAATGGTGAATGGCAAAGCGCAAAACTTTATATAAATGTTCTTTACTATACTCACTTAATTCGGACGAACATTGATCCGTTTCAATCAGTACTGTCTGTAATGTATCCTTTAGAGTTTCATATTTATTTTTTAATAAAATAATGGAATCTTCCACAGCAATGATGTTTTCAAGCTTTTCAACTGCGCAAAAAGGGCATTCAGCGGTTGTATTCCTTATTGTTTCCGGCTTTTTTATGCCAGTTTGTGTAACAAAGTGCAAATGTGTATCCAAATGCAGCCCCCCTACTGAATCTTTCTGTAGTGGATTAATTATCTCCTATTTTTCCCTTTATTGACAACCAATGAGTAACCATTTTTATAAATTTTTCATGGCATACAGCCCGAATGACTAAAATACTTCTAGTCCAAAAGGGTTTTTTTCTGTTCATTCGCGTTACAATCTCTTTATAGTTTTGTCACAACATCCTCTTCTCAGTACATTTTTATTAGCTGCAATGTTCCTGTTGATGTGCATTAGAAGATAGGTATCTGACAGGTCCCACACCTTAAAATTACATGGACATACGTAAGGATAAGACATTTATACCTAAAGTCAAAGAAAATTTATCAAAAACAGGGCGCGTGTCCACTCTCTTACCCAAGCACATGAATACCTTACTAAAAAGGAGTGATGAAAATGATCAAAAAGAGCAGAAAAAGCAGGGTTCAATTAAATCCTAATCAGGAAGGATACAGTAATGAGGTGGCAAAGGATAATAAGGCAAACCAAGTCTGGCTCAATCCTAACGGGGGAAGTTATAAGCACCCAGCGTCAATGCAAACGGAAGTGCGAATTTTTAAGAATAAAGACAGCAAGGTATGGTTGAACCAGCAAGGAAAAGATGAGAATATTGAATTACATGAAAGTATTCTTCCAGAAGTTCAAGAAAGCCTTCAGGCGGAACTGCATGAATCGTTGAACCCACAAGGAAAAGATGAGAACCTTGAGTTACAAGACAACAATATTGTTCCAGAAGTTACTGAAGTTTTAGAAGTTCAAGAAAGCCTGCAAGATGAACTACATTCGCATTTGAAGGAAATGGAAGAAAACTCGCAGCCTGTTTTAGAAGATACTATACAAAATGATGATCAACATCAGCAAGAGGAACTTGTTTCGGATACCCAGAAGCATAATAGACGGTCGCGCTTACCATTTTGGATGAGTAAAAGACGAAAAAAAACAAACACCATGTAACAATGGTGTTTGTTTTTGGATGGCTTAAAAGCACACTTTTTTTCATCCATGTGTCTAATGGATATATTACAAAATGAAAATTTTGAATTAGGGTTTCTGAATCTGCTAAATAAATACTTGTTGATTGTTCCCATCAACAGAAGCAAATTTTGATCAAATATGTCCACATACACAAAAAGCACTTTGATTTACTCTTTATCTGTTAAGTCGCTATTTTTTAGATCATGTGTGTTTTTCCATTCTAAAAATTTATCGATATCCTCTTTTACTTTCTTAAGCGTAAAAGCAATAACCGCGGCGTCATCAGTAAATCCTAATGCAGCGATAATATCTGGGATGGCATCAGCTGGCATGACGAAATAAAGGACAGTGCCCACGATGAGAGCAAGAGATCCATAGGGAATATTTCTATAATCGCCCTTGATATAGGCCTTGATAAGTTCAAACATGTTCTTTAGGTTGTCCCATGTCTCTTGTACAATGCCATTTTTGTTTTGATTCAGGTCTGCCTTTTGTTCAGCTTCCTTAATTAAATTTTGCAATTTATCTTTATCATTTATATAATCTTGAGCTTTGCTCACGGCTTCTTCTTTCTTTTTTTCTATCACTGAGTCATCTTGTGTTAAGGTTGCTTGATCATTGTTACGTTTCCAGAACATTTATATCCCTCCATTTCTCCAATTTTGATAATTACCCAAATATCCAGCTTCTATTATTTTACCATAATTACAAACTTGTATTGCTCTCGGCACAATTTGAATTCATATTAAAAAGCCTTTCTAACCCTTTATCGATAATAAATTAATGAAAAGTTTCTTTGGAATTAATATCATTATGGATTAATTCGAACGCTCATTCCATATCAATATGTTTTCAACAAGTCATACCCACTCGCTATATCAAATTAACATATAAAATCAGCTTTTGGGATGGTATCCATTCAGATACGCACTTCAAACGTTTGGTACTTATTTCATTGCATCTTGCAGGAACTTATCTATCAGAATATTAACAAGTCATACCGCAAAGTAACTGCATTCTTTTGGGGGGGATTTTGAGACTCCGGTAAAACGTTTGCAGCAAAACAAGCCTGCAGACTCATTTCTATGTCTGCAGGCTTTTAATCATAATGGAATTTTACTCCCTACCTTTCCTTCAGTTCCTCCAAAATCGAAAACAGCTCTTCTAAATGATGAATTTCATATGCAGGAGCCACTTCTTCCAGCGGTTTATTATGACGGTTAATCCAGACCGATTTGATGCCCGCACGATTTGCACCAAGAATATCTGTCATTAAGTTATCCCCTACCATGATCACTTCATCTTTGTTTAAAGACATACGTTCTAATGCATGTTCAAAAAGAGAAGCATCCGGCTTTCCTCTTCCAAAATCACCGGAAATAACGATTTGGTCAAAATAAGGAACCAATTCTGAAGTTATCTCCAGTTTTGTGTTTTGGAGGTCTGGCGAGCCATTTGTCAAAAGCAGAAGCTTATATTTCCCTTTTAATTTATCAAGCGTTTCAAAGGTTTCCTCGTATACAAATGGAACCTGCCTTCGTTCCTGAGGGAATCTTTCCGCCAATTCATATCCAAATTCAGGATCATCAATACCCATCCTTTTAAGGCCTCTTGTCCACGCTTCTTTTCTGTAATTGGGAACTATATCTTTCAATTTCCTAAAATCATCATGATCATCTAAAAAATTACCCCATAATCCCTCAAACGGGTTAATGCCAATCATTTGTGTAAAAGGGAATGTCTCATAAGTGGAGTATATTGTTCGTGCTTCTTCCCGAACCGCTTCTTCAAGCTTGCCAGGATCTATCCCATAGCGTTCCTGGGCTACTTTACATGTAGCCACAAACGCTTCCTTTACACTTTTTTGATCCCATAGAAGTGTGTCATCCAAATCGAAAAATATTGCTTTAATCATGATAGCCTCCGTTTTTTTATCTTTATTAAGGGGAAATAAACTCCCATTATCCCTGGAACATATTTGTCGTTGTTTCAATCCTGGTTTTCTTTCGCTCCTTGATTATCCCGTACCACACAAAAAGGCTGCCGAATATAACCATTATGGGTTCCAGCCAATTCGCTTCAGGTCCATTCGTAATTCTGTGAAGCTGAAAAACCCAGTGGAATACGATGATATCAAAGCTTAGAAATAATCCAGTTGCCACAAGAAAGCCGTGGAAAAAAGATGAAGAGAAAAACCGCTTAAAAAACCACATTAGAGTGGTTAGTACAACCATTCCGAATACTACTGCACCAATTCTTTCTGCAGGGCTTTCAGCTTTTAATCCTGCTGCGAAACCATCCACTATATGAAAAAATGAATCTGCCACAAGAAAGCCCGCTAATACTCCTAAAAATCTCAAAGAATCAAACCTCTTCCTGTTATGTAAAATCATTTACCGCTAAGAAATGAAAAAGAAAATGGCAGTAAAAAATCTGCCATAATAACTTATTTTAAAGTAAGTCGATAGGCTTTTACAATAATGCCATCGTTTGCTGGCTCAAAATCAAATTGCGGTTCCCTGATAAACCCCATAGATTCATACAGTCCCATGGCACTAGCCATGAATTCTCCAGTATGCAGTCCAACGGATGAGAACCCTTTCGCCTCAGCTCTCCTGATACACTCTGAAACAAGACCCTTGGCTGCACCTTTTCCACGAGCTTCAGGCGCAACAGCAAGCATTCTAATTTCAGGATAATCGAGCTCATCAAGATACCCTTCGTATGCATCACTCTTTGCAGGAAACAAAGCAACACTGCCGACAATTTGACCATCGACCTCAGCAACAATCAGTGCAACGCCATCGTGTGAATCCGCATCAGATGATATTGCTTTTTTTAAGGCATTCCAATGATCTGCAGGTATTTTTGCTGCATGTTCTTCGTATGCGCTGACTCTCTGCTTGCGGATAAAAGCCAACTCCCGGGTCGCTGCGTCACGAATAATCATAGCTTTCCCCCTCACATTTAATTGTTATCTGATTAAAACTTTTTCTGTCTTCCCGCTTAATGCTTGACGATTATGTATTGCTTGAAGTCCTGAAAGGTCAGGCCCCTTTGGAAAAATATTCTTGCTCTAGTGGTAATCACTTGCTATATGGTTTGATAGATGATAATGGACCTTTAATGCATAAAATTAGGTATATTCCCAAAGCATGTGTTCTTATACATATCCCTTACAAAACCCCATAAATTCGGGGAACTCAACAAAACGATTCCTGTTAGCCTAAATGGCTGATAAATATGCAGCATCAAAGCGGATGAGTGTGGCATAGACCTGACATCTGAATCTGTAATATAGTCACCAAATAAAATACGACTTTCTGATAGAGCTGCTGCTCTAAATCATCTAATCTGGCATACAGGGTATAGCCAGATTCATTCTGATGTCTTAGATTCACCTCCTGATTTTTATCCTAATATTACACTAGACTGGGTTGTTTAGCTACATTTAAAATGATATCCAAAGTATGCTTCATAGTCATTTATTTCCAGTTTTATATCCAAATTAGCTCCACCTAGAAGGTTTATTTTTCCTATAGTCATGTTCATTTTACACGATAGGACATTGTGTGGAGCCAATTTTTTTAGGGTGATAATACATGTATAGGAAGAAACAGATAATTAAATCCAAAAGACACAAAGGGGTAAAGTTTTAAGGTATGAGAGATACCAATCTAATCAAATAAACCGTTTCTTGGATCGAAATACTGATAAGTAGTATTTTGCTGCTTTCAGATCAATGACTTCCGTTAACAAAGTAATAAGTGACAACAAACTGTCTCCCCCCCAAACCGAATACTAACTAAAAAACACCTCCACAATTATATAGAGGCTGCTGAAAAACTTACGTTTTTTTTAGTGGTAATACTTCCCTATTTTTTAAGTGATGTGGCGTCTAACAAAAACCAGAGCGCAGCATGAATCTTTATAAATGTTGAAGTTGTATAGCAAATGACGGTTACACCTTTACCGTCGAGCATTAAAAAGGTCTAATTCCAGATTAGGCGCTCCACAGACAGATATTATTATTCATAAAACTAATAGCAACTAGCTCCTAAAATGGGCCCAACTATAGACAGGCATCTATAATTTACAGTATTGAAAATAAAAGCGACCTACCAAAAGTAGATCGCCTGCGTAATAGTATATAATTTTTTGCTTCCCTTTTTATTATTTCCTCTTGGATGTATACAATAAGTCTTCACTTCAATAAATCCTAATTCTTAAATCTATGAAATTTTCTTGCTGGAATCTTCCGCTCCATTTCTAAATGTAGATTTTAAATTACTTTTCAATTCTTTACTAATATAATTCATGAATTCTGTTGCCTTTTCTGTTGGGGCTTTTGTGATCAAACTGACTCCCACAAATAAAATGGTAGCTACAGCTATTGCCCATACACCTGAGCCAAGCCCCAATGGTTTGAGTTTCAGCATTTCTAAAATGAGCACCAGTAAACCACTAAATATAACACTCGTTAATACACCAGCAGCTGTTCCTCTTTTCCAGAAAAATGCACCAATTAACGCAGGGACCGTTACACTTAACCCTGCCGATGAGGCAACTGATAACACAGCTATTAGATCTAATTGGAGTTGTGCAAAAGCATATGCCATGATTGCAATAATAGGAATCACTATTTTTCCTATGGCGAGCTGACGCACGTCATCCGAACCTTTTTTAAAATTCCCATAGACATCACGAGCAAAAAGGGAAGCAAGAGTCAATAGGATTGAATCTATAGTTGAAATTGCTGCTGCAATAATTCCGACCATTACAATAACACCCAGGACTGGCGGAACAAGGTCCGAAGATAATAAGCTTGGAGTGGCTACATCTGGATTTTCAAGATTAGGATACATGATAAGTGCCGAGTATCCCCATATTACTGAAACCAATGTGTAAATTAGACCAAAAGCCAAAAATCCGATTAACATATGTCGCAGACTGGTTAACGATGAGGGCATAAATAATCGCTGGCTTACTTGCGGATTAGAAAGACTGAAGAATAGCCATGGGATTGTTAATGATAAGAATGTAGCAAAATTGAAAAACCCGTTGCCAGGGACAACTAATGATTCTGCTTGTTTGGCTTCCAATGTTCCAAAAAATTGACCGAATCCTCCTAACTGATGAACGATTACTAACACTACAGCAGTGGAGGCAATGATCATCATCAAGGCCTGTAATGAATCTGTCCACATTACAGAACGTATTCCAGCAACAAAAGAAAATACAATGGCTAATACCGTTGCTACAATAACTCCTGTAGTGAAGGAAATCTTACCTTCGGTCATCCCTTGCAGCAAGTAACCCACCCCCGCTAACTGCACAGCACTATATGGAATAAGGAAAATACAGCTTGCTAGAGAAATAACTGTAGCCACTGATTTATTGTTATATCTATCACCCAGCATTTCAGACGGTGTTACATAACCATATTTCTTTCCTGCCAGCCAAAACCTCGGGCCAAAAAAGGCTACTAGTGTCACACCAACAAAATAAATGATTTCAAAACCTAAAGCACCTACCCCGCCCCGATACGTTAAGCCTGCTAACCCTACCAACATAAATGCACTATATGTTGTTGCACTATAGCTTAAAGCTGAAACAAATCCATTCATATTACGATTTCCAAGGAAATAGCCTGACATGCTGGTTTCCTTGCCACTTCGAGATAAGTAAGCAATATAAAGTGAAACTGCAGTATAAATAGCAATACCCCACCAAACAGCACTTGTTGTCAACTTAAGCCCTCCATTCTCTTGCTACAATATAATTCACGCCAATGATTACTACTGCTATTACAACCCACAATAGAAAACTGCCATACCACCGAGCCACCCCTGTTAAAATAGTATACGGCAGTATATAAGCAAGCAGAATTAAACCCATACTTACCAGACCCCAAAAAACCTCATGTTTGCTCATTTGTTTCCTCCTTTTAAATTTTTGTAATATTATGAAAATTATAAATTTAAACTAGCATAATGAGAAATACATATTCTTTATTTAAATATAAATTTTTATAATATATAAATAAGAATAAATAAGAGTCTTTGCATTTTTCCCGGTTAAGCTTGCTGTGGAAATTTATTGCTTATATACTTAAAATAAAATATAGCTATTGCTACTTTTCTAAATTCTCTGTCTTCTTTCAAAGACGCTTGACCAATGTATTAAATGCAGTAAAAGTCCCAGCAATCCGCCTATAGCCGAAAATGTTTTGCATTTGTACTAAAACAAAAATCATCTAGCAGAGGAGTATCTAGAATCGTAAAATGAAAACTGATATCGAAATGACTGCACAGGGTATCCAATCTTTGGAGCTTGGTCTTTCTATACTTAAGAAAATAGGTAAAGCTGAAAAGCCTTTATCTATAACTGAAATATCCGACTTGTGCGACATTTCTAATAGTAAGCTTCACCGATACCTTACCAGCTTTTGCCGGACAGGTTTCTTAAAACGTGATTCCTCCCTTCAATATTCAATTGGGTCGGATCTAATTACTATAGGAGTTAACGCCTCAAAAAGATATAACATTAAAGATTTAGCAAAACCTGCGTTGATAAAATTAAGAGATACTTTTAAATGAAACCGTTTTCCTAACTGTTTGGAGAGGTAATGGCCCCTATCCCATCGATATAGAAGAAAGCAAACGGCCAATAAACATCGGGATTAGAGTAGGTTATCACACGAGTAATGTACTTACCACATCCGGAAGATTGTTTGCCGCATATTTGCCCGAATAGTTAACCAAAAGAGATCATTGACAGAGAAATTCTTGAACATCAGTTAGATCTAGAAGAGCTTAGAAAAGAACTTTCAGAAGTAAGAAAAAACGGGTACTCAATTTCTATGGAATCTCTCATTCCTGGGATAGTAGCAGTCGGTTGCCCAATATTCGGCTGTGATAACAAAATTATCGCGACGATATCAATAGTAGGTATATTAGGCGTATTGGATTTATCAAGTAATTCTAAAATCATTCACACTTAAAAAAATCTTGTAAAAACTTATCAGAATCTTTGAAAAGGGAATGTGAAGAAGTACACGAAAGTTAGAATTCCAGTTTTGGACCCCTCATATTGAGGAGTTTTTGTTTATCTATTTTTTGCTATCGATTATTATTGATCAATCAGTCTGGTAATTCTCTGCAGTGCAAGATTGTAAGACTAATTTAACTGAATCCCAAATATGCTCATGGGTCCGTTTACGAGCCAAAATTGGATCTCTAGCCATAATTGCATCCAAGATCAGCCTGTGTTGGTTTAAAGTATCAAATGATCGTCCGCTGTTTCTTTTGATTGACATTACTCGTATTAAATCAATTCCGGCACGAAGATGAAAAAGCGCGTTTTTGAGGGCGTGATTTCCACTTACTTCTATAAGGAGGTCGTGAAATTCATTATTGAACATTAGTAATTCCGAATCCTGGATATGGCTAGTTTTTTCTAGTTTTTGTTGTGTTAAAAGAAGGAGCTCATCCATTTCCTTAAATTGGTCTAAACTGCCGCGTTTAGCTGCAAGTTGGGCTGCCAGACCTTCCAATTCAGCTCTAAATTCATAAATATCTTCTATTTCTTTAATAGAAAATTTTTTTATTCGCACTCCATGATGCGGTACGGATTCTAATATACGTTCTTGAACGAGCATCTTTAAAGCCTCTCTTATAGGTGTGCTGCTCACTCCCAACAATTCCTTGATCTGCCTTTCTCTTATCCATTCCCCTGGCTGAAAATAACCTGTTACGATGCGGTCGTATAAATGCCTATAAACCGCCATCGATGTAGTTTCCTTCTCGAATTTTCTGGATGTAATCACCCTTCTCCCTCGTTTCTTAAAATAATTAGAAATTCACTCCCCACAAAATAGCATTTTTGCCATTCATTGAGATTAAACAACACTGTGTTCGGGGTTATTGCCTGTTACTGCTTTGTCCTGAAAGATAAATACTTCATCAATATCCAGCGGTTTTTCTCTTGTAAATAATTTCTTATATACAGTAGTGATGTCAGGCATTTTGGTTGCAATACTGAACATAAGAGGAGCTAAATCTTTCTTAATTGGTTCCCTTGTCAAAAACTTTTCCAATGTTAATTGCAGGTTTTGTATCATTTTAACTTCTTCTTTGCGCCTTTCTTGTACTTGTTTCAGCGTATCAAGCGATAAATCATTTTTCTTAAAGCCTTTATAAATAACATCTGCTGCAATCACTGCTGTTCCCATTGCCAGTGTGCTTCCTACTGCTCCCCATGGAGTAACACAATGGGCTGCATCACCAATAAGTAAAAGGCCGTCCTTTGCCCAATCCTTTATATACCGCATCTTACATAAAAGTAATACAAAGGATTTAAAGTCTGTAACCGATTCAAAATGGGCTCTTAGAATAGGCATATCTTCAATAATTTTTTCTTTAAAGGATTCAATGCCCGCCTGTTTAATTTTCTGAAACTCTCCTTTTGTGAGAGAAATTCCACATTGAATAAATCCGCCCAGCTTCGGTAAGAAAAGGTAATTATAATTTTTTTGGAAATAGAAATGGTAAATATTATAATCCCATGATTCCGGCTTTTCGAAAGAAAACCATAATAGGTCGTTATCATAATAATCAAGATCTAGTTCAAAATTGCCCAGTTTTTCAATCGTTGAATTTCTTCCGTCAACACCTACTGTTACTTTGGACTGTATGTTCAAAAGTCCTTCAAACACCCCGTCCTCAGAAAAATTAATTTGTTCGCCTGGCTTGGTTTGGGCAGCTACACCGACAACTTTTCCCCCTTCTCTAAGCAGATCCTTCACTTTAGAATTAAATAATAATGTGAAATTTGGATATTGTTTCGCTTTCTCGAGTAATGCTGCAAGCAGGGTAGGCTGAGTCAATCTTGCACAGTAGCTTTCTTCTTCAATCAGTGTATTAAATGCGAGATTCATAATTTCAACATTATTATGAAAAACGGTCACTTCAGGAATTTTCACGTGAGAATTTGATTCAATATAATCCAATAAATTTAATTGTTTCATCAACTGAACAAAACGCGGCTGGGTAATCTCACCCCGATACTCCCTGTGAAAATCGATATTTTTTTCGAGAACTGTCACTTCCAGCCCCTGCTTTGCCAATAGAAGCCCTAATAGCATTCCAGCAGGTCCAGCACCAACGATACACACATCAGTTTTTACTTCATTTATCAAGTTTTCCATTAGTTACATCACCTATTTTCTTACTATATTTTCATCATTAATAACAGACTGATCACAAAGCAAATTACAGCTTCATTGCTTTTTGTGTATTTATGCTTAAGAGCAAGTGCATAACTGGAACAAATATTCTTCTATGGTAAGGTATAGATTTATTTCAATATTAAAGTGGAGGATATTCTCCTGCGTTCTTCTATCCTCAGGTGTTAACAGTTATAATCTTTTATATAAAAGTGTTATTTGCTCTTTTCAGCACAACTTGAAATCGGGTTTATTTTTGCTTAAAATTTCTGCTTTTTTCTTCTTTTTTTAAGTGAATTATCAACCACAAACAATTTTCAAGATGCCTTTTACTACCGAATGCCGCTAGCGGTGACCTGTTTTTTATGACGAAGAAGCTCCCTTAGCTGCGCCGGTTTGACGGGGATATTTTCCACCTTAATATTCCATTCTCGCAATGCATCTTCTACAGCTGATTGTATAACCGCTGGTACTGGAATTGTTCCGCTTTCCCCTGCTCCTTTCATTCCGAGCGGATTTAATGGGGATGGTGTCTCGACATGCCCAATTTTCATATCTGGAATCTCACAGGATGACGGAACCAAATAATCCATTAACGTACTCGTTAAAAGCTGACCTTGTCGATCATACACAATTTCTTCATACAACGCTGTACCGATTCCATTCGATATGCCCCCTTGCACCTGTCCCTTGACTATAAGAGGATTGAGCAGTTTTCCATTATCATGTACAGATGTATAATCTAAAATTTTAATTGCGCAAGAATTAGGATCAATTTCCACTACTGCAATATCAGTCATTCCTGTCACTGAAGCTGCTTCAGGTGCAAAATAATCTGTTACTTCTAATCCAGGTGTAATATGGTAGGGGAAAGTAGTTCCTGGAAAAAGGCCTCTAGCTTCATGAGCTAATTCGCCGAGACTAATCCTTTTCGATGGTTCATCTACCATAAAAACATACCCGTCCTTCATCTCTAATAATTCCAATGCGCAATTTAATTTTGCAGCAGCAATAGCTTTAGCCTTATCCTTTACTGCTTGAGAAGCTTTGTATATAGCTGTACCGACAAGAACGCCCATTCTGCTGGCAAATGTCCCCGTTCCATAAGTGACAAGCCCTGTATCCCCTTCACGTACATTAACCTTTTCCACTGGTACATCAAATACTTCTGCAGCTACTTGGGCAAATGTTGTCTCATGTCCTTGTCCTTGAGTAGCAGCACTTGTCAGCACTGTAATATCTCCTGTAATTTCAATACGAACAGTTGCCCCTTCAAAAGAACCGAAACCTGTATTTTCAATTGCCGACGCAACACCTATTCCAATATACCGTCCCTGCTTACGGTATTCTTGCTGCCTTTTTCTCCACTCGGTATATTTCGAAATTTCAACGGCCTCGCTCAATACTTTGGCATAATTGCCGCTGTCATAGATCTGCGGTTTGCCATCTCGGGACATCAATCCGGTTCTATATGGGAATTCATCCTCTTGGATAAGATTCCTGCGACGGATTTCTACTGGATCAATGCCAAGTTTTTCAGCTGCCTGATCGAGTAAGCGATTTAAAATTAATGCTGCCTGCGGGCGGCCTGCTCCACGAAATGGAGCTAAGGGAACAGTATTCGTATATAAAACCGTCGCATCGCAAAAATAATTTGGCACTTTATAAGGTCCAGGTATTAAAGTAGAAGTCATAATAGGTACGATGATCCCCCATGGAACATACGCACCATTGTTAGCTAGCATCTTATCCATTACTGATAGGATCTTTCCGTCATTGGTTACTCCAAGGGAAGCTTCATGATACTGCTCACGTTCATGAATGGAACTCATCATATGCTCCATCCGGTCCTCAATCCATCGGACAGGCGCCTTAACCATACGTGCAGCCCATGATACAAGAAAATCTTCCACATAGAAAATAGCTTTCGCACCAAATGCACCTCCAACATCTGGAGCAATTACCCGAACATTAGTTTCTGATACCTTTAACAATTTAGCTAAAATAGATCTCATTTCATGCTGGCTTTGGGTTGCAGCAAACACTTCAAGTGCTGGTTCCGCTCCATTATAATCCCATTTAGCAAGCAATCCTCTTGTTTCAATTGGCAGACAGCTTACACGGCCGATTTTAAATCGATGATGAACCACGACCGGGGCTTCTTTCATAGCTGCTTTGGCATCCCCTACCGACTGCTGAAAATGAGCAGCTACATTTGACTCCAAATGTTGATGTGCTAGAGGAGCATCAAATTTAATGGCGTCATCCAATTGGGCAACCGCTCGCAAAGGCTCATAATCAACCTTAATTAATTCAATGGCATCTTCCGCGATATAGCGGTTTAAGGCAACGACCATTGCTACCGGCTCGCCTACATGATGTACAATGGAATCTAGTGGACGCTGTGTTACCGGGACTAACTTCGGATGTGGGAACAGTACAGGAAGTGAATCGAAGTCCGTTCCATCATCTGGACCAAATACCGCAACAACACCAGGCAGCTTTCGAGCCTGCTCAAGATCGATGCCCAGAATTCGTGCGTGTGCATGCGGACTTCGCAAAAAGGCGGCACATAACGTTCCTGGAATGTTTAAATCTGCGATATAGCGTCCATCGCCGCGAATTAAACGGGGATCGATTTTTCGCTTTATGGGTTTCCCTATGTACTTCATGTTTGCTCCTCCTCATTCCTGACAGGGCCTTTTTTTATCGCATCTCTTATTAGCTCAGGCCGTATTGGTAAAGAAGTAATATTGATCGGGTATTTATCCAGAGCATTCGTGATTGCGTTGGCAATTGCCGGTGCAACAGCAACAGTTCCTCCTTCACCTGCTCCTTTGACGCCAAGCGGATTTAACGGCGACGGGGAATTTTCAAAAATTTCAATATTAATTTCAGGAACTTCCATAGAGCTAGGTATTAAGTAGTCCATAAATGAACCCGTAATTAGCTGTCCCGTATCGTCATATCTGAGCTCTTCATAAAGTGCTCCTCCGAGTCCTTGAGCCATACCTCCAACAAGCTGCCCTCGAACCAATAAAGGGTTAATTGCCCGGCCGATATCATAAGCAATATAGTATTTTTCAATTTTGACTTTTCCTGTTTCTGAATCAATTTCTATTTCAGCAGCGTGTATACCTGATGGATATGACATATGATCGATAGAGAAGGTATATTTTTCATGCAGATCAATTCCTTGATCTTTGCATTTCACAACGATGTCTTCTAATGGACCTAGTTCTATACTATTTGAGATTTGGATAATTTTTTGATTCTGTATGTCCAGTTCCTCTCTCGGAATGTGATAATGGGCAGCAGCACCCTCCAATAATTTCTTTTTTAGGGCTGCTGAAGCATACCAGGCGGCAGATCCACCGACCACTGTTCCACGGGTTGCAAAGGAGCCGTTTCCTTTTTCAACTGTATCTGTGTCCCCATGAATGACTGTAACTTTAGAATAAGGAATACCTAATTGATCAGCACAAATCTGGGCCAGTGCAGTCTTCACCCCTTGCCCTACATCCGCCAGTCCGGTTTTGCATATTAATTCTCCATTTTCCTTCATTTCAACTTCACAAAATTCCCAAGGACCGAGCCCTGACTTTTCAACAAACATCGCAAATCCTAACCCGAGTAGCTTTCCCTCTTGTTCAGCTTGCATCTTTCTTTCTGTAAAATGATCCCAATCCATTGCACGCCGTGCCGCATCTAGAATAAATGGATAATCTCCACTATCGTATTCCACCACCTGTCCGAGAGCAGAGATTCCATTTGTATAGGGCATTTGTTCCGGTTTAATCAGATTCCTTTCTCTAACCACTGTCGGATCCAGATTAAGTTTCTTTGCAACCATATCAATAATCCGTTCTCGTACAAAAGTACCTTCAAACCTGCCTGGACCACGATAGGTTCCAGTGGGGGTTTTATTGGTTGCCACTACATGTGTAATGAATTCTAATGCTTGAATATCATATGGGCCTGGCAGCAAACCTTGTGTCAGAACTGGAACCGTTACTCCGTGCGTTCGAATAAATGCACCGGTATCGACAAAAATTTCATCTTTCAATGCATGTATTCTCCCGCTCTCGTCAAACCCCACGACTACATGGTGTTTTTGTTCACGTGAATGATTTGTCGCCTTCATATGCTCAAGCCGATCCTCAATCCATTTCACTGGCCGGCCAAGCTGAAGAGCGGCATACGGAATTAGGTAATCCTCCGGATAGAATTCACCTCTCGGCCCAAAACCACCACCCACATCTGTTTCAATGAATCGAATGTCTTTTGGTTCTTTCTTTAAAAGGGTAGCGAGAATATTGTGGTTGAAATGAACAACTTTTGTAGGTCCAAACACCGTAAGCCTATTTTTCTTATCAACAAATGCAAGGAGTCCCCTTGTTTCGAGTGGTATGCCTGAATGTCTCTGTACATATAAATCTTCTTCTAAAATATACGGACAACTTTTCAATTGCTCCTCGACAGATCCTCTTTTTGAATGAATAAGAAAGAGATCATTGCTTCCGATCTCAGGATGCAATACAGCTGTATCCGGGTGAATCGCTGACTGTACATCAGTGATAGGAGGTAATGGTTTATATATGACTTCTATCAGGTCCGCTGCATCCTCTGCTGTATATCTTGAAGATGCCACAATTAGCACAACCGGTTCCCCGACATAGCGCACTTTTCCTTTTGCAAGGGGGTATTGCAATGCTTTCGTTAAAGCTTCGTTTGGAGCCAGACGCATCGGGATCGGAGAAAGATCTTTTGGCAGATCCTCTCCAGTCACCACCATCAGTACATCCGGAAGATTACGTGCTTTTTCTGTATCTATTCGAAGAATATTTGCGTGAGCATGTGGACTGCGTACAATGACAGCTTCACATTGTTCAGGCAGCTTAATATCTCCCACGTATTGTCCATTTCCTGTAATTAACCGAGGATCTTCAATTCGCTTAACGCTCATGCCAATGCTCATACATTCACGGCCCTTCCGGAGTGTACCCCCTGCTCTTTAGCAGATTCTGTATCGCTGCTTTTATTTTTATTTAACGTCTCAGCTGCCAGCTCTACTGCATCAACGATATTCTGGTAACCGGTACAACGGCATAAATTGCCGGATATTCCTTCGCGGATTTCCTCACGGCTTGGATTAGGGTTTTGCTGAAGGAAATGGCAGGCAGACATAAGAACTCCAGGTGTACAAAATCCGCATTGGAGGCCATGCTTTTCCCAGAATGCTTCTTGCAGCGGATGAAGCTCTCCGTTAGAGTCTGCTAATCCTTCAACTGTAATCACATCAGATTGATCAGCCTGAACCCCAAAAACTAGACAAGACCTGACAGGCCTCCCATCCAGTATCACCGTACAAGCTCCGCAAATGCCGTGTTCGCAGCCAACATGGGTTCCTGTTAATCCAAGTTCATCGCGAATAACATCGGATAATAACATACGAGGCTCAACTGAAGCAGTATAGGCTTTACCGTTCACAGTCATAGCAATTTTTTTCAAATTTCTTTGCATGTTGATTCCACCTCCGAAAAATACTAGTAATCTATGGTTGTTGTTTTAATGCTCTCTTAGCTGCAAGTTCCAATACACGCTTTGCATATGTGATACACAAATCCCGGCGATATTCAGCACTTGCATGAATGTCCGGCTCAGGATCTACCATATCTCCAATTCCCATACAGCATTCTGCTATAAGATTTTGATCCGGGATCTTACCAATAAGACCATCCGTAACTTCATCTAAGAGAACTGGGACACCATCAACCCCTCCTAAGGCGAGTCTTGCTGCTTTCACTTTGCCTTCCACATCCAAGGTTACTGATGCTGCAGCCAGGACGATTGCAAAATCTCCTTTTCTTAAGGTAAATTCATCTATTGCGTATCCTGTATTGGCTGGAGGTATCGGAATCTCAACCGATACTAATATTTCATTCATTTCAATTGTAGTTGTTAAATATGTCATGAAGAACTCTTCTGTTGTAACGGTCCGTTGCCCCTCTGCTGATGCAAGGGTGATAGTTGCTCCAAGTGTACTAAGCATCACTGGCAGTTCTGCTGTCGGGTCCGCGTGTACGACACTGCCCCCAATTGTTCCCCGGGACCTAATCTGAGAATGTCCAATCAGTTTCATTCCTTCTGTAATTAACCGGCATACTTGTTCAATCTCCTTTGATTCCTCTATCTGATAGTGCCGGGTCAATCCGCCGATTTGAATAACTGAATTGTTAATACGAATATAATTAAGTTCTTTAATTTGATTGATGTCGATAACAACCTTTGGTCGAGCTAGACGCATATTCATCATAGGGATAAGGCTCTGGCCTCCTGACATGATTTTTGCATCGTATCCAAACTCATTCAATAAATGCAATGCCTCTTTAAGCTCTGATGGAGAATGATAGTCAAAAACCGCTGGTTTCACGTTATACCCTCTTTCCTTCCTAGTTTATAAGAACAGTCAAGTGAATTGAGCCGCCACAAAAGCAAATGTTTTTCTAGCTAGAATGTCAATTTATCAGTTTGGTTGGCGGTGAATGTTCCGAAGGTTAAATTATTCTTTTTTAGGCGAGAAGTATTGATATTTTAATGGAGATTGAAAATTATGAGAATGATTTTATTCCTTTTTTCAATTAACTTACTGATCTACTTTTTGTTTCTTTGGCGATTTTTTTAAAGAAGTCTTTAACAATCATCTTGGCAATGCCTGATAAGATTCGCTGTCCAACACCAGCAATAAGTCCGCCAACCTGTGCTTCGCCATCATATCGGATAGTCGTATTTGGATGATTATAGTCCAGTTCAACGACAGCATTGCCTTCTAAAAATCCCATGTTGCTGTCTGCCTTCATAACTAGCCGATACCTGTTCGGTTCAGATTTTTCGAAGATATTAATCTCAGCCTCATATTCACCACGCACCGCTGCAATACCTAGTACAATTTCCGCCTTATAGCTGTCTGGCGCAATTTCGTTCAACACTTTACACCCAGGTGTTGCCTTCTTTAGGACCTCAGGATCATTTAGAGCATTCCACACATCTATCTGATTTGCATCAACAATAACTTCACCTTTTACATTCACAATTAGTACCACCTTTACTGTTATTTGTTTAGTCATGAAAAATTCTAATATGGAATGTTTGTGCTATCAGAAGAGATGCTGCAGCCGCAAGTGACTTTGTTATAGATATTTATTAGAATTTTCATTTTATTATAAAAATTATAAAATATATAATATATAATTGTGAAATACGTAAATTTAATGAAATAATAAAATTTTTTTATTTATATAGTTATTTATCCATCGGCTATCACTCGAATAAAGACATTTTAATTAGACAATATAATGTAATATGGCCTTATCCCTTTACAGATTGAGGTGCACAAAACAGATAGCAAAAGTTTTTCATCTAACTGTCTGCAGAGATAGATCTTTATTGGATAACCGGGACAGACATACAAAAAAAAGGCTACTTTGAGATCAATGGATCTGCTTAAGTAGGCCTTCTTAAACTTTCGGCTTTATTTATATTTCGCTATTCTGAACCATGTGTTCTTAATATGGTATTGTCTTAGCATCCTGCTCCGTTTTTGTCTCCACATTTTGCGAATTTTGTTGACCTGTTAAGGTATTTATTAAGATATAACATAAACCTGCGGACACAACACCGATTACTGCTGGTATAAAAAATCCAGCCTGCAATGAAATATATCCTAATACACTTCCAACCAGCCAGGATATCATCGCTTTCTGGTTAACCATTAATTCGGCTTGCTGTTTTTTTACAAAAAATTCTTGAGCAATGATAATTCCAGGTACCGGTGGTATTAACACTGATAAAAATGTAATGATCGGAAGAATATTTGAGTAGATTCCCCCTGCAGCCAATATGGCAGCAATCGAGGCTATAGCCACCGCGATATGCTTATGTTTGATTTTCCCTTTGTATTTCGTATCTTGTATAATATTTTGAATAGCAAGACTAGCACCATAAATATTGTTATCCTGTGTTGTCCATAAACAGAATACTGATGCAAAGAAGGCAACCAAGACTAATCCTAGACTTGCCATTGCTAATGCGAAGTCTCCTTGGCCGGTACTAATGGCAATTAATACACCGGCAAACTGGAGTCCAAAACAGCCAAGAATAAAAGCTATTATCCCAGCAATAAATACATGCGATTTTTTATTAGCATACCTGCAAACATCAGGCGTAATTGTTGCACCAAAAATCCATCCCCCAACAATAGCTGCCGTTGCAGTTGAAAATGCAATCGGGGAAGCAGGTATATAGCTTAAAACTCCTTCAAATCCACCTGACGATTGTCCGACCTTGTAAACCCCGTAAAAAGATAATATTAGCGCTGCTGGAACGCCAACACCACTTATGATTTCCAATCCTTTGTACCCCCTTACAGCAGACTGCAGCCATAATAATATGGCAACTATAGCTGTAAGGGGAACAGATAATGGCCACCAGTCAAACGTTTGAATAACCAGACGAGAAAAAATGTCTCCATTAAGTGCAACCCATGTTATTGCTGATAAGGCAAGCAGACTTGAAAATATGTAAGAACCACTTTTCCCAAATGCCCTTTTCGACAGTAATGAAGTTGATAACCCGGTTTTATAAGCTGCAATGCCAGTTAATATGACAATGCTGATCAAAACTAAGTTTCCTATCGTTAATGCGAGAATAGCATCAGTAAACTTTAAACCGACACCAACGGTACCTCCGATTACAAAATTTGATAAAGCAATGGGATAACCTGCTAAAACTAAAATCAAACTAAATAGATTTTTCCTCTTGTGTTGTGGAACTTCACCAAAAGCAAACTCAACATTTTCCTCATTGGATGGTTTGATATTATTCATTTAATCCCCCTATACTTGTATTTTAAAAGCAAAAAATTCTAAATACACAGATTATTACATATTATACTGTGCTTATTTGTAAGAGTGGAAATACGTAATTTTTATGTAATTATCTAATTTCTTTATATCTTTTTTATCTTAAAAAATAACTCGCAACATACTCGCCTGCTCATTAATACAAAACGGGAAATCTCATAAATTATAGAAAAAAATAAAATGAAGACCCAAAAAGTTAATAAAAAGAGCCTTCGCACATTAACATTCTATATGTAACTATGAAAACAAATGGGTAAATCATTACAACCTCCATATTGGCCCGATGAGAAATCAATTTCGGATCAAATTGGAATAAGTTATTATTTACTTATTGTGATTAACAATTTACATATAGTGAATACATGTTATAATAAATTTTATATATAAAAATATTCATAAAATTCAGTCGATATTAGAAAGGGGATGTTTTTCATTAACCTATTGTATTTAGAAACATTCTTAATTGTTTGCAATAATGGAAACTTTACAGAAGCCGCAAAACGTCTTTTTGTTCCCCAACCAACCATTTCCAACAGAATTCGTTATTTAGAAGAAGAACTAGGGCAAGAATTGTTTGTTAGAGGAAAAAAAGGCAAACGAAGTGTAGAATTAACAAGAGCAGGAAAGATGTTTCTTCCGTATGCGGAACAAGTTATTGCTACTATTAATGCAGCGAAAAGCGAATTAAACCAAGACGCTAATGAAAATTTGATGACCATAGGCAGTTCTATTGCATTAACCCATCCTTTCATCTACGAAAAAATCAATTTACTCAATGAAGTTCACAATAAAAATATTAATCTCCTTATAATGGACCACTCCCTGATCGCTAAATCACTTATTGATGGAGTTCTTGACCTGGCTTTCGTGACTGAACCTATTATCAATAAACATTTAGAATCTCACCCAGTATTTAATGAAAAATATGGATTAATTGTCGCTGAAAAACATCCCTTGTCCAAAAAAAAATGCTTGGAAAGTGTTGATGAACTAGAAGAGGAATTTTTAATTTTTTACAAAGCCTTATCTAAAGATCAAACAACATTAAGAAACATTAAATGTAAAAAAAGAATTATGACCAATCAAATTGAATTAGTGAATGACCTTATTCATAATCACAATGGTGTGTCATTTCTCCCTTCCAAAGCCTTCGAAAATCAAATAAAGAAAGGGAAATTAGTTCACGTCCCTATACATGATGATTTACTAATTTGTGAAATTCAATATTTTGTAGCATACAGGAAATATGAAGTATTCTATGAGGATATCTTCTTATCCGAACCAACCTCAGTCAATTATTAAGCGATAATGGATACTCAATAGAAAGAGCCCTTTAAATGGAAAAGAACTTAAAGAAGATTTTGGGGCAATTTGTTGAGACACGAGGTGATTTTACAAATGAGACTTTCTACTCCCTTTCGTTATCTCCCTTTGCTCCTTATTTTACTGCAAGGCAAAAATTTACATATAAAATAGGTTTGCTATGTCTCAAAGTTCACATTTAGTGGACTAGTTATCAAAAAAGCCTATAAACAGAAAAGTTACCTCCATATAATCTATAGACAATTCGAAATCAGTATCAGTGACAAATTTCTCTGTTTCAATTAACTTCTCTAGTGATGAAATAAAAGATCTTTTTTCAAGGTTTATAACTCAGCTACTAATTGTAGTTTTACCTTACGTGCTGAAGTATTTTGCATCGAAGAGATCTATTATTATTCCGTAAAAAATTATAACTTTCTTGAAAGCGAGTATATGCATAAGAATAAAAACAACTCACGTTTTTTCTCCTAAATTAATGCATATAAATTCATTTTAAATATTCAGCAATACCCCTTCCGTTGTATTCCCCAACAATTTCATGCTTCAAAATTTTCCTAAAACCTCTTTCGTAAATGGAATCCCCTATGTTATTAATAGTACCTATGGCATTGGATCTGTTTTTGTACATTGATGAAAGAACACTTTCCATCCCCCTTATTGATTTCATGATTGAATTTAGCAATGAATCCTGTGGAGTTATCTTGTTACATAACCGATAGATAGATAACACTACATCTACAGATAAAGAATGATTTTTGAAATCACTCATTGTCCTCTTTTCACTGTTTATGCCTTCTTCATAATTCCTTTATCCTTGTTTAAAACTTGCCAGAGTTTCCAATTTCAAAGAATCAGGTGAAATTAATTGATTCATTTCTTTTTGAGAAATGCGATTTTCGGGTCTTAACAACTTTCCTTCCAACTCTCGTAAAAGTTCTTTTAGTTAAGACTGACTCTCCATATAAATCATTGCTTCGAGGCGGGATTCTGAAGTTTTTAACATTACTTGGTGTGTATTAGTTTACAGCTTCGTTTAAATTTTTTGTGTGATGGACAAATTATCTACGAGGTGATGCAAAGTGCAATTCCCCATCATACATACAAACATTTGGGATGTTGTGTTAGTAGTTCCGCTGATCATGGTTCTTACTCAGCTATTAAAAATCTTTTTACATATACCTAAAAAATTTGTTCCGTCCATTTGCCCTAACATTAGGGTTTATCATCTCCATTTTTATCAGCCATCGTTATAGCCTGACAGCTGGGATTTTCATGGGCTGGTTTTATGGCTATGGAGCTATTGGAAATTATGCTGTCCTGAAAACATCTATTAAAGCATATAGAAGCAGCAAATAACAGACGATAATTTCTCCTCGTTTTGAAGCCTTTGAATTATGGCCATTCCTCATAAATCAACCATTATCTTTTCAGATTTAGAACCGTGTTTTAAATGAAGTTTTTCTAGAACGCTCAATTAGGAATTCAGTTTCTGAGTTACAATAACTTCCCTTCTTTCCCCTTTTTATCATAAATTTCCTTTTATAAATAAAAAAAGATCCCCTGTTTTGCGGGGGATCCTTCAGTCTCTATTTTATACGCTTCAGTTGCCTATACATCATTTATCCGATTATAATCCGCTCTTTTGGATAATGATATGTATTTTTCTCAGGTTTTCCTCCCATAAAGAATAAGAAGGTGAACATCCCAATTTTGCCTATAAACATTAACAGCATGATTACGATCTTCCCGCCAGTGCCCAAATCAGGTGTGATACCCAGCGACAGACCGACAGTGCCGAATGCGGATGAAACTTCGAATAAAATTTGCATTAGTGAAAAGGCCGGCTCAATGTTCATAAGGATGAGTACTGCCACAGCACAGAGAAGCATGGCTGTTGTGAAGACCACAAATGATTTGATGATATCTTCTTCATCGATTTCCCTTTTGAATATTTTTATTGTCCTGTTCCCATTCGCATAATAATAAATGGTAAGCAGCATCACTGCAAACGTGGTTGTCCTTATTCCACCTCCGGCGCTGCTAGGAGATGCTCCTATAAACATGAGGATGCATAGAAAAAAAAGTGTAGGTGCCGAAAATTCACTGATATCATTAATGGACATTCCGCCAGTTCTCGATGATGTAGAATAAAACAAAGAAAGAACGAAAGATTCGTGCCAAGTCTTGTCTGCATAGAAATGTCGGTACTCAATTAGGTAAATAAAAATGGTTCCTATAATGATTAATAAGAAAAATGTGACGGTGGTGATCTTTGTAAACAAAGTAAACCGGAATGGAAGATTCCCCTTATGTCTAAACCACTCACGTACCTCCATTAATACCGGGAATCCAAGTGACCCGATAATAAAGAGTACCAAATTAAAGCCCACAACAAAATAGTCGTTTGAAAACGGGATTAACGATTTTCCTGTAATATCAAAGCCAGCATTTGTCGTCGCGCAAACAGACGCAAAGAACCCCTGTAAATAAGCCTCTTGCCAGGTGGGAAAAAATTTTTGGAAATATGTACCCAATATAATAGCCCCGATAAGTTCAATAACAACAAAGAAAAAGAGAATCATTCGTATTAGCCTAACGATTCCGGATACCGTCGCTTGGTTTTGTTCAGTTGTCATGAGCATTCGTTCCCTAAGCCCTATTTTCTTTCCGGCTAAGAGCCAAAGCATTGTTCCAAAAGCCATGATTCCTATTCCACCGAACTGAAGGATGCCTGCAAATATGAACGTCCCTGGAACACTAAGGACCTGACTTATGTCAATTGTAGATAAACCAGTTACAGTTACCGCACTAATTGAAACGAATACTGCATCAATGAATGTTAACTCTGCATTGGGCTTTTGAGTTATAGGAAGCAATAATAAAATGGTTGATAGAGCAACTGCTAGTATATAATAAAATACAATTATTTGAGCTGCTGAAAATCGTCTTGTAATGTTCGCTAGTAGAGTGTTCATGTTTCTCCAGTTATATAGAAGTTGTTGAAAAAATTATACCTAACCAACAAATAAAGAATTGTGCCACGTTAAGTTTCTTTATTCATTTTTAAATAAAATTTACCGGTGCAGCTTATATTCTCCAATTATATTTGAATGTATAGTATCTAAAGATCTTTTTTAGAAAAATTGATTGTTAAGATAATGCCTTTCAAAAGCTATTTAATGCAACCATATCACTATATCTACTTCACTTCAACTGACATTATTTTTATAGAACGGATATTTGTGCATATCTATATCCGATGACCTCTTAAATCCTCTCGAATCTTGTTTAATTATGTCGGGAAATCGATATATTTCCGAAAGTGCTTGATAAAATCTATAAGTCGCTTATAAAAATGCGAACTTGATGATATATTTTCGTGGACGAAAAAATATGCAGATTTGACGATACCTGACGGGGGCTCTTTCCATAGTTTTTGTCTCATTATAAAGTCGCTGATATCTTTGTAAAATTGCTGCTTTCACTATTAAAAGCTGATAATAACTCAAAATATATAAATAAAGCCTTGTATGTTAATGAAAAAAGATAATGATTACAAAGAGAGTTAAACTTTTAATAAAATAAGTGAAAACCGTTAGAAATGAACCATATTCACGTTGTACTCCGCTAAAAATTTACTTAGGCATGATACGTTTTAAAGTGAAACTGCTCAGGTTGATTAAATGATTAATACTAAGAATATCCCATATATCTCCCATCTAAAAATAGCATATACGAATACCACAAGCCAGCATTGGACCATTGTGAAATCAAAAAGAACTGCTTCGGTAAAAGCGAAGCAGTTTTCTTTTTTACTTTACTATCAAAACAGGACATTTTACTCTTTTAACGACTTTATGACTAACACTGCCAAGTACCATTTCTTGCAATGTGTTAAGTCCCCGGCTGCCAATGATAACTAATTGAAAGGATTCTTTATTTGCATAATCTACAATGGAGGGACCCGGTTCCCCTCGAAGAATTTTGATATTGTAAGTAATGTTTTTCGATTTCATATGCTCTTCAATTGGCAGTACCTTTTTCCGCCGGGTAAGTTCTAGTTCTTCTTTCCCCATTGAATGAATAACTTCATCCTTTGCTTTCGAATAATCCACCACATACACTACTTCAATCGTACAATCACCGACTAATGACGCGATCTTAACTGCCTCTTTCGTTGCACGCAGGGAATGATCAGAACCATCTACAGCTAATAAGATGTTTTTATACATACTTCCACCCCTAAAAGGTTAATGAGTCGATAATTTCGGATCTGCCTGAGTATAAATTGCCAGTTTTTCCACCAGCCGCTTACTGGCTGAATCTAAACCTTTAATCGTTACTTCGTTATCATTCTCACGGTATTTTAAGACAACTTTATCAATAGCACCTACGGCCGAATCGTCCCAAATATGTGCTTCAGAGAAATCAATGATGATATTTGTATTTTTAACTGTAAAATCAAAAGAGTCGATAAACCCTTCAACAGATGCAAAAAACAATTGTCCATCTACTTCATAAAGGGTGCCTGAATTTTTATCTTTTGCTGTTACTTTGATTGTTGAGATTTTGGCTACAAATAATACAGCACTTAGAATAACTCCCGCAATAACTCCTTTGGATAGATCATGAGTAGCCACGACGATCACAACGGTAACCAACATGACAATCGCATCACTCTTTGGAGCTTTATAAAGGTATTGGAACGACGACCAGTCAAACGTGCCAATGGAAACCATTATCATAATTCCTACAAGCACAGACATTGGAATTTGTACAACTAAGTCACCCAGCACGATGATAAGGAAGATTAAAAATAACCCTGCAGTTAAGGTAGAAAGTCTGCCCCGTCCGCCAGACTTTACATTAATGACGGATTGCCCAATCATCGCACATCCAGCCATACCTCCAAAGAATCCTGTAATGATATTTGCAATCCCTTGTCCCCTGGATTCACGGTTTTTGCGGCTTTCAGTACCTGTCATGTCATCAACAATCGTAGCTGTTAATAAAGACTCTAATAATCCCACGATAGCTAATGCTATGGAATAAGGTAGGATAATTTGAAGTGTTTCAAATGTAAATGGAACATCTGGTATAAAAAACGATGGTAAAGTTTGTGTTATATTGCCTAAGTCTCCAACAGTCCGTAAGTCTGCACCTGAATAAATAGAAACAGCTGTTAATAAAATGATAGCTATCAAAGGAGCAGGAACAGCTTTAATAAATCTAGGCAATACATAAACAATCAGCAGGGTAATGGCTACAAAGATATATGTTAAATTTGAGATTCCAAGGAAGTACGGCACCTGAGCCATAAAGATTAGAATCGCTAATGAATTAACAAATCCAATCATTACGGCTCTTGGAATAAACCTCATTAACTTCGCTATTTTTAAAACACCAAAAATCACTTGAATAATACCTGTTAAAATTGTCGCCGCTAAAATGTAATTCAAGCCGTGTTCCTTCATTAAAGGTGCCATCACTAACGCCATAGCACCTGTTGCGGCAGAAATCATTCCAGGGCGGCCGCCTGCAAAGGAAATAATCACTGCTATTAAAAAAGATGCATACAAACCGACCATTGGGTCTACTCCAGCTATAATTGAAAAGGCAATAGCTTCCGGTATTAATGCTAAGGCTACAACAATACCCGAAAGGATATCTCCCCTAATATTCGAGAACCACTCCTGTTTTATTTTTTCACTCACTCTTTTTCACCTCAACTGTTTAATTTCAACTGTAATTTAAATACCAAGATAATATTAAATTCACAAAGCATAGTGTAACATCTACTATCCCAAAAAGGAACCCTTTTGAGACTTTTCTTTTTACTTTATCGATATGTTATTATGGTAGCAGGGTATCAACTGTAAGGGAGAGTCTAAATGTTAATTGGGTATATGAGACCGTACGAAGATGACCTCGATTGTAAATACCAGCTAAATAAATTAATTGATTTGCATTGTGAAACCATTGTATCTGAGGAACATTCTTCTGCTAAAAAAAGAACACAGCTTACTGAGATGATAAACAACTTGAACGAAGGTGATAAAATAGTTGTGACAAGACTTTTTGCACTGGCAGATTCTACACGCCACCTGGTTGAACTGTTAGAAGAGATTAATTTTAAAGGTGCTTATATTTTCTCTCTGCATGAGGCAATAGATACAAGTGATAAAGCAGGATACCAATTCTATGATATAGTGAAACATCTGCTAGATTTCCAGAGTGATGTGATAAGTGAAAAAACAAAAAAAGGATTAACGGAAGCAAAACAAAAAGGAATTACAACAGGACGCCCAAGAAAACCTGACGAAAATGTGCAAAAGGCTATCATAATGTATCAAAGCAAAAAATACAGCTTGGCTGAAATAAAAAAGGAAACAGGAATCAGTAAATCCACATTATATCGCTACCTGGAAAATTAATGTTCCTAAATACTACAACGTTTGAAAACCAATCCATTGATTAACCGGAAAATGAAAACAAGCCAGTGTGCGATGAAGAGCAACACTGGCTTGTACTGGTTATTTTTTCTCCGTTTGAGAAGTTATTTGCAGCACTGAAAACGTTAATCCCGTTCTTTTTCTGAATTGGGTGTTATACTGATGCTTTATTAGTATTGTTCTTTCCTTTTTTGCTTATGTAATGGACACAGTATTCATTATGCCTTAAAATTCAATCCGTCATTTTAAAATAGGTACTCAATAATGATTATTTGGGCCTTTTAATGGAGAACACTTCCCCTGTTTCTGCATAATTGTTTCCTGCCAATCTGCTGACGGCAGCTAATCCATTGTAATCAATTCTTCCATTTTCATATATGTTATTTTCTATATGAAATTGAACAACTTTTCCTATGATAAAATCACAGCTTGGAGAATCCAAACCTCCTAACTCTACTGAATGTTCTAAAGAACACTCCATTCGAATTTTCGCCTCTTTAACACCTGGAACAGAAATTATGGCACTCTTAACGGGTGTTAAATCTGCAAGTTTAATTTCACTTTCATCAGGAGGAAGGCTTGCTGCTGTTATATTTATTTTTTCTACATTTTCTTTATCAACAATATGAACAACAAATTCTTTCGAATCGAGGATGTTTCTCGCTGTATCCTTTTGCCTTCCCTCTGACCGTTGAATAGCCAATGAAACCATCGGTGGATTTGAGGACACAATATTAAAATAACTAAATGGAGCCCCATTCAATACCCCGTCCTTTGAAACCGTCGTGACGAACGCAATAGGCCTTGGTATAATACTACCTGTTAAAAGTTTATAATTTTCTCTTTCGGTATTGTTTGTCGGATCAATGGAAAGCACAGCAATCATCCTCTCGTAATCGTTAATAATATCGTCATTTATTCTCGAATGTGTTGACTTCGACAATATACTTCTCATGCCATTTTTTCCATTCCTCCATAGGAAAGTCAATATGCTGACCATTCAGTAAAGAACTCAACATATAGAGGCAAACATGCCATCCCGCTAAATCTTTTGAGGTATGGTCATTTAATGTACTGATAAACTCTTTAAACACTAATAAACAGCCATCAGATTTGGGATACAACTCGAAACGAACACAGCCATCGCCCCATTCGAATTCTAGAACGGAATTCTCTGCCAGGTCGATTATTTTAATATCAAATGATGCGCCAGTTCCATCATTCATATTGAATTTAATGGTACCTCCCTTTCGAAGATCTTCAAATTGAAGATTAGACATCCATTTTTCCAGCTTTTCATTTACTGTTAAAGCAGCCCAAACCTTTTCTGCAGAATGCTTTAATGGACGCTCGAATCGAGCGATATGTCCACCTTCAACTTTTTCAATTACTGCTAGCATATGCTATTTCTCCTCATCGTCAAAAAATTGTTCAAGTGCATCAAGCCTATCGGACCAATATTTACGGTAGGGCTCTATCCAGGTATCAATTTCTGCAAGTGGTTCTGCACGCAAATGATAAATGTGTTTCTGTGATTCCTTTTTAATTGTACTTGTTTGAGATAATTGCTGAACCAAACCGAAGAAAAATTATTGACTTTCTATGAATACGTCCAAGAGCTGTTGGAGAATTAGTCGAATGTACTCAATTGAGTCAGCCAGGTGTTTCGAAGCTTCTGCGAATATTACGTGAAGCTGGCTTAGTTCACAGTCCGCATTTTCAGTATATTTCCATATAGTTATATTACTTTGTGGTATATAAATGTCAAATGCGTAAGTTTTTTTAAATTGATAAAACAGATTTCTAAAACCATATAAACCCTGAACCATTACACGATCTTTGTCATCTGGTTCTATATGATGGTTCCCCTGGTCCCCCGTCCAAACTCGAAAACATCTTCCTTCGTAAAAGTTCTTTCCCACGTAAAAACATCACTTGTTTTTAAAATCATAGCTCCCTTCTAAATTTTAAATATTCTGTATTTAATTTTATCACAGCAATGAATGAGCCGCTAGCCACCGTATTTCCATTATATTCCTTCAATTAAATGAAGAAAAAGCTCCGAACAACAGCCTTTATCTTTAACTTTTTGTACCCTTTTGTTCAAGCAGCATTATTTCACATTCTTCAGGAAATTTTCCTCATAGTCCCTCATTAAAAAAACGACCTCTATGTGAAGGTCGTTTCTTGGCTAAGCGTCATTTTATTTTTCGGAGATTTCATTAACAATTTGGCTCAAAGCTTCATTTATTGGTGTTGCAGGGCGACCAAGCAGTTTTTCAAAATCATTGCTCTCGATTTCTAAAGCTCCATCCCGAATGCCTTTCTGGATGTCAACAAGCATAGGAATCAGGAATTCAGGTAAGCCAGCACCTTTCATAATATCGGCATAAGCGGCGTCATCAACCTGTTGCACAGGTACTTCTTTACCTAATACAGTGCCAAGAGCAGATGCAAACTCTTCCTGAGTCAATGGCTTCCCAGAAAGCTCGTAGATCGTATTTTCGTGTCCGTCTCCGGATAGTACCGCTGCAGCAGCCTCTGCATATTCTTGGTGAAGTGCCCAGCCTACTTTGCCATTCCCTGCAGACGTCACCCATGGAGCTCCTGCCAGGACACCTTGTATACTCGGGATTTCATTCTCCAAATACCAGTTGTTCCGTAAAAAGGAGTATGGAATGCCTGTTTTCAAGATGGCTTCTTCAGTAGCACGATGTGGTGGAGCAAGGAACATGGTGCTTTCACTTGCATTCGCTATACTTGTATAAGCGATGAATTTAACTTTAGCACGCTCGGCCGCAGCTACCGCATCGGTATGCTGACGAATTCTTGTTTCATTGTCTCCATCCGCAGAAATAATTAATAAACGATCGATACCTGCAAAGGCAGCATCCAAGTTTTGCGGCCGATCAAAATCTCCCTGGCGTACTTCTACTCCACGAGATCGTAATCCTTCTGCTTTCTCTGGATTGCGAACACTGACAGCCAGTTGACTCGCTGGCACAGTTTTCAATAAGGTCTCCACAACTCTCGTTCCCAATTTTCCCGTTGCTCCTGTAACTAACATTTTCATTTTCTATTCCTCCAATTAATTTTTTTGCGCATTAAAAAATGGGCTAAAGCGAAGAAATGCCATTCCATTATCACAACTAACCATAATATTTACTTTTTGTGTATGTATCAACACACTTAATTAGCTGTTTTTAGTTATTTTCAAATTGACCTGCCAGCCCCCATCTTCTCCAGGTTATTTATGTTTCACTTGTTGAATAATCATTTACAGGTATATAATATATCCATAGTCGTGATAATAAAAGTAGGCATTTTTTTATGACATAGTCACAAAAATAATACCATTATGTAAAAGAGGGATATAACGATGGCTCGCTATAAATTTCAAGGAGAAACCCCTCCAGAAGGACAGGAAGAAGTATGTCCTGTGACATATACTCAAAATTTAACTGCAGGCAGATGGAAAATTATTATTTTATGGCATCTAAGTAAGCAGACAAGAAGATTTAACGAACTTCAAAGGTTGTTACCTGGTATTTCAAAAGGAATACTAACACGGCAGCTGAGGGAATTGGAAGAAGATAAAATGGTCCACAGAGAAGTATATAAAGAAGTTCCTCCCAAAGTAGAATATTCACTGACACCCGAAGGAAAAACCTTTATCCCTGTATTGGATATTATGGGCGAGTGGGGCAAAAAACACATGCAGCGTAAATAAAAGGAACACAAGAACAAAAGGGCATATGGTTTCGCCCTTTTGTCCCCCCCTAGAACTGATACTCCCATTATACTTATATCGTTTCTTCTCATTTAACTTGCTCCTAAAATAGACGTGAAGACTGGCCCTGTCCCCTCCTGCTTTGCCTTCGAATGGTACTGGCTTAACTTCTTCTTTAACGTACAATGGCTCCTTCATATCCGAACCATCATCCATACACCCTGCCGTTAATATGACCGCAAATCCTATCGCTATAATCCGTTTTATCATAGCGCACACCCCTCCATTAACTTCACTTAATGGTAAAAACGTTATTGTAAAGATTAAAAGCCACAAGAGTAGTTTAGGAATTATGCTTGTTTAAAAAACTCTTAAAGAGTTACAGACCCCTTCATGCTTGCTTCCTTTGCCAATATTCTACCAATCATCGTAACAATCCCATTGGTGAATGGTACCAGACGGTGTGCCGCTGATAAATTGGATGTTCGCAGTTTTATCTATAAGTTCTCTTTTTCAAACTGCACAAAATACTGGCTATAATATCCAAAGTTCTCACTACCAAAAATGGGATTATATAATATAAAAGCCCATTAAAGGATTAATTCTATATAGAATCATTTCCCTTTAGGGATTTTAATATGTAAAATATTAAAAGTCTGCTCCAAAAAAGCTTATTCAGAAAGTTTAATTTAATCACTAAAGTCATTACAAAAAAAGCAGCGTTATTCTGCTTTCCGCATGGGTTAAGAGAGAAAAAGTTAATCTATAATAGTTTTATTACACGAAACTACTGAAAATTACACCCTATATGAGCTGAGAATATAGCCTGGCTAAACTAGTCATACCGAATTTTTTAAAAAAAGGATGCCATATTTTTTCTAAACTCTTATGGGAAGCAAATAAAACAGATTTACTTTTTATAACGGGGATGATTCCCTCTTGGCAAGAGCTGTAGCAACCGTTATTCTTGAAACACAAACAGATGGAAGAACCTGTGTCATCAAAAAAAATTGAATTGTCCTTTGATTCTGTTTCTATTATGTGATCTGATGCTACAGGTGAAATCATGTATAGGCTTTAGAAGAACCCCATCTTGACGAAATACAATTTACAAGAAGTTAAATAGAGTGAAGTAACAATTCAGGAATTCGCAGGGCATTACGGTGCTCTTTATCTAGAGATATATAGGGGGTGACTGTAAGTGATACTGCTACTAGTTGGCTTTATAATATTCATATTGGCTTCGCTGCTAGTTTATATTTTTAAGTTTTCTCAAAAAAGTATCTTTACATATAGTTTAATAGGGATTATCATCTGCCAAATGTTATGGCAGGGATATATCGGGGTGTTATATGCAGTAGATTTGTTTACGGCTGAACAGGCAGAAGTGTTATTCCGTTTGCTTCGGATAGGGGCATTGGCTACACCTACTATGTTCTTCTTAACCATAACGGAAACATTGATTCACTCTCAAGAAAAAATTTCATTTATGAATAAGATTTTTACTAGAAGGAACTTCAATGTTTATGCAGTAATAACTGTGATCTTCTACATATTAAACTGGACAGATGTAACCGTAACCCATCTAATTTATTTGGAAGGTAAGATTCTGCCTCATTACTATCCAGAGTATGGACCAATTGGTTTTATCCAAATGCTGCAAACATTTTCTTTATTGATTTGGTTAGGATGCGCCTTTCATATTGCAGTCAAAATGAATAATGAGTATTTAAAAGCCTTTCATATTCGCTTTACGGTGTATGCAGCCATTGCGTCTGTACTTGGATTAATGAACTTTAACGATGAATATGTCATTATTACAAGTCTTACTTCTTGTACACTCTTTACAGTGGGGGTGTTATATTCTTTTAACCATTTCCGTGAAAAAGTTATGGAATTTGAAAGAAGAGTAGAGATTGAAAAAATGAAGATAGAATTTGTGGATTACACCACTTCAAGTCTTATTCATGAAATTAAAAATCCTCTAACTGTTTTACTAGGTTATTTCAAACTTGCAGAATATAGTGATAAATTAGACCCTGACTTAAAAAGAAAGGCTGAAATCATGCATAATTCAACTTTACATATTCAGAAAGTCATTGATAACTTTGTAGATTTTATTAGTACCAGGGAGATTCAAATTGAATATGAGTGTGTGAATGAAATCATAGAAGCCTCTATTGATATGATGCAGTTAAAAGGTCAAGAGCGTGGAGTTTGCATAGAACCTATAGAGTCCAAAGAGGATGTGTATACAGGCTTAGACTCCTCAAAATTATCTCAAGTCTTTATGAATTTGTATAAGAATGCAATAGAGGCGATGACAGAAAAAGAAGGCGAAAAGAAAATTTACACCCGTCTTGAACAAAAGGCCAATCATATTGTTATTGAAATACAAGATACGGGAATGGGAATACATTCTGATATTGCTAAGACTATTTTTCAACCGTTTAAAACGGGTAAGCAGGATGGTATGGGACTTGGACTATCTATTTGTAAAAACATTGTGTTAGCCCATAAGGGTACGATTGAAGTACAAGAAACCAGCGAAAACGGAACTACTTTCAAAATTATCCTTCCTATTCAAGATTATTCTGATATGTTCGTTAATAATTAGTCTCTTTTATGGTTTGAGCTAATTTTAAGCTTAGAAGAAGGAGAGGCCCAGTACTATCCCGGAAATTCAGTTCCTGCCATTAGCGTTTCAATTTGTATATGGTATTACTAGCAGGGTTAATACTACTGGTGGTGTTGGACTACCTATAGGGGCAGTTCATCACCGCTTAACACTTTCCACTATATCGTTCACTCTCCTGATAACAACTTTACCATGTTTTGCTACCATCTTCTGGTCTAAACAATAAAACGGTTTATTGACAAAATAAAAAAGGGCTAAATCATATAAATATTTAACCCATACCTTTAGCAGTTTATAGCTCTAAATTGAATGGTAAACACGGAGCCCTTCCCAATCTCACTATCAACGTGTACTTTTCCTTTCATTGACTGAATCAGCTGAAAGGAAATCGTTAGACCGACACCGGTGCCTTTCTCTTTGGTCGTATAAAATGGTGTTCCTAGTTGTTTAAGTTGGCGGTCTGTCATTCCCTTGCCATTGTCAATAATCTCGATCATTACTGCACCGGCCTTTTTATAGGTATTGACAACAAGTGCCCCTCCTGCATTCATAGATTCAATTCCATTCTTTATGATATTAACCAAAACCTGCTTTATCTCATCTTTGTTTCCTTTGATATAGAGGGACTCCTGTATGGACGAAGTAATGCTTATGTTCTGTATATTTGAATAAGATCTCATCAATTCTACAGTTTTCTTTACTTCATTGGAGATATTTATAGGATGTTGGTCTTCCGTATGCGGCTTTGCTAATGATAAATAATCAGTAATTATTGATTGAGCCAGATTCAGTTCATCAAGTGCGATATTGGTGTAATAGTGCTTTTTCGAGTTATCCAGATCTTTATCGTTTTGGATTAGCTGTAAAAACCCGCGAACCGTCGTCATTGGATTCCTAACCTCATGGGCTACAGACGCCGCTAGTTGGCTGATAACATTTAATCTTTCAGCTCTTTGGAGTTCCTTTTGTATCGCTGTATGGTGATTCACTTTTTCGATTATTAGGACAGTTACCATCAAACATAACCAAGTAATGAAATAAAACATCACCATAAATGCAATTTGGTTTTGTTGATTAATAGTGTACAGAGTAAGACTGCTGAATAATGTGAAAATCCAATAAAGCACGCTAACTAGGATTACTTTCTGTTTCATTCTTACTGCTTCATATTTTCGAGTTACAGCAAAAAGAATCAAAGTAAGAATGGAAAAACTGAACAGAGTTACATAAAATCCCTCTCCACCAATAAAGAATCTATAAATCAATAGTGCTGCTACTGTTATGAAACCTGGCTTTACTCCACCATACAAAAAACCAACAATAACAGGAATCATTCTAAAATCGTATACATAATCTTTTGAAAATACAATAGGAAAAGACATCGTGAGTAACAACATACACAGAAGAATAAGTAATAGTATTGAGTTTGGCTTACTGCTCTCCCTAAAATCTCTCTGAAAGATCAAGTAATATATCAAGATTGGCATAAGTACTATTGAAACATGATTTAAAACTTGCTCAAATTCAATAACCACGTATTCCCCCCCAAATTGAAATTGCTAGATTACAAACTTTTGGATCCAGGATTAAGGCTTAAGATATATTCTACTGTATCGAGTATGTTTACTATATACAAAAATCTCGACAAAAACCAACAAACTCATTACGGAAGTACCACTTTGAAACTTCTTAAGATGTACAAAAACAATCAAAGCGTTTTACCGATCTCTCATATACTTGTTAAAAGGTATCTTTTTTACGACATATTTTTACAACTAGTGTGAACGGAATCAAGAACCACAATACTGAAAATTTATTATAAAAATGTAAAAGAACAGATTTTTTAATTGCTTTAGAGTAGCAGATCCTATCCATACAGGACGAAAACCAACATATTTTACCGATTCTGTTTTCGGGCATACAGAAAAAAGAGTCTAATGAAAAAAGGGCTAAATATAGTTAGCCCTCTATTGCCGAGAAAGTGAATCTGGCATATTTATACAGAATAATGAATCACTGTCATTAAATTCTTTCTAAACAATCAAGCAATTAACGGTTTTATTTATGTCAATTTAGTTGTTCCGTTAACGGGGCAAGTTAGCTTTATTTCCATACTCAGACCAATAATCAGGATCTGCACATGAGGAGTCTAATAATATAGTGTATTATCTTCTTTTTGTCTATGTTGGGAAGACTCATATCAAATAAGTAAGCGGCATTACAATTCCCTCGCTCCTCATGTTCTTTTTCCTTATCAATTGATTTTCTACCATCCTCTTCCTGCTCCGCCTCCACCTGATGAGCCACCTCCACCTCCGCGTGGTCCTCCTCCGTTTCCTCTGCCAAATGATAGCATGGAGATCAGGGCATATGACAGCGTCCCGCCAAAAAACTTAAAATCCAGTATGACCACAGCTGCAATGATTACAACCAGCAGCCACCCCGGCAGGGCAGACTCCTGCCCTCTATCCTGGCGTCCATCTCCAGCGTTTTCGTTTGATACAGCATCGGCAAGCTCGGAATAAGTCTGCATGATGGCAATATTGGGCTTACCTTCCTGCAGCATCGGAACTGCTCTTTCATCAAGAATCCTGCCTGCTCTGCCATCGGGAATTACTCCTTCTAACCCATAGCCAACTTCTATCCAAATTTTCTTTTCCTTCATGGCTAACACCAGCATGACGCCGTTATCTTTCTCAGACTGTCCAATACCATAAGTTCGAAAAGCTTCATTGGCGAATTCCTGAATTTCAGCACCGCCTGTTGTTTCCACAGTGAGAACAGCAACCTGATTACTTGTTTTATCTTCAATCATTCGCCCCAGACGCAAAAGCTCATTTTCCTCTTGCTGGGATAAAATATTAGCAAGGTCCTGAACGTAAATATCTCCAGCCGGTTTCGGTATAGGAAGGCTGGCAGCCGCTCCGCCCATGTCCCAAAAAACTAATACAAAAAGGACTAAACATAAGCTGGAAACCGTTCTTTTTTTCATTGTCCACTGCCCCCAAAATCAACATTTGGTGTTTCTATTGCACGCGGGTCAGCTTCAAAATATTCTTTAGCATCAAATCCAGTGATACCAGCAACTAGCGCACCTGGGAATCTTTTTACCTTCTTGTTATACTGTGCTACCTCCTCGTTATAATCTTTCCTTGATACAGCAAGCCGATTTTCTGTACCAGCCAGCTCATCCATCAGCTGTGTAAATTGTTTATCCGCTTTTAAGTTCGGGTAATTTTCCACCACAACCAACAGGCGGGATAGGGCATTTGTAAGCTCAGCATTTGCATTCGCTTCTTCTTCAGGTGAAGTAGCCCCTGCTAATCTCGCCCGAGCATTAGACACAGACTCAATTACTTCCTTTTCATGTGCTGCATATCCCTTTACTGTATTAACGAGATTCGGTATCAGATCCAGCCGGCGCTGCAGCTGATTTTCAATCTGGGCATAAGATTTATCAACATTTTCTTCAGCACTGACAAATCCATTATAACTGCTCGCTAACATAATTACGGCTCCGATCACGATCACGCCAATTATAATTAATGGTCCTTTAAATCCTTTCATGCTGTCACTCCTCTTCTCCAACGATGTTATATGTGGTATGTTCCCATACAACAAACATTCTTAAACAAAAAAGACGAGTGGATTCCCTAAAATTTATTATGATGATGATAACCAGGCCACTTTATCGAACAGCCAAATGATATTGATAGAATTCCAGGAAACTAACAGATATAGGAAATAAACGATTTTCAACTCCATTTCCTTTATATAAATGTAAGGCAGCAAAAACAGTCCCTCAATTTTTCTCTTGAAGTAATCTTCGACCTCTTGAACAGAGAAAAAGATAGCCTCTTCCTCCCGTTCAAACACTTTTCGATTATTGTATTCTTCAATTTCATCAGGTATTTTAAATGGCTTGGATGAAGCTAGGAATATAATTTCACTCATGTATTTCAATATCCCCCTAACCTATCATAGAGCTATTCCATTCATAATGACGCGTGATTTCTATCTTCAGAATGAAAGGACTATGTATTAAATTAAATATTCTTGGTCCTTTTCCTTCATAAACTCTGCGTTAGCCAACAAGAAAGCATCTTAAAAATAGCAGCGGTTTCACCTGGGGAAAGTTCCTCTTTTTAAGAATTTTCTTTTTTTAACATCTAATATAAAAAACTGATTAATTTGCCGTTGGTGAGAGAACAAAAAGCCGCACAAGACGGCTTTTATCTCTGCTTTATCTTACTTGTCAGTTTTCTTTGACATAAGGGTAGACTTAGTTTTTTCGAAATCGAAGTTTTTTTCAATCCTAATAAGTGTATCAATTAATTCCTTATCTGCCTCTTCAACAATATTATCTAACCTATTTATTATTCTCTCTGTTGCCTGCAAATCGATTCCTTTATCCTGTTTCCTTTCTTTTATATACGATTTCAGTTTGCCTACTTCATCCAAAATCTTTGTCATTAATTCGAATAGCTCTTTATTCATATGCCACATCTCCTTAGCAACAAATATTTAATGCCCTTCAATCTACATAATAGTGAAGAACATTAATTTCGCTTATTTGCGAAACTTGTGCATCACATATTTTCTATTTATCCCATTTCAATGAACGCGTAGGACAGTAATGCAATTAAATATTTGTCCAACTATTGCATCCAATTCTCTTAATTCAAAACCTTTACCCGTGTAAACAAATTGAAAAACGTTTTTTAATAGAAGAAAAAAGGTACAAAATACCGAGGGTGTTTGCAGTTTCCAAGGTTTTAATGGTTCGTTAAATTTAACTGTCATACTCATTCGATAAAAAGCCGTCAAATATGACAGCCGGTTTTGAAGGAAAGCACTTTTTGTTTGTAACAGGATTTCTATTTATAGAGTAAGTCTTTAAAGTTAGATGCCTTTATCGTTTCCAATTTCGTGCAAGGATTAGTTCAAACGTATTAATAGACCGAATAAACCACAAGGCAGCTTATGGATTATTAGCATCTGGAACATATGTATAAATTAAGCATTCTGTCAATTGATGGAAAGGGTCGTTAGGGTTGAAGTGACCGTCTTTCTAAATAACCCACCATAGGCTTCTTATCTCTTTCGTTTCACATTATCTCCTCAGCTGCCATACCACCAGTAGCAGGTGTGATAGTTACTCTATGTATGAAAATGTAGTCAAGTCATCCCGATTTCCAATCACGACAAGCATATCATCTTTTTTTAGCTTCTAATCTGCATCTGGAGAAACCGCGTTTACAATCTATTGAATCCCCTGACTGACGCCTCTTAATCGGAAAATAATCCTTTCTAAAGGATGTATGCAGATGCTTATTGCCGGTATTATTTTTAAATGTTTCTGACAAAGATTACTCCTTCACTACGTTTACAGTTTGTAATTGGAAATGTAAGGATCAATTTAGTCGAATTATAGGCTGCGTAATCTCTTTAATATCATGTAAAATGATGATCATCATATTCTATGTTATTAAATAGTTAAGAGACTTTCCGATATAAATTAAAAGAAAGAATCCTTACTTTTTTGTACAATATGCTCTGCTAGAGATTCCTTGTGGGACATCTATTATGCCTGTACGATTAACCGGGTTTAAGTACCTTTCTTCAGACTAGATAGCAATTAGGCCATGAAAGATACTACAAAAACAAAACACTTAAATTACCAATTTATGAGGTGTGTTGATTGAAATTAAAAAAGTTAATGATTGCAGCACTTTCTTTATCCATTTTGTTGCCGCTAACTCCAAGAGAAGCTGATGCTGCAGCCCCTGCCTGCTACAATCCAAATCAGTCTAATAAGACATATGTAAATGTTTCGGTAGCTACTCTGTGGAAAGAACCCGGTGCAAAACGTACAACTGATAAATACTCTCTTTCTAATCCTGTTGATATGAGAACCTGGACTGCAAAAATGCCAACAACATCTTCTCGTATTTGGCTGACAGGCAAAACCGAAACACAGGGCTTATATGGCCAGGAAATTCAAGTACTAAAAACGAGTGGCAGCTGGGTACAGGTTGCAGTTAAAGACCAATATACTCCAAAGAGTAAGTATGGGTATCCTGGCTGGATGCCAAAAACACAAATCATTACGCAAAAAGCCGGGTATGAAAATTGCCAAACAGCAAGTGTCAAAATAAAGACTGCTTATCTATATAATGATAAAATCAAAAAGTTTCTAGAAGTCAGTTTTAATACAAGATTACCTATCATAAATGTACAACAGGACTGGGTACAGGTTATGACTCCTGCTAATCAGGCTAAATGGATTAAAAGAAGTGACATTAATATATATATGACACTTTCTAAAATTCCAAAGCCAAAAGGCTCCGATTTGGTAAACACAGGAAAAGTGTTTTTAGGATTGCCTTATTTATGGGCCGGCAACTCTGCTTTTGGGTTTGATTGCTCTGGCTATACACATTCTATTTACAAATATCACGGGATATTATTGCCACGAGATGCCTCTGAGCAAATTAAGAAGGGCAAGTTTGTTAATAAAACTCAATTACAGCCTGGGGATTTAATGTTTTTCGCTTATAACAAAGGAAAAGGCAGAGTTCATCATGTTGCCATGTATGCTGGAAACGGAAAAATGATTCACTCGCCAAAAGCAGGGAAAACCGTAGAAATCATTTCAATTAATACTTCGCCATATAAACAAGAATACGCAGGAGCGCGCAGATACTTATAATAAACCCTTGAAAAAAAGGTATTTACATGGAAAATTGTAAATACCTTTTCGCTTTTAATATTCGGTTTTATAATCAATATTGTTGATCGTAAAAGCTAATGAATAAATCTTCCCATGATAACCGTGTTGTAATATTTTCCGTCTGATAGGACTCTGTCATTCTTTAAAACGCCTTCCTCTTCAAAGCCAAGCTTTTCATAAAGCCGAATGGCTTTTTCATTAGTTTCCAGCACATGTAAAGTGATCTTTTTTATGCCATTGGCATCAGCCCAGGCTATCGATTGTTTTAAAAGACTCTTCCCAATTCCAAAGCCCCAAAATTCTTTTAGTACGGCTATCCCGAATTCTACTTTATGTGAGAATCTATTTAAATGGCTCCCTTCACATCTTGAAAATCCAACAATCCGGCCATCCACTACAGCTACCAAAAATATATTCCTAGGATTCTCCGTATCCTTTTTTATAATTTGCTCAAAACCTTGAGCATCAATAAATGCCTCTCCTTTTGCTCTATCTAAATTTTCTGTTTCTCCATCAATTTGCAGTCTTAGATCAGACAACTGATTCGCATCTTCTGCAATTGCAGATCTGATTGTATGCTTTAGTCCATTAACAATAAATTCTTGTTTGTTTATGTACAAGATGGTCACTCCGTTCAAATGATTAAAACTTTCATCCTGGGAACCACCTGACTCCATCAGGTGATAACCTTTCATTTTAGTTCAACTATCTCTTTCACGTTAAGAAATGATCCTTTCTTTGTGGATATCTATAATACTACCAGGACTTTTAACTCCCCAGTAAAATTACTTACAGAAGTGAATAGTCACTTTTTAAAATATGTATTAGTATAATCTTAAAAAGGTGTATTATATTCTCCGCTTACGTTTGAAATGAGGAAAAGAGCTGTGATCAACTCATTCTTCGGAGATTAAAATTGATGATTTTACTTGACCGGAAGTCGCTGAATTGATTGCGGATCACCTACATGGTATGAAATTGAATTCCCCGCCGGAAAGTATACATGCACTTGATCGTGAAAATTTTCGAATGCCGGATATGATACTAGCTCCCCAATAATAAAATCAACCTGACATTCATTTTACTTCCGACTAAAATACGGGCCGCACCAGCCAGTTTCGTGTGTTTTTACATAAGTCCAGCTAAATTCTTTATCTACAACATACACATCTTCTTCGTTTATTAAATCATCAGCAGAAAATAATCTTGCATTCTCTATAAGCAACGCGTGATCGGAATGCTGATAAAAGATATAACATTTATCTTTCTGTTCGTTATTAAATGCTGTTTGGGCTTGTTCATCTTTTTTACAGCTCTTTTTACCATAGCTAAATAAGTGCCATAAATATCCACAGGCACCGTCTTGATCATACAAATAAATTGATTTTTTATCATTAAAGCTAAGATGATTCGCAAAATTGAGTTCCCATGGTTTCCGTAAATATGTACCCCAGCTTGGAATTTCAGTTACCTTCACTTTTTTGCTTTTTAAAATATCTTCTATGTCCATAAAATGCCTCCATAATTGATATTCTTATATTATCAAAAATATTACTTTTTCATTGTCCTCAATACTTCATAAGCACAAAAAAGACTGCCAATAGATGGCAGCCACAGATTGTCGACAAAAGGGGTTCGGAATGGTCTGCGACGAGGAGGCTCACCGCCCGCCCCGCTGAATGCGAAGCGCCTGGAACGGAAATCAACTTACCCCATTAACAGGCCAAGGAGAAAGGGTGGGTTTTCCCTGAATATTCTGCGGCCGTTTGTGACTTTAATTATTGTAAATAGAGATGAGATAAATTTCCCCTTCTCAGTTCTGAAAGTGTCGGATCAGGAATTTTAAAATGCAGTAAGGGCTTCGAATGTCTCGGAAGCTGGTTCTGAATGATTTGGAATGTCTTCCGAAAGTATTCTTAGTGTTTCGGAAGCAGGTTCCGAATTTTTCGAAATGACTTCCGAAAGTGTTCTGAGTGATTCAGAACCTATTGATTTTATTGATGCCAATGACTTAATCTAATATCAGTTAATTTGGAATGAATGGTTCAATAATTTATCTTGTTTGTACAGCTTTAGCCAGCTTGAACATTTTTGTTCTTACTCCAAAGCCAGAAAACAACAGGTATGATGACCAATGAGAGAATGCCTCCTGCAATTGATAGAGCCGGGTAGCTGGAATGGGCTACGATCAGACCGGATAGTGCCCCGCCCGATGCTCCGGATAAAGAGATGAATACATCAACAGATCCTTGTAGTTTGGCCCGTGTTGATGCTGTTGTTGAATCAATTATAAGTGCCGTGCCACTAATTAAGCCAAAGTTCCACCCAATACCAAGCAGTGCTAGAGCGACAATAAATCCTGCCATGGATTCCACAGGAGCAACAGCGGCCACTATACCTGCAGCCAATAAAGTGGTGCCTGAAGCAATTGCCATAACAGTACGTCCCAACCTGTCTACGAGGATTCCTGTAATGAGGGATGGCAGGTACATGGAACCGATATGGATACCAATGACGAGTCCTATCTCCCTTAAATCATAACCGTGATGTCTCATTTGTACTGGAGTCATCGTCATAATCGCAACCATTACCATTTGGGTTAAGACCATGATCAAAGCTCCAACCACAATTCCCCGCTGATTTTTTGCATGATGATTTGACTCAGTGTTAGCAATGCCAACTCGTTCGTCTTTGTTCATGTCTTCCATTGCTTTCGCAACGAGTAGTGGATCCGGACGCAGTAAGATTAATAATATAAAGCCGGCAAGTGTGTAGGCAAAAGCTCCGAGAATAAATGGTCCCGCAAGAGAAGGCACCCCCATTGATTTAGCGAATTCCCCCATAACATTGACCAGGTTTGGACCTGCTACAGCACCGAATGTAGTTGATACCATGGCAATGCTAATCGCTGTTGCCCTCTGATTAAAATCGGCTAAATCAGTGCCAGCATAGCGGGCCTGCAGGTTAGTTGCACTTCCTGAACCATAAATTAACAAGGACGCAAAAAGTAGTAAAACACTGTCAATTGCAGCAGCCATCACTACTCCAACAGCACCTGCACCGCCGGCTAAGAATCCAGATGCCAGACCTGTCCGGCGTCCAAATCGCTGGGAGAGCCGCCCTACCAGCATCGCTGCACCCGCAGAACCAAAAGTAAGCAATGCAGATGGAATACCAGCATAACTGTCGCTTCCCAGCATGTTTTGCGCGATGAGAGCCCCCACTGTTATGCCGGCTGCAAGTCCCGCTCCTCCAAAAATCTGTGAAAGAACAACAATAAAAAGAGTACGCCGATGTAATTGCTTCAGTTTTTCAGGACTATTCAAATATTGCTGTACTATTGGATTGTTATACTCGCTTGAATTATCTTCTTGATTTAACACTATTCATACTGCCTTCTGTTTAACGGTCGCATCGCTTTTATTCCCCCTATATTGTTACTTTTCCATTTTTCAAAACCTAAATCAGTATTATTTAAAGGATAGTAATTTAACTTATGAGGAAATATTTCGATTATTATTTTTTCTATAAAAATTCCAAAAGAAATAATATTTGAGCCAAACAGAAAGGGCAGTGATTAACCTAATTTATATTTTTCGATATGTTTAGTAATATTTTTAAGGCATGAAAAAGTCACGCGGATAGACTGTACTTATTTTCCACTTTAAACCGCTATCGACGCTAAAAAAATGTATGTTCAAATACTTGGTTTTGCACTATCGTTAAAAGTAGTAGATTGAAGTTTCCTAGGAAATAAGTTTGACTTACTTTTCATCCTGAGCTTCCAAATGTTTAGATACGGGCAACACCAAAGAGGATAGATAATGTTATAAATCCTACAATTAATAAACCATACAAACTTAATATAATTGTTGTCAATCGTCCTCCATAAAAATAATGATGGACATAACCTCTAAGTATTTTCTCGATTATAAAACTTCCCTCTTTCATTAACACTTCCCTATAAAAATCCAAACTTTCCGTATCACCAATTTCACTTGTATTGTCCTTGTTAATAATAAAAAAGTACGCCACTAGGTGATGAACTCACAAAACATAAATAAAACTTTGCTTGCACTATTAAACCAATTAATTTTCATTAACTGTGACTGATGCGTCCATAATTTTCAAAAAAATGATTAATAGAAAGAAATCATGGGTAACAAAGTATAGAATTTATTTACTAAAGGAGGATGTTATGTTTCGTCATCAAAAGCAATTACAGTTCGAGGTAAAAGTAGACCGTCCAGATCCTATGCTCGCCCGTCAGGTACAGGAAGTACTTGGTGGCCAATTTGGAGAAATGACTGTTATGATGCAGTATCTCTTTCAAGGCTTTAATTGTCGTGGTGAAGAAAAGTATAAAGACATGTTAATGGATATTGGAACAGAGGAAATAGGGCATGTTGAAATGCTATGCTCACTTATCAGCCAATTGCTAGATGGTGCTTCTCCAGAAGATCAGGCTGAAGCTGCTAAAGATCCTCAGATTGCTGCGATAATGGGTGGAGTCAATCCACAGCATTTACTCGTAAGCGGTCTTGGGGGCTTACCAACTAATTCAAATGGTGTGCCTTGGAATGGTGCTTATATTGTAGCTAGTGGAAACTTATTAGCTGATATGCGTTCTAATCTGCACGCAGAAAGTCAGGGGCGACTTCAAGTAGCTCGTCTATATCATATGACAACAGATGAAGGTGTCCGTGCAACATTTCGTAAAATGCTTGCTCGTGACCGTTACCATCAATACCAATGGATGGCTGCGATTGCAGAGTTAGAAGAGAAAAACGGTGTGGTAGTGCCAGCTTCCTTCCCTCCTGAAGCGGAAAAGGAAGCGCAGCCACAAGCTTATGAATTTTGGAACCTTTCAGAAGGCAGTGAGTCTTCCGAAGGCCTTTGGGCTACAGGAAGTGCACCAGATGGTTCCGGAGAATTTGTATATATACAAGAACCTGTAGCAAAAGGACAAGTTCCTAATCCTAGCATACCTTCTGATAAATTACATCATGACTTAGATTTAACTAAATTAACCTCTAAAGAATAAGGCTTATAAACAAGATGTGCTTCTAATAGTGCATCTTGTTTATTTTCAAAAGAAAATCGTGAAGACTGCAAATATACATAGTTTTAGATAAAATAAAAAGACACTATTCAAAAGTGTCCTACTCTCACTCACCATCTTCAACATCAAAAAATTGCGGTTCCCTGTTGATGTATAACTAAACTTCATTTAAGAATCAGACCTAGTACTTTATAACTTTGTTCTAATCAGTAACTATCAGAAGTACTCTAAAGAGTCACCGGTTTCTCACTTTATTCAATACATTTTTAAAAATTATATATACAGCTGCAATTAAAATCGTAAGCAAAAGTACTTTCATTATAAGTTAAGACGCCTCCATATTGTATGTATATCTTTTTATTACCCTAATGCGGTTAATAAAAACACCTACTCATTAAAAAGGTATTATAGATATATTTAATAAATGACGATTAATTCCATAATTGTCCTCTTTTTCCGCAGTCATTTCCCATTTCGAATATTACATTTCAAAAAAACCATTATACTTGAGTGCCTTGATGACATGGGGAGTTCAATGTTCTCAATGCAAGTTTTGTAAGTAAGGTTACATTTTGAAAATAGGTTGCCGAGATTGGGGCAATTGAAAGATTTGCTATGCAGCGAAGAATGAATTTTTAAGCAATAAAAATAAGCCGCTCCCTTTGAGCGGCTCTTTGAACTTCTAGTTATTTATATTGAGAAACAAAATGGACAAATGTGCTTGCGGTCCAGGTAAAGGATTTATCCCGCAGTGCCCTTCCGGTAGTGGCTTCATAGTTTTCCGGGAAGCCGTTTAGACGGGCCATTTCACAGAACCTTTCAGCTATATCACCAGCAATTTCATGTTTCCCGCAGTCTTTCAGTGCTTCCACAAATAAAAGAGTCGATGGAGCCCAAATTGGTCCACGCCAGTAGGCGTCTGCTTCATAATCAGAACTATCAATTGCTTCGGTAGCAATTCCCCAATTTGTCAGAAAGCGTTCACTTGTGATAACCTCAATCATTTTCTGTCGGATTTGATCAGGCAGCCTTTTACCTAAGATAAGCGACACGAATGGCAGTACTGCATTGCTTTCGATGATTTCGTCATTTAACATACGTTTGGCGACCGGCAGACCATCCTCAATGAAATAGTCAATGAACAGCTCATTAAGCTTGTCGGCTTTTTCAATCCAATACCTTTGCTGATCTTTGTTGTTGAATTTTTCTGCAAGTGATGCCAATAGATCCATGCCTTTAATGATAAAAGCAGTTAAATCAGGGCTGTTCACTACAACAGGCTGACTAAAAACAGTACTGTTGTCCTGGCCAGAGTCGTTTCCGTGGTGATATTCACAAATCCCATCCTGGTTAGAATCTTTGTACTTTAAATAAAAGTTAATCTGTTTTTCAATGTATTGATATGTTAATTTCATTTGTTCTTCTGTGAAAGGCATTTTCTCCATCATTTTTCCAAAAAAGTAGCCATGAACAGGAGGTTTTGCAAAGTTCCAGCGGATGGTGGAATCGCTGACTGAGCCTGGAATCTGCCCAAGCTCATCTTGGTGATCGAATAGAACGGCCATTTGATCCCAAGCCAAATCATTATCCACACCGGCAAGTCCCAAGGCATTGAAACAATGATCCCAGCTCCAGGCACCCGGGAAATTTTTATTGGAGCAATACATCGTATATCTCTTTAAGTTTCCTTCAGGCTTCACAAAAGTCGACCAATTAGTATAGGCTGCAAGCATGAGTGCCTCATGATATTTTTCTTCAACAGCAGGAATTTTAGAATAATAATCTAAAAGGCTTTGCTTTGATTCAGCAACAATCTGATCAAAATCATATTCCAATTTATCAGGAATAGCAGCATTTGTAGGAATATCTTCAATTATGCATAAGAATTGTTCCCCATCAGCTTGTACTTGAATAATCGAAGAGTTATTTGCTTTTTCTGAGCTTCCAGCTGCATCATATTGGATATCCTGATTAAGTGAAACGCTTCCTTTAGGACTGTAAATCATGAATTTTGTAAGGTTTTTATAACTGTTGATAAGGCAATATTCTTCCCCTTTCTTACCAAGCAGGAAGTTATATTCAAAATTATAAACTGGCTGCGTATCAAAACGGATGCCTACATTATCTCCAATACCTTTTACAACAATGCGGGAATCTCCATCAAAGCAGATACTAATCTCCCCGCCAGGCAGTGTTAATACAATCTTTGAGAAGTCAGCTTCGTACTGATACGGAACGGGCTCATTATTTTTTAAAGGAATGAACTTCATTACATTCATATGGTTTTTGGATTTGCCTCTTAGGCTATTTAGATACAATCCTGACTCTGTTTCCTTTTCTTGAAAATTAATGGACATATATGAACCGTAAAAACTAAACGGTATATCTGTTAAATTCACTTTTAAAAAACTCCTTTAACATAATATGTATATACAAGTTATCCCTAATTTATCATAGTATGAAAATTAGTCAAGAAAAGAAAGGGCTATCATTTTTCTGCTTGACAAGTGAAACAATTTAAAATATTGTAGCTCTTGTATATACATGTTAAAACAGCGAAGAGGTGTCCATCGTGTCTGAATTAAAGGAAAGCGTTTCACAGATTATTAGTTACATAGGCGGTGCGGACAATATTGAAAGCGCATCCCACTGTGTAACCCGATTGCGTCTGGTCCTCAAGGACAAAGATCAAGCAGATGTTAAAAGTATTGAAAATCTTGATATTGTGAAGGGAACGTTCTTTGCAAGCGGCCAGTTTCAGGTAATCATAGGACCTGGCTTAGTAGAAAAGGTTTATGGTGAATTTATCAAGCAAACCGGAATTAAAGAAAGTTCTATGGCAGAAGTAAAAGAAAATGCCCGTGCAAAAGAAAGCGTTATCCAGAAGGCGGTTAGAACGCTGGCCGATATCTTTATCCCTATCCTTCCGGCGATTGTAGCATCCGGTCTATTAATGGGCTTTAACAATCTTCTTGCAAATCCTGGCCTATTTTATGAGAAGTCAGTAATTGAAGTACATACTGGCATTGCAGGAATCGCACAGATTATCAATCTAGTAGCTAATGCTGCCTTTACATTCCTCCCTACCTTAATCGGATGGTCTGCAGTGAAGAAATTCGGCGGAAATCCTGTTTTAGGTATTGTTTTAGGTTTAATTCTAGTTCATCCAGCTTTAATGTCAGCTTACGATTATGCAGCTGACCCAAGTAAGGTTAAGCATTGGGATGTGTTAGGATTTAAGATTGAACAGATTGGTTATCAAGGACAAGTCCTTCCCGTTTTAGTTGCTGCTTATCTTTTGGCACAGATTGAAATTTTCCTTAAAAAGAGAATTCCTGATGCCATCCAATTGATTATTGTATCACCTATAGCCCTATTGCTGACTGCGTTTTTAACTTTCACGATTATTGGGCCTATTACAATGACCGGGGCCAACTGGATCACTGATGGAGTGGTGTACCTGTTTGATGTAGCTCCAGTTTTTGCGGGTGCATTTTATGCCTTTATCTCTCCATTGCTGGTTATTACTGGAATGCATCACTTATTCCTTGGTGTAAACCTGCAGATGGCAGGAAGCTTAGGCTATGTAACTCTATGGCCAATCGGCGATACTGTAACATTGGCACAAGGTACGGCTGCATTAACAATGTTCTTTATTCTAAGAAATAAGAAAATGAAAAACGTTGCCTTTACTTCATCCTTCTCAGCATGGCTGGGTATTACAGAGCCAGCTATCTATGGAGTAAACTTGCGGTACCGCTACCCATTTATTGCGGTCATGCTTGCAAGCGCTATCGGCAGTGGATTCCTGGCATACTTTGATGTGAAAGCCACATCAATTGGTGTAGGCGGACTCTTCTCCTTCCTGTCTGTCTTCCCTGAATATTGGGGCGTATACTTCACAGGCAACATAATGACCATTATCTTAACAGCCTTAATCACCTTCCTTTTTTCAAAAAGCAAACGCTTTAAAAATGAGGATTTGGAGGCTTAAATTTAAACAGATTCCTATAAAACAAGGACAGGCTGGACCTGTCCTTGTTTATTTAAATCTCACGGTATTGGAAAAACTTAGTCGTAGATTGGCATTGATTTCGTTCTTTATTTATTGCTTTCTTAAATAATAAGCAGAAATAAGATTTGTTTTATCAAGTTAATGCAAATGGCTGCTTAACCGTTCAATTGTTTTAGCTAGGAGAGCCGTTCGTTTCGGGAATGATTTCAAATCCACGTATTCGTCTTTTTCGCTGTGTGAGAATTCTCCAAGCGGTCCCATGCCGTCAACAGTTGGAACTCCTTCTGTCGTGGTATATGCTGCATCGGAGCCGCCTCCGGTACTGACTTCAGTTATCGACATTCCTAATTCTTTACCAACAGCTTTAATAGTGTTTAGAAGAGTTTCTGCTCCTTCCACTTTTTCCATTGGCGGCCTGCCGATTCTTCCGGAAATTTCGGTTTCAGTACCCTTAATATGTTCGTCGTGAGCTATTTCTGTTATTTTGGCTGTAATTTCTTTTGCTTGTTTCATATTTTTCACCCTTACGTCAACTTGTGCTTTGGCTTCGGGTGCGACTGTATTTGACGAAATTCCCCCGTCTATTAAGCCTACATTAACTGATAATCCTTGTTCGTAATCATTTAAATTTTGCAGACTGATTACTTTATGGGCGAGTTCTACTATTGCGCTTCTCCCTCTTTCCGGCTCTACTCCAGCGTGCGCGCTTCTGCCTTTTACATCAAAAATGAACCTTCCAACTCCTTTTCTTTCTGTAACAACTGCATCATTCGGTCTCCCTGATTCAACGACAAGAGAGAAATCCTTACCCTCAGCTGCTTCTTTAATAATCGCCTTTGAAGTGCGGGATCCTATCTCTTCATCACTATTAAAGATAAGATGTACATTTTTGTACGCATCCGAGCCATTTTCTTTTAAAGCCTTTAAAGCATATAGCACAGCAACATGGCTGGCTTTTTCATCACTTACTCCAGGCCCATAAGCCTTATCGCCAATGATTTTGAATGGTCTTTTTTCAGCCTCACCCACACCAAACACTGTATCCATATGGGCAATAATAATTATCTTAGGCTCACACTCCTTGTCACACTTGATCTCAAGGTGGTTTCCATATTCGGTTTCCCTGTGAACTTTCACATACATGCCCAGTTCTTCAAATTTTCTTCTGATAATATTGCCAACTTTATCTACACCTTCTTTATAATAAGAGCCGCTGTCAATGTTCACAAGTTCTTTCAATAAGCTGTTCATCTCAGGCATTTTGCTTTCAAGGTATGATTCTATTTGGTCCATATCTGAATCCTCCTTTAATATAATCCCTATTTCCATTCCTCACTTGGATTTCACTTAAACTTGAAATTTGAGAATAAACGTGAAAATAGACCGTATAAAAAAGGGAGTTTTTCATCAAAATCCGGAGTTAACCGAACTTTTTTGAAGTAACATTGTTAATGCCTATTGCGCTTCCAGGTCTGCTGGAATCAGCGGCCCCATAGAGGTTCCCGTTTTCCTGGTCAATTAATATTGCTTGGACATTTCCAATTGTTTTAGCATTTTCCAAAAATTCAAAGCCCATTTTACCGAGCTTATCTCTTATTTCCTTACTTAATCCTTCTTCCCACCAAATGTATGGGCCCGTGCTGTTATAAATTCTTGGTTCCTCAATAGCATCTTTCACATCCATTTTATAATCAAGAATGTTTATGAGAACCTGCGAAACTGAGGAAAGAATCGTCGGGCCACCTGGGGAACCTAGTGTCAGCACTGGTTTTCCATCTTTAAAAACAATGGTCGGCGTCTTTGAGCTGCTTGCGAATTTTTTTGGTTCAATGCTATTCGTGCGCTGCGGTTCCGGCCAAAAATCAGTTAAATCATTATTTAGTAGAAAACCATAGCCAGGTACCATAATGCCGGACCCCATGACATGTTCTATCGATGAGGTGCAAGCGGCAATATTGCCCCACCTGTCTACGGCTGTGAAGTGGGTTGTTTCTCCACCTGTTGTTTGTATTGCCTTTACTTCACCTTTTTTGTTGCTGCTACCCTGGTAAGGCCAAGGATTTCCACAGTCAATTAAAGGATTTCTTGCCTTCCAATTAATCAAATTTTGTCTTTCTTTTATATAATCATCATGCAGGAGCCCCTCAATAGGGATATCAGCGAATTCAGGATCTGCTAAATAAGCAAGCTTGTCTGCTGATGTTAATCTCATTGCTTCAGATAGCAAGTAATACTTTTCCCAAGAGGAAATATTGTGTTTTTCTATTTGAAAACCTTCCAGAATTTTAAGCATTTGGATTACACTTAGTCCTCCTGCATTTGGAGGCCCCGGAGCAGCAATTTCATATTGCTTATATTTACCTGTAATCGGCTCTTCTATTTTAACTTCATATTGGTTGAGGTCCTCTATGTTCATTATCCCATCCATTTTTTGCAATGTATCCACAATCGCTTTTCCTATTTCTCCCTCATAAAGTGCCTTTACGCCCTGCTTTTGAAGAATACGAAGAGTTTTTGCAAGGTTTGTATTTGTAACCCAATCTCCTTCAACTAACGGTTTTCCTTCTGGGATAAAAAATCTTCGCCCATCATCGCCTAATCGATGCCCAAGTTTTTCTATTGCCTCCTGCCAATGCCAATTTACTGTAAAACCGTTTTCCGCAAGTTGGACAGCTGGTTCAATCAATTTGTCTAAAGACATGGTTCCAAATTCTCTTAATGCGGTATCCATTGCCTTTATTATTCCAGGTATAGCTACTGAACTGGCTACGGTTGATCTATGAAAATGAGGAATGATATTCCCTTCGTTATCTACAAACATGTCTTTCGTAATGCCTTTTGGCGCTTGAGAGTGACCATTTATGACCTTCATTTGCTTACTTTTATTATCATAATGAATAATAAAACCACTAGCTCCAATTCCTGTGTTGTATGGCTCTACAACACTTAATGCAAATTGCACTGCAACAACGGCATCCATCGCGTTGCCGCCTTTTCTTAATACCTCGGCGCCTACTTCCGTTGCCTCATTCATCGCACTGGCCACCATTCCATACTTCCCCATGGCCCTTTGTTGATTCAAATCTTTTGTTTTCTGGTTTTTATAAACATTTTTCATATCCATGACCCTCTTCTGCTATGACTTAAAAACTTTTTTAATTACATGCAACACGTCACCCACTCATTAGTTGGGTTATAATGTTATACATTTCTTTCCCTTTAAAAGATGTATGTAAAACAAGTTAAATTCTTCTATGTGAACACAAAAAAAGATAGAATCAATATGATTAACTATCTGAAATGGGTATATTTCAACCGTAGATGAGTGATTTACTATCCGAAATCTCTATTACTGTCTGACTTGTTTTTAAAGGCATAATAAATCTTTATTTAGCATTTATCTTTTTTACATGTGCTAAAAATTTCTTATGAAAATGTGTTCCACGTAAATAAAAAAACAGTTATTAGTTGCAATTGTATATTTCCAATCGAACTTGTAAATGTTATCCTTAGTTGAATTCAACTGGAGGCGTGCCATATGGACAGTATGAAATTGCGATTGGAAATTAAAAACTTGTATCTGCGAGTCGGAAATGTAACGCGGGACAATGAAAGCTATGTATTAATGACAGCTTACGATGATTCAAACAATGAGATTGTGTTAGAACTTACCCATGAACAAGCCGGATTCCTTGAAGATCAATTCCTGGCAGTTAATCGCAGATGGGAACAGCGTCTTTCCGCACCAACTCCTCAGCCGCAAGTTCCTCAATATAATCAGCCATACATCAATCAGCCAAGCATTGCTAGTCAGTATCAGGATACTCAATATGGTTATAATCAGCTTCAAGTTCCTCCATACGGTGCGAATCAATATACTCCTTGATTAAATCAAGGGGTATTTTTAATAAAACAACCACTCCTCCGGTTATTAAACGAGTTAATAGAACTACAAAAATCACATCTTTTCTATACTTAGCTGACTATAGAGAATGATCAAGATGAAATTGAAGACTAATGGGGGTATATGGGAATAAAACTGTATTTCCTCTTAAAAATATAATGTTTATAAGGAGAAAACTGACTGTTTGAATGACTTTTTTTCCTTTAAAGGGGCAATTTTTATTTCCGGTTGGCAACAATGGGTTACTTTCAACTAGTATTAAGCGAAGAAATGGAATTTAGAGGGTTACATACTCATACCCTGTACCCTATAGACTTCTATATTTCTTTAAATTGGTTACTTTATCAGCAACTTCAAGGATATATCAGCAACTCCCCAAATTTTATCGTCGACTTTCGGTTTTTATCAGCGACTTCCGAATTTTATCGGCAATTTTCGGATTTTATCACCGACCATCCTGTCTTGTTTCACTAATGTGATTTCTGAAAATAATATAAGCAGTACTTTAAATCGGTTGCGTCCAAAAATCTAACCAGCTTATGTCGGAAAAGCGGTATCAGCTGCTGACTCCAAATGATTCACTACAGGAAGCCCTTTTAACAAAGGAATCAGCTCTGAAATGTTTCTAACAACCTCATCAGCATCGCTTTTTTGTCCAATTTCATGTGGATCGATGAGGATTGTCGAACAGCCCAGCTCTTTCGCCGGGAGAATCTCATTGACTAAGTTATCACCAATGCTGAGTAACTCATTGTATTTAACCTGAAAAAATTCACTGATTTCTTTAAAGCGCTCGGCTGTATGGGTTGGTTTTTGCGCTTCAAAAACTTTTTTGTCAAAAACCGATTTAAAACCAAGCTTTGTGAGAATAACTTCACTATCCTTTTCTGGACTGTTTGTCAGTAATACTATCTTGAAGCCCTTATCTTTTAATGCGTAGAGAGCTTCCCCAAAACCATGTATTCTTGCCATCACGAATTCAGGACTCATCATAAAACTTCTCGTCTCGAGGAATGCTTCCCTTCCACTTGCAGCATCCAGCCCATAATGCCTGGCGATTGAGGCTGGCAGCCACCATAAGTCACCAATACTTATCGTATTCTCCAAGTCCATCTTAATAGGTCCCGGATACATTGGCAGTATATCTTCATTACTCAGTGGACTGCCATCCCACATGAAAGCCTCTTTTACGAGATTGTGCTCCTGCTGTAAAATCAGGTCTTTTTGCACATCGTATACTCTGCCTATTTTCAATGGATGTTTCCCATGGAGTGCTAATTGGTAATCATCCCAAAAAGCATTTTGCTTGGCGGCAAGCAGCTTGCTTTGAAGCCGTCTTGCATAAAAATCAAAATGATGTGTGTCTTCATAAAGTGTTCCATCCAAATCGAATATAATCACTTTACTTTTAGTGTACAAGCTGACTGCCTCCCTCTCCCGTGTTAAAGTCCAAAAAAAAATTCCATCAACTTATTTCTCTTTGTATGATGCACCATTTAGTCTCAGAGAATCCATTACTTGAGCACCATATAGTATTTTAGCATTGATAAAAGTTTATTCGTTGAGATTGTTTTTTTTAAAACGTCTTCCAATTTTGTTATTTTATCCGGTAAACCGCATCTCATTTCACGTACCGGTTACACTTAATTTTTATGAATATGTACATACAGCAAAGTAATACAGTTATAAGTGAGGTGATAAATGTGTCATTTTTATGGGGAGTGGATTCAGCTTTATCCGTTAATCAAGAAATATTAAACTGCGTAACAATTAGCTATGGAAAGCCGCTTTATTGGGGAAGATATCTATCCAGAGTGGAAGGTGCAGCAGAAGGCTTAACCAGAAATGAAATTTTATTCCTTCACAAAAACGGTATTCGAGTCATGCCGATTTATAGCAACTTTCGTTCGGCTGTTGGTCTGCGAAGCGGAAATATCACCGCTCAAAATGCTGTGGCACACGCAAGGAGATTGAATATTCCTGAAGGTAAAATTTTGTTTGCTAATATAGAACGTTTTTTTCAAGTGGATAGTGCGTGGATTGAGGGATGGTTTTCAACGATTCGAACCAGCGGGTATAGATGCGGTTACTACCACGATCCTCTGATAGGAGAATTTAATAGAGAATTTTGTGAGGCAGTGAAAAATAATGAAAAAATAGCTATTGAAAGTATACTTTGGAGCGCGGAGCCTGAAACAGGTGCTACAAAACAGCAGAATGCACCAAGGTTTGGGCCAAAAACAGTTAATTGTCAATCGAACACATGGGGCTGGCAATATGGAAGAGATGCCACTGCTTGTCCAATTGACACAAATATCATAAACGATAAACTTTACAATTTTTTATATTAAATAGAGTTTATCTATTTTAGTAAGCTCTTTCAAAGATCTTAATTCTTATTTAAAAATACACATGAATTAAACCCCTGCTTGCTCCCGTCAAATGATGGGGGCAATTATTGAATTTCGCATGAATTAGCGTTCGTGTAAACCCTATCCGGCAATCTGCTAGTTTACTATCTTTTAAAATGGGCAAACAATGGCACTCAGACAAGGGGATATATTTTATGGTCATCACATCTTTTGTATTAAGCTGTAATCAGAAATATGTACGATCACTGCCTATGGAAGGATCTTCGATACATTTAACAAGCAATATTTTAGAAGCTAACCACTTTCAAGATTTAGAATTTGCTAAACAATACCTTAAAACGATTTTCTGTAATTCAGCATTTGTTACAGAGCCCGCTATTAAGCCTGACGCAGTAAATATTGTTAAAGTAGTATTAAAAAAAAATAGTGAACAGCCGCTGTAATATCCGGCTGTTTTTGGTAAGTACTCCACCCTCATTCGGATATGCTGCAAAAAGGGTGCCTCAAATTGAGGCACCCTTTTTGCAGTTGAGAGTTAAGCTCTTTTAATGGCCACTCAGTTTATTTGAATTCGATAATACACTGAGTATCCTGGCATTCTTCTACCTCTTTTATTTTAGTACAACAGCCAAAATATTTTGTCTTAAATGGAAAAGCTCAGCGTCCTCCAGCTAACATGTTCATCGGTCAACTACTTCCGCTGCGGAACATTCTCCTTGATTTAGCTCTCCCGCCGGTCATTCCTACATTGATAAAAGAAACAGCAGCTCACGTATTATCCAATATTTATTTTGATTGTAGGAATGCCAGCTTCTTGCTCAAAAGCATATCCAAACCGATACAGATTCGCCTCATCCAACTGTTTTCCGATTAATTGAACACCAATTGGCATGCCTGAAGCTGAGAAGCCGCACGGAATTTGCAAACTTGGAAATCCATTTAAATTTGTTGGACCGTTCAGACGGTTCATTGCTGAGCGGGCATGTTCCGGATAGCCATCTACCATTACTTCCCGTTGGTCAATATCGGGAGGCAGCACAGGAACTGTCGGAATTAATATGATATCTACCTGTTCAAGAATTTGGTTAAATTCATGAATAGCTACCTGTTTCATCTGTATGGCTTTAACATAATCCAATGCTATTGGTGTTAAACCGCTTAATAATCGTTCTTTCACTTCCGCATCATACAACTCCGGGGTGTCGGTAAGAGTTGATTCATGAATAGCATAGGCTTCACATCTAACGATCATTTGATGTGCCAAAGATATTTCCTGCAGCTGGGGTATATCTACCGGACGAATTTCAGCACCAAGGCTTTTAAAGACTTCAATCGCATGGTTCACCTGGTTCCTTACTTCCGAGTCCACTCTCTCAAAATAGAATGAGGAAGGAATGCCTATTACACTTCCTTTTATTCCTTTACCTAACAGTCTGGTGAAGTCTTCCTGATCTGTTTTGATAGAATAATAATCTTGACTATCATACCCAGACAAAGCATTTAGGAGTATCGCGTTGTCTTTTACACTTCTTGTCAATGGCCCTATATGATCAAGCGTCCAGCTAGTAGGATATAATCCGTATTTGCTCACCCGTCCAAAAGTTGGTTTCATCCCAACAATCCCGCAAACTGACGCAGGGATTCTCACTGATCCCCCTGTATCCGTACCCAAAGCGCCGTAACATAAGCCAGACGCAACAGCTGCAGCAGACCCGCTGCTTGAGCCGCCAGTCATTTTTGATAGATTGTATGGATTCCTAACTGGACCAAAATGAGAGCGGTCCCCGGTAGGCCCATAGGCAAATTCATGTGTGTTTTGTTTTCCGATGATGGTCGCACCTGCCTGCTTTAGCTTTTCGACAACGGTTGCATTGTAATCCGGGACAAAATCTTTGAACAATTGCGAACCCATCGTTGTGTTAATGTTTTTAGTATAAATAACATCCTTCACACCAAGTGGAATCCCATGAAGGGGTCCTCTCCAGTTTCCATTAGAGATTTCTTGTTCAGCCTGTTCTGCATCCTCTACCGCTTGTTCTGCCAATACCGTTATATAGGCATTTATTTTTGGATTCACCTGTGATATGCGTTCGATTATCTGCCTCGTGACTTCCACAGGCGAGATTTGTTTTTCAGATATGGCATTGGACAATCTGGATAAGTCCCATTGAAGTATTTCATCTTTATAGGATGCTTTCACTTGTCGTTTCCCCTTTCTTATTCCGAGTAATGATCGTGTTTCCTGGCTTTACGAACATCATAGCGACCATGCCTATTACTGTGGCTACAACAGCAGCAGTAAACATCGAAGGATAACCGTAACTGACAACCAAAAAGCCTGTTAAAGTAGGAGCGATTATGGTAGCCAAATTACAAATGAAGTGTGAGATTCCGCCGAAGGTACCGGCAAGGTTTGGTTCAGTATCAAGAATGACAGACCAATATACGGAATTTGGCAAAAAGTTGAATGCGTTTCCAAGACTCATCCAAAACATCACCCCAACTATACTGTCTGCGGTAGGTATTAACAGGAAGCAAACAGCGGTCAGGAATAGGGATACCACCGCCAGTCCGGAACGGGCAATACGCAAATTTCCTGTTTTCCTTCTCAAATAATCTGATAGCTTTCCGCCTAAGATTACAGTAAAACAGGCGCCTATCCATGGGATCATACCTAAATACCATAGAGAACCAAGGGCAAAGTTATGCACATCCTGAAGATATTTCGGTGTCCAGGTCAAAAGAAGGAAGGTAATATATTGCAGAGCAAAATATCCAATCGCGTTACAGACCAAGGTTGGATTATGGAAAAAGTGATACCATTTTTTTGTGTTTACCGAACCTTCCTGCACCAATTTTTCATTAGGAAGCAGGTCATCTTTTGAACGGATAAGTTTCAATTCTTCCTTTGATACCCTTGGATTATCTTCAGGCAGGTTAGTAAAAACTTTTGACCAGATTATTACCCATATAAGTCCAATTGCACCTAAAATAATAAACATCATCCGCCAATTTGTGATGGATAATAATCCTACCGCTATAGGGGCTGTCAACAATGCACCCAAAGGACTGCCTAACAGACCCAAAGAGGCTGAAAACCCTCGCTCTTTCGTTGCTGCCCAATTGGCATTTGTACGATTAATCGTGGAAAATGTCGGCCCTTCCGCCAAACCGAATAAGATACGAAATACTGCGAAACCGGCCAAAGCCGAACCCCCAAAAAGCATCATTCCGATTTCACCCGCAAAGGCAGTGGCAATTTCAAAAATCGACCATGCTGTTCCTATAATGATCCATACAAACTTTGGTCCTTTTAAATCTGCTAACAGGCCGCCAAAAAAAGAACCAAACAGATAGCCATAGCCAAAAAAGCCAAGTACCGCTCCCCAGGAAACAGCATCAAATCCAAATTCTGCGATCATTTCCTGCTGGGCGTAAGACAGGGCCCCGCGGTCAACATAATTAATAACCGTCATAAACACAATCATTCCCATGATAAAGAAACGATAATTCTTCATTGCTATCTTCCTCCCCCGAATTACTTCGACTAGTAAAATTATTGTGATATGGCTCTAATTTTTCTAGGAAAGTCATAGCAAACAAGTTCAAACACTCACAAATTTCTCATTAACAATAAGTTTCTTTCAGTTTGACGGTCTCCTATTCCCTGAAAGTAAGCTTATAAATAGAAGTAATCCCCTTTATTTTGCTGTTTGCAATCATAATTTGAACTGGGGTATACGGAACTGTACTATCTTGGTGTGAGAGTCGGGGGGATTTCTTCCCCCCTTCTTCACGACTTATATAGAATACATCTTAACTATTCAATACTTTCGAACCTTCCCTTAGTTGCTTAGTTGCTTTTTCGTCAATTGTTAAATCATCACGAATAACGACTTTGTATATTTCCTCAGCTTTTTCTTTAGAAGTAAAGTCATCCAGGACATCTTCCAGGACGTCTTGAGGATCTCTTTCATGCGGGTTTCCATAACCGCCGGCACAAGGAGTTCGAATTTCCAGAACATCACCTTTCCGGATTTTAAAATTTGTAAGTTTAGCATGTAGGTTTTGTTCAGCATCAGTATTAGGATTCAATGTCATAGATCCGGTTAAGCCGTCCTGTCCTCCATAAACACCTCGTGGCGGATCTGTATGTCTATCACCTTCACCTGTGAACAAGCTATCTGTTATGAACTCCCACGTTCTAACAATGCCAATTCCCCCACGCCATTTTCCTGCTGAAGCACCCTCTTCCCGGAGCTCATATCTGTTACATCTCATCGGAAGTCTCATTTCCAATTCTTCAATGGGGTTATTTCTAGTGTTTGCCACAAGATTATCGACACTATCTAACCCATCTTTTCCGTAGCGTCCTCCATAGGAACCTTCATTTACTTCGATATACACCCAATAATCTCCAGAGTCTTCTTTTATACCGGCATATGAATTAAAGTGAACATGAGCTGCATTACCGGCAGTAGTCTTATCCGGCAGGACCTCAGAGAGAGCTAAATTTATTTGATCTGCCAGCCGCTGAACTTGATTAATACGAGCTGTACAGGCTGCAGGAGCTTTTGGATTCCACATGCTTCCAAGCGGTGCTTCCACTTTTATAGGTTTAAATATCCCGCTGTTTTGTGGAATAAATACTTCTGAAACTGCTTCATCCAGCAAAATGGCGCGTACAATTGTATAAGTTGCCGGTAGTGTCGAACCTGAGAAAGGAACATTATAAGCGGTTTCGACTTGATCCGAACTTCCCGTTAGGTCAACGATTAAATCACTTCCATTAATTTTCACACTTGTTTCAATCCGTAACCGTTCCCCGTAATTTCTGCCATCATCATCGAGCCATCCTGTAGGGGCTTTATACTCACCATCTGGAATCTTTGAAATTTCTTTTCTGATCATTTCTTCCGAATAATCCATCCACCGTTTTTGAGCGGCCAATACAGTTTGTAAACCATACCGTTCAATCAGCTCGAGGTACCGTCTTTTACCTAATTTGGCGGATGCAATCATGGCTTCGACGTCACCTTTATTTTCCTTTGGTGTCCGTACATTTTCAAAAATATGCCGCCAGATTTCCTCGTTTTTTTCGCCTTTGTTATATAATTTAATAGCATTATAGTGCTTTCCTTCTGCATAAACATCGACCACATCGACCATTAAACCTGGAGACATACCGCCAGCATCAAGGACATGTCCGGTATTAGCCGCAAATGCCACAAGCTCACCGTCATAAAAAATAGGGATAATAATAGCCAGATCTGGAGTATGTGATGCTCCATAATAAGGGTTATTGTGGAGAATGATATCTCCATCGTTGATATTATCGCCTAAAAAGTGGCGGACCCCATCAATATATCCTGGCAGAGATCCGATATGCATAGGGGTAGAATCACTTTCACATATTTCATTTCCATCAACATCAAACAATCCGGCACCGAGATCCTCGGACTCACGAATAATACTGGAATAAGCCATCCGGTAGAGTACTAGCGCCATTTCTTTGGCGATTGAATTAAACGAACCTGCAATAACCCCAAGTGTAACCGGATCAATATTTTCATATGCATTTTTATCAGTCATGTAAATCTCCTTTCTTTTTTAAAAGTGTTGTAGTGTGGTTCATCTCAAATTTAAAATTTTGGATTGGTAATCTTTTTTATTTAGTTATCGATGCTATTAAATCTTTCGAATTTTTTACAGAAAGTGCTTCGGTCATATCGATCACAATGTTTCCGTATTCGTCAAAGGAAGCTGTACAGTCTGGAGGCAGAAGTGTTGTGCTATCCTTCTGCTGAATAACGGCAGGTCCTAAAATATTGGTTCCGACAGGTATATCTTCACGATTGATAAACCTGGTATCCTGTTTTTGAAGCTTATCCTGAACCCAGAAATAAACTGGATATGATGGATAGCTGCTTACAGAAAAATTAGGTTTTCCTTGATCCACAAATGATTGTTCTTTATCGGATTGAACAAGACCGATCCCAATAACACGAACATTAATGGCAACCACTTCCTGATCAGGGAATTGACTTGCATATTCACGCTCATGCACTTGATGAAAACGTTCGATTACTTCCTTTACCCACGCTTCATTGATTTCACCTTTTGGTGCATCAACCCGCAGCTCATATCCCTGCCCTGCATAGCGGCAATCACATACTCGCTGCAGCACGATTTGTTCATCTGAAAGCCCGTCCTCTTTTAACGTTTTCAAAGAATCCTGCTCAAGCTTTTCAATAACATCACGTATCGAAGAGATATCAGGATTTGTCAGGCTTCCCCATAGCGTATGAACCTTTTCATAAGCTATATCAGTGGATAAAAGTCCCGCTGCAGCCGTTATTCCCGGGTATGGAGGAACAACAACATTTGGTATATTTAATTCCATAGCGATATCACAGGCAAATAAAGGACCAGCACCGCCAGCTGCAACCAATGTAAAGTCCCGAGGATCATACCCTTTCCGGACACTATTCATTTCGATTGCGTTGACCATGTTATGTGTCATGATCTTTAGCGCCCCTGCTGCAGCTTCCAAAGCTGTCATATTTAGCTTCGAGGCAATATGTTCATCAAATGCTTTTTCCGATAACTCCGGCTTAATTTGCATGGAACCTGCTAAACGGCTTTCTGGATGAATACGCCCAAGTAGTACATTCGCGTCTGTAGAAGTTGGAACTGTGCCCCCGCGATTGTAACAGGCTGGACCAGGATCAGCTCCTGCACTTTGAGGCCCTACCCGGAAAATACCACCTTCATCGACATAGGCAATGGACCCGCCACCTGCCCCAATTGTATCGATGTCGACCATTGGAACCATGGCATTATATTGGCCAATGCGAGTATCCAATAAATGGCGCATCCTCATTTCCCCATTAGGAGCTACACCGATATCTGCCGATGTTCCGCCAATATCAAGCGTAATGATATTATCAAAGTTCGCATTTTTGGCTGCCTTAATTCCGCCAATCAATCCTGCAACAGGTCCAGACAGCAGCAGGCTTATAGGCTTTTCAGCGGCTACTTGGGCAGTAGCAATACCGCCATTTGACTGCATCAAATTAATACTCGTCTTGATGCCCATCTTTTTTAATACATCTTCTAAGCGATTAATATAGCGGCTTGTTTTAGGTCCGATAAATGCATTCAAAGCGACCGTGCTAAAGCGCTCATACTCTCGGTATTGAGGCAGGATTTCGTTACTGATGGAAAGGTAGGCCTCCGGAAACTCTTCTTGAATAATTTCTTTTACGCGGTTTTCATGTTGGGGGTTTTTAAATGAATATAAAAAGCAGACTGCTATGGCACTAACGTTTGCTTCTTTCAATTTACGCACTTGCTGGCGTGTTGCTTCTTCATCTAATGGGGTAAGTATTTCACCGGCTGCCGAAATTCTTTCAGGCACAACCAAACGATTGCGGCGTCTTACAAGCGGATACTTCTGCCAAGGCAGATCTTGATACAAGGAAAAATTAAAAGGCCGTTTATGACGTGCAATGTGCAATATATCTCTAAAGCCCTCAGTCGTAATCAATCCAACTTCTGCACCGTTATGTTCCAATACAATATTTGTTGCAACAGTGGTACCATGGAAAAACTGATCAATTTCAAAGGGTTTGATACCTGCCATTTCACAGATTTCAGTCACACCATTAATTACTGCTTCTGACGGATCTGAAGGTGTTGAAGGCACCTTATGTATCCAAGACTGATCGCTTTCCTCATTTAATAAAATTAAATCAGTAAATGTTCCTCCAACATCGACACCTAAACGTATCATTTTATTCCTCCTTCACTCTTTGTTTTTTAAACTCACATTTTTATATAATGCAATTCATGTGCCAAATCTGAGGATGTTTCTATTTCTGCAAGAAATTTACTGAGATATCTTTGCTGTATTAGTTGTTAGCGCTATATTTTTTCTTTTTAACTACTAACAATAGTATCTAAGAGTTGCTATTTTAGGTATTTAATTATTACAATAATCATAATTGTTAGTCAATTTGGAATAAAAGGGGCGAAATGAATGTCTTCTATACCAAGTTTAACAGATACTGCACTTAAGGAAGCAACCAGTTCAACCGGTATTTCCTATCAGTTCTATAATGCTGGTAAAGATCCTATCATTGACTCAATCGACGATGAAATTCGTGAATGGTATGAAAATCAAAAGGAAGAAATTAATGATTATTTATACTATGTCTATGAAACAAAAAATTTTTGGCAAGGTATAATCGTTCATAGGAAAAATATTGATATGCAAGTAACCGTTAGAATGATTCCTATTTTTCTTAAGCAAAATTTCGAAGGTCTATTCGTTATCTATTCCAAGTCAGAAAATATCGTTTCTGAAGAATATAAGGATATGGCAACAGACTTAAAGGTATTATTTGATTCTTCCTATGATGTACTTTTTGTTTCAGATGCGAATGGTAATGCTTTAAGGGTAAGTTCCGCATGTGAACGATTATGGGGAAAAAGCAAAGAAGACTTTTTAAGGCAAAATGTTTATGAATTAGAAAACGAGAAAGTCTTTTATCCTTCCATAACAAGGATGGTTCTTCAGGAAAAACGAAAGATATCGGCCATTCAAAAAACTTCAACAGGAAAGACACTCCTAGTAGTTGGAACTCCCGTTAAAGATAAGAATGGAAATGTTGTTCGAGTTGTGAATGCCTCCAGAGATATAACAGAAATCAATAAATTACAAGAAGAGTTAATAGCGGCCCGTGCCATTGCTGAAAGGTATCAAAAGGAACTGGAAGAAGTAAAAAGAGACTATTCAAGTCCGAAAAAGCTTATTTTTTCAAGTAAGACCATGGAAAGAATAGCTGAACAGACGAAAATGGTTGCAAGATATAATAGCTCGGTTCTCATTACAGGCGAATCCGGTGTTGGTAAAGAGATTATTGCTTCCATGATTCATGAATTCAGTAATCGTTCGGAGCAGCCATTTATCAAAATCAATTGCGGTGCTCTCCCTGAAAGTTTATTAGAGTCTGAGCTGTTCGGTTATGTAAAGGGTACCTTCACAGGGGCTGATAAAGATGGCAAAAAGGGCTTATTTCTCGCTGCAAACAAGGGAACGATACTTTTAGATGAAATTACGGAAATGCCTCTCTCTCTTCAGGTAAAGCTGCTGCGTGTATTACAAGAATCAGAGATACGCCCAATTGGCAGTGTGAATTCTAAAAAGATCAACGTTCGAATTATTGCTTCTACTAATCGAAATATTGAAACCCTGATAAAAGAAGGAAATTTTCGGGAGGATTTATACTATCGGTTAAAAGTCATTCCTATTGAAATCCCCCCTCTTCGTGATAGAAAAGAAGACATTCCACTATTGGTAGAATACTTTACACAGGAATTTAATAAAGAATACAAAGTCCGGAAAAAAGTTTCTAAGGAAGCTATACACATAATACGGAAAGAGCCCTGGAAAGGGAATATCCGCGAGTTAAAAAACTTTGTTGAACGCTTGCTTATTATGTCAAAGAATGATGAAGTTGAAAAACAGGATGTTATGGAGATACTAACCGATGATTCACAAGAACAGCTGCCAATCAATATTTACTTTGATGACCAGATCAACCTGTATGAAACATTAGAATCAGTGGAATGCGAAATTCTAAAACGGGCTGCAATGAAATATACTACCACAACAGAAATAGCTGCAGCTCTAAGTGTCAATCAATCAACCATCAGTAAAAAGCTAAGAAAGTATAATATCCAATATAGAAATCAAAAATAGGCTATTTTGAATCCCGTAATGACTAGAGCTGTGATCCGGTAACGTAACGAGGTGGATGGAAGGGTCTATTCCTTTCTTATCCACCTGAATGGTTTATTCTGTTCTTGTTCTCTTAATTGCAGATTCCATTTCATATTTCTCGAAAGAACCTCCACTTTGGACCAGCACAAAAAGAAGAGCCGCCAGATGACAGCTCCAATCTATAACTCTCGTGATTTAATTTAAAACATATATACAACTAACCAATGTTTGTGTAATTACAAATTTTCCAAGTTTTTTACTTTGTTCGGATTATAAGTTTGCAGCCACTTTTCTGCCTGGATAATCATCCAGCTGCCAAATTTATTTAAAAACTCTACTATTTCTTCAGGGTTATCTGTTGGATCAATAGCATATTGAAGTGCTTGCCTCATTTCATGTTCTTTCTCTGGAAAATACTTAGCGAATAATGTATAGGCGGGATACAAGTCCCTTGTATAAAGATTTTCCTCCACGATTACAAGAGCAAGTCCTGCTCTGACCAAAATTTTCATTATCCAAACACAACAATCTTTTATATCTTCACCGTCTTCATTGTCTGCAAGATCTTCCTTTGCTCAATTTGGTTTCTCAGGTGTATTAAATGCTCATTACCAATTGTTTTATCAGCTCTAAAGCCAGGAATCTGCGATATGAGGTCCTCTCCATGTACGCACACACTTTGGGTTTTAATGATAAATGGAATAATTGAAAATGCAGCAGTTTCAATAATATCTTTTATCTGATAGAAACTGAATTCCACACCCTTTACAGCACTGAACTTATTGTTTATTTCTCGTTCTGCTTTATCCGCCCATTTCAAGTCAATATCTTTAGGTTTTTTATTGGTAATGGCTATGGTATCTAAGTCTGAAACACCTTTTATACCTAATCCGCGAGGTACCGAACCCCTAATATAAATACTATGCAAATCTAATCCTAAATGAGTTTGATACATCTCTACTACTTCTTCAATTATCATAAGAAAATCAGATTCGACTTTCGTTAAACTGGCATCATTCAGTATATATGCATTTTTATCTGATTCACAAAAACGGCCAATGTTTTTAATATGTGTCATTGGTTTCCCCCTTTAACTTAAAATCTTATAATCGGTTTATATACTCTTCCCTTGAATAGTTTAAAATGCTGTTTTTTTTAAAGGTATAAATTTCTTTACCTACAGAAACTTCTGGCAGCTAATCATAAACCTAGGACCTGTCGGTGATCCCCTTCGGTATGTCGCTGTGAAGTTCTTTTCTTTCAGCCATCTTGTCTACCGCATTAAAAAAATGGCCTTTTAATATTTTATATAATCCATATTAACTTCAAGAACTAATGTTTTCTTGCAATACTTTAATGTTAAAATATACCCGTTTTTCTTCGCTGCATCACAGGCTTGCTGCCAGAATGGCATGATAAAGATTTCCCCTTTTTCCCATACCCTTTCCCCCTTTTCTGTATGGTAATTGTAAGGTAAAAAAGCTGACCATCACAGATTTTTGTTGAAATTTTACTGGATGTCTATTTGTAAGGCGTCGGCTCCTGAGAGGTTAGCAAAGTCGGCTCATTCACATTTCTTATCCCGCTTATTGCAATCCTATTTAGTTCCATTTTGCTAAAAGAAGATATTACGCTAAACTTATTAGTTGCTCTAATCTTAATAGTAGTAAGTATTTTGTTTGTTAACATTAAACTAAAAACACAGACTGTATCTGACTCAGTTTATAATAATGAAGATTAAAAGATTATATATGATTTATCATCGTAATCGGGTTAGCTGTATCGTCATTCTCACAGTTTAAGAGCGATAATGCCAACCTTTACTGAACCATTTATTAATTTTGCAAGCTAACAAAATAGTGTAATAGTTTGATGAAAGAAGATTGATACCAATATCTGGTACAAGATAAAGACTTCCCCCACATCAAAAAAACGACCGATAATTCAATTTTGAATTTTCGAGTCGTTTTTTTATGTTTATAAGAAAACTTTAAATTGGATTCAGCTGCCCTTTCTTTATCTTTCACAGGCAAAATTGTCTTTGTCCCGGTCCATTTTGGACTGATACGCTGCATGGCTAGCTGGCACACCATCCGGATAAACTTCTCTTAATTCGGTACAGTTTTGGAAGAATTCCGGTGTTGGTTCAGGCTTTGGAGCTGGAGCCGGTGTTGGTTCAGGCTTTGGAGATGGAGCCGGTTTGGTTTCAGGCGTTGGAGCTGGCACCTGGGTTGGTTTAGCTGCTGGAACCGCAACTGCTTTTGGCTCTTCATTATAATGGAAACCATGATCATGATCCACATGTGCATAGCCAGGGATACTCCAGACTCCAATCTTTTTGCTTCTTGCTTTCTCCTGGGCTGCATGGAATTGATCCAGCATCGTTAAATCATTATATAGGTAAGCTGTAGCAGCCAAGCCTTCCTCAAGGACCATTTCCTGATAGGTTTTATCCCCCACCCATACATAAGCCAGAACACGGCCGTATTTGTCTGTTTTCTCTTTTCCGACCTGAATTCCTACGGTTTTATTTTTAAGAGTTTCTGTGGCAAATTGTGACGCTTCCGGTCCAAATTTCTCAACAGGCTTATTTGGATGCTTGGTTTCCGGTGTATCGATCAATAACATACGGATTTCTTTTTGCTCCCCATCCATCATGACTTCAATGGTATCACCATCTATTACGCGAACCACTTTTGCCGGGACTCCGTGTGATACTTGTGAAACGGGGGCAGCAGTTTGTGTTTGCGCTGGTGTTTCCGTGTTAGCTTTCTCATCATTAGCTGGGGCGGATTCCGTTCCTTCAGATACAGATTTTTCATCCTTTTTCTCTTCTTTTTCAGCTTCTTCAGCCTTCTCTTTTATTTCTTCTTTTGTTTCATCGGCCACCTGATCCTCTGGAGGATTCTTAACCCCATCCACCGTGGCCATCACTACAAAAACAATAAAGGACGCAACTGCGATTAAAAAGTCACGTTTTGCTTTTTTCCGTTTGAACAATGAAATGATACCTTTCACTAAAAATACAAGAAACAATAAAAAACCGATGATCCCTAAAAACATAAACATTCTTTTTTTCTCCAATCCCTTATTTCTTACAGGCTGATTAATTGCCACAAATAAGTTATCATTAGCCTATTAAATTGGTTATTTCTTTAACAACAAAACTATGTAGCCAATTAAAGAGTGTAACAAAAAATTAAATCGAAATCCCTGGAAGTTTATGGGAGAAATTTGTTTTTCAATATATTGTAGATAACAAAAATGCCAGGAATCATCCCTTTTCGGGAACGTTCCTGGCATTGCTTTACCATATTTACTTGATTTCCTGCTCGTGATGCAGGTGAGGCAATTTTTTTTCCTCACCTTTTTTCGCCTTTGGTCCCTGGTTTTCAGGGCGGACCAAGTCATATACCGCTGTTCCCACAATCTCGGCAACGTCCTGAAGCTTTTCTTTACTGATTTTATCAATTGTATCATCCGGAGTGTGGTACCAAGGCTCCAGTGGTCTATGGATAAAGGATGCTGCCGGAATTCCAACTTCAGTGAATGACACATGGTCGCTGCTTCCACCCAGTTCAAGAGGCGTTGCTTCACCATTTAAGCGGGCACTTGATTCCTGGGCTGCATCTGACACGATATTAGGATTACCGTCAGCCACGTTGATCACAAGGTCCCCTGCATCCCTGCTGCCCACCATATCGAGATTAAAGTAGCCGACGAAACGATTCTTTTCCTCTTCTGAAAGCTGGCTTGCATAATACTCTGATCCAATCAACCCGAGCTCTTCAGCTCCAAATGTAATGAATCTCAGCTCTGTATTAGTCGGCAAATCCTTCAATACACGGGCAAGCTCGAGTGTCATTGCTGTCCCGGAAGCATCATCATTCGCTCCAGGTGCTCCCTGTACAGAATCATGGTGTGCTCCAATCGCGACAATGCCGTTAGTGGCTTTGTTTTTATTGGTGGGTGCCTTTGTAGCGATAACATTATGGGAAGTCTTCATGCCTCCCTCAGCACCTTCAATATTAATAGTTGCTGTCCGGGATTCTCCTTTGCTTAAAGACTCAGTAAGAGCCTGTCCCACTTCCTGAGTAACACCAACAACAGGAACATAGTCATCATTTGGAACACCCAGTGTACCATTGATTACCCCTTCTGCATTGTTAAAAATGATGACTCCCTTGGCACCTGCTTTGGCAGCATTTAATACCTTATCAGCAAACGATATGGAACCTCGCTGTATAAGAGCAATTTTACCTCTTAAGTCTTTATCAGCAATATCAGCAATATCAGCATCCGTACCTAAACCAACATAAACCAGATCACCGGTAACATTCCCATCCATACCATAAGTAAAAGATCTTGGGTCAAGCTCGCCCGAATAATCGCTTATCTTCAATTCAACAGTTTCTGGTGCAGTATAGCCATAAAACTCGAATTCCTGAAGCTCCGTTTTGTAGCCATACGATTCGAATTGCTCTTTCACAAACTGAATCGCATTTTGCTCTGCCGCTGTTCCTGCTACACGCGGAGTCTGTGAGAGATATTCAATATTGTTATAAATATTATCGACATTGATATTGTTAATGACTTTGTTGTCAAACACTTTAAATGGCTGCGAGTGCTGTGATTCCACAGCCTTTGCATATATAGCTTGTGTCCCTAGAGAACTGAACGCTAATCCTGCAGCTAAGGTGAAGGTTAGTAACGACTTCTTCTTTTTCATCAAATACCTCCTAAAATAGTAAAATAGTTATTACAGTAATAGATTACAAATTTCTGAAAATATAAATAAGTTAATATCTTCCTATTTTAATATAAGAAAATAGAATCATTGTTTGATAATTACCAATCAAAAAAGACCCATCCAATCAGCAGCTGGAGCGGGTCTTCTTTCGATCTGGCTAAGGCACTAGTTGAAACAGATATATCATGGAAGTTTTAACGCACCTTAGGATTTTATCGAGATGATATATTGCTTCTTATCTTCAACAAGTAGACTATCTTGGAAACGCGGGGATTTCAGGATTTCGTTATTTAATTTGTTCAGCAAGGTAAAGATTTTTTCCCGCTCGTTTTCATTTACGGAAAATTCCAATCCGTACTCATAAATATGGTCGGCCCATTCACCTTGCCAAACGATATGCCCTTCCACTTTGAAGGGTTGCCCTAGAATTTCTGTCATGATCTTCAATGTGATATCAGGCTGGACAGGCATTTTGATATGAGAAAGAAAATGAACGCCTCCAGGGCCGATATTATCCACTACTATTTTTGTCTGCCCCAATGAGATGGTTTTCCCCTTGATTTTTGTGATGGTCATATCCGCTAACAAAGGGTGCGGAAGGTTGATCCGAAAAAATCGCCTTCTATTTTCCACTGGCGGTGCAGAGGATTTCGACGTATCAGGATATGCGATGCCTTCGTTTAAAATCCGCTGGAATTCGGACTCACCTACAGGTTTGCTGAATAAATACCCTTGGAGTTCGTCGCAATCCAATTCGCGTAATCGCCTTAGTTGCTCTGTCGTTTCCACCCCCTCGGCAACTACCTTCATTTGTAATCCATGAGCCATTTGGATAATGGACTTCGTCAGGATATCATCCTGTTTGTTTGCCGTTATATTCTGGATGAAGGAACGGTCGATTTTGATGAAATCAAAGTTAAAATGTTTTAAATGGGTGATGGAAGAAAATCCTGTGCCGAAATCGTCCAAAGAAAGTTTGATACCAAGATCCTTGACGAGTTTAGCTGTTTTTTGCACCACCTCTTCATTTTGCATGATTGCGTTTTCGGTGATTTCAAATTCCAGAAGCTTTGGGTCCAAACCGGTTTCTTTCACAATCAGAGTCAGATCAGAAATCCAGTTGCTTTTTAAAAAACTTTTGGAAGATATATTTATTGATATCGGGATGACTCGATTTCTCTCCCACTTTTTCATTTGTTTACACACATTGAGAATAACCCAGTTTCCAATGTCGATGATCAATCCGGATTCCTCTGCTAAAGGGATGAATTCACCGGGAGAAACAAGCCCCCACTCTGGATGCTCCCACCTTATTAAAGCTTCTGCGCTGACTACTTTATTTGTCTTTACATCTACACGCGGCTGATAGTGGATACGGAATTGATCATTCGCCAAGGCGTGCCGTAGGTCTTTTTCAAGCAGGAAGGATTTATAGGTTTCAATATTCTGTGAAGGCAGATAAATTTGATAGTTATCCCTGCCGAGTTCCTTGGCCCGATATAAGGCGGCATCTGCATTTCGTAACAATGTCTCCGCATCGATACCGTCTGACGGATAAGTACTGATGCCAATACTTGTGGTGATGAATAACTCATAATCCTGGATCAAAAACGGCTTTTTCACTTCATTGACGATCCATTTGGCGAAGTGAATCAATTCTTCGACACTGTTATAATTCGTGATGAGCATGGTGAATTCATCTCCGCTCATTCTGTACACGAAGTTTTCGCCCGCAAGCTTCTCAAGCCGTCTTGATATATGTTTCAATAGCTCATCGCCGACGGAATGTCCCAAAGAGTCATTGATGCGTTTAAACCCATCCATATCCAAATACACGACGGAAAATTCGGTTCCATTATCTTTTGACCGTTTGATTAAGGATGATAATTCCAGATCAAATGACCGCCTATTAGGCAAATCGGTGAGGTAATCGTGATGGGCTAAATAAACCATTTTTTCTTCGGCATTTTTTTTATCGGTGACGTCTGTCAAAATACCTGTAAGCCTTATGACTTCGCCTATATCATTTGTAATGGGGATCGTATCCTCATGAATCCAGCGTATGTCTCCATTTTTATGGATAATCCGATATTCGTGGTGCAAGGACTTGCCAGTTATCAGCATGTCCTGCAAGGCATTATACTGCGGTACATCTTCCGGAATGATGATTTGTTCCCACTTCATTCGCTTTTTAATGAACTCTTCCGACGAAAAACCGCAAATCTGTTCTACTCCCGCTGAGATAAATCTGAATTTGCCTGCGATCACGTCTTTTGACCAGACACCGGCATTAATATTACTATAAACGTTTTTAAACTGTTCCTCGCTTTGTTTTAATTGTTCCTCCGCCACTTTTTTGTCTGTGATGTCATGCACAACACCGATTAACCGGCAAGGCTCATTATTTTCATCCAATACGACATCGGCCTTTTCAAGAATGTTACGTTCCCTGCCATCCTGCCTAATCATCCTATACTCGATTTGATAGCTGCTTTTATTTATCAATGCCTGTTTGACCGTTTTATCCATCCGATGTCTATCCTCAGGATGAATCATGGCGATAAATTTGTCATAAGTAGGAACAAAATATCCATCTGAATTATTAATCCCCATAATCCGGTATATCTGTTTGGACCAAAAAATCTTTCCATTCCGAAGGTCCGAATCCCAGCTCCCAATATTGGCGGTCATCTGTGCCAGATTTAGCTCGTTTTTCACATTTTTCAAAGCCGCTTCTTTCAGCTTTAACTCGCTGATGTCCTTTGTAATGGCCAAAGCCCCTATAACCTTATCGGAGGCTTTAATGGGTATGCAGGTGACGCTTGCTTGAACTTCATAACCGTCCTTATGTAAAAGAGCAGCATCGTAAGAGACAGACATTCCATTAAGAGTTTTGTTAAAGTTTTGAGTTGTGACTTTGAGGTCTGCTTCAGTGAAAAAATCATTGAACTTCCCCACTATCTCTTCAGAGTTATACCCAAGCATGCCAGTCATCTTGTTGACAGAAATGACATGGCCGGACACATCGATAATACAAATCATTTCCGGATGATTATCAAATACATGAAGGAAGGTTTCCCGGCTATAAAGTGCTTTCATGATATTTTGGTCCATCTCATAGGCATTTTTTTGTTTTTTTCTTTGATTGACATTGAAAAAAGGCATCAATACACCCCTATCCAACCTATTTAGTCTGGAGAAAATAGGTTAGTTCTTTACTTTTTTATCGTCAGGATGCCATACATTTAAATAAATGCAACGTATAATTGGGCCGAATATACTAAAACAACAGTAGAAGAATGTATTTCTTATGTCCTGTTTATTAACATTTAACATCTGAATTCCTCTGAGATCAGGTTATAAGATTTAAAAAATGGGAGTAAATGTGTCGATATGGAATAACAGCATGTCTGCTGCGTGAGACGATGCTCTGTCAACCGAGTGACTTCATGATTTGCACATGCTGCAGCCCAACTGCAGGCATGGAAGAAAGATGCGTAATTTTATTTAAGAATTTGTTAAACGAGCAAACAAGTTACTAAAATAAGAGAATTAGCGGACAGTTGTGTTTCACAAAAATTCTTTAAAAGCTTGTAACCTTACCTTTGTTACTGGGTTAAATGCATCTTTAATTAAAGAGAGAAGATAAAAAAGAGATGACAGGCTGGAATAAATGAGCATTTATCTTGCTTTATAAATTTCTAAAGGCGTATCATTGTTTGGTATGTATTCAAGGAGGCACATCAATGAAATCACTATCTCGAACAAACACAGCTTTACTTCTCACATTCCTGGTGATCACGTGGGGCATTAATTGGCCATTATCCAAGATGGCACTAAGCTATGCACCACCATTATTATTTGCAGGAATTAGAACTATTTTGGGCGGATTTATATTACTTATTTTTGCTCTTCCAAGATATAAGAGTCTTCGCTTTAAAGAAACATGGCATTTCTACCTAATTTCAGCTATTCTTAACATCATTCTTTTTTACGGTCTTCAAACGGTTGGCCTTGGTTTTGCTCCAGCAGGATTGTTTTCGGCCATTGTATTTATAGAGCCAGTATTACTTGGAATTTTTTGTTGGATCTGGCTGGGAGAATCGATGTATCGGTTAAAAATTATTGGTTTAATCCTCGGTTTCGCAGGCGTAGCCATTATAAGTGCAAGCGGATTTACCGGAGATATATCGGTTATTGGGATTTTATTAGCCCTTGGCTCTGCATTAGCATGGGGATTAGGCACGGTCTATGTAAAGAAGACAGGTGACCGAGTTGATTCGATTTGGATGGTTACAATCCAGCTTCTTATGGGCGGTCTTTTTTTAATAACTGTAGGATCAAGTGTTGAGAGCTGGTCAACTATTCAGTGGGAACTGCCGTTTATTACAAACCTTTTATTCATTTCAACCTTTGTAATAGCCTTTGGATGGCTGGCATTTTTCACCCTTGTCGGATCTGGAGAAGCGAGCAAAGTCGGCTCCTTCACATTTCTTATCCCGCTGATCGCAATCCTATTCAGTTCTATTTTGTTAAAAGAAGCTATTACACTAAATTTAATAGTTGGTCTGATATTTATAGTTATTAGTATATTGTTTGTTAATATTAAACTAAAAACGCAGGCAGTACCTGACTCAGTCAACACTAATGTTTAAAAAACTTCTAATCTCGCCGTGTTAGCAGTATGGTCATTTTCACACTTTTCTAAAGTAAACTACAATAATTAACAAAAAAGAAACCGTTTCTTACCACATCAGCTTTGATGAGGTAAGAAGGTTTCTTTTCTATTTTTATTTATTCATTATCCCGATAATCGTTATGGACATAACTTTCGTCTGGAGCAGCTAGTATACACTAAGGCGAATAAACCATGAAGGTATTATTTCACTTAATGAAACTATAAATTTCCCTATATTTATTTGGGGTAACGCCGACCTCTTTTTTAAAAACTTTGATAAAATACTTCACATCATTAAATCCACAAATGCTGCTGATATCATGAATGGTTTTTTGGGTTTCCAAGAGTGCCTTTTTAGCTGCTTCCAATCTTTTAAGGGTTACAAAATGAATATAATTTATGCCTATTTCGTTTTTAAAAATCACACTTAAATAGGCAGCTGTTATGCCCAATCTTTTTGCCACATCCTGCAATGACAAAAATGAATTGGTATAATCCTGTTCAATAATAGCTACTGCTTTTCTCGTAAGATCGGATACTGTTCCTTGCCAGTCAGCACTTATCATTTCCAGAAGCGGACTGATTATGGTTTCCAGTACAGAATTAAGTTCTTTATCATTTCTTGCCTTTTTTAGCATGTAAAGAGTATTTCCTGAAGTATTCGCTGCGAATTTGCTTAAAAAAAGATAATACTGAAAAACAAGGCCCCATTTCTGTTCAAATGTGGTGTATCCTTGCAGTAGCTGTTTCATCTTATCATACACTGTTTTGACGTTACCCTCTTGCAGCAGCTGAATCCATTGTTTTTCTTGTTCTTTATGTAAAAGAATGGGCTGTATATCATCTTGGTGAAGTGAAAACTCCTGATAACGTTTCTGGAAATTGTATTCTGCTTCTTTATAAGCGTCGTAAAAATGAAATGAAGCTGAGTCATATTTCCAACTCATCCCGATCATTGATTTCGTCTCTAGTTGACTGAATTCATGCTTTAAAAACAAATCAGCAAAAGATTCCGTCTGAAAACCCAACACGTAAATATGATTATTCAAGTAAGAAAGAGCATACCAATCACGTACATATTCTTGAGAAGATAATGTTTCAGCTGGAATCGGGTTTACTGTGAAAAGCACGATAAATTTCGAAAAAGGCAGCTGGATATCCGGGTTTCGATTTTCTTCCATTAACAGATTCTCATATAACGTATTTTCAATTAATATCTTATGGAATTTACGCAGTCCTACTCTTTCATTTTCCAGCTCTTCCAAGAGAGTGCATATAATTCTTTCTAAGTCGGCTGGATCGATTGGTTTTAACAAATAATCAGCGATTCCGTGTCTTATCGCTTGCTGCGCGTAAGTAAATTCGTTATACCCTGTAATAATGATTACCTTGGGCATCTGTTCAATCACTTCAGGCAATTTATGTATAAATTCCATTCCATTCATTACCGGCATCATGATATCTGTAAGTATAATATCAGGCTGACAACTGTCCAATGCCTGCAATGCCTCCAGGCCATTCCCGGCAATCCCAACTATTTCGATATCCAGCTCTTCCCAGGGAAGGATATTTTCCAGGCCTTTTGCGATCCAAGGCTCATCTTCAACAATCATCAACTTATACATTGGAATTCCCTTCCTCCTTAATGAATGGCAATGTCACAATAACGGATAACCCGCTAGGTACATTCGGTCTTAGCTGCAAACCAAACTTTTCGCCAAAAGCCATACGAATCCGCGAATTGACATTGTAAATTCCAATTTTTTGCTTTTTGAGTTCACCTTCTTCTAACGACCAATCCCATGAAGCCATCGCGTTATTGATTTCCGTTAACTTCTCTGCATCCATTCCTCTGCCATTGTCCTTTACTTCAATCACTGCATTGCCATCTTTCCGAGCAGCACGAATGAAAATGATGCCATTGCTGGCCATGTTTTGAAACGCATGTACAAAGCAATTTTCAATAATCGGCTGCAGACTTAGCTTCACCATTTTACAATCCATGATTTCCGGATCATAGTCACTTTGCTTTTGTATGTTCCCATTAAAACGGATAAGCTGTACGTTCAGATAATTTTCAACATGATTGATTTCATCTCGAATATGAACGTATTTATTATCCATATTAGAATTGTACCGAAACATTTTTGATAATGACATGCTTAATTCAGAGATGATCGGCACCTTCTCAACTCTGGCAATTGAATTTATCGTTTCTAACGTATTATATAAAAAATGAGGGTTGATTTGAGATTGTAGAGCAAGGAATTTCGCTTCGTTGGTTTTAATTCGGAATAAATACTCATAATGCATGTGTGATTTCAATTTTTCTACGATCTTATTAAAACTGAGAGTGATTTGCCAGATCTCATCTTTTATGAATACTTTCTTCTGTATTTCAATGTCAAAGTTCCCAATTTCAATTTTTTGCATGGTTCTTGTTAATTTATGTATCGGTGACGTGAGATGATTAGATAGCACAAAAATTAAGAACACAACTAATATAATGCTGACTGTAATAAGAGCGACCATCAGTTTTTCGACGTATTCGATTTTCTTGAATATATTGTCAGTTGGTGTGAAAACCACTAGATACCATTCTGTCATCGGATTAAACGAATAGATTGCCAATCTCTCCACTTGCAAATAACTCGCAAGATAATTTCCACTCCCTGCTTTGCTGTCAATAGCTTTTGCATGCAGCTTTTTACCAGCCATATGCGAATTCGTAGAGTAAATGACCTTCCCCTTGCGATCAGAAAGTATGATTTCGCTTCCTTGCCCTATTACCGAATTTGCCAATGAATAATAAATCATCTTGCGCTGCTCCTTTGAACCTTCAGTGTCGATTTCGGTATCTTTAAATAACGTAAGCATATTATTCGCCTGGGTTACAATTTCCTGATTAGACTCAATAATATTAGTACGCAGTTTTTGAACCAAAAATTGATAGGCTATGGTATCAACTACCAGAATGGGGATAATTGTCAGGATTGAATAGAGAATAATATATTTGTACTTGATGCTTATAAACAAGGAACATACCCCTTTTGATGGAAAATCAACATATTATGTTTTTTTAGCATGGAAATTTAATATTTTATGTAATTCATCTGTAATCTCTCTTTTATATGTAAATATTTCTGTCCTTTGCTACTAGTATTCAGGTAATCCTTTATCTCGAAACTGCTGAATATTTTCATTTGTAACATATGGAGTTCCTGGCAGAACTGGATCCTTTGTTAAATCAATGATCTTATTGACTTCTTTACCTTCAAATGATGCAAAGACCGCTTCGATTGCACGTTGAACTTCTTTATACGGAAGCATGATGGTACTCATTTCAATGAGCCCGTCCTCAAGTGCTTGGAAAGCCCATTGGTCTCCCCCGAAATCGTAAATCTTAATATTATTCCGATTTGCCGCTCTAACTGCTTCAGCAGTACCAACCGTCACTCCTGAATAATTAGAGAATATCACCTTTAGATCCGGATTTGATTGGACAATGTTTTGAGTGACTTCAAAGCTTTGGTTCGAAGTGTAATCGGTTTCAAAGAAACCTATCAATTTCCATTGCGGGTACTCCTGGAGCATCTGAGCAAATGCTTTCCTCATATTGATTGCATTTGAACTTGTTTCCGGACCTGAAATAGCTGCTATTTTGCCGCCTTCCGGGTTATCTGTAAAAATCTTGCGTACAATGCCTTCATACACATCATATTGTTGTCCGCTTACAAAAGTTACTGTTCCTTTATGCCAATCTTTGGCACCACACATGGTGGAATTGATAACTGCAATTGTGATCCCCTTGTTAATAGCATCCTTTGTGACAAGATCGCACAATTTTTCACCATCAGTAGATTGTACAACAAATGCATCATATTTATTTGCCTCAATTGCCGTTTGAACCTGATAATATTGTTTCGCCGGATCTAACTGCCCATCAAATATGTCGATATCTGCCCCAAAATTCAATGCGGTTTCTTCAGCAGCTGAAATGCCTGCCTGCAGATAGGTATTGCTCGCACCCGCCGAGAAATAGGCAATGCGCGGCTTATCTGCTTTAAAATTCTTTTTAGCCGCAGGTTGACCGGTATGAGTTGTCTCCGAAGAATTAACCTTTGTTGCTTCAAATGCTTTTCCTGAACTAAAATTACAGGCTGTCAGGAATAAACTAAAGATTAAAACAATTAACGATACTTTTCTACTCATTATCCTATTCCCCTTATCAAATATCGTTTAATTGGTTATGTTAAATATCTCTATTAACAATTGTACGGATAAGAAGTTTGAATTAACAGGCTTTTTTATAAATTGTTGGTACCAATTTTTGTTGAGCGGTATGATTAACGATTTAATAAAAATAGAGTGCGAAATCCAATACGATTTCTCACTCTATTTACTAATTTATATTCTATTTTTATGGTGTTATGCTATTTTCCAGTTAATTATCCCTTCTTGATTAAAATCATGAGATATGCTAATCGAATGGATCCATTATTTTGAATGCTATCTCCTAAGTAGTCGGGCTCAAAACCTTGTTTCTCGCTATTGCATCATAAGGCGGATATTTCGCGTACATACCTTCTTTGCGGGTTCTGTCATTAAATGTTGTGGCTGCGCCTGTTTTACGATTTACATAAAGTTCTTCAATATCGACGATTCCAGAAATTACAGTATTTTGGTTCGTACCCGCCTCTGCTACAACGCCATTAAAAGGAAATGCAATGTCACAAGGGCTTAAGATAGAAGCTCGCCCATACCCCTCTGCCGGGAAAGGAAGGCTTGGATCCCCAACTGTTGGACAATGAACAAAATACACCTGGTTTTCAATTGCACGTGCTTGAGAGCAATGCCGTACACGCCAGAAGCCTGCCTCAGTAAATGTATATGAAGGGCAGAAGATAATCTCTGCTCCCTTCATACTAAGAATACGTGAGATTTCAGGAATTTCAGATTCATAACAAATCGCTATTCCAATCTTTGCAGGGCCAATATCGAAAACTTCTAATTCGTCCCCTTCACATGTTTGCCAGTTGCCCTCAGCAGGGAAAATATGCGTTTTCTTATGTTCAACATAACTGCCGTCTTTATCGAAAACGTAACAAATATTATAATACTTGTCTCCGCGGCGTTCCAGATGGGAGCCTGCAATAATCACCTGCTGACGTTCAATGGCAAGGTTTTTAAATAAGTTCTTGTAATCCTCAGTATATTCTGAAACTTTAACAATATCCTTTACTTCGAAATTATCAGAACCTGCGAAACTATTGACAAGACCTAACGTAACAAGCTCCGGAAAGAGTACATAATCTGAATCTGCAGGGACTTGAGCAATGATTTCCTCAACCTGGTTTGCAAACTCCCTGAAACTTGCAACCGGTTTTAATTTTAACTGGCACGCTGAAATTTTGGCTTTAGTCATCGTTTATCACTCCATTTGTTTAAATTCTAAAAGAAAACTGTTGTAGAGAACCATACTCCGCAATAAAATATTCTGCATACCATTTTTACGTATTAAGGAACGAACCTTAGAAATAACTTTCTAGAGGCTCGCGTTCTTGGTATATTTATAAAATTAAGCTAAGACTTCTGCAGCAGCTTCCTTATGGACTGGATTTTCCTCGAAATTATCATAGATTTCACCCAATGTGCAGAACCATGCTCCGCGAGATTCCATGTGTTGAATTAATTTTTCTAATCTTGTAATCATGTGTGCACGGCCAATCGTTTGAGGATGTGTAGTTAGAACAACGCATGCACCTTCTTCATGATCAACAGCATAGTCAAAAATATCTTTCCAACGCTGGAACAGAACATCCGGATCCGCCAATCCATCCATAGATCCAAACACAAGTTCTTGTGTAGGGAAATCATCTAAATACCAAGAAACCGGAATTTCTAATATTCTACTTGGCTTTCCATATTCACTTGCTTTGTCCATGTGCGGAACAATTGGACGTGGGCGATATGGATGCAAATCATTTCCCATTAGGCTGCTGTCATATTCAAATCCATGCTTCTCTAAAATCGATAATGTATTTGGGCTGTAATCCCACGCTGGTGATCTATAGCCTCGTGGTCTGACACCCAGCCTGGCCAATGACTCAAATCCTTTAATCATGATCGCCTCTTCTTCTTCATAGCTCATAGGCGTTGGATTCTCATGGGCATATCCATGATGCGTGACTTCGTGCCCGCGTTCTACCACTTCTTTACAAATATCAAAAAAAGTATCAACTGTATGGCCTGGGATACACCAATTTCCTTTAATATTATACTTGTCCATTAATTTTAATAATCTTGGGGCGCCAACTTCTGCACCAAATTCACCTCTATGCATATATGATGGCGAAAATTTGTTCATAGATCCCATCCAAACAGAATGCGCGTCAAAATCTGCACCAAGGTTAACAGCTACTTTTTTCCCTGCAGGCAATTTAATTTTTCCAGAAATTTGTCTCATGAAAATTACTCCCCTCGATATAAAATTTAGTACTTCTAAAATTGATTATAAACACTAATGTAAGCGCTTTATATTCTATTTTTTTTAGAGGGGTGTACTTTTTTTATATTTTAATAGTTTAACTTTCTATGAGTGAAAACGGTAATTAAGTTATAATATCTGAAAAGTCATATGAACAACTTAGCCTTTATATGAGTTAATTCATTATTTTTGATGATTGCAATAAAGATGTAACGAAAATTGCACAGTTAGTAAAAGAATGAAAATCAATTGTCCGTGTTTGCTTCTTGTCCCTCCATGCAGAAAGTATTTTAACCGCCATGTCATCTCTTAACTGAGCCTGTAGCAGTTCCTGCTCAATATCTATTTCCCAGCCATTATTAAAAGGTGCCAGCCATTCTCTGCTGATAGCCGCCAGAAAATCCAGCTTATTGGCTACATTTCCATCACAGGTTGCATAAACATCCTTATTATCATTTCGGTCAGGTGTAGCCGTAATTCCCAATAAAAAAGCAGGCTTAAAGTAATCGAGAACACGTTTATAGGAGTCTGCTGCAGCATGGTGAAACTCATCAACAATAATTAAATCGAACTCTGCAGGATGAAAAGAATGCAAATGTTTTTGGGAGCTAAGGGTATATATAGATGCGAAAATAGTGTCCGCATTTTCTTCCTTTACTTTCCCATAATAGATACCGTACGTTTTCGCAGGCACAATCATTTGAAAGGAACGCTTTTTGCCTGGTACAATATTTCTTCCCGATGAGCAATAAACAGTATCCGCTTGAATTTCTCCGCAAAGGAACCTGCCAAGTACGTTTTACCAAGACCAGTTGCCATTACAACTAATTCTTTGCTGTAGCCCTCTTCCAGTGTCTTATTCAGTTCTTCTAAGGCTTCCGGCTGGGCAAATCATTTTTTTGACATTTTCAAATTTGTTACACTGAAACATCCCTTTAAGAGGGAATTCCGGTGCTTTTCGTAGATTGAAACTGGAAATTGGCTATGCCCATTTTCTCTTATTTTTGACACACATGCAGAACAGCGGCATTGACCTGAATATTTAAAAAATTTGTTAGCTTAGAGGTTACATCAGGCTCGTAAGAAGATGGCTGCTAGCATTGGGGCGAAGCAAAATGAAATTATTTTTACCAGCGGCGGAATTGAAGCAGATAATATGGCCCTTTTTGGCGTTTCCGAAAGCTATCAAAAAAATGGAAAGCATATTATCACATCTCAAATCGAACACCATGCCGCTTCTGCAGCTCTTTGTCCTGATTCGATCTGTTCTTGAGTTGCATCAGAAGATAAAACAATATGTGGATAATACGTAATTTTAACTTTTTACTTTCGAGCACAAACACAAGAGTTGCTGTATAACAAGTTGTCACAGATGAAACAAGTACCTCTTTTGGATTTGCTCCATCCCCGCTTCCTTCTATGGATGCAGGGATTGCAATTTTTGTTTCATGGAAGTTTGCATTAAGCGTTCCATTCCCTTTTACTCCGTCATTCCAAACAGCGTTCACATTTACTTTCATATTAGCCATGTTAATACTTTTCAAAAAAAATATATTGGATAAACCAAAATTTTTCACGAAAAATCAATTTCCAAGCACTTTGTAATTTAATTTAAAAAATCTATTTATAATTGGTATAAGTTTTAATGTACTCCATCAACAAGCTAATTGATGGAGTTTAACTTGGAAGAAAGCTCATTAAACCATGCTTCATCCCCCGTTAATAATGCCAAGTCTATTAGAAATAGAATTTGTTCCTTGTTTACCACCTTAGAAAGTGGCAGTTTCCTAAAATTTTTACTTAATATAGGAATTGTTTTGCCAACCGTTCCACGATTGTCACTCTTAGCAACTGTTACTTTAACAACTCCATCGAGAATACTCTGTGACTCAATAAAACCAATTATTAATTCCCCATCCCCTGATTTTCCCTTAATCCAATCACCTGTTTTCAAAACGGAATTACCATTCGTCAACATCCTTTTTCACCTTCTTAAGTTATTTAGTATTTTATGAATATAATTAAGAAAGAACCTTTTTTTAGCAACAGTCATCGATCACCCAGATGAATCTGTAATGTTTTTTATTACATTTAATAAAAAGAAGTCCACGGCCATCAGTCACAGCCGCTGTTTTGTTCTTGATTTACAAGATCGACAACTTCTTTAATTGTATAGTTCTTTAAATATTCACCCAAATGTTCTTCCGCACCTAAGAAAATTGTAAATAATACTCTTTTCATATTCGCTCCCACAATACACTTTTCATTTGAATCAGGACACTTAGGCTGCAAAGCACCTTCAGAGGTTATCATATATATATCCCAAAGATTAACTTCACTCAGCTCTAGATTAAAAATAAATCCGCCGCCGGTTCCTTCTTTTGATTTAATAAATCCATGTTTTTTTAACAGGCTTAGCACTTTACGAATACGTACTGGGTGGACACCAGCACTCTCTGAGATACCATCACTTGTTGACATACGGTCCGGCTGCAACGCAAGATAAGTTAAACTATGAATGGCAAGCGTAAAATCACTATTCATGGACTGCCTCCTTAGAAATCAACACAGGTACTCACCTTTTTGCTTTACATATAGCTTCTGCATCTTTTTTAAAACTATCAACATAGTGTAATAATAATTGTTACAGTTTATCTTGTCAAGTATCTAATTAGAAGTGTTGTCAACTCTTAACCATGAATAAGGAATTCCAAGCGTCCTGTTAAGCTTTAAGAATCACGTTCTCTTCCTTAAAGGTGCGTAAACAAATTTGCGTGTTTTGAGATTTTTGTAAAAGTAAGTTTAAAAATCCCATTGTTTTTTAACTTGTTCTTCTGCTAGCTGTTTAATTTTTTCCCATGTCATTTCTTTATTTACAATGACATTTGTTTGATAATTTTTATTTTTAAAATTAACTGTAAAGAATACTTCAATCATCACTTTCTTCCTCCTTCCGAAATAATATTAATTGGTCACTTTTTGCCATTCGACGTTTGAAAACGTGCGAAGCAATAAACTGCGGATCTCTTCTTAAAATTGGATATAATGGGAGGAGCCTAAAGGGGAAAGCATGTGAAGAAATCTACTTTAGGACTCTGCTGACAAATCAGAGTTTGAGAAGGGACATTGGCAGGTTCTCCTAGGCAAAGAGTAAATATCCTTTGTCCCCATTCATTTTATATAATATCCAAAGGTATTTTTCTTGTTGGTTTTGGAAATACCTCGTCAAGTCTGTTCAGATCTTCTATGGTCAATTGAATTGTAGCAGCTTGAGCATTGGCTAAAACATGTTCTTCCTTAACAGCTTTTGGGATAGCAATTACGTTGTTCGAACGGATGGTCCACGCAAGAGCAATTTGTAATGGCTGCACATTGTATTTTTCTGCAATCTCAATGATGGTTGGATCGCTTAGTAATTGTCTTCTTAAGCTCCCTCCCTGGGCCAGGGGACTATAGGCCATAATTGGCATGTTATGTTCCTGATGCCATGGCAGAAGGTCATAATCAATTCCTCTAGAACCTAGATGATATAACACTTGATTTGTCACACATTTTTTTCCGTTAGCGGTATTCCACAACTCTTTCATATCATCTGTATCAAAATTAGAAACTCCCCATCTTACAATTTTACCATCCTTGCGCAGTCTCTCCATTCCTTCAATCGTTTCTGCCAAAGGAACACGACCTCTCCAGTGTAAAAGATACAAATCCAGATGATCTGTTCCTAGTCGTTTTAGACTATTTTCACATGCGGTTTCAATCGAATCTAACCCGGCATGATGAGGATATACTTTCGATACTAAAAAAACTTTATCTCTGCGCCCCTTGATTGCCTCACCAACTAAACGTTCGGAATCGCCATTTCCGTACATTTCAGCCGTATCGATCAGCTTCATGCCTAGTTCTATTCCAAGCTGCAAAGCTTTGATTTCTTTGTTTTTCGTTTGAGGATTTTCACCCATGTACCATGTTCCTTGACCAATGCTTGGAAGAAAAGTTCCATCTGGTAAAGTTACTACACGTTTTTCAAGTGAATCCTTAAAACTCGATATTTTTTCTTGGTCACGTGCACTCATTTTCATCATTCCTTTCAAATCTCACCTTGTTTTTCTTGAACTGCAATGCTTCAATTATTGCCATTTATTGAAAAATTCGATTATTTAAGGCTCTTTTCGTAAACTTTGTTGTTATAAGAACCGTATACTCTGCAATTACCTTATTCCCACAGCATCTTTGTTAGTACTTTTGCGAATAGACGCCACGAAACCAATGTTCATTCGGTTTTACGTTTAGTACGTTAAGCAACATTCATTGCGAAAACAGCCTTACTTAAAAAATGAATGTGGCTATACATTGTTGTAGTATAGCCACAAAAATAACATAATAATGCACACTTACACCAAGTGAGCCCCGCCATCAATAAGAAGAGCAGTACCAGTTGTAAAACCATTTTTCACTAAGTACACGTAGGCCTCAGCAATGTCTTCAGGCTGTGCCACGCGATTAACAGGTAGCTGCTGTGCAATATTGCTGTATAAATTTTGTCTTTGCTCGTCAGGCATCCCTCCGTAGAGTGGGGTGTCTACAATACCAGGTGAAACAACATTTACCCGTATAGGGGCCAGGTCTACTGAAAGCCCCCTAACCAATCCATCGATCGCTGAATTGATCGAAGCAAGTGTACTTGCCCCCTGTGGTGGACGGATTCCATAAACACCAGAGGTCAATGTGATAGAACTGGTATCATTTAAGTACGGGATCGCAGCACGAACAGTTAAGTATTGGCCCCAAAACTTACTATCAAACGCTTCTCTAACATCTGCAACAGGTAATTCACTAAAATGACCCATTGCACCTTCACCTGCCGTAACGACAAGGTGATCAAAATTCCCTACCATTTTAAAAAAGTCAGCTAGTTTTTCTTCACTGCGAAAGTCAATATTGTATGCTTCCACATTAGCACCAAGTAGATTCTTTGCCTCCGATAGTTTTGCATCAGAACGACTTGCAATAATGACTTGAGCAGATTCATCAAGAAATGCCTTAGCTGCGGATAATCCGATACCAGAAGTACCACCTATTACGACCACACGTTTTCCTTTTAATAACATTGTATGAACCCTCCTTAAAAAATTCTTTTTAGGTTTTATCTGAAAACAATATTACATACTTCTTTTAGTGATAATAATATAAACCAACGCTTCATTATTTTACTTTGCTAATAGTTTTAGAGCTTCACGATTGAATGCCGGGATATCATCTGGAATACGGCTAGTCACAATATTATTGCTTACCACAACTTCTTCATCTTTGTAGTTAGCCCCTGCATTTTTTAAATCATTACGAATAGATTTGAAACCAGTTATGTCGACGCCTTTTAATAGGTCTGTATCGATCAATACTTGTGGTCCATGGCAAATGGCAAATACAGGTTTACCTTCTTGGATAAATTCTTTTGCGAATTGACCAAAGCGGTCATCTTCACGTAGTAAATCAGGGGAGAAACCACCTGGGATAAGCAAAGCATCAAAGTCTGCAGGATTAACTTCATCTATGGCTTTATCAATTTTTACGGTTGCGCCTTTTTTACCAGTTACTTCATTTCCTGCATGTTTATCAATTGTAATCACTTGATGACCAGCTTCTTTGAATGCTTCTGCAGGTTCTGTAAATTCAACATCCTCAAATAAATTGGTGATAAGTGCAGCAATTTTTTTGCCCAAACTAAAAACCCTCCTTGAATTGAAAAAACTTATTATTCTCACAAAAAATGCTTATATTTAATGGATGCAGCGGGTTCGAAATTTAATTCCGAACCACACTCTATCCAACTAAAATGTAGACCTAGCGTAATGCTTTAACAAGGGCTTTTCCAAACTCTTCCGCACCTTGTGGACCATCGCCAGTAATAATATCACTATGGGCAACAACGTGTTGTTCAACATATTTAACGTCAACAGCTATCAATTCGTTCATTTGAACATCTACTGGATAGCAAGTTGCTTCTCTTCCAGAAAGCAAACCAGTTTTAGCAACTGTAACAGCCCCTGCACAAATTCCTGTTACAAGAACTTTCTCATTGTAAGCTTGCTTCAAAAAGCCTTGTAATTCTTGATTTCCCCATAGATGATCATTTGTACCAGATCCTCCAATTACCGAAACAACATCAAATTCTGTGGGCGATACGTCTGAAAAGATAACCGAAGCAGTTGCTTTCCCATCATAGTCACCAGTAATTTCACCTGCCACGGTGCTGGCAATAGTTACTTCGACTCCTGCATTTTCAAGCTCTTCTTTTGGTTTGAATAACTCATCTTCATTAAAACGCTCTGGCGGTATAATTAAGAGTGCTTTTTTACTCATTATTTTTTCCTCCTCAAAAAGAAAAAGATTTGTTGCTAACACTTTTTCATATATTCGTACTTTTACCTGTGACTGTTAACAATTTCAGCTAAAATTTCAGCGAGCTGTGCAAATTCTAGTGTATTGCGAAAAGCAACAGCTGGAGAACTTCCAACGTGCAAGCGGTGAAAGGTCTGGCAATGAGAATGGTTTATATACTCAGATATAAATTCATCCTCTTATTCTGAAAGTCTGTATTACATATGCTTTGAAATTATTTCCGTCAAAGCTTCTTTTGGATGAAACCCGATAACCTTATCTACTTCCACTCCGTCTTTGAAAAGAATCAGCGTTGGTATGCTCATGACTCCAAATTCCCCTGCTGTTCCTGCATTTTCATCTACATTAAGCTTGAAAATGCTAACTTTGTCACCCATTTCACCATCGATTTCCTCCAATACAGGTGCAATCATTTTACAAGGACCACACCATGGTGCCCAAAAATCCGCTAAAACTAATCCCTCTTTAATTTCAGTGCCAAATGTTTGATCTGTTACGTGTGAAATAGCCATAATAATATCCTCCAATTCATTCTTATAATTTTAATAAAAGTATTTTTTAATGTTTACCAAAAATACAAAATTGCCCCCTTTTAATGTAATATCAAAAGTTACAGTTTGTTTTAGCAAAACCTACTGTAATAAAATAGTTTACAGTATAGACATTACGAAGCAATGCTCTGGAAAATGTCCCTAACAACTAAACTATTTTAAAAGCCGCTTTTCAAATTGATTCCTTCCTGTTAAAAAGGAATTACTGTAATATTAATATTTACAGTTTATGAAGTCAAGAAAAATTTACTCGATATTATCATAACCCCCTCAATATAAGCCACGATCTTATTTGGAATGTATCAGTGGAATGTTTACTACTAGTTCTTCAAGCGCAATTTTAGTTGTTTCCTCACATAAAAAAGGCAGCAGAATCGCCGCCTTAAATTTAAAACACTGTTTTATTTAAAAGGTCTAAAAATAAATTACTACATCTTTGAATGAATCAGTTTATTTCAAAGAAACCTTACCTTGAATTTCAATTTTAACATCTGCTTTTTTCAATAAATTTCCGACTTCACACCCTTTATCTGCTGCTTCCGTCGCTCTTTGTGCGGATTGAATTTGTTCTTCTGTTGCATCTTTAGATAAAACGATGTGAGGATAATGGATAATTTTATATTCATTATCAGAAATATTTGCCTCTGAGTTCACTGTAAGCTCAGCAACAGGCAGGTTTCTGCTTGCAAGTACAAACGTAAGACTTGCTGTATAACAAGCAGTTACCGAAGAAACAAGAATCTCTTTTGGATTTGCTCCGTTGCCACTACCCCCTAAAAATGCAGGAATAGCGATTTTTGTATCAAGATACTCCGCTTTAAGGGTTCCATTCCCTTTTACTCCACCATCCCAAACAGCATTCACATTTATTTTCATATCAGCCATGTTAAACACTCCCTCAAAAAATAAATTATATTTATATCATGTTCGTTCACGTATGTTTTTTATTCTACAGGTATCGCAAGTAGTTCACGAAAGATGAAAATTACGTTTCATATTTGATCATTTCACTTTTACTATTAGACGTAGAACAGTCATTCAATAGAATCTTTGCCAGGATACTCTTGCCAATCTTCTCCCTGCGTTTTATATAATAATGGACCTCCATTTATGGAACATCCTTTTGGTCTTGATGTGAATTTAAATTCAATAGGAAATTGCCTGGAATACTTTTTTGAATCTGGTGAATTGTATAGGGTAGCACAAAAGTTATAGATAGCATGTCCTTGACCAAGTATTTCATTTACCCTTCCATCTAAAACATCATCTTCAACAGAAGTTTCTTCCCCTATCCTTTTAATGTCTTGATTTTTCAAAGCTATTTACCAACCCAAACCATTTAAAAGATGGGCAAAATAATCCTCATCTCTCCGCCACCTGTTCTCTAAGCTAATTTGTGCAGTTCCTGTAAAGCCGTTTCCTAACCCTGTCTAAAGCATAAGATTTGATTTTGAAGTATAAAGAAAAATAATATAGAGATATTGCAAATTATCAATATCCTTTTGACGATTTATGGATTTATTTGACGTATCTTGCTGCCTATACGAAGCACATTGCGTGAGTGACAGGAAGTGTGGTTCTCCCTTTGCGCCACCCAGTCAGGGTAGCCAAGGAAGCTGCATCAATCGATCAATTATTTCCAGTTCGATTGATTATGGAAGTGGCATCAGGGGACAGGGAAAAAGGACTTTACAGCTTAAGGGATATCTAAGCAAGAAAGCGGTCCGAGTATAGAAATGGAGATTTTTTAGTTAAGAAAGAACCGAGGTTTAAACAGCTACCCCAACGCTGTAGCGATAACCTAAAGAGGAAAGGAAATGTCTATCCTCCTTCTTCTATATAATTTTTTAATTTCTAAGTACTACCATCACTCCTGTTGTATCAGCAGTCTAGAGGTGAGACTATTTTTATAAAGACGTAAAAGACACTTTTCCAGTGGTCTCGGACCGTCCTGCAGTCTAATAAATATATTTTTTTACATACCGAGACGTCGGAACCGTCCCGGTGTCTCTTTGAGCCCTTCCTTAATTTCGCGGGTAAAGATACCAATCAATAAAGCGCGCTTTCCCCGATGAACAGGCACTCTATACATCATACTCCCATAGCCCAAGCCTTCCTTTAGCCGGAATGAAGCTGTCCAGCATCTTCATATTCCTGACTTCCCAGACATACCCTCCCACTTCATAATCTCCGAGCAAAAAGTCATTGCCTGATACGATTCTTCCATCCTCCAACACGGCCGATGTCTCGTTGTTTTCCATCACTCTCAAACAATTTTCAAGCTGGCAGACAGCAATGATCACGCCAGTTGGAAGATCATCGGTATTGTACCTATGCTTTGAAAGCAGAGACTTGATCGCCCCAAGGCTGCAGACCGCTTTATCGACTTTTTTGCTGGTATGAATCGCAAGAGGGCCGCGATATTTCGTACTCCACGACCTCGTTTCATATTGAGCCTCGCGCAAGACAAACAGACTTGCCCAAGGCTGAATCATCGACAAAACCTTCACTCCAACCACCCTCTGCCTCAACAACTATTTTGTCTATAGCATCTCCTGGCAATCCCCCAATTAAACGGGGACGGTCATACTGTCTCAAAAAAAATTACATTTTTTAGCTATTCATGAATTATGATTATTTCAAATGGAGATCCAGCTTTTCCTAAAAAAATGAATGAATATATAAAAGAATCCTTTTATGAAAAATTAAATATTATTAAAGACCAGTATATTATCGATATACCACATGAATATATAACAGCCTTTATTTCATCTGCATTTTTTGGTCATTTGAGAATGTTAAATTTTATGAAACAAATAATAAGACAAAATCTGAAAAGCAGATAGAATTCCAATTTTTGCAGAGTTTAGGATACATTTTATAACTTAGCAGCTTAAGCAGGTGTAAAGCCCACTCTTTATCTTTGTCAAAAAAAGTGCAGGAAAAATCCCCGCTGTTAATTAATGTTTGATTACGGCCATAGGAATGGAAACCTTCTGCCATGTTTTTTACCGCCGATTGCCACAAGATTTACCACTTGTTTCCAACACGTTTACCATTGGAAGAATGTCAAGAAAACCACAGATTTACAATGTTAAGGATATTGAGAGATAAAAAAATCTAAATCCTCTGCATTTGTACCGAGGAATTAGACTAATGATCTTCCAAAATCGCGTCCGATTCTGGAACAAGGATATTAGGTTTATTGGATTTCCTATTGATTCATTACAGAGAATCCAACCCATTAGAACAAGAAACTGCATAAAAAAGCACCTATGTAAGAGGAAAATTAAGTTTGTCCTATTTATTTTTTACTTTCTTCTCATTCCAAGGAGTCGCGGGCCTTGTTTCAGGATATCCATTTAGCTCAAGATACTGTTTCCTCTCATCTGTATAATGCCACCAGCTTTTTTCGCTACCAGGATGCTTAGCGTGATGGACTATACATCGCAAGGTATCCTCTACACAGGGATCTTCCCAATATCCGAAATGTTCCTCCAATCGATTAGTTAAATCAGCACCTTCTTCATTTTTTATCTCTTCCAAAGAATAATAACCCATTTCAGTAACCCATTGAGCCAACTTTGGTCCAATAGAAGGAATTGCTTGGAATTGAGCTAATGCACGTAGATATTTGGCACGCTCGAAAGAAGATTGTAGACATTCAGATAAATGAGATGCATCCATATCAGCGTTCTCATATAATTTTACTTTGCACCTTCTTAAAATTAATCTTTCTTCAGATGTTAAAGGCAGTTTTGAAGATGATTTTCATATTATTTCATCCTAACTTATTCACTTAATAATTATCTTTAGGTAATGACACTTTTCTGTATAACTATAACTATAATATTTTTTATAGTTCTTCTTCAATTTTTTATATGTGCATACTATTTCGTAATAATTACGATTTAAAAAATATACTAAACCGTAGTAATTACGATTTATAATATGTTCTAATTAGTAATAATTACGATTTAATACCTAGAGTAATCTGATATTTTACGATTTTCATATGAAATGCAAACAAATAAAGAGCACCAAGCAATCCCCTGACTAAAAGCATTGGGATTCCCTTTTTAGAAAAGGCAACTTGGGACTTAACCATCAAAAAATAAATCATTGCAGTACCTATAATACTTCTAAAAAACATAACTTCTGCTGAGGGGATATTTAAACTAACAGCTTTCACAAGTGCATTCATGATACTGAACACCAGCGACGACAAGACCGCCAGCAGTATACCGTTCTTCATTTTTCTTCTCCACTCTTTTGACGTTTTTTACAAATTAATGTATCCTCCTTCTTATTTAAAACTACTAACTCCTTACTATCATAAAACGTTATCGTTTCGATTTACATTAATGATTATATTTCTTCTTTTCCGTTTTGTAAACCATTTTCAGATTTCATAAATGTCGTTAAAGTTGTTATCTAAGTTCATAATATTTAATAAAAGTATAAAAATGCTTGTGAGATTTAATAATAATAAATCATTGACAAATTTAAAAACAGAACCTTTGAATTAATGGTTCTGTTTTAATTTTCAATCTATGATTTTACTAATTCAACTGGTCCATGATCATCACAATGACCATTATGGACATGATGTAATCTTCCATTTACTAAATAGTCCATATGATCACCATGAGGAACCATTTCATGTCCACAATCACTTTCGTGGTTACAACCGCATTCGATTTGTTTACATACATAAGGATTCTGATCACTTACTGGAATTTTACAGTCATCCCAATGACCATTGTGTTCATGGTGAAGATGACCATTATGTACATAATCAATATGATCACCATGTTGTATTTTCGTATGACCACAAGCCATACTGTGTTGATGCGTATGCTCTGAAGCTGAATGAGCATGGTGTTCCATTTTATTTCACCTCCTTGTTTATTCTTTTAGAAGTATTCCCTCGAAAAAATAAAAAAACCCTTAGGATGGTTACTAAGGGTCATAAAAATTGATTATTTCGTTTCACGATGTAATGTACGTTTTTTTAAGCGTGGGCTGTATTTCATTAGCTCAATTCTGTCAGGATTGTTTCTTTTGTTTTTCGTTGTAATATAATTGCGATCTCCTGTTTCAGTACATGCTAACGTAATTTTTACTCTCATTATTTCTTCCTCCTACATTTTTTATTTGTTTGATTTTATTCAGTAACCACAAATGCTGGAAGTGGGTCATTAAATTTAGACCAGTCGGTGTTCATTTCTTCATCTGTTAACAAACATTTATCTAATGAAGTCTCGATTTCTTCACGGTTCATGTCAACCCCGATGAAAACAAGCTCTATCATCCGATCTCCAAATTCTTTATCCCATTTTTCCAGCAACTCCGGTTCTTCCTTTAGAATTTGCTCCCTTTCTTCTTCGGAATAAGCAGCGATCCATTCCCCAGCACCTTGAATGATGATGGAAGGTCCTGCTTGTGACAACAAACCTGTTATATTATTTCGAGTAGCTAGCCAAAAGAACCCTTTTGCTCGAACAATATCTACTGGCCAATCCTCAAGCCAGTGCATCCATCTTTCCGGATGGAATGGTCTTCTGCGGCGATACACAAAGGACGATATCCCATACTCCTCCGTTTCCGGAGTATGTTCCTCGTTTAATTCCTTGATCCATCCCGCCCCTTGACTGGCTTTTTCAAAGTCAAAAAGATTTGTATCCAGAATTTCACTTAATGGTACTTGTGAAAAGGCGCTTTCAATAATCCTCGCTTCTGGGTTTAGTTTATGTAATACCGTTTTCAGCTCAAGAACAGAATCCCTATCCACTAAATCAATCTTGTTTAATACTAAAACATCGGCAAATTCAATTTGATCTATTAATAAGTCGACTACTTCACGAGTATCGGTTACATCATTGGCCTGCTTTCGATCCAACAAGCTTTCTCCAGAAGAAAAATCTTGCCAAAAACGATTGGCATCAACTACTGTCACCATCGTGTCCAGCTTACAAAATTCAGATAAATCGATTCCTAAAGTTTCATCTGTATAAGTAAACGTCTGTGCAACCGGAATAGGCTCAGAAATCCCGGTAGATTCAATCACGATATAGTCTATATCCCCTGAATGAACAAGCTTTTCCACTTCAATGATCAAGTCTTCTCTTAACGTACAACAAATACATCCATTTTGCAGTTCAACTAGCTTTTCATCAGTTCTGGAAAAACCACCTTGTTTAACCATAGAAGCATCAATATTTACTTCGCTCATGTCATTAACGATGACTGCGATTTTCTTATTTTCACGATTCGTTAAGATATGATTTAATAACGTTGTTTTACCTGAACCTAAATATCCACTTAAAACTGTAACTGGTATCTTTTTTGACATTTCCATTTCCCCTTTTTGTAAATCAAAATCATTACGATTTATATCCTATAAACTATTTACGATTCTTTCAGCAGCCTGTCTTGCACCGGAAATATTCCTTGCGATAGGTCCTATTTCAAGCTCCGCAAGCGGTCCTGAAACATATAAATGAGGACACCATTGCAATGCTTTGTTAATAATCGGATATCCACATTTCGCACAGTTTAAATCCTGCTCTTTAATTAATTTTTCTATCCAGCTCTTACCTGGTAGCGAGGGTAAAAAACCAGTTGCTAACATGACTGTTTGTACTGTCAGTTCCTTGTCCTCGATTTTTAGTATGATTTCATTATCATTAGAAAAAGAAGCAGTTTCAACTTCGCCATTTACAATAGATATTTTGTTTTCGTTTTCAAGCCTTTTTAATTTATGAAACAATTCACTTGGTAAAGACCCTTTATTTCTAGCCTGTTGTATAATACTTCGGCGCTCTTCATATTTTTTGATTTTGTGAAAGGAAGCTAGGTGCTTCGGACCTAACCAGCCAGGATCACTGTCAAAATCATGAACTCTAAAAGGATGGCGTTTTACTAAAGTTACCTTTCCGGGAAACATATTCGACAACTTTATGCATAAATGTGCTGCGGTAATCCCGCCCCCAATAATTGCCATGGTAGGTTCAACAGTTTGTAAATTAGGCAAATGCTCATCAAAGATATGAAAAACTTGATTTGGCAGCTTAGACTTCATTTTTTCAGCCCAATTGGGAATATTTAATTGGTCATTAATACTAATGGAAATAACAATATTATGTCCTTGAAATACCTCCCCTTTACTCGTCATAACCTTCCATATTCCTTGGTCTTTTTTGATATCGTTTACGAAACCTTGGTGCCAAGACTTTTTAAGATCTACTTCTTTCAAAACGGAATCACAGTGTTCGTTAAATAATTTAAGAGCTGGACGCTTGTATTTTCCATACAGTTCCATTTTGCTTCTTTGTTCGTTTCGCACATACTTTTGAAGACTAAATGGATCTACATCAATGTGGTGAACACCCGGAGACCGTAAATACTCCATTCCGATTCGTTCAGTGTTATTTTTCCATCTGTACAATGGTTCACTGTTAGGATCAATAATACATAATTTTTCAGGCGCTGCTATTCCTTTTTTAATTAAAAAAGAAGCGACAGTACATCCATGGATTCCGCCTCCGATTACAATCCAATCGTACAAAATCATTACCCCTTTATTAAATCGTAATGGTTACGATTAAAATCTTATAAAAATTTTATCTTAAAATCAAGTTTTTTTAGATAAGTTTTTATTAGGTATACTCTTTGGAAAAGGATCATAGGTAAAAGGTGCTCATAAATCATTTACAATCTCATATACTTGTTTTAGAATTTAAAACGGAACAATTACGATTTATTTTTCAGTAAAAAATAAGTACAAGATTATTTTGATAGGAGTTAACAAGCATGAAATTCAGTAAATTACTTTCTACTTCCGTTTTAACACTTAGCCTTATTCTTGCAGGCTGCGAAAACTCTGAAACTGTCCAAACAGAACAAAACGAAACTGAAAAATTAACAATCTATACAACGATTTATCCTCTTGAAAATTTTACGAAAAAAATTGGCGGAGACTATGTTGATGTGAAAAGTATTTACCCTCCAAATGTAGATGCCCACTCATTTGAGCCTTCTCCAAAAGACATGATTGCTCTTGCAGAATCTGATTTGTTTATTCACACAGGAGTTGGAATTGATGGGTTTGCAGAAAAAGCTGCTGAATCATTGGAAAAAGAAAGTGTCACTATTTTAGAAGCCGGAAAAGGGATTGAACTATTAGAATCCTCTCATAACGAGGAACATCATCATGAAGCGGAAAGTACTGAAGCAGAGGAACATGACCATGAAGGCGAAAGCGTTGAAGCTGAAGGCACTGAAGCTAAAGCTGGAGACCATGAGCATGAAGGCGAAAGCACTGAAGCTGAAGGCCACGAACATGAAGAAGAAAATCTTAACCACGGTAATTATGATCCTCACGTATGGTTAGACCCTATTCGATCAATCGAACTAGCTAAAAATATTAAAAATACTTTGAGTGAATTAGAACCAGAACATGCTTCAGAATTTGAGAGCAATTTTATACAATTAAAAGATGAATTAGAAAAACTTGACCAGGAATTTAAGACTACAATTGAAAATTCTAAAACGAATTATTTATTAGTTGCTCATGAAGCCTATGGATATTGGGAAGAACGTTATGGTATTGAACAAATTGCCATAGCCGGATTATCTCCGACACAGGAACCATCACAAAAAGAGTTACAACATATCATTGAAGAATCAACAGAACACAATATTCATTATGTTATTTTCGAACAGAGTGTTTCACCAAAAGTGGCAAAAATTATTCAAGAGGAATTAGGAGCAGAATCGTTAACTCTCCATAATCTTGAATCCATCACGGAGGAAAACATTAAGCAGAAAGATGACTATTTCAGTATTATGCGAATGAATTTACAAACCATTAAGACCGCTTTAAATGATTAATCATTTAAATAAATTCCTATAATGAATGTATACCAATCATATCCTTCCACTGATTGTGGAGGGATTTTTTTTAATAGCTCTTTGACAAGACTAAAGTTTAATACTTATTTAAAACGTTAACTAATCATACTTTATTAATAGTATCTATATATTTAATAGAGGAAATACTGTAAGGGCTATTATTAGGAGGTTAATATGAAGAAGATTATTCATATGATAGATATTACAGGCTTAGCAATTGTGGGTTTAACTCTTCTGCTTTTTTCATATAGTACAGGCTATAGTGGCACTTTTACTATTCCACCATCTTTGTTGAATTTGAATACTATTTTTCTAAGTATATTAATAGAGGCTCTCCCCTTTGTGCTAATAGGAGTTCTGATTGCTGGAATAATTCAAATCTTTGTAACCGAAGAACATATTCAAAGATGGATTCCCAAAAATAAAGTAATGGCCGTCGTTATGAGTTGTATTGTTGGAGCCCTTTTTCCTGCATGTGAATGTGGAATTGTTCCAATTGTTCGCAGGCTTATATCAAAGGGGGTACCGCTTCATGCCGCCATGGGCTTTATGTTAACGGGTCCCCTCATTAACCCAATTGTCATTGCCTCTACCTACATGGCGTTTGGAAATAACTTTAAAATTGCTGGACTCCGTATGGGATTAGGGTTTTTAATCGCCATTTTGGTGGCTTTGGCAGTAAGCTTCCTTTTTAAAGGCAGCCAATTAAAAGCATCAGTTAATATTGAGACAGCTCATTCACACGTTCACACTGAAAAAAAGTCATTTACGAACCGATTTTGGTCGATGCTAATTCATTCGATTGATGAATTTTTTGATATGGCGAAATTTCTTGTCATGGGTGCTTTTTTAGCAGCATTGGTCCAAACCTATATGCCAGCTAAGGCGCTATTGGAGACAGGTAATGGACCAGTCACTTCTTTACTTGTTATGATGGCCTTGGCTTATGTTTTATCCTTATGTTCTGAAGCTGATGCCTTTATCGGTGCTTCCTTCAGCAGTATTTTCCCTACCTCATCGATTTTGGGCTTCTTAATTTTCGGACCGATGATTGATTTAAAAAATACGATTATGATGCTAAGCGTTTTCCGAGTTAAGTTTGTAATGGGAATGCTGGCATTGGTTATTTCAACGATTTTTTTCACGATCATGCTGCTGCAAAGCTTTCTATAAGGGGGAAAAAACGTGAAATTTTCTTATCAGCAGGCTGTTAGAGCATTGATATTATTAGCGTTTTCCGCAATGCTCTTCAAGCTGCACTTTACCGGAGACATTACCAAGTTTATCAATCCTAAATATGTCGGTTTAAGTCAGTCCGCTTCCGTCATTTTTTTAATCTTGTTTTTTATTCAAATTACAAGAATCTGGAGTGTTAAAGAACATAGCCACGAGCATTGTTACCATGAAGACCATGCATGTGGGCATGACCATGGGGATGCAGCTTTTAATAGTAAGAAACTAATATCGTATATGATTATTATAGTTCCGTTGTTAACGGGGTTCTTGCTTCCTGCAAAGGTTCTGGATTCCTCGATTGCAGCTAAAAAAGGAGGTATGACGGTATTATCCAGCCAAAAATCTCCTCAAAAAGATACAAGTACTCCTGAAGCAATAGATACGGATGACAATATTACACAAGGTGAAGAAACTGCGATTGATGATAATCCAGTGGACCCTGGTTTATCCGCAGATCAGAAAGAAATTTCACAGGAACAATTTGATCAGCTTATCCAAAAGCTTGAGACAACTCCTAGTATCGAAATGACTGACTATGTTTATGACGCCTACTACGAGGAAATCAGTAAAGATATTAATAAATTCAAAGGAAGAAAAATTAAATTAAATGGATTTGTTTATAAAGAGGATGGATTCAAAGAAAATCAGCTTGTTCTTTCAAGATTTCTGATTACTCATTGTGTTGCAGATGCCGGCATCATCGGATTCCTCTCAGAGTTGACGAATGCTTCTAGTATTGAACAGGACACATGGATCGAGGCCAATGGTGTGTTGGATGTTACGAACTATAATGGGATGGAACTTCCTTACATCAAAATTACCGAGTGGAAAAAAATCAGTACACCAAAGGAACCTTATCTTTATCCAATCAGTGTGAAACTCTTATAAAAATAACTGGATGGTGCTTCTGGCACCATCCAGTTTTCAATACCTCATATAGATACGGTTCACCGTAACCTATCTAAATGCAAAAAAACAAAAAGAGGGATTATCCCCCTTCATTTACTACTTAACATTTCTGCTATCTTTATAGTCTGTAGTTCTTTTTGAACAATGCTTATTGACGTAATACTGCCCCTGGATCGTTTTTCTATTTCATTAGGCATCTTTTGAATCTTCTCTTTAGAAGCATCTAAATCTTTTTCTAAAGTTTCTTTTATATCTGATCCATCAGAATTTCCTTCATTTTCCTTCCAAAACTGAAGTGTATTTACTGTCTTTTTTCCTGCTTCCTGTAATGAATTAAAAAGGGATTCAGCTTTATTTACTGTAATTAAAACACCTGAAGATAGATCTAGAACTTTATTGGCTTCTATAGTAGTATTACTTAACTTTTCAATCTGATAAATCAAGTTTGAATTTAACACTTCTTCAATTTCAAATAATTTTTCAGTGCTTTTTTCTTTTTGATATTCTTCGAATAATGAACTTAACTTTTGATGAGAATCATTCATCTCTTGTTGAATAACTGTTAAGTTATCCAAACTCACTAACATCCTGTCAATTTCAGCCAGTTTAAGCTGTGCAGATGTTAATTTGGTACTTATGTTACCTACTCCAGGAATGTCAACAAGATTGTTCACCCCTTTAAAGACGGTAATTCCTTTCTATCTTTATGTAGAGTGGAGTAGACAATGAAGCTACAAGGCTAGTTATACTTTGTCTAATAGGATTCCAATTTAAGGGATTTATTGTTTGTTGTTCCATCCTTTTTCTTTTTGTTAGTGGCTCTCTTGTTAGCAATCAAAGTAATAATTAGGGCAGATAGCAACGGAACCGCCATGGCAATGATAAATCCAATGGAGTTATTCGACATAAAAGGTGCCGTAAAAGATGGAACATAAGCTGTACCCCGTACATCAAAGAAACCGACCATTGCTCCTCCAAGACCCGCCGATAATACTGCGCCTATAAATACTGCCTTATTTGAGAACATAAAAGGGTAAGCAGCTTCCACAAAGGTACCGAATCCCATATTGATCATAAATCCTGGCGTTGCAACTGCGGCTTCACCTTTATCCCTTGGAGAAAGAATATTTGCAAGCGTTATTCCAGCTGATACCATGACCAAACCGACCATATCCACGGCTCCTAAAAAGCTGTTTCCTGTTTTCTCCATCTCAAGAAGCACAATTGGGAGGATTGCTGCGTGGTAGACACCACCCAAGATTGCAGGCCAGATAAGCAATCCTGCAACCGTGCCTGCAAGGACGGGATTAAATGACACTGCCAATTCAATTATTTCCTTAATCAAGTTACCCGCCTTCAACGCCACCGGTCCGATAAAGTAGAAAACAATTAAACCTGAAATTAAACCGGATATCCCGCCTGCCACAATATTGACAGTTGTCATCGGAAAGCGCCATTGTATACATTTTCCGAATAGATAATGAACCAGAATACCCGCTCCAATTCCTCCAATGATCCCGCCAATGATACCGCCATTCACAGACAGAACTCCTGCGATAACACCTGACAGGATAGATACTTCATCTAATTCAGATACTTGCTTAGCCGCAATGACAGCCATCATCACTGGCAGAGCTTTCAGCAAGAGGTCTGTAACTTCACCAAGCCCTTCTAACGCCGGGATTTTGCTTAAAGCCAATACCAAGGCCATCGCAATAAAACCTGGCAAAGATGAAATCATGATTCCTCTAATATTAATATTTTTAAACACATTGCCGCTTGCAATTTCTTCCTTATGGCCTGATCCTCCGATTTGAGGGTTGTACTTAATACCCCAGTGCTTACAAAGGCATGATATAAACGAAACTGCTCTGGTTCTGTTGGTAGTACCTGTGGTACCAGATGACGCTATCACATTGCCTCCTTTAGATGTAATCATAGCCATTGAAGTTCCGCCAGTACCAACTATGGGTATGTTTGTTTCAATAGCTGCCTTAATGGTATGTAGATTAGTCCCTTCCGGATCCACACTCATTGCGATGATTCCATCCACTTCATTATTCCTGATCCGGTCTGCCAAATATGAATCTACTTTGGAGGCTTCAATATTAGCATCCTTTAGATTGCCATTGAAAATCTCAACGGGCTGATGTTTTTCCAAACGATAAATTGAGGCCCTGGTGTGATCATTTGCTGTGTCCATTGATTCACCTGCTGTCACGAAAAGCAATCTTCAGCTTCCAATTCGGCAGCCTTAATTTGAATTAGAATTTCGTCTAACAGCTTCCTTGGACTTGCACCGCCTAAATTAAATAAGTTGCCTCCACTACTGCCAATGATTAATATTTTTTTCAATATAATCCCTCTTTTTTCATCTTAATATCTATCCGCTTCTCTCTATGAACTTTATTATACTTTATATGAATAAAGTGGCAAAGGAGTAAAGAAATGACACAACATTAAAATCTGTCCTTGCATTTTATAAATTCTCATTCTGTCTCAATATCTAAGATTTCTCTTTTATACTGAGACTAATCCTATATGTTTCAAAAACTGCCGCGAATTTAAACTTTAAAAAACGACAAATTATATACGCTCAATCTATTTTAATGTCCCCTTCTGATGAGTAACACAATTCTCTACACCATTAAGACATAAAACTCTTTACTGCCTTTTAATCTCCGGGGAATATAGATATTTTATGTCATTTTCCATAATAAATTGATTTTGTGGTAAAAAACCAGAAAGTATAGAAAATCGTTGTCATTATTATATGACACGATTTTCTATACTTTCTTCTTTGAATCGTTTATATGATAATTTTTGTAATGTATGTTAACTAGTTACCTTCCGATTTTATAGTATTACAATTACTTAAATATCTAAACAAGTGTCCGGGAAACGCAGGGCATGACTTGTACAACTCATCCGTGTCATATTCACGAATAAAAGATCGATTATTTTCCAAAAAGTTCTCAGGTAATTGTCTTTTCTTTTATGTATAATGAAAACTGTATTTATATTTACATGTGAAGGACGTATGGGACAAGAAGTTATAAGCTGAATATTACAGCTTTTTAGCAGTTTTATTCTTACTTATTCTATCTGGATGTAATACGCAGCAGGTAAGTAGCGAGAAACCTAAAAAAAGCGACTAGGGAAACCATCAACCACAAACAAGAAGTAATAGGATCGACGCATGAACACCTTGTCACATAAATAGCGGGTAGCTGGAAAGCCCTAGAATATGGACGGAAATGCTTTAAAGCAGATGCACCTCCTGCTAATGATTCTGCGGAGTCAAACTGATGAACAAGTGCGGATCAGGGCCCGATAATTCCATATTTATCATGAATATCTATTAGTAAGTTAGTAACCAGATATTATTACTTAAGGAGTTGATATATTATGACATGGGCTATTGCAATTGCGATTATTGGAATTATTATTAAACTTTTAACGGCTCTTCCAAGTGTAGGTGTGGAATGGCTTGAAAGTAAATTTGCACTTCATCCTAAACTTAATCCAATTGATGTTACTGTAACGTTTAAGGGAAAGAGCTTAGAAGAAGAAGACAAACTAAGATTTATTGCCTATTTTAATGAAGCTTCATTTTTAAAAAAATATTTTATGATTAAAGGTAATGAAAAATTTTTTCTAGAACCTGAGACTAATGTTATTCCATTTGTTATCAACCTAAAAAAAGGAAAAAAAGATGTAAATTTCTTTGTTTATAGTTATGATGACCACGTTGATGTAGTAAAGCAGTACAAGAAGAATGTTAATGCTTATAGTCTTAGTTCTGATTCTTTACAAAAATTCACTGTATCAACAAGGGATTTAGTATCAATGTAATAAAAGAACTGGCTTGATGATGTGAGAAAGGCTACTCTAATTTGGTCGGTAGTCTTCATTCCGCATTTGTGTGAAGGGCTGTTTATTATACTAAATTGAGGGACACATATTCTTATATATTTAGATGTAGGAGATGAAAGAAGGCTTTAAACGAAAAGGCAGCACTTTAAAAGGTTTTAATTGAAGTCGATGAAAATAGGAATATAGAACCCAGCAAAGAGGCATTTTCCTCCTACATTATGTATTAGTTTACATCACACTATCAAAAACGCCGCATCTCTCAGTTGATCGGCGATTGCTTCAATCCCCTTCGTTCGGCCCAAAACATGGTGTAACAACAAAACTTCTGCCATCGTTTTTCCCTCCAATTTAATGAATTTCATATATCTAAGTTTCGACAAGAAAGCCTGTTTCACCTGCCAGAACTTTACCATTTGGAAAGGTCTACCTAATAAAACCTATCCCCCTTGTTTATTCACTAATCCTGCCCCGTTAGTTTAAACAATTCAAGGCCATCAGGGTCTTGAAACTGTACATAGGTTTCGCCAAAGCGTTGTAAGGATTTGAACTCCACTCCAAACTTTGCAAGACGTCTTTCCCAGAAAGGGCGGGAGCCAGGAGGAACCATATAACTTGTCACTCCTACCTGACCCATGCCAATCCGGCCCTTTATTTGTTTCGCCCATGGGAAGAACGTGATGACACTGCCGGGGTGTCCGGTGCCATTCCCAAAATAAAGATGGTATACTTCCGGACGGTCGAAATGATGGTTTTTTTACCAACCGTTACCCCAGTACCCCTGCATAAAAGTCAATGTTTCTCTTTGCGTCATTCACCATCGAGGTAATATGATGGATGCCTGCTGTTTTCTGCATGTCTATCTCCCCTTTCCTGGACTAGTTATTTTGGTCGTTCGATGGCAAAAATGTCGCCTATTTTTGCATAATTCTGTCCTGCAAGCCTGCTTACGGCAGCTATTCCGTTCGGATCGATCCTTCCGTTTTCATATATGTCATCATCAATGTGGAAGTGGACAACCTTCCCTATCAACAGATCGCAGCCAGGTGAATCTGTGCCTCCCAGTTGAATGGCATGTTCCAGTGTACATTCCATCCGGATTTTCGCTTCTTTTACACCTGGGACGGAAACCTTTACGCTTTCTACCGGCTTCAAGTTTGCCTGTTCGACTTCACTTTGGTCCGGAGGCAGGGAAGCAGCTGTCTCATTTATTTTCTCGACATTCTGTTCATCGACGATATGGACGACAAATTCCTTTGTATCCAGGATGTTCTTCGCCGTATCCTTCATTGTTCCATTTTTCCGTTGGACCGATAAAGAAATCATCGGCGGATTGGACGAAACGATATTAAAATAACTAAAGGGGGCACCGTTCAGAACTCCTTCTTCAGAAAGCGATGTGACGAAAGCAATGGGCCTAGGTATGATGCTTCCTATCAGGAACTTATAATTTTCTCGTTCTGTATTGGTAGAAGGGTCAATGGAAAGCACAGACATCATTCCTTTTTTAGTTAGTCTAATTCCCTTACTTCAATCGGAATTAAAGTTCGTTCTAGACGCTCTCTGTATTGTTCAAAGGCGGCTAATCCTTTCTAGATCAGTCGAGTAGAAGGGAACCTCTCTACCTTTTGGTAGATTGTGTTCCTCCCCCTCACAGAACCGTGCTTGCACTATTAATGCACACGGCTCCTC